>NZ_DASVGJ010000044.1:0-29780 GCF_036379615.1 Brachybacterium sp.
CACTCCGTCCGGACGGAGTGCACCGCCCCGGGCGGAGTGCTCAGTCCTTGCCGGAGAGCCCCTGCTGGATCAGATCCATCACCGAGGCGTCGGCGAGGGTCTGTGTGTCCCCGACCTCGCGGTTCTCGGCCACATCGCGCAGCAGGCGCCGCATGATCTTGCCGGAACGGGTCTTCGGGAGCTCCGAGACCAGCAGCACCTTCTTGGGCTTGGCGATCGGTCCGATCTCCTTGCCCACATGGGCGCGGAGCATCTCGGGGACCTTCTCCTCGCCGCCGTCCGCGGCGATCGCCTCGTCGTTGCCCGAGCGGAGGATCACGAAGGCCACCGGGGTCTGGCCAGTGGTCTCGTCATTCGCGCCGACCACCGCGGCCTCGGCCACCCACTCGTGGCTGACCAGTGCAGATTCGATCTCCATGGTGGACAGGCGGTGGCCGGAGACGTTCATGACGTCATCCACGCGGCCCAGCAGCCAGATGTCGCCGTCCTCGTCGCGCTTGGCGCCGTCACCGGCGAAGTACAGGCCCTCGAAGCGGGACCAGTAGGTCTCCTTGAAGCGCTCGGGATCCCCCCAGATGCCGCGCAGCATCCCGGGCCAGGGCTCGTCGAGCACCAGGTACCCGCCCTCGCCGTTGCCGACGGACTCCCCTGCGTCGTTGCGCACGTCGGCGCTGATCCCGGGCAGCGGGACCTGGGCGGAGCCCGGCTTGGTCGAGGTGACGCCGGGCAGCGGGGAGATCATGATCCCGCCGGTCTCCGTCTGCCACCAGGTGTCCACGATCGGGCAGCGGTCCCCGCCGATGACACGGCGGTACCACATCCAGGCCTCGGGGTTGATCGCCTCGCCGACGCTGCCCAGCAGGCGCAGCGAGGACAGGTCGAACTTCGCAGGGATGTCCTCTCCCCACTTCATCGCGGTGCGGATCGCGGTGGGCGAGGAGTAGAACTGGGTGACCCCGTACTTCTCGATGATCTCCCACCAGCGGCCCTGGTGCGGAGCGTCCGGGGTGCCCTCGTAGATCACCTGGGTGGTGCGGTTGGCCATCGGCCCGTAGACCACGTAGGTGTGTCCGGTGACCCAGCCGACGTCCGCCGTGCACCAGTAGACGTCGGTGGAGGGCTTGAGGTCGAAGACGTTGCGGTGGGTGTAGGCGGCCTGTGTGAGGTAGCCGCCGCTGGTGTGGATGATCCCCTTGGGCTTCCCGGTGGTGCCGGAGGTGTAGAGGATGAACAGCGGGTGCTCGGCCTCGACGATGACGGGCTCGTGCTCGGTCGAGGCGCTCTCGCGGGCCTCGTGCCACCACACATCGCGCCCCTCGGTCCACTCGACCTCGCCGCCGGTGCGGCGCACCACGAGGACCTTCTCCACGCTGTCGCCGCCCGAGGCGAGCGCCTCATCGACCGCGGGCTTCAGCGGCAGCTGCTTGCCGCGACGGTTCTGGCCGTCGGCGGTGATCACGACGCGGGCTTCCGCGTCCTCGATGCGGGAGCGCAGCGCGTCCGCGCTGAAGCCGCCGAACACCAGCGAGTGCGGCGCGCCGAGGCGGGCGCAGGCGAGCATCGCGAAGACGGTCTCGGGGATCATCGGCATGTAGATCGCGACCCGGTCTCCGGTCCGCACCCCGAGGTCGACCAGGACGTTGGCCATGCGGGAGATCTCGTCCTTCACGTCCGCATAGGTGAAGGAGGCGTCGGAGCCGTCCTCGTACTCGGCGAGCAGCGCGACCTGGTCGCCGTGCCCGGACTCGACGTGGCGGTCCACGCAGTTGTAGGCGACGTTCAGGGTGCCGTCGGCGAACCATCGCGCGAAGGGCGGGTTCGACCAGTCGAGCGTCTCGGTGAACGGGGTCTCCCAGCTGAGCAGGCTCGCACGGGAGCGCCAGAACGCCAGACGGTCGCGCTCCGCCTCCTCGTAGAGGGAGGGACGTGCGACCGCGTTCTGCACGAACTCGGAGGACGGGGAGAACGTACGGCTCTCCTGGGAGAGGTTCTCGATCCCGGTGGCGGCGTCGTCGGTCATCAGTACTCCTGGTTCACGGGCCCCGGGGAGCCGGGGCGGAGGGACGCGGCCACCGTATCGCAGGAGACCCACGTCACGCGCGCCCGGTCACGCTCCGGGGACGGTCCTGACCCCGCGGATCCGGCAGGCTCTTCACCGTCCCGGCCCCTGACTCCCCGGAGCGGAGGAGCTCAGCGCGCGGCGCGCGGGTGGATCTCCACCGTCAGCCCGTCAGGATCCGTGACGCGCACGCTGCGGGCACGATCCCCCTCGACGAGGCGGGCCGGGTGACCGGCCGCGGTGAGCCGCTCCGCGAGGGCGTCGAGCGCCTCGGTGGTCGAGAAGCCGAGACGCACCTGGAGGCAGTCACCGAACTCCTCCCCGGTCGGACGGGTCCTGCGGTCCTCGGGAACGGGTCGGTGCAGACCGATCGTGCCGGCCCGGCCGGGCCCGCGCAGCTCCCGCCACCACTGGTCGCCTGCACCCTCGTGGTCGCCTGCATCCTCGTGGTCCGCTGCGTCGTCGGCGACGAATCCGAGCCGGGCGAACCAGGCGGCGTCGCGCCCGAAGTCCTCGCTCATGACGACGGCCGTCACCGCCAGCCGGTGGTCGCCTGCCGAGGGGTCGTGCCCCTGGTATCCGTAGAGGTCGCTCTGGTGCTCGTTCAGCGACACCCCCTCGCCGGCCGGCCCGTCGAGGCGGCCCTGCCTGCCATAGCTCTCGTCCCAGATCGTCGCCTCGATCCCCGCATCGGCGAGGTCCCGGGCCGCTCGGTCGGCGTCCGGGACGGCGAGGCACAGGTCGGTGTCGCCGTGCGCGGCGCCGCTCTCGGCACCCTGGACGGAGTGGACCATCACTCGACCGGCTCCCGCGACGAGATCGCCGAATCCGTCATCCCCTGCCGTGATCGCAGGGGCCATGCCGAGGGTGCGGAGGAAGGCGATCAGCGCCTTGGGGTCACGGGTGAAGCGGAGGGGGAAGACGGTGAAGCCGGGGCCGGGCTCGGGTCGGAGGGTCTGCTCGGTCATGTCGATCTCCTCAGGCGTCGTCGCGCTGGTCGATGGAAGGGGTGAGGTACTGCGTCAGCGCCGTCTCGACGAGGGCGCTGAGACTGGTGGATTCGTCGATCGCCCGGTGCTTGACCGCGACGACGAGCTCTTTGGGGAGGTACACGTTGAACTGCACCTTGGGTGCGGGTGCGGGTGCGGGCTCTGCCACGTCTTCTACCATGCAAGGATGCTAGCATCCTTGCTCGGCGCGACACGCCGACCACCCCCTGTCGTGCCCGCAGGCGGGTCTGCCCCGCCCTCCCCACGTCGTGAACGCCTGCTCGACGCCGCAGGCCGGACGACTACCGTGAGGCCTCATGGCTCCTGATCCCGCCGTCTCCCCGGCACTCCTGGCTCCGGCTCGTCTGCGCGAGCTCGAGATCCGCAATCGCCTCTGGCTCGCCCCGATGTGCCAGTACATGGTCCAGGAGCAGGACGGCATCCCCACCGACTGGCACCTGGTGCACCTGGGGGCGAGGGCCGTCGGCGGCTTCGGCCTGATCGTCACGGAGGCGACCGCTGTCGCCCCGGAAGGGAGGATCAGCCCCCAGGACACCGGCCTGTGGAACGCCGAGCAGACCGCGGCCTGGCGCCGGATCACCCGTTTCTGCCAGGACCAGGGCGCGAAGGTCGCCGTTCAGCTCGCCCATGCCGGACGCAAGGCCTCCACCTGGCCGGCGCTCCCCCGATTCCGGTCCCGGCGCGGCACGGTGCCCGAGTTCGCAGCGGGCTGGCGCGCCGTCGGCCCGACCCAGGACCCCTTCCCCGGACTCGATGCCCCCGACGCGCTGAGCGCGGCGGACATCGCCTCCGTGGTCCGGGCGTTCGTCGAGGCCGCGCAGCGCGCTGAGGAGGCCGGTTTCGATGCGATCGAGCTGCACTTCGCCCACGGCTACCTGGTGCACGAGTTCCTCTCACCCCTGGTGAACACACGCACCGACGAGTACGGCGGCGACGGACCGGGCCGACGACGCCTCGCGCTGGAGATCGCCTCCGCGGTCCGCGAGCAGTGGCCGGCCGAGCGCCCGCTGATCGTGCGGCTCAGCGCGACCGACTGGATCGACGGCGGCTGGGACATCGAGCAGTCCGTCGAGCTGGCCCGCGAGCTCGAGGACGCGGGAGTCGACGCCCTGCACGTCTCCACCGGCGGCGCGGTGGTCGCGGACATCGCCGTCGGCCCCGAGTACCAGGTCGGTTTCGCCCGCACGCTGCGAGAGGCTGTCTCCCTGCCGGTGGCCGCCGTCGGCCTGATCACCGATCCCGCCGGAGCCCAGCAGGTGCTGGAGCGGGGCGATGCCGACTTCGTCGCGGTAGGGCGCGCCGCGCTGCGCGAGCCGGGATGGCCCCAGCGCGCGGCGCACGAGCTCGGGGTGCGCGACGGCGCGCTCTACCCGGGCGCCTACCACCGGGGCACCTGGTGAGCTCCCACCGGGTCCGCGGCGACGCCCGACGGCGCTGGGTCGGGGACGCGGTCGAGGTCGAGGTCGAGGTCGAGGTCGGCGGATGATCCTGGTCACCGGGGCGAGCGGAGGAGTCGGGACCGCCCTCTGCCTGGCCCTGGCGCGCGAGGGGGAGCATCTGGTGCTCACCGCTCGCGACGAGGGGCGACTGGAGGCGCTCGCCGCCCGCGTGCGCACCGCCGGCGGCACCGCCTCGACGCACCCCTGCGATCTGCGCGACCAGGAGGCGGTCTCGGCACTGGCCGCGCAGGTCCTCGCCCAGCACGGGACGCCGCAGGCCGTGGTCTCCCTGGCCGGCCACTCGATCCGCCGCGATCTCACCCAGACCTTCGGCCGACCGCACGACCTGGTGCGTCTGACCGGCACGAACCTGCTGGGACCCGCCGCTCTGCTGCTCGCCCTGCTGGAGCCGATGTGCGCGGCAGGACGAGGTCGCCTCATCGCCGTGACGAGCGCCTCCGCCCGGATCCCCACCCCCGGCTGGGCGGCGTACGGCGCCTCGAAGGCGGGACTGGACACCTGGCTGAGGGCGCTGCGACCGCAGGCCGCTCAGCACGGAGTGCAGATCACCGTGGTGGAGCTGCCGCTGGTCGCGACCGCCATGGCCGCTCCGACGTACGGCCGCGCGCCGCGAGGGGCGCTGACCCCCGAGCAGGCGGCATGGCGCGTGCTGCGCGCTCTGCGGTCCCGGCGCACCCTGCACTCCCCGCTGTGGTCACGGATCGGCGCGGTGCTCTCCCAGGCCGCGCCGTCGATCGCCGCGGAGGCCGCAGGCCGGGCCGAGCACCTGCTGCGCCGGGTCACGGTGCGTGAGCACCCACGGGCGGGCCGCGGTCACGGGGACCGACCGACTCCCCAGCCAGCTTCCCGGCCGGCCTCCCGGTATCTCCGCGCACGACCTCTGGGGCGAGGGCGGCGATCATGAAGCTCCTGCAGGCCTCCACTGCGCTGCGCGCCAGGGTGGCGCTGCATCCGCGGGCGATGGTCCTCACCGATCACCTCGGCACGCTGAGCGCCGGCGAGCTGCTCGATCTGGTGCAGCTGCACCGTCGGCGACACCGCGGGGCACCGGTGACGGACCTGGGCGACCTCCCGGCCACCGCGCCGCTGCGCCAGGTGCTAGTCGCCGCACTCGCCGGCGACGGGGTGCTCGCGCCGCGCTCGAGCGGCACCACGGGCGCTCCCCGCCTCCATCGTCGCGGTCCGCTGAGCCCGTCCCAGCTGCTCACCCTCTCCGACCTGGGCCGCCGCATCGGGCTGCGACCCGGCAGGAGCATCGCCAGTCTCGCCCCCGGCGTGCACGGCCATGGGCTGATGGTCGCCCTCGGCGCCCTCGGGATCGGCGCACCGCTGGTGGACCTCACCCACCTGCCCGGCCCAGCCCGCATCGCGCTGCTGCACCGCAGCTCCCCCGCACTGCTCACCGGCATCCCCGTGCACCTGGTGAACCTGCTGCGGGCGGAGCAGGAGCTCGGCCGGGGCATCCCGCTGCACATCCCGCGGGTGGTCTCCGGATCCGATGCCCTCTCCACCGCGCTGCGCGCAGAGCTCGCCCGACGATTCCGGGCCCGCGTGCACGACGTCTACGGCACCACCGAGACCGGGTCGCTCACCGTCGACGGCCGGCCGCTGCGCGGCGTGCACCTGCGGGAGGCCGACGGGCTGCTGCACGCCAGAACCCCCTTTACCAGCGGTCGCGAACGGGTCACCGATCGCGGCCGGATCGCCGCCGATGGCACCGTCCACGTGCTCGGGCGCGCGGACGGCGCCGTCTGCTCGGGAGGGATGCTCCATGACCCGGCCGCAGTGGTACGGGTGCTGCTCTCCCAGGACGGGGTGGCACGGGCACGGATCCGAGTGGTCTCCGACCCTCGCTTCGGAGTGCGCACGCTTGCCGAGGTGGAGCTCACAGCGCTGCCCCATGGCGCCCCGGCCCCGACCCCGGAGTCGCTGCGCGCACTCATCCACGACCGGCTGGGAGCGGCGGCGGTGCCGCGCGGGGTGCGGGTGGGGCCCCCGGAGCTCAGCAGTCCGGGACGCTGACCGGGACCGCGGTGACCGCGAGGCCGCCCATCGCGGTCTCCTTGTAGCGCTCGTTCATGTCCTTGCCGGTCTGGCGCATGGTCTCGATGACCGTGTCCAGGGAGACGAAGTGCTCGCCGGTGCCGCGCAGGGCGAAACGGGCGGCGGTGATCGCCTTGACCGCCGCCATGGCATTGCGCTCGATGCAGGGGACCTGCACCAGTCCACCGACGGGGTCGCAGGTCAGCCCCAGATTGTGCTCCATCGCGATCTCCGCGGCGTTCTCGACCTGGGCGGGTTTGCCGCCCATCGCCTCGCACAGCGCGGCGGCCGCCATCGAGCAGGCCGAGCCCACCTCGCCCTGGCAGCCCACTTCGGCACCGGAGATCGAGGCGTGCTCCTTGTACAGGGAGCCGATCGCTCCGGCGGTGAGCAGGAAGCGCACCGCGATCTCGTCGGGATCCACACCCTCGATGTAGGTGGTGGCGAAGGAGAGCACGGCCGGGACGATTCCGGCGGCGCCATTGGTGGGCGCGGTGACGACACGGCCTCCGGCGGCGTTCTCCTCGTTGACGGCGAGCGCTGCGAGGGAGACCCATTCGAAGGCGTTCATCGGCAGCCGCACCGGGTCCTCGGCGGAGAGGGAGTCGTACCAGGAGGACGCACGCCGCTTGACCTCGAGCCCTCCGGGGAGGATCCCGGGGGTCCTGGTGCCGCGCTGGATGCAGTCGTCCATCGCCCGCCAGATCGTCAGCAGACCCTCCCGGATCTCCTCGTCGCTGCGCCACTGGCGCTCCCGCAGCATCATCGCCTCGGAGATCGAGATGCCGCGGTCCTCGCACACCCGCAGCAGCTCGTCGCCGGTGGTGAAGATCGTGCGCCCCTCGTCCTCGGCGGCGACCTCGGCGATCGAGCGGTCCATATCCGCTTCGTCGACCACGAAACCGCCGCCGACGGAGAACATCGGCCGACGCAGCAGCTCGGCCCCGTCGGCATCCAGCGCGATGAACGTCATGCCGTTGGAGTGCTGGGGCAGGAAGGTCAGCGGATGGAGCACGATCGTGGACGGGCGCAGGGAGATCGGCAAGGAGCCGTCCAAGCGCAGTCCGCCCTCCTGCTCGATCTGCGCGACCCGCTCGAGCCCGGCCACCGGATCGACCGTCTCCGGGTCCGCGCCCTCCAGCCCCATCACCACGGCGTTGAGCGTGCCGTGGCCGGAGGCGGTGGCGGCGAGCGAGCCGTACAGGTGCACATCGACCTCGGCGATGCGGGATCCGAGGTCAGGGTCGGCGAGGGCGTCCTGGGCGAACATCGCCGCGGCCCGCATGGGCCCCACGGTGTGCGAACTCGACGGGCCGATGCCGATCTTGAACATGTCGAACGTGCTGATGCTCATCGCGTGCCTCCTCGGCGTCTCGTCTGCTCCTCCTCGAACAGCCGGTCATCTCCTCATCGTCCGCCACGACGGCGCGGTGCGCGCGACGGCGCGCCCGAGCGGCCACGGCCCTGACCCTTCCCGGTCCCGCCGGAGCGCCCGCGGCCCTGATCCTCCGCGGCCCCGCCGGAGCGTCCGCGCCGCTCTCCCGAGCCCGCGGCTCCGCGACCGCGGCCTCCTTCAGCGGCGCCTCCGGTGGCACCACCGCTGTTCCGGCCGCCGCTGCCGCTCCGGCCGCCGCCGCTCCGCACGCCACCGCGAGAGCCGCTGTTCCGACCGCCGCCGCTGCGACCGCCGCGGCCGCCACCGGATCGCGAGCCTCCGCGACCTCCCCGCTCCTCGGGCTCCTCCTCCCAGGAGGCACGTCGCTCCTCGTTCGCGCGACGCTCGTCCGCCTTCCGGGCATCGGCGCCCTTGGCGCGGGAGAGGTCGAGCTTGCGCGGTGCGCCCTTGTACTTCACTGTCGCCGGGTCCTCCGCGGGTTCGCCGGCCGGGGTCCGCCCGCCGAGCTCCGCGAGCGCCGGATGCTCGGCGGAGGAGACGTCCTCGACCCAGCTGGGCTCCACCTCCGCCTCGGCGAGGATCCGCTGCGAGGAGCGGAGCTGGTGGGGCAGGGCGAGCGTGACCACGCTGCCTGCGGCGCCCGCCCGGGCGGTGCGGCCCGAGCGGTGCACGTACTCCTTGACGTCATCGGAGGGGTCGACGTGGACCACCATCGAGATGTCGTCGATGTGCAGTCCGCGGGCGGCGACATCGGTGGCGACCAGCACCGGGAAGGCCCCCTCACGGAAGCCTGCCAGCACGTTCGTGCGCAGCCCCTGCTGCTTGTTCCCGTGCAGCGCCGCGGCGGGCACTCCCACCTCGATGAGCTCCTGCGCCACGCGCTCGGCGCCCAGCTGGGTGCGGGTGAACATCAGGGTGCGGCCCGCGCGCGCCGCGAGCTGCGCGGTGACCGTGCGCTTGGCCTCGGGGGCGATCGCCAGGACATGATGGTCCATCGTCTTCACGGCCGCGGTGACCGGAGTGGTCTCGTGGTTGACGGGATCCACCAGGAAGGCATCGACGATCTCCTCGACCTGGCCGTCCAGGGTCGCGGAGAAGAGCATCTTCTGGGTGCCCATCGGGATCGCGGCGAGGATGTCGCGCACGTCGGGGAGGAAGCCGAGGTCTGCCATGTGATCGGCCTCGTCGATGACGGTCGTCTCCACCAGGTCCAGCTGGAGCGCGCCGCGCTCGGCGAGGTCGATGAGACGGCCCGGGGTCGCCACCACGATCCCGACGCCGCGGGCCACCGCGTCGGCCTGCTTCTCGATGTTCATGCCGCCGGAGACCAGCTGCGCCGTGGTCCCCACGGCGCGGGCGAAGGGATGGATCGTGTCGACCACCTGCACCGCGAGCTCGCGGGTGGGGACCAGCACCACACCGAGCGGCCGACGGCGATGGACCTTGCGGCCGCGGAAGCGGGCGGTCATCGCCAGGGTGAAGGCGAGGGTCTTGCCGGAGCCGGTCTCCGCACGGGCGAGCACATCGCGTCCGGCGAGGGCGTCGGGCAGGATCGCCGACTGGATCTCGAAGGCATGCTCGAGCCCCTGATCGGCGAGGACGCCGAGCAGCTCGTCGGGCAGCGCCATGTCCTCGAACCGCTCGGAGCGGTGAGCTGAGCGGCGACGGGCCTTGGGCATGGTGATCCTCCTGACGAAACGGACGTCCCCATCATCCAGCATGCGGCATCGGTGAGAGAATGGGAGCGATGTTGCGCACTCTGATGACCTCGAAGATCCACCGAGCCACCGTCACGCAGGCAGACCTGCACTACGTGGGCTCGGTCACGATCGACCCCGATCTCACCGAGGCCGCGGGCCTGGTCGAGAACGAGCAGGTCTCCATCGTGGACATCACCAACGGCCACCGCCTGGTCACCTACGTGATCGAGGGCGAGCGCGGCTCGGGTGTGATCGGCATCAACGGAGCGGCCGCCCACCTCGTCTCCCCCGGCGATCTGGTGATCATCATGGCCTACGGACAGCTGGACGCCGCCGAGGTCGCCGCCCATCGCCCGCGCGTGGTCCACGTCGACGAGAACAACCGCATCGTCGCCCTCGGCGACGACGGCGCCCAGCCGGTCCCGGGGATGGCCGACCAGATCGACGGCCGCACCTCGCACGGGATGCGCTGAGGCCGCCGGACCGCTTCGCGCACAGAGCTCGACCGATGCAGGTCTCGGCTCACGCGGGCCCCGACCCGCGCGCCGTGGCCTCACCTGCCGACTCCTGAGTGCTGACTGCGTGGTGTCCGAGCAGTGGCCCCCGGAACCCCCTTTCCCACAGCTGGACTAGCATCTCTGCGGTGAGCGTCTACTCCTCCCCCGTCCCGCTGTGACCGGGGTCCTCGCCGGCTTCTTCATCGTCTGGGCCCTGATCGGCGTGGGCTGGGTGGTGGGCCGCACCGGTGTGCTCGGCCCCCATGGCCGCTATGTGCTGAACCGTTCGACCTTCTTCGTCGCCTCCCCCGCCCTGGTGCTGGTGGGTCTGCTCGAGTCGGAGGTGCGCGAGGTGCTCTCCCTGCCCATGGCCGTGGCCGGCATCTCGGGGCTCGCCACCGGCGCGATCCTGCTCGTCGCCGTGGCGCTGTTCACCAGGCGCCGGGGAGCGGATCTGGTGGTGACCGCGATCAGCGGCTCGGTGGTCAACGGCGCGAACATGGGCTTCCCGATCGCCCTGTACGTGCTCGGGGACATCTCCCATGCCCTGCCGGTGATCCTCTTCCAGCAGGCCGTGTACACACCCCTGTACCTGTTCGTCCTGCACCGGGTGACCGAGGAAGGCTCGTCGGGCCCCGCCGGGGTGCTGCGCAGCATCGTCGCGAACCCCACCATCATCGCCTCCGCCGTCGGCCTGGTCCTGGTGCTGGTGGGGGTGAGGATCCCTGCGGTGGTGCTCGAGCCGGTCCACTCGCTCGCGGACATGGCGATCCCCGCCATGCTGCTGGCCTACGGCCTCTCGCTGTACGGCTCCAGGCCGCTCGCCAAGGACGACGGCTATCGCGGACTGATCGCCGTCGCCTCGGGCTCCAAGCTGCTGCTGATGCCGGTGATCGCGCTGGGCGTGGGCCTGCTGCTGGGGCTGCGGGACACCGCTCTGTTCGAGGTGGTGGTGATGGCCGCGCTGCCCACCGCACAGAACGTCTACGTCGCCGCTGCGCGCTACCGAGCCTCGGAGAACCTCGCCCGCGACACGGTCCTGATCACCACCATCGGCACCGTGCTGGTGCTGCTCGCGATCTCCGCCCTGCTCGGGGTCTGAGCAGTCACGGGGGGCGCGCTCTCACGGGCGCCTCCGCCGCATCGGCGCATCCGGGGCGGCACGGTAGGATGGCCGGGTGACTCGACGGCTCCTGCTTATGCAGCCGCGTCGGACAAGGCCCGTGCCCACCACGCGCTCCTGAGAGCGTGCCGGTGCGCACATGAGGCACCGATGCGGCTCCCCTCGCCCGCGCGAGGGTTTTTTCATGTCACGAGACCATGTCACACAACACCTGGCGGCTCCCGCCGCGATGATCCTTCGGAGGACGATTCACCCATGAGCGAGGCCCCGCACCGATACACCGCCGCCGTGGCGGACGAGATCGAACGCCGCTGGCAGCAGCGCTGGGACGAGGACGGCACCTTCCACGCCGACAACCCCGTCGGCGAGCTGCGCGGCTCCGCCGGGTCGCTCGAGGAGGCGACGACCGCGGCGACCTCGCGGTCGGCCGAGAAGATGTACATCATGGACATGTTCCCCTACCCCTCGGGGGCGGGACTGCACGTGGGGCATCCGCTGGGCTACATCGCGACCGACGTGGTCGCCCGCCACCAGCGGATGATGGGCAGGAACGTGCTGTACACGATGGGCTACGACGCCTTCGGCCTGCCGGCCGAGCAGTACGCCGTCCAGACCGGCACCCATCCGCGCACGACCACCGAGTCGAACATCGCGAACATGCGCCGCCAGCTGCACCGTCTGGGTCTCTCCCACGACCCGCGCCGCACCCTGGCCACCACGGACCCGGAGTTCGTGAAATGGACCCAGTGGATCTTCCTGCGCATCTTCGACTCCTGGTACGACCCGACAGCGCCGAACGCCGACGGGATCGTGGGTCGGGCACGCCCGATCTCGGAGCTGCGCGAGGCCCTGCGCGCCGGCACGGTGGACCCCTTCGCCCTCGCGGACCGTTCGGGGATCGAGCTGCCGACGCAGTGGGTGGGGCGCAGCGCGGCCGACGTCCCCGGCGCCTCCGACGCCGAGCTGACCTCCCTGGCGGACGCCTTCCGCCTGACCTACATCTCCGAGACCCCGGTGAACTGGTGCCCGGGCCTGGGCACCGTGCTGGCCAATGAGGAGGTCACCGCCGAGGGACGCTCCGAGCGCGGGAACTTCCCGGTGTTCACGCGCCGGCTGCGGCAGTGGAACATGCGCATCACCGCCTACGCGGACCGGCTGATCGACGACCTGGACCGGGTGGACTGGCCCGAGTCGATCCGGGCGATGCAGCGCAACTGGATCGGACGCAGCCACGGCGCCCAGATCACCTTCCCCGCCACCGGGCTCGACGGCGGCGGTGAGGCGAGCTTCGACGTGTTCACCACCCGCGCGGACACCCTGTTCGGTGCGACCTTCTGTGTGCTCTCCCCCGAGCACGCCCTGCTGGAGGACGTCCGGACGCTGCCGGCCGCGTGGCCCGAGGGCACGCAGGACGCCTGGACGGGCGGTGCACAGAGCCCCCGCGCGGCCGTGACCGCCTACCAGGCGCGCGCCGCCTCCCTCGGGGAGGACGAGCGCACGGCCGAGGACCGCGAGAAGACCGGCGTGTTCACCGGGCTCTTCGCGACCAACCCGATGGACGGCCGGGAGCTGCCCGTGTTCACCGCGGACTACGTGCTGACCGGCTACGGCACCGGCGCGATCATGGCAGTGCCCGCCGAGGACGAGCGGGACTTCGAGTTCTCCGCGCGCTTTGATCTGCCGGTGATCCGGACCGTGCGGCCCCCCGTGGACTTCGCCGGCGGCGCGTGGACCGGCGAGGGCGAGAAGATCAACTCCGCGAGCGCCGAGCTGGACCTGAACGGCCTGGACAAGGACGAGGCGAAGCGGCGTGCCACCGCCCACGCCGAGGCGAAGGGATTCGGTCGCGCTCGCACCACCTACCGTCTGCGGGACTGGCTGTTCTCCCGTCAGCGCTATTGGGGCGAGCCCTTCCCGATCGTCTACGACCCCGAGCACCCGGAGGTGCCGATCCCGCTGCCGGACTCGATGCTGCCGCTGGACCTGCCGGAGGTCGCGGACTTCTCCCCCAGGACCTTCGACCCGATGGATGCGGACACCGAGCCGCAGACCCCGCTCTCCCGCGCCACCGACTGGGCTCGGGTCGAGCTGGACCTGGGCGAGGGGCCGAGGACGTACCTGCGCGAGACGAACACGATGCCGCAGTGGGCGGGCTCCTCCTGGTACCACCTGCGCTACATCGACCCCACCGAGGACGAGGTCCTGGTGCGGCCCGAGAACGAGAAGTACTGGCTGGGCTCCCGCGAGGACGGCGGCGTGGGGGGTGTGGACCTGTACGTGGGCGGTGTCGAGCACGCGGTGCTGCACCTGCTGTACGCCCGGTTCTGGCACAAGGTGCTCTTCGACCGCGGGGACGTCTCCAGTCAGGAGCCCTTCCACCGCCTGTTCAACCAGGGCTACATCCAGGCCTTCGCCTACACGGACTCCCGCGGCGTGCACGTCCCGGCGGAGGAGGTCGTGGCAGAGGCCGACGGCACCTTCACCTACCAGGGCGCGCCCGTCACCAAGGAGTACGGGAAGATGGGGAAGTCGCTGAAGAACGCCGTGGCCCCGGACGACATGTATGAGGAGTACGGCGCGGACACGCTGCGGGTCTACGAGATGTCGATGGGTCCGCTCGACCTGTCACGGCCGTGGGAGACCCGGGCCGTGGTCGGCTCCCAGCGCTTCCTGCAGCGCCTGTGGCGCCTGGTGGTGGATGAGGAGTCCGGCCGACTGACCCTCTCCGACGAGCCTGCGGACCGCGCCACCCAGCAGGCCGTGCACCGCGCCATCGACGGGGTCTCCCGCGACATGGAACGGATGCAGTTCAACACTGCGATCGCCAAGCTGATCGAGCTGGTGAACCACCTGACCAAGCAGCTCACCGCGACCGGTTCCACCCCCCGCGAGGCGGTCGAGCCGCTGGTGCTGATGGTCGCACCGCTGGCCCCGCACCTGGCCGAGGAGCTCTGGGCACGCCTGGGCCACACCGGGAGCATCTCCCGCGTGGCCTACCCGGTGGCAGATCCGGAGCTGCTGAAGGCTGATCAGGTGACCTGCGTGATCCAGGTCAAGGGCAAGGTGCGCCACCGCATCGAGGTGGACCCGGAGATCTCCGAGGCGGATCTCGAGGCGGCGGTGATGGCCGAGCCGCGCGTGCAGGAGCTGCTGGAGGGCCAGACCGTCCGCAAGCTGATCATCCGGGCACCGAAGATCGTGAACATCGTGGTGTGAGCGGCTCCTGAGCTCCGCTCCCCGCCGCCTCGGCCCCAGGACCTCATGTCCTGGGGCCGAGCTCGTTCATGGGTCGGGGCGTGCTCGGAGGCAGAGCCGTGCTCGGACGCGGCGCCGTGCTCGGAGGCGGTGCCGTGCTCGGAGGCGGGGGTGTCCGCGGGGTCGACGATCGTTCCTCCACAGTCCCGAGTCATCCACATCGTCGGTCCTGTCCGGGACGTGAGGTCCGCACAGTGCCTACGGTCGCGCCATGAACACTTTCTGGGGATGCGACACCGCGACCATGACGGAGCTGTCCGGGGACTTCGGATCAGGAGCCGAACGGATGCAGGCCCTCCTCGCGCGTGCGGCCGACGCGCGACGCTCAGCGACCTGGTTCGGACCGGATGCCGAGGAGCACCGCTCGCTCACCGATGAGCTGGTCGAGCGTGCGCGCACGATCGCGGAGGCGGTGCGCCGTCTCGGCGAGCTGCTGGAGCGGGAGTCCGCAGCGCAGGATCTCTGCTCCGCGGTCGAGGGCGGGTCCGATCCGACCGACCCGCTGCGGGTGCGCGCCCTGCTGCCGTTCCTGGGCGGCGGGGACCTTCCCCGCCTGGCCGGAGCCCCCGAGGGCGGCTGGGGTCCGTTGATCGGCGGGCCGCTGCAGGTCGAGGATCCGACGGGCCTCGCCGACCGGCTCCCCGCTCTTCCCGACCTGGGTGATCTCGGGCCGTTGATCGGTGGGCCGCTGAGGCACGAGCCCGCACCTGCTTTCCCCCGCCCGGCTCCCGTCGCGCCGGATGAACGTTACGACCTGGAGCCCGGGCACCTCGCCGATGCCGAGAGCATCCGTCGCCTGGGACTCAGGAAGGTTCCCGTGGTGGGCCTCGTGCAGGGCGCCATGAGCGCGCACGAGGCGATCGGCGGCCTCTATGACGGGGCCGAGCAGCTGCTGGTGGACAACGACCTCGGTTCCCTCACCCCGCTCGTCGATGTGGCACGCACGCCTCACACCCTCTCCGAGCCGATCCTCGGTGACGGCTCCGTCGCAGGGCAGATCGCCTCGGGGGTCGACCGAGGCATCGCCAATGTCCTGCAGACCACCGGCGAGGTGTCCACGGCGCTCGGCGCAGGGGACCTCTCCGGTGCCGTCGGCGCCGCGGAGCGCGGCCTGTACCGGAACATCGACGCGACGGCGGACGTCCTCGCCGCCACCCCGCTCCCGGCCCTCGCCCAGACCGCCTCGGACGTGCTCGGCACCGGAGGAGATGTGGCCGACCTCGTCTCTCCCGGTGCGGGCGAGCCGCTGCATGCTGCGGAGGGAGGTCTGCAGCGCATCCATGACGACTGGCAGGGCGTCCACGACACCGTCACCGACGCCGAGCAGCTCTACGATCTCCGCCGCCAGTACGCGCCGATGCCGTGGGACGGAGCTGTCTGAACGCTCCGTTCGCGCCGGGCCTGGACGTCACTCCAGAGTCGCCGTCAGCTCCTCCTCGCCGTCGCCTGCCACCACCAGCACGAGCCCGTGATCCTGAGGATCGACCCCGACCTCGACCCGCTGCCCGTCCTGCACCTCGCCACGCAGGATGAGCCGCGCGAGGCCGTCGCCGATCTCCTTCTGGACCAGCCGCTTCAGGGGACGTGCCCCGTACATCGGATCGAATCCCTCGGCGGCGAGCCAACTGGTCGCCTCTGCCGTGACGTCGAGGCTGATGCGCCGCTCCCGCAGCCGCTCGGAGACCTCCCGAACCTGCAGAGCGACGATGCGGGCCAGCTGCTCACGGTCCAGGGCATCGAACATGACGATGTCGTCCAGGCGGTTGAGGAACTCCGGCTTGAAGGAGGCCCGCACCACCTGCATCACCCGATCGTGCTTCTCGGTCTCCGAGAGCACCGGGTCCTGCAGCGCGTGCGCACCCAGGTTCGAGGTGAGGATGAGGATCGTGGAGCGGAAGTCCACGGTCCGTCCCTGGCCATCGGTGAGACGGCCGTCGTCGAGCACCTGGAGCAGCACATCGAAGACGTCGGGATGGGCCTTCTCGATCTCGTCGAGCAGCACCACCGAGTAGGGACGGCGTCGCACGGCCTCGGTGAGCTGGCCGCCCTCGTCATAGCCGACGTAGCCCGGGGGCGCGCCGACCAGCCGGGAGACGGTGTGCTTCTCGCCGTACTCCGACATGTCGATGCGGATCATCGCCCGCTCGTCGTCGAAGAGGAACTCCGCGAGCGCCTTGGCGAGCTCGGTCTTGCCCACGCCCGTCGGTCCGAGGAACAGGAACGATCCGGTGGGACGGTGCGGGTCCGCGATACCGGCCCGGGCACGTCGCACCGCGTCGGAGACCTCCCCGACGGCGCGCCGCTGCCCGATCAGGCGCTGACCGATGATCCCCTCCATCTGCAGGAGCTTCTCGGTCTCCCCCTGCAGCAGGCGTCCGGCCGGGATCCCTGTCCAGGCCTCGACCACCTCGGCGATGTCGTCGGCGCCCACGTGGTCGGCGACCATCGGGCGCTCCTGATCGCCGTGCCCGCCGGCCTCCTGCTCCTCCGCCTCGCGCAGCTGTTCCTTGAGCGAGGGGATGTCGCCGTACAGAATCTTCGAGGCCGCGGTCAGATCACCGTCGCGCTGGGCACGATCAGCCTGCATGCGCAGCTGCTCGAGCTGTGCCTTGAGATCGCCCACGAGGTTGAGCCCGGCCTTCTCCCGTTCCCACCGGGCGGAGAGCTCGTCGCGCTGCTCGGTGCGGTCCGCCAGCTGGGCACGCACGGACTCCAGCTGGGCGAGGCTGCCCGGATCATCGCTGCCGGCGAGGGCGAGCTCCTCCATCTTCAGCCGGTCCACCTGCCGGCGCAGGATGTCCAGCTGCTCCGGTGAGGAGTCCAGCTCCATGCGCTGGCGGGAGGCGGCCTCGTCGACCAGGTCGATGGCCTTGTCCGGCAGCTGCCGGCCGGAGATGTAGCGGGAGGACAGGGCCGCGGCGGCCACCAGGGCACCATCGGTGATGGTCACCTTGTGGTGCGCCTCGTACTTGTCCTTGAGCCCGCGCAGGATCGTCACCGTGTCCTCGACGCTGGGCTCTCCCACCAGCACCTGCTGGAAGCGGCGCTCGAGCGCGGGATCCTTCTCGATGTTCTCGCGGTACTCGTCCAGCGTGGTCGCCCCGACCATCCGCAGCTCGCCGCGGGCGAGCATGGGCTTGAGCATGTTGCCGGCGTCCATCGAGCCGTCGCCGGAGCCCCCTGCGCCGACCACCGTATGGAGCTCGTCGATGAAGGTGATGATCTGACCGCCCGAGGTGCGGATCTCGTCGAGCACGGCCTTCATCCGCTCCTCGAACTCACCGCGGTACTTCGAGCCCGCGACCATCGAGGACAGGTCCAAGGAGATCAGCCGCTTCCCGCGCAGGGAATCGGGGACGTCCCCGGCGACGATGCGCTGGGCGAGGCCCTCGACGACGGCGGTCTTGCCGACGCCCGGCTCACCGATCAGCACGGGATTGTTCTTGGTGCGCCGGGAGAGCACCTGCACCACGCGGCGGATCTCGGCGTCCCGCCCGATCACCGGATCCAGCCGACCCTCGCGGGCCATCTCGGTGAGGTCGACGCCGAACTTCTCGAGGCTCTGGAAGGTGCCCTCGGGGTTCTGGGAGTCCATCTGGTTCATACGGTCATCTCCTGAGGTCAGGGTCCGGACGGCATCGCGCAGTGCTGCCGGGGTCGCCCCGGCTGTGGAGAGCAGGCGGGCGGCGGCGTCCTTGCCGAGTGCGATGCCGATCATCAGATGCTCGGTGGACAGGTAGGTGCGACCCGCGGCGTCGGCCTCTCGCCGCGCCGCCTCGAGGGCGTCGAATCCGGTGCCGACGAATGTCGGGGACGAGCCGCCGCGGGCACGAGGCAGTGCGTCGACGGCCTGGGCCGCCCGGCGGCTCACCTGCTCGGGCTCCGCACCGACCGCCTCGAGCGCGGCCCGGCCGATGCCGTCGTTCTGGCCGATCAGCGCCCACAGCAGGTGGAGGGAGCTGATCTGGGGGTTGCCGAGCTCGACGGCCCTCTCCGCCGCGGCGGTGACGGCCTCCTGCGCACGGGTGGTGAACTGGAACTCCATGGGGCTCCTCTCCTGCGGTCTCTGGTCTTCTCCTCAGCACACCGCAGACCCTGTCCTGCGATGCGCATCGACCCCAACGTCAAGCAAGTTGAGTCTATTCCACTCAACTTCAGTTCTCGCTGCCACGAGAGGCACGCCTCCCGCCCGTGCAGCGGTCGCCGGGCACCCCACTGCCCTCGGTCATCCACGGTCGTCGGCCATCCACAACCCCGGCCAGCTCCGCGCCGAGGCACCTGCACCCCTGTAGCATCGCACCGAGGCCGTGGATCGGGCGTCCAGGGGAACCGACGTCGAGCACGCGCCGCCTCCTCCGTCCGTCCTGCCGCCGAAACCGAGGCCTTCATGTCCCAGCCCCCGTCCCCGCCGCAGAACGGCCAGTACATGCCCAATGGGAGGCCCCGTCCGGGCGCCCCCAGCTCGGCCTCCGGTGCACCGTCGGTCCCGTCGCAGCCGCGCTACCAGGACTACGGGAACCCCCGCGCCTACGACACCTCGGTCCGTCCGGCCTCCGGCCTCACCGCGGCCCGCTTCGCCCCGGCTCAGATCCAGCGCCCCGACCAGGCCCAGCCGCAGTCCGCCTGGTCCACCCAGACCCGTCAGGCGCAGCTGGTCTCCCAGGAGGCGACCAAGGTCCCCACGGTGAGCATCGCGGTCTGGCTGTCGGTGGTGATCCTGGGGTTCCTGCTCCTGGCCGTGCTCGGCTACTTCTTCCTGCAGTTCGTCATGACCGCGAGCTCGAACCCCGTGTGGTGGCCCGCCACCGCCTTCCTCGCCTCGACCTCGCTGCTGGTCATCGCGCTGATCATGTTCCTCGCGGACCGCTGGGACCCCCAGCCCATCCCCCTGCTGATCATCGCTGTGTTCTGGGGTGCGGCGATCGCTGCGGGGACGAGCTACGTGCTGAACACGCTGAACTCGTACCTCGTCTACATCGTCACCGGCAGCGCCGACGCAGCGAACTTCGCCGGTCCCGTCATCAGTGCACCGCTGGTGGAGGAGACGACCAAGGGCATCGGCCTGCTGCTGCTGATGATCCTCGCGCGGCGCTACTTCAACGGCCCGATGGACGGCCTGATCTACGGCTCGCTGATCGGCGGCGGTTTCGCGTTCACCGAGAACATCATCTACTACACGCGCCAGCTGGAGTCCTCGGGCGTCGGCGGCGTGCTGTTCCTCTTCCTGCTGCGCGGCATCCTGAACATCTTCGGACATGCCATCTACACCGCCTTGACCGGCATCATCGTCGGCTTCGTGGCGCGCAAGTGGGGCACCATCATGGGCTTCCTGGTGTTCGTGCCCGCCCTGATCCCCGGCATGCTGATCCATGGCGGCTGGAACCTCTTCTCAGTGATGGGCAACTCGTGGCTCGCCATCGGGATCATGTACGGCACGAAGGCGATCATCGCGCTGATCTGGCTGATCTCCATCCCGGTGCTGATCTGGGACGAGTCCCGACTGACCCGGATCCGGCTGGGCGACTACGCGAACCAGGGCTGGCTCACCCATGAGGAGGTCGACATGCTCGCCACCTGGAAGGGACGGCGCGAGGGCAAGCTCTGGGCGACCCAGATCAATGCCAGACCGGTGATGAAGAGATTCATCCGTGAGAGCGCCGACCTCGCCTCGATCCGCCAACGACTGCTGGCGGATGGGGCGAACCCGAAGGTCGTCGAGACCGAGCGGAAGCTCCTGCACCGGCTGACCGCGAACCGCCAGGAGCTGCTCTCCCAGGCTCGCTGAAGCCTGCCGGAGCGGTATCACGACCGACGCGACCGCCCGACCGATGAGTCGACACGACGGATGAGTCGAGGAGGGCCCCGCCAGCGGCGGGGCCCTCCTCTCATGTCCCGCCGTGTCGGACGAGATCAGGTCTCCTCGTCGCGCTCCCGGGGCCAGGGCGACGCCGCGGGGTCGTCACGACCGCGCAGGCGGTCGAACTGTCGCCGCTCGCGCTTGGTGGGTCGGCCGGTGCCGCGTTCCCGCCGCGGCGGGGCTGCGGCGAGCTGCGGCGGCGGCTCCGGGCTATGGTCCTCATAGGCCTTCCGGGCGATCGGCGCTCCCACCCGCTTGGTGAGGATCTGCGTGATCACGACGATGCGCTCGCGCCCCGGGGAGCGCACCCGCAGCTCATCCCCCACTGCGACCTTCTGCGCGGCCTTGACCGGATCGCCGTTGCGTCGCACATGACCTCCGCGGCAGGCCGCGGTCGCCGCCGAGCGGGTGGGCATCAATCGCGCGCTCCACAGCCAGACGTCCAGGCGGACGGTCTGCGGCCCCTCAGCAGCTCCTGCGGCAGTGCTCATGAGCGGTCGGGGGTGCGCACCAGCGGCCACGGGTCATGGGCCTCGAGCTGCGCGGCCACGGACAGCAGCAGGGCATCCTCGCCGTGGCGGGTCGCACCGAGCTGCACGCCGAACGGCAGCTCGACTCCGTCGATCAGCTCCCGGTGCAGCGGGACCGCGATCGCAGCGGCGCCGAGCATGTTCCAGGTGCTGGTCCAGGGGGTGAAGGCGCACTGCGCGTCGAAGTCGGCGCCGCCCTCGTCACGCTGCAGGTCCGCGGGCAGCGCCGGCGGGCCCGACAGCGCGGGGGTGATCACGACGTCGAACGGAGCGAACTGCTCCATCGTGCGACGTGCGAGGGCCTGGACGCCGGAGAAGGCACGGGCCAGGTCGACGCCGCTGTAGCGGCGACCGCGCTCGCGCAGCCAGCGGGTGAGCTCGAGGATCCGCCCCTCCTGCTCCTCGTCCAGGGGGATGCTCGCCGCGCCGACGGTCCACAGGGGCATGAAGGCGGTCCAGTCCTCCGGCGTGAACGGGGCCCGGATCTCGACGAGCTCATGGCCCAGACCGCGCATCAGCTCGACGCCGCGCTCCAGGCCGCGCAGCGCCGCCGGGTGCACCTCGGTCTCCGCCGCGAGCGGCTCTCGCAGAACAGCGACCCGCAGCTGCTGCCGGGACGACGTGGCGCCCTCGAGCTGTCCGAGATAGGGGCCGAGGCGCGCAGCGGCGGGCGTGAAATCTCCCGTGCGCGCTCCGGCGATCAGGTCGAGCCCGGCCGCGGCGTCGCGCACGCTGCGGGCGAGGATGCCGTCGGTGACCAGGCCCATCCCCTCGGTGCCGTGGGGCCCTGGGGAGACGACACCCCGAGAGGGCTTGATCCCGACGAGACCGCAGCAGGCCGCCGGGATGCGCACCGAGCCGCCACCGTCGGAGCCGTGCGCGAGGGGGACGACGCCGCTCGCGACCGCCGCCCCCGCCCCGCCGCTGGATCCGCCGGCGGTGCGCCGGAGGTCCCAGGGGGTACGGGCGGGAGCGCCGGTGGCCGGCTCGGTGTAGCTGGGCAGTCCGAACTCGGGCGTGGTCGTCTTGCCGATGGTGAGGGTGCCGGCGTCGAGGATCTGTCGGGCGACGCCGTCGGTCACGGTCGCGATGTTCCCGGCGAGCGCGGCGCTGCCCGCCTCGAAGGGCGCACCGGCGATCTGCGTGAGGTCCTTCACCGGCAGGGGCACGCCCAGCAACGGCAGCTGCTGGGCGAGCTCTGCGAGGGTCCCCGTGCGGCGGGCCTCCACGAGCCGTTCCGCCGCGGCGCGGGCCTGTTCGCGGGTGAGGTCCTCCAGCAGGTGGGCGAAGGCGCCCACCTGTGCGCCGACCCCCCGGGAGGCCTCGAGGGTGTGCTCGGCGAGCTCCTCGACGTCGATCTGGCCGGAGCGCAGCGCGGCGGCGGTCTCGAGCGCTCCGAGCGGTCGCTCCTCGGTCACCGGGGGCCTCCCTGCTCCTGGGCGGGATCCGACCGTCCGCTGCTCCCCAGCGCCTCGCGCACGTGGTCGAGGATCCCTGCCACGGCGTCGTCGATCTGCTCCCAGACGGTGTCGAAGTCGCTCTCGTGCCCGTACCAGGGATCGCGGATCCCGGTGTCCTCGACGTGGCCCGGAGCGAAGTCGCGGACCATCCTCACCGTCTCCTCGGCCCGTCGTGCGCCGAGCGTGCGGCGCACCGGGTCGACGTGGTCATGGTCGAGGGCGAGGACGAGGTCGGCGCGGTGGAGCTCATCCGCATCCATCTCCCGGGCGCGGTGCTGATCGCTCGCGATGCCGTGGCGTCGCAGCAGGGCACCGGCGCGCGGGTCGATCGGGTTCCCGCTCTCCCAGCCGGAGGTGCCTGCGGACGCGATCGTGACCCGATCCCCGAGGCCCGCTTCGTCGACAGCGTCGCGCAGGGCGTACTCGGCCATCGGGGAGCGGCAGATGTTCCCGGTGCAGATGGCCAGGATCCGGTAGGTCATCGTCGCTCCTCCGATCCGCCGGCGTCGGTCTCCAGAAGATCCTGATACTCCGGGTGGCGCTCGATCCAACCGCGCACGAACCAGCAGGTGGGGCGGACCCTCATCCCGAGCGATCGGATGTCGTCCAGTGCGAAGCGCACGATCGCGGAGCCGATCCCGGCCCCGGAGCGGTCCGGCGCGACCACGGTGGAGCGGAGATCACGCACCCGCACCCCGAGGGCGGCTCCGTCGGCGGCGGGTAGGTCGTCGTCGCCGTGGGCGAGCACGGCGACCACCTCGTCCCCGTCCAGGGCTTCGTAGCGGTCGCGGTCGTCATCGTGGACCAGGCGCACCGCGCCCGGCCCGGCGGAGGTCTCATCCATGCCGGTCACGGTACACTGCCGGTCATGCCTGCGCCCCTGATCTGGCACATCACCGAACTGCCCGCCTGGGAGGCGGCCGTCCGGGCGGGCTCGTACACCCGCGCGACCCGCGGCCGGGATCTCTCCGAGGAGGGCTTCCTCCACGCCTCCTGGCCGGAGCAGATCTCGAAGGTCGCCAAGCGCGTCTATCCGGATCGACCCGCGAATCTGGTGATCCTCGAGATCGACGTGTCCCGGGTCGAGGCCGCCGGCATCGCGGTGGACATCGAGGCCGACGTCGACGGCAAGGGCCGCGGCTATCCCCACATCAAAGGTCCGCTCCCCGTCAGCGCCGTGCTGCGCCTGCGCCGCACCAAATGGATCGGCCGGGAGTTCGTCGTCGTCGCCTGACAAGTCGTCCTCGCCCGGGAGCGGGCCCTCCTCGCCGAGGAGCGGCCCCCGGCCGACGGAGCGCCCTGATCGACGTGCCGTGAGCCCTCGGCGTACCATCGAGCATGGCCAGATCACGCCGCTCCGCGAAGTATCTCGACATCCATCCGGAGGATCCGCAGCCGCGTCTCGTCGAGCAGGCGGTCCGGGTGCTGGAGGACGGCGGGCTGATCGCCTACCCCACCGATTCCTGCTATGCGCTGGGATGCGCGCTCGGCAATACCGAGGGCCTGGAGCGGATCCGCCGCATCCGCCAGGTCGGCAAGGATCATCACTTCACCCTGGTCTGCGCGGATTTCGCACAGCTCGGCCAGTTCGTGCTGGTCTCGAACCCGACCTTCCGACTGGTCAAGAACGCCACGCCCGGCCCGTACACCTTCATCCTGCCCGCGACCCGGGAGGTGCCGCGGAAGATGGCCCATCCGAAGAAGCACACCGTGGGAGTGCGGATCCCCGAGCATCGGGTGGCGCATGCCCTGGTCGAGGCGCTCGGCGCGCCGATCGTCTCCTCCACGCTGCTGCTGCCGGAGCAGGACGGTCCGCCCACGGAGGGCTGGGAGGTCCAGGATCTGCTCGGCGAGCAGGTCGAGGCCATCATCGACTCGGGCGAAGTGGGCACCGAGCCGACCACGGTCATCGACCTCTCCGGAGACGACCTGGTGATCGCGCGAGAGGGCGCGGGCGACGTCAGCCGGTTCTGAGCGCGATCGGCGACGGAGCTCCCCGGTGGCTCCCTGCTCCGCGATGGTTCCCTGGTCCCCGGTGGCTCCCTGCTCCCGGGTGGTTCCCCTCAGGGGGCCTCTCGGTGCTGACGAGTGCTCAGCACTGCGGAGAAGAGCAGGATGCCGAGCGCGTAGATCGGCACCATCCACAGCGCGTGGCGCAGAGTCAGGGCATCCGCGAGCGCGCCGACCACGGGCGGTGTGACGAAGAAGCCGAGGCGTGCGAACCAGCCCACCACCGTGATGCCGACGCCGTGGGGCACACCGGGGAGCTCATCGGCCGCACGGAATGCGGCGGGGAACAGGGTCGCCACCCCCCATCCGGCGGCGGCGAAACCGATCAGCGCCAGGACGGGTGAGGGCATCAGCAGCGCGAGACTCATCCCGGCCATCCCGACCAGAGCGCCCAGGCGCGCGGTGGCGCGATCGCCCAGGCGGTCCACGACGGCGTCACCGGTGAAGCGGCCGATGGTCTGCGCCCCCTGCATGGCGACGAAGGCCATACCGGCCAGGAAGGGTGCGGCGCCGAAGGTGTCTGTCATGAACAGCGCGCCCCACGTGTTCCCGGCATCCTCCGTGGACCCGGCGAACACCAGCACCATGCCGAGGGCGCTGACGAGCCCGAGCGCTCGCAGGCTCATCCCCGCGATCCGCAGCCCGCTCGGGGCGACATCGGCGGGGACCTCCCCTGCGGAGCCGGCCGAGGGTCCGGCGCCGGCGGGAGCGGGCGGAGCCGCGGCGGAGCGCTCTGTGGAGTCGTGCCCGGTGAGCAGGAAGCGGAAGGATCCCGCCGCCAGGGCCCCGAAGAGGACCAGTCCGATCAGGCCCTGGAACCACAGCGGCAGGCCGAGCTGTGCGGCGGCCGCACCGAAGAGGCCGCCCGTGACGGCGCCGAGCGACCACCATCCGTGGTAGCTGTTCATGATCGAGCGGCGGTACCGGCGCTCGACGCGCATCCCGTGCGCGTTCATGGCGATGTCGGTGATCGCATCCGCCGCCGCGGCGAGGGCGAGGGAAAGCGCCAGCCACAGCCAGCTGCCGGCGGTGTAGACCAGCAGGTGGGACGTGGAGGCGATCATCTGTGCCGCCACCGCGATCCGCGCTGAGCCGAACCCGCCCATCAGCCGGGCGGCGAAGAGGCCGGAGAGCAGCCCGCCGATCGGTCCGAGTCCGATGGCGAGGCCGAAGGCGGTGTTGCTCAGCCCGATCGATTCCACCAGCTCGGGATAGCGCGGCATGATCGCGCAGAACGAGGCACCGTTGAGGAAGAAGATCAGGGAGACGGCCCAGCGGGCGCGACGCACCTGTGTGGGAACGGGGGGACGGGCGAGGCCGTCGGACGAGGCGTGAGCGGTCACGACGCACCATTCTGTCCCGTTCTCGTTCCGCGGGCCACCTGGCCACCCGGTCGCCGGGTCTCCGGATCAGCGGGTCACCGGGGCGGGGAACCGGGCCCGGACGCCATCGTGCCCGGTCGCCGTGGGCGCCGGGCACGAGGGAAGCTCAGGGGGTCCTCACTTGCTGAGGAAGCGGGGCACCAGGTCGAAGGTGCCCAGCAGCGCGACGATGCACATGGCCAGTCCGCCGCAGAAGGTGAGGACGGACGGGTTGTCCATCGAGATCAGGCCCATCACGTACAGCCCACCGGCGAAGAGCGCGAACAGCACGAAGGAGAGCACCACCGACAGCACGAGTCCGTTGCCCTTCGAGGTCACGTTCTCGTCCTCGCGCGCCTCCGCGCGGGTCGCGTCCGCGACATGCTGGTTGCTCATGCTGCCTCTTCCTCAGACTCGGGATCTCTGCGTCCGACACCGGGATGCGGACGACCGGCTCCCATCCTAGACCAGGCAGCGCGCCGGGGCGGACACCGCACGGTGGCCGATCGCGGTGAGCAGGCTCTCGAAGACGGCGTCCCCGCACGCACCGTCGATCTCCGGGTGCCACTGCACGCCGAGCACGTTCGAGCCGGTCTTGGCTTCGACGGCGAGCGGGAGCCCGCTGGCGTGACGGGCCACGATGCGCAGATCGCCGTGCACGGTGCGGATGCCCTGGTGGTGGTACGCGGTGACCTCGGCGCGGGTGCCGAGGGCGAGCCCGAGGTCGCTGGCGGCATCCACCTCGACCTCGACCGGGGTGGGGCGCTGCCCCGTGGCGGGGTGGGAGGGCAGGTCCTCGGGCAGGTGACGGTGCAGCGTCCCTCCCTCGGCGACGACGATGACCTGCAGGCCGCGACAGATGCCCAGCACGGGCACGCCCGTGCGGCGGGCGGCGCGGTACAGGGCGGTCTCGAAGGCGTCGCGCTCGGGATCCGGGGTCATGTCGGTCGCCAGAGCGTCCTCCCCCCAGGCAGCGGGGTCGAGGTCGGTGCCGCCGGTGAGCACCAGGCCGTCGAGCTCGGCGATCTCCTCGTCGCTCCACTCGTCCTGCGGGGCGATGATGACGGGGCGGGCGCCGGCCGCGCGCAGGGCGCGCACGTACTGCTCGTTGACCGCGACGGCGTCATGGCCCGCCCAGGCGCCGGACATCATCGTGCGGGTCCCCGCAGTCACGCCGATGAGCGGGCGACGAGTGCGCTGCGCCATGATGTTGTCCTTTCCGCAGGAGCGATGTTCCGGGCCGTCGGTCGACGACTGGACCCAGTTCACCCCAGGCGCGGCAGCGTGGGCGAGCTCTGTGGCGGAATGTGACGGCGCTGGTGACGGCGGATACGGCGGTCGGAGGCGACGGCAGGTCGAGGGGTGGCTCCGAGGCCGTCAGACCAGAGCAGTCAGATCAGAGCAGCGCGCCGACGCGGCTGTGCTGCTCGATCGCCTTCAGGTAGTAGCCGCGCAGCTGCTCGGCGAGCACGGGCCAGGTGCGCTTGCGCACCGAGTCCTCGGCCGCCCTGCCGAAGGCCTGGCGCTTCGCGTCGTCGAACAGCAGGTCGCTCGCGCGATCCCGCAGCTCGTCGAGCATCCCCGGGGTGTAGAGCCAGCCGGTGCGGCTGGGGGCGACCAGGTCCACCGGCCCTCCGCGGCGGGGTGCGATCACCGGGAGGCCGGAGGCCATCGCCTCCTGGAGGGTCTGCCCGAAGGTCTCCAGCTCGCCGGGGTGGATGAACAGATCTGCACTGGCGATGTGGGCGGCAAGATCGGTGCCGGTGCGGAAGCCGGCGAAATGCGCCCGCGGCATGAGGCGGCGCAGCGCCTCCTTCTCCGGGCCATCGCCCACGATCAGCACGCGCACGCCGGGCATGTCGTGGATGACCCTGAGGTCCTCGACCTGCTTCTCGGCGGCGAGGCGGCCCACATAGACCACGAGCTTCTCGTCCGGGCGCGCATAGCGGGCACGCAGCTCGGGGCTGCGCAGCGCCGAGGAGAACAGCGAGGTGTCCACCCCGCGACGCCATAGGTCCACCCGCTCGATGCCGTGGTGGATCAGCTGGTCACGGGTGGCGATGGACGGGGCGAGGTTCACGGTCGCCCGCTGATGGACATCGCGCAGCAGCTGCCAGGTGGCGCTCTCCAGGAAGGGCATCCCGTAGCGGGCCGTGTAGCCGGGGATGTCGGTCTGGTAGACGGCCACGGTGGGCACACCTGCCTTCTGCGCCGCGACCACCGCCCGGCCCCCGAGGATCATCGGGGAGGCGAGGTGGATGACGTCGGGCTGGAACTCGTCGATCCGCCGGCGCAGCGCCGCGGCGCTGGTGGTCGCGATGCGCACGTCGGCATATCCCGGCATGGGGGCGGAGGCGATGCGACGCACCCTCACCTTCCGGCCGCAGGAGGTCTTGAGGTGCTTCTCGGCACCGGGCCAGGCGGGGGCGATGATGCCGAGGTCGTCGCCCGTGGCGGCGAAATGGTCGGCGACGCGGAGCACCGAATTGGTGACACCGTTCATGTGCGGAAGGAACGATTCGGAGACCAGGAGAATCCTCACGCTGTCGATGATGCTCCGCCCACCGGTATTCCGCGCCACGTCCACATGACGTCCAGGTGAACTCTTCGGCGCCCCTGCGGCGTCGCAGGAGGGTCGCCGGGGTGCCGCCGGGACGCCGCTGAGCCACCACCGCGGTCGCCCGGCGGGCCGGGTCGACCGCGGCCGGGCCGCACACCTGGTCTGAACCGTTCAGAGCCGCACAGAGTCGCTCAGAGCCGCTCAGAGCCGCTTCGAGGCGATCCGCGCACCCTCGACCAGGGACTCGAGCTTCGCCCAGGCGATCTGCGGGTGGATCCGACCGCCGAGGCCGCAGTCGGTCGAGCCGATCACGCGCTCCGGGCCGACGATCCTCGCGAAGCGCTCGAGGCGCTGCGCGACCAGCTCGGGGTGCTCGACCACATTGGTCGCATGGGAGACGATGCCGGGCACCAGCACCTTGTCCTCGGGCAGGGCCAGGTCCTGCCACACGGTCCACTCGTGCTCGTGGCGGACGTTCGCTGCTTCGAAGGAGTAGTACCTCGCATCGATCTCCAGCAGCAGCGGGGCGAGATGGCGGAACTCGATGTCGGTGGTGTGCGGCCCGTGCCAGGAGCCCCAGCAGAGGTGGAAGCGGGTGAGCTCCGTGGGGACGTTGACCAGGGCGCGATTCACGGCATCCACCCGCTTGCGGGTGAAGTCGAGATAGTCCTCGACGCTGGGCTCGGGGTTGATCTGGTCCCAGTTCTCCGCGATCGAGGGGTCGTCGACCTGCACCGTGAGGCCGGCGGCGGCGATCGCCTCGTACTCGGGACGCATCACCTCGACCCAGGCGTCGAGGAAGGCGTCCACGTCGCCGTAGTGGGCATCGACGATGCGGCTGCCCGAGCCGGGCGAGAGGGAGTTGAGGAAACCGTGCTCGTAGCCGGCGGCGCCGAGGGCGGCCTGGGCGTTGGCGATGTCCTGGGCGACCAGGTCCCGGCCGGTCTCCGAGAATGCGACGGGCCCGGTCGCGGCGGGGAAGGTGGGCTGGGAGCCGACGGTGATGCCCGAGCTGGGGTCCTGGTAGGCGTCGGCGAAGATCGTCCAGTCGCGGCGATCGGGGAAGGTCGTCAGGCGCACGTCACCGGGGGCGGAGCGCACGGGCTCGGTGGAGAAGTGGTCCGCGCCGGTGAGCTCGAGGCCGCTGACGCGGTCGAAGATGTAGGACCACCACGACCCGTAGTTCACGGCCGAGCCCATCAGATGCCCGTACTCGCCGTCGTTCGGCAGGGAGATGCCGATCTCGCGCTGCCTGGCGACGACGTCGACCACGGCCTGGCGGAGCACCTCGCGGAACTCCTCGGAGGGAGCAGGGGTGAGCCCGTCCTCCCCGACCGGGCGGGCGGCGTTGGCGGCGATCAGTTCGGGGCTGCGCGGGAGGGAACCGGCGTGGGTGGTGAGGATCTCGGTCATGTCAGGAGAGTACGAGCCGTGTCGCCCCCGTCGAAAACCGGGGCGT
>NZ_DASVGJ010000045.1:0-10560 GCF_036379615.1 Brachybacterium sp.
GCCCTCCAGTTCCAGGGATGTGGAGGTCGTGGGCGTGGATCCAGAGGCGGGGACCGCGTCGTTGCTGGTGACGGGCCCGATCCTGGAGATCAAGGGCCTCGCCCACCGTCTCGATCTCGCTGCGCGCACGGTCCAGAAGGCCCAACGGGCGATGCTCGAGGACGGGACGGAGGGGCCGATCCCGTTCGACATCGACGAGTCCCTCCGCGACCTCGGCAGAGCCGCTTCACTGCGGGCTCTGCGATACGCGATCCTCACCCACTCGATCCTCGACATCGACCCGGTCCAGGAGACCCGCACCCCGTTCAGGCTCCTGGTCACCGTGCCTGTCACGACGCTGCTGGGCATGGAGGGCTCGCCCGCGATGCTCGAGGGCATGACCCCGATCCCGGCGGAGCTCGCTCGGGACCTGGCCGGGAAGGAGGCGACCTGGCAGCGGATCCTCACCGATCCGATCACCGGCGCCCACCTCCCCGTCGATGCGACCACCTATCAGCCGACCGCGCAGATGCGGCTCCAGCTCCGGCTGCGCCACCCCGTCTGCGCCGCACCGGGCTGCACGAGATCGACCGTGCTCGCGGCAGAGGACGACCACATCATCGAATACGACCACGACCTCCCCGCCCGAGGTGGACCGACCTCTCTGTGGAACCTGCATCGATTGTGCTGGCAGCATCACCAGCTCAAGACCGCCGGCCTCATCGACCCCGACCGCGACTCGAGGGACGACCCTGCCCGCGGAGACCGCACCATACCCGCCGGGCCGCTCGAGACGACCTGGAAGCTCGGGTCCCTCCGTGCCCGGACCAGGGAACACACGGACCTCCTCACCCCCGAGACCGTGAAGACCCTCGACCGGGCCTGGGCCATTCACCAACGCACTCGCCGCGTCCGACAAGCACTGCACAACCAGGACAGAGCCCGACCCACCCCCTACACCCGCCGAGTCATCCCACCCGGCACCACCACCGAATACCCCGACCCGCCCTACTGACCGGGCGATGAGGAAGTGCTGCGCGGGGCTACCTGCGCAGACGCCCACATCTGACAGCCGTGTGAGGGACGCTGCTCGCTGCCGTCACCTTGCCTCCCTCACACGGATGTCACCCGCACAGCAGATCGCCCGCTCCGGACCGCCGAGATCGGCGCAGGAGCGGGCGATGCAGCCGGGATCGGGCGGATCAGACGGGCTGGACCTTGCCGGTCACGCCGTGCGGGTCGATGACGTACTTCGTCGCGACGCCGGAGTCGAACTTCTCGTAGCCGGCCGGGGCGTCGTCCAGGGAGATCGCAGCGGCGTTCACGGCGTCGGCGATCTTCGCCTTGTCGTGCAGGATCGCCTCCATCAGCTGCCGGTGATACGTCATCACCGGGCACTGGCCCGTGGTGAACGACAGCGCCTTCGCCCAGCCCAGTCCGAGCCGCAGCGACAGCGAGCCCTCCTGCGCCGCCTCGTCCACGCCGCCCGGATCGCCGGTCACGTACAGACCGGGGATGCCTAGCGCGCCACCTGCTCTGGTCACGTCCATCAAGGTGTTCAGCACTGTCGCCGGTGCCTCCTTCGCATCCTTGCCGTGGCCGCGGGCCTCGAAGCCCACGGCGTCCACGCCGGCGTCGACCTCCTCCCGGCCGAGGATGCGGGCGATGCCCTCTCGCGCATCCTCCGTCGACACGTCGATCGTCTCGCAGCCGAACTTCGCGGCATTGGCCAGGCGGTCCGCGTTCATGTCCGCCATGATCACCACTGAGGCGCCCAGCAGCTGGGCGCCCACCGCCGCCGCCGTGCCCACGGGGCCCGCACCGGCGATGTACACCGAGGATCCGGGGCCGACGCCGGCGGAGACCGCGCCGTGGAACCCGGTGGGGAAGATGTCCGAGAGCATGGTCAGGTCCAGGATCTTCTCCATGGCCTGGTCCTTGTCCGGGAACTTCAGCAGGTTCCAGTCCGCGTACGGCACCAGCACGTACTCGGCCTGGCCACCCACCCAGCCGCCCATGTCGACGTAGCCGTAGGCACTGCCGGGCCGGTCCGGATTCACGTTCAGGCAGATCTCGGTGCGACGGGTCTTGCACATCTCGCACCGGCCGCAGGAGATGTTGAAGGGCACCGAGACCAGGTCCCCCTTCTGGATGAACTCGACACCGGGACCGGTGTCGATCACCTCGCCGGTGATCTCGTGCCCGAGCACCAGATCCTTCGGAGCGGTGGTGCGGCCCCGCACCATGTGCTGGTCGGAGCCGCAGATGTTCGTGGTGACGACCTTCAGGATCGCGGCGTGGGGGAGCTTCCGGCCGACGTTGTCCGGATTCACCCCCGGCCCGTCCTGGAGCTCGTAGCTGGGGTAGTCGATGTCGATGACCTCGACCTTTCCTGGACCCTTGTACGCGACCGCCCGGTTGCTGGACATCGATGAGCCTCCTCGCCCTGCGCGGTCCGCGATGCCACGGTGCATCTGCCGTCGACCCGCACCACACCAGCCTCGGTGACCCAGGTCACTAAGTCAACAGAACGGCGAGGTCGGACAGTGGTTCCCGGGCGGCCACGGCCTCCGACCACCGGCTCAGGCGAGCTCGACCTCGCGGCCGCTGCGCGCCGACTCGTAGATCGCCTCGAGGATCCGCACGATCTCGACCCCGTGCCATGCCGGGGCCACCGACTCGGCGCGGCCCAGGGAGGCATCGACGAAGTTCTGGATCTCCGCGGCGAACCCGACCCCGAACTCGAAGGTGCGCGAGGCGATCTGCGGCTCGATGTTGACCACCGAGTCGTGCATCTCCGTGGCGATCTGCAGGGCGGGCTCGAGCACGGCGCCGCCCTTCTCGCCGTAGACCGACACGTCGATCGAGTCCTTGGTGGCGTGCAGCGAGTACGAGCAGTCCAGCAGCAGGGACGCGCCGTTCTCGAAGCGGATCACCGCGTTCGCGAGATCCTCGACGGAGTTGCGGTCGGGGTCGTAGTCCGCCGCCTTGTATCTGGGCATCGTGGTCACGTTCCCGCGGCTTCCGAGCCTGTCGTAGGTGTTCCCGCTGACGGAGACCACCTTCGGGGAGCCCATCAGGTACCAGCACAGGTCCAGCACATGGATGCCGATGTCCAGCAGCGGACCGCCCCCGGAGATCTCCTTGTCCGCGAACCAGCCGCCGGGGTTGCCCACCCGGCGCAGGCAGCTGGCCTTGGCGTAGTAGATCTCGCCCAGCTCGTCCGCGTCGATGAAGGACTTCAGCACCTGACAGTTGGGGGAGTGGCGGCGCACGAAGCCCACCTGCACCACCCGGTCGTTCTGCTCGACCGTCCGCTGGAGCTCCTCGGCCTCGGCGAGGGTGCGAGCGATCGGCTTCTCGACGAGCACGTGCTTGCCGGCCTCGATGGCGGCGATCGCCCAGGAGGCGTGGGAGTTGTTCCAGGTGCAGATCGAGACGCCGTCGATCTCCGGATCCTCGAGCAGCTCCTGGGGGTCGGCATAGGCGCGCGCGGCACCGTGCTGGTCCGCCACCGCCTGTGCGCGCTCGAGGTTCATGTCGGCCACGGCGATCAGCTCGACGTCGGCGTTCTGCGAGTACGCGGTGAGATGGGACTGGGCGATGCTGCCGGCGCCGATCACGCCGACTCGGAACTTCGTCATGGAGGGGTCTCTCTTCGGTGGTGGGGCTGGGTGGTGGGGTCGAGTGGTGGAGCCAGGCACGCGGGGCACGGCCAACAGGGTCGGAGGAGCAGGGTCAGGTGAACAGGGTCCTGGCGAAGGCGATCCCGCGCTCGCAGGCCAGAAGGGGGTCCTCCCAGCCCTCGAACTCGAGCGCGAGCGGGCCGGAGTAGTCGGAGTCGAGGATCGCGCGGGCCACGGCGCGCAGGTCGAGGTCTCCGCTGCCCAGCACGGCGCCGCGCAGGTGCTTCCCGCCGCGGCTGCGGAACCAGCCCGCGCCGGGGGCGGCGTCGGCGGGGCGGATGTAGAAGTCCTTGAGGTGCACGACCATCGCGTAGGGGAGGTTCTGGGTGACGGACGCCGCCGGGTCCTCGTCGACGCACACGAAGTTGCCCACGTCCAGGGTGGTGCGGAAGTTCGGTTCGTCGACCGCGTGGACGATCCGGCGCACCCGGTCCGCGGCCTGCACGAAGAAGCCGTGGTTCTCGAGGCTCGTGGTGATGCCCCTGGTCGCGGCATACTGCGCGATTTGGGTGGACGCGGCGACGATGTGCGGCAGCACCTGCTCGAACAGCGGGGTGTCGTCGCCCTCGACGCCGGCGTGGCCGACCACGTCGTGGCGCATCCGGGTGATCCCCAGGCGTTCGGCGAGATCCACGTGCCGCATGACCCGCTCGATCTGCGCCGGGTCCCCGGTGGAGAGGTCCGCGCCCAGGGCGAGGCTGGTCAGCGGGACGCCCGCGGCGGCCGCGTGCTCACGGATCCGGTCCACGTAGGCCGGATCGGAGGCGATGTTCGGGATCGGCGACTCCGGGTCGTCGCCGAGGGAGGCGAGCTCGAGGTGCTCGCCCTCGCTCGCAGCGACCCAGTCGATGACCTGGGGAAGCGTCATCTCCCCGGTGGAGAGTCTCGCGTGGAAGCTGTAGGAGCTGAATCCGAGGGAGAGGTCGGCGGTCATGAGGATCCTTCCGGAACGGCGGGTGTGGGGCGAGGGGCGGTCGGTGGCAGGTGGTCGCGGTCAGGCGAGGGTGGCGTGGAGTGTGCGCCAGGGGGCGGGCACGTCGGGCACGCCGCTGAGCCGGGAGGAGCCGTGCGCGAATCCCCGCCCGAGCGCGCCGACGAGCGCCCCGTCGGTGGTCAGGTGCGCGGGCACCAGCTCGGGCGGGTGCTCGGTCATCAGCAGGCGGCCGACGGCGCGCCGCAGCGGCGCCAGGAGCGTCTCCCCGGCGCGGGAGAGCCCGCCCCCGACGACGACGCGCTCGGGATCGACGGTGAGCAGCACCGTGGCCAGCCGCGGGGCGATCTGTGCGCAGAACTCCTCGATCTCCGCCGCCGCGGCCGGGTCCCCGTCGGCCGCGCGCTCGATCAGCTCCCGGGCGTCGTCGCCGGTGGACCAGGTGAGCCGACCGCGCTGCGAGCTGTTCGTCCAGCGCATCCCGCGCTGGCTGCCCAGCTCGCCTGCGAGACGGTGCGCGCCCTGCAGGATCACGCCGGCGAGCACGACGGCGACGGAGATCCGGTGACCGAGCTGCAGGAGCACGATGCTGTCCGCGGCGGGGCCTAGATGGTGCTCTGCCAGGGCCGCGAGCTTGATGTCGTTCTCCACCGCGACCGGGCGGTCCAGGCGTGCGGCGAGGGTGCCGGCGAGATCGAGTCCGTCCAGGGCCGGGACGGCGAGGCTGCGGGCGATGCGGCCGTCGGGCGCGAGGATGCCGGGGACCGCGACGCCGATCGCATCCGGGGTGATGCCCGTCGCGTCGACGGCACGCTCGAGTGCGGCGAGCGGGTCCGTGCCCGCCGAGGGGACCTCGGCCCGGGCCAGCACCTGCCCGGAGGCGTCGGTGATCAGGCAGCGGATGCTGTGAGCGCCGAGGTCCAGGCCCGCGACGGCGGCGGAGGACGGGTCGAAGCGGAAGCGTCGGGCGGGCCGCCCGGCACTTCCGGAGGCGGCCGCGGGGGCAGGGGTCACGGTGCTGGTGCCGGCCAGGTCCTCGAGCACGGCATCGACCGTGGGGCGCGACAGTCCAGTGGCGGCGGCGAGCTCGGCGAGGGTCATCGCCGTGCCGGCATCGCGCAGGGCCACGACGCAGTCCCGCGCGTTGGCGCGGCGCAGTGCGGAGGGGGTCGGAGGTGCGGTGCGCATCGCTCCCTCTCGATCCGGAGACCCTCCTCCGTGATTACGTAAGGGGGTTGCACAATGTGAGCGACCAGTCTGCGTCTCCACCGCGAGGGCCGTCAAGGGCCAGGGTGGGAGACTCGGAGGATGGACAGCCGCGCCGCCTCGACCCCAGAGCTCCTGCAGACCTATGCCGATGCGCTCCCGGAGCTGTCCGTGCCCTGGCGTGCGGAGACACCGCCGCACCCGGAGCTGGCGTGGCTGAACGAGGAGCTCGCCGCCGAGCTCGGCCTCGGCATCGAGTGGCTGCGCGGGCCGGAGGGCATGGCCGTGCTGACCGGCCAGCTCGAGGGGACCACTGCGCAGGTCTATGCCGGGCACCAGTTCGGACGTCCGAACCCGCAGCTCGGAGACGGCCGGGCCGTGCTGCTCGGCGACCTCGAGGACTCCCTCGGACGACGTCGCGACGTGCACCTCAAGGGCGCCGGTCGCACACCTTTCGCTCGCGGCGGGGACGGGAAGGCGCCGCTCGGTCCGATGCTGCGCGAGGCCGTGATCGGCGAGTGGCTCCACGCCGCGGGCGTCCCCACCACCCGGGCGCTCGCCGTGCTCACCACCGGCGAGCAGATCGCGCCCCGCCAGGGCGTGACCCCGGAGCCGGGCGCGCTGCTGGTGCGGGTCGCCGCCAGCCATCTGCGGGTGGGGACCTTCGAGTACGCCGCCTGGCACCTGGACCCGGAGGTGCGCGACCGGCTGGTCGAGTTCACGATCCGGAGGCACCACCCGGGGGCCGACGGCCCGCTGGGCCTGCTCGAGGCCGCCACCCGCGCCCAGGCGGAGCTGGTCGCGCAGTGGATGCTGCTCGGCTTCGTGCACGGCGTGATGAACACCGACAACATGACGCTGTCCGGGGAGGGGATCGACTACGGCCCCTGCGCCGTGCTCGATGTCCACCGTCGCGATGCGGTGTTCAGCTCGATCGACCGCGGCGGCCGGTACGTCTACGGGAACCAGCCCGGGATCGCCCTGTGGAACCTCTCCCGCTTCGCCGAGACCCTGGTGCCGCTGCTGGGGGCGGATCCGAACACGGCCGTCGATCAGGCCACGGCGGTGCTCGAACGCTTCGAGGGCTGGTTCCGGGAGGCCCATGGCCGGGGTCTCGCGGCGAAGCTCGGGATCCCGCTGGGCGAGGATGCCGGAACGGTCCCGGGGGCCGTCCATGAGCTCGGCGCCGAGCTGTTCGTCCTGCTCGAGGCGCAGCGGGTGGACCACACGGCCTTCTTCCGGGCACTCGGCGAGGACGTGGCGGCCGCGCTGTTCGCACAGCCGGAGCCGTTCGATAAGTGGCGTCGGCGGCGCGAGGCGCTGCGGGGCCAGGGGTCGTCGGCCGATGACGCGCGCTCGGCGATGAGTCGCGTGAACCCCGTGCTGGTCCCGCGCAACGTGCACCTCGACGCAGCGCTGCGCTCCGCGCACCTGGGGGATCTCGGGCCGGTGCGCACGATGCTGGAAGCCGTGCGCCGCCCGTTCGAACGGCGCCCCGAGCATGCGCACCTCGAGGGCCCCGGAGCGGGCGGGGAGCACTTCCTGACCTTCTGCGGAACCTGAGGTCATCGTCTCGCGCAGGGGCGGACGCCGGGTCCGGCGGGGCATCGCGAAGCGGGAGCTGTCGGGCAATCGGGACATCCCAGAAGCGGGCACGAACCGCCGCCACCAGCGATTCTGGACGTGACGTAGGTCATAGGCCATGCTCGGCGAGGAGGAACCATGACGATTCCTCGGCCGACGACCGCCCGGCGATCCTCAGCGCCGGCCATGGAGATCGGTGACCGACTTCCCCTCGGCCTTCGGAGGGTCCTGTGGATTCACTATCGAACTTCGACTGGGCGGGGCTGGGACTGAAGATCCTCGCCGCCGTCGTCATCCTCGTATCACCGCGATCTTGGCCATGCTGGTCAAGAAGGGCATGGCACGCCTGACCCAGAAGATCCCGGCCCTGCGTCGGCCCGGTGTGGACGGCGCCGCCCTTGGCAGCTCGATCGGCACCATCGCCTCGATGGTGATCTGGCTGCTGGGCCTGATCATCATCCTCGGGATCTTCGAGCACTCGCAGGTGCTCTCTCCCGTCATCTCGATGCTCGAACAGGGCCTCGGCGTCGTCCCGAACATCATCGGTGCCGTCTTCGTCTTCTGCCTGACGATCGCGAAGATCGTGCGCGCACTGATCACGACCGCTCTGAACGCCGTGGACTTCGGAAAGCTGCTGGGCACCGCCCAGTCCGGCTTCGACAGGGCCACCGGCGGGGTGACCAGCGCCGGTCGACCCGATGCGCAGACCCAGGCCGCGCCGCAGGGCCAGACTGCCCAGGCGGGCGCTGCGTCCCCCTCGTCCCCCGCCTCCAGGGTTCCCGAGATCCTCGCCGCCGTGGTGCTGGTGGGGATCGGCGTGCTCGTGGCCCGCTTCGTCTCCGGCCTGTTCCGCCCGATCCTCGAGAGCTCCGGCATCGACGCCTGGCTGACCAAGCAGGAGATCCTCCCGCAGGGCTCCTCCGCCACCCCGACCGTGCTGCGCGTGGTCGAGATCGCCGTGGTGCTGTTCTTCGCCGTGATGGGCGCCCAGGCGCTGGGCTTCCCGCAGATCACCGCGATCCTCTCGGAGATCCTCGAGCTGGGCGGCAACGTCCTGTTCGGCGGTGCGATCATCGCCGCCGGCTTCTTCCTGGCGATGATCGTCGGCAAGGTGCTCAAGGGCACCGTCGGCACCATCGTGAAGTGGGCCGTGATCATCTTGTTCGTCGCCATGGGCCTGAAGTCCATGGGCGTGGCCGATTCGATCATCGAGATGGCCTTCGGTGCGCTCGTGATCGGTGCCGCCGCCGCGGCGATGCTCGCCTTCGGACTCGGCGGTCGCGAGGCCGCAGCCCGTCAGCTCGCGAAGCTGGAGAAGGCGCAGGCGCAGCAGCCCGCGACCGGCCCGGGCCCGGTGCCGCCGCGACCGGAGGGCTGAGCAGCGTGCCCGGAGGGCAGGGCGCCGCGCCCCACGGGGTGAGCGCCCTCCCGCAGTGACGCCCGAGGCCGCCATGGATCCGTCCGTGGCGGCCTCGTCGTCCGATCGGTCAGGGCCGTGCGGGGCCGCGGTGATACGGTCGCCGCACGGATGCCCCGAGAAGAGGAGACGCCATGAACGCCACCCTCGAAGGACGCAAGATCCTCCTGCTGAGCAGCAACTTCGGTACGGAGACGGACGAGATCCGCAGCCCCTTGGCCACCCTGCGCGACGCGGGAGCCCGCGTCACCGTGGCCGCTCCGGAGACGGGCGTGGTCGCCACGCTCGAGCGTGACCGCGACCCCGGCCCCGAGATCCCGGTCGACGTCGCCCACGACACCGTGAAGGCCGCGGACTTCGACGCGCTGGTGCTGCCCGGCGGAACCCTCAACGCCGATGCGCTGCGCACGGACGAGACCGCCCAGTTCCTGGTCCGCGCCTTCGCCGCCGACGGCAAGCCCGTCGCGGCGATCTGCCACGCCCCCTGGCTCCTGGTCGAGACCGGGCTGGCCGATGGCCGCGAGCTCACCTCCGTGCCCACGATCCGCACCGACCTCACCAATGCGGGCGGACGATGGACCGACGAGGAGGTGGTGGTCGACGACTCCGCCGGCTTCCGCCTCATCACCTCCCGCACGCCCGATGACCTCGACGCCTTCAACGCGGCGATCATCGACGCGCTCCGCTGACCCGCTCGTCGACCGACCGACACAGGAGGACCCATGACCCAGCCGCAGAACTCCGCCGAGGACCCCGATCTCGAGCAGATCGTCGCGACCAGCGAGGATGAGCCCGGCGAGGTGAGCATCGACGACGCCCTGGAGACCGACAGGGTCGTCGCCGAGGGCCCCGAGTCCCGCAACGCCGACGGCTACGGCTTCGACGGCGACCTGGCCCGCGGCGGCGACGACGCGACCGCCGCCGAACAGGGAAATCGCGACGAGGACCGCATGACAGCCGAGGAGGAGGACCCCGCCCTCGACGAGATCCTGCGGTCCTCCGACGACGGGGGCACGGCGCCGCAGGTCTGAGCGCCGCGGCGCGTCGCGCTCAGGCGAGCGCGTCGAGGATCCGTGCGTCGACCGCCCGGCGAGCGCCCAGGTGCTGCGGGACGTCGTAGGAGAAGGACGAATAGGTCAGAGTCCCTCCCTCGTCGATCAGCGCCGTCGCCGTCGGCCGATCCGTGAGCTCGGCCAGCCAGGTCAGCGCGCGATGATCGGCCATGGCCTGCGCGAACACCCGGTGGCGCAGGGAGAGCCACGGCGTGCCGTCGGGCCCCGGGTAGACGGCGAAGGCGTCCCCGCCGTAGAAGGGCCCGCCTGCGCAGGTGTCCTCGAAGGGGTCGATCGGACGCAGTGCGAACTGGGACCACCAGAAGTTGTATCCCCAGTGCAGGAAGCCCGGCGCCTCGAGGGCGAACAGCTGCCGGCCCAGCACTCGGCTGCGCACCGAGGGCAGGGCGATGAAGCGGTTCGCGACCTCCCGGTTCTGGCTCACGCAGTAGTACACCCAGGGGTGCCGCCCGGCCTCGAGGAACGGGCCCACGTGGTCGGTCGCGACGATCGGAGTGTCCACCACGCCCCGCTCGGCGAAGGCCAGGGAGCTCAGCGCATCGACCACCTGCGCGCCCTCCAGCAGGTCCGCGACCTGCGCCTTCGCCGCCCGGTAGAGCGCGAGCTGCTCCTCGTGGGGTTCGTCGGAGATGTGCCAGAGCACCTGACCGTCCCAGTGCTCCTCCAGATGGGTGCGCAGGGCCG
>NZ_DASVGJ010000046.1:0-17190 GCF_036379615.1 Brachybacterium sp.
ATCACGGTGCCGCCGCCCTCCGCTGACTCAGGCGCCCGGGCCGCTGACCGCGGAGTCCAGCTGCTCCGCCTCGATCCGGGTGAAGCGGATCTCGCGGGCCTCGACCTCCCACAGTATCCCGATCGCGCCGTCGTCCAGGGCCTGCACCACGGAGTAGTCCAGCGGGCCCGGCTCGAACACGCACAGCTCCTGCCAGCTCTCCCCGTCATCGCGCGAGATGCTCAGCGTGCCCCGGATCCGCGCACAGCGGTCCCGGGCATTGCTGAACAGCAGCTCCTGCGCCCGCGGCTCCTCGGGCGCCGCCTCCGGGCACCTGCGCGCGAGCTGGGCGTTGTTCCCCGGGTCGACGAACTGCTCGCCGCCGTCGCCTGGCCGCTCAGGCCGGTCTCGATGACCTTGTCCATGTCGATCGCGTAGAGGAAGGCCTGACGGTTCTTCAGGTCGTGGAAGGGGTTGTCCTCGCTGTTGTTGAACATCGCGAAGAGCAGGCCGAAGCCGCCCACGGACTCGACCTCGGCGCCCGCCTTCAGCTGGTCGATCGAGAGGTAGGGGACCGAGTCGATCGCCTGCACGGTCTGCGACTGCAGCGCATTGGTGCGGGTCGACGGATCCGGGATCACCTGCCAGCTCATGGTCCTGGCCTGGGCGGGCATCGGTCCGGTGTAGTCGTCGTTGCGCTCGAACTCGACGATCCTCGAGGCGGCGGAGCTGTCGGTCATCGTCCACGGACCGCTGCCGATCGGGTTCGAGTCGAAGGCGTCGGGGTCCGCGTCGACAGCGGCCTGAGGCACGATCTTCACGGTCGAGAGCCGCTCGGCGAACACACCGGTGGGGTGGGCGAGGGTGAAGGTGACGGTGGTGTCGTCCTTCTTCTCGACGCTCTCGATGAACGGGATGAACTGCGAGTACAGCGAGGCGTTCTCGGGGTCCAGCACGCGTTCGAAGGAGAAGACGACGTCCTCGGGGGTGACCGGCGAACCGTCGTGGAAGACCGCTCCCTCGCGCAAAGCGATGTCGATGCTGGTGCCGTCCGTGGAGGGGAGCTCGGTGGCCAGTGCCGCGTACACCTCGCGGGTCACAGGATGAAGCTCCGTGAGGCCCTCGAGGGTGTGCCAGTTGACGGCGACGGTCAGCGCCGCCGAGGTGGTCATCGGGTCGTAGCCGTTGGTGCCGAGCTCATAGCTGATGGCGGCCTCGATGTGACCGTCGGGGTCGGCCTCGCCGGCCGGAGCGCCGCCGCCGTCGGAGCTGCCCGAGCCCTGGTCCCTCGGCGCGCAGGCGCCGATCCCTGCGACGATGCCGGCCGCGCCGGCGATCGCTGCGGTGCCGCGCAGGAAGCCTCGTCGGCCGATGGGGCCGGTGGAGTTGGTGATCACCGTTGATCCATCCCTTCTCTGGGTCCCGGCATCCGTGTGCCGGGGTCGTGGGAGCCCGTCCTCGCCGCTCCGCGAACCGTCCGCGACTGTGCGAAGATCAGACGTATGATGTCTGATGACTGGGAACAGTACAGCACAGTTTTCCCGACCGCCACCACGTGAACGGAGGCGGTCGGCACCGATCGGAGGTCCCGGTGGGGCGCATGCCGTCACCGCCGCACCGATCGCGCAGGACCCTTCGCGCCGACCACGGGCGAAGGTGTGCCCGGCCCGAGTCCGGGCACGGCATGATGGGACCGACCGCAGGTCGCGGCGGGGCTGTGAGGAGAGGGTGCGCCATGCGCAGCAAGGGGACGGGCAATGACGCCGTGGAGCGCATCCAGGATCTGATCCTGGCCGAGGGGCTCGCGCCAGGGGACCCGATGCCGACGGAGAGCGCGCTGTGCGAGCGGCTCCAGATCTCACGCTCCTCGGTGCGCGAGGCGATGCGCACGCTCGCCTCGCTGGACATCGTCGAGGTGCGCCACGGGCACGGCACCTTCGTGGGGCAGCTCTCGCTCTCCCCGCTGGTGAACGGGCTGCTGTTCCGAGCCCGCCTCGACGACGGCAACGACCTGATGGCGCTGCGGGAGGTGGTGGAGCTGCGGATCGCGCTCGACCTCTCCGTCGCCGACCAGCTGGTGGAGCTCTACCGCGGCACCGCCAACCCCGAGCTCGAGGGACTGGTCGACCAGATGCGCGAGCTCACCGAGGCGGGGCGTCCCTTCCCCGACGCCGACGCCGCCTTCCATACGGCGCTGTTCTCACGCCTGAGCAACGGCCTGCTGCGCCAGCTCGCGCAGGCCTTCTGGGAGATCCACACCGAGGCGGTGCCGCTGTTGGGCCTCGCGCCAGCGGCCGACATCCTGGACACCGTCGACGCCCATCAGGCCATGCTCACGGCGTTGGAGGCCGGAGACGCGGAGGCCTACCGGCAGGCCGTGCACGCGCATTACCGGCCGCTGGGCCGGGTGCTGGATGCTGCCGCGACGGGGGACGGGGCCGCGGCGCTGCGAGGGGCGGAGTAGGCGGGCAGCTGCCTTGGCGCGGGCTGTCTGCCCTGCCCGGCCGTGCTCGGGCCCGTGCTCCTGTCCCCGCCGGTCAGCTGTTGTTGGACTTCTTCTGCCGGATCAGGTCCAGCGCGATGCTGCCGCCGATGATCGCCAGCCGCAGCTGCGGCGGGACCGTCGGGTGGATCGAGAGCACGTAGCGGCTGTGGCCGAGGAACCCGCGGCTGAGCCCCGCCCATTCGCGGGACGCGCGCGCGGCCACGGCCTCCCCGACCCGGAACTCGAAGTCCATGCCCATCATGTCGCCGTGCAGCTCGAGCGGGGTGCCGTCGGCGACGTCGATGCTCACCCGGGTCGACATGATCGCGAAGCGACTGCTCACCTCCGCGAGCGGCGCGCCGTTCGTGGTCAGGGTGTACCTGTCGAAGCCGATGTCGAAGGGATCCTCGACGTGCAGCAGCGGGGTGCCGTCGGCGTCGGCGACGTCGAGCGAGCGGCTGCCGGCGACGAGCCGCGAGAGCCCGCCGCCGGTGGTGGTCACGCGGCCGACGGTCTGCTCGCCGGCACCGTCGAGGATGTCGAAGTCGTTGGACATGAACCCGGAGATCTGCTGCATCACCAGGGTGTTGTGACGCAAGAGGGCAGGAGGTCCGGGGTGGGGAGCGGGAGTGTCCATCACGACAGTCTGTCACCGCACCGGAGCGCTACGGTGGGTCCATGACCGATGCGCACACGACAGACGGGTTCACGACCGGGGAGGGCACGCCGGTGAGCGACACGCCGGGGACGGACTCACCGGGGAATGACTCGGCGGTGGAGGGCTCAGCGGTGGAGGGCTCAGCGGCGGCGACCGCCGAGGGTGCTGGCGGGGCGGGTGCCGGCGAGGCGTCGGACCTCGCAGGTCTGGACATCTTCCTCCCTTCGCCTCCGCCCGACCACGCACGCCAGGAGGCCTTCCTCGACGAGGCCGCGGCGCTCGCCCTGGCGGGACACCCCATCACGGTGTACCTGCAGGACGAAGACGCCTGGGCCTTCGAGGAGTGCGAGCCGGTGCGGTCCCTGGTGGACTCCGCCGGGGACGGGGTGCTGCCGGTGACGCTGCTGGGTCTGGACATCGTGGTCACGTCGGTCTATCCGAGCACCGAGCAGATGACCCGCTTTGCCCGCGAGGGCGGCGCCCCTCGTGCTCCCCGGTCGGCCGCCGCTTCGGCCTGCGGACCGGGCGGAGCGCCCACCTCGGGCGTCCCGGCAGCGGGCATGCCGCAGCCGCGTGAGGCGGGAGGATTCGCCGCCCAGCTGATGGGAGTCGCTGCGGCCAAGCCCCGGCCGGAGGGCGGCCCCGAGATCGGCGGCCGACGAAATCTCATGGGCGGAGACGTCGGGGACGGTCTGCCAGGGCAGCACTTCGACAGCTGACCTCGGGGTCCGGACCTGTGCTCTGGCGAGGTGCCGGCCGTTCGAGAGGGAAGCCCGTGACGTCCCGAAGGGCGGCGTCCGTCAAGTGGTGCCAGGGTCGCGGCCGTCCACAGTTCTCAGAGCCGCGGCCGTCCACAATTCTCAGGAGTGTGTGGTGGGCGGGGTAGGCGCTCTGTAGGGTCGCAGTGATCCATCGCACCTCCGAAGGGCACCCGTATGTCTCAGCGATTCCTGTCCGGTATGGCCGTTGTGGCTCTCACCATGGGCCTTGCGGCGTGCAATGGCGGTAGCGAGGGTCCCGTGACGACTCCGCCACCGGAGATCGACATCGGTCAGAGTGACGACGGCGGAGCTGAGCCGAGCGACGGTGGGGGAGCGGACGGCGGCTCCGCCGAGGCCGCTCCCGATATCCCCGCCCCTGACCCCGCGGACTACCCCGGCATGGACGAGGAGACGCCCGAGGGGGCGGAGCAGGCGTTCAAGTATTTCTGGGCTGTTGCTCTTTGGGGACACCAGACTGGGGAGTCTGACGATTTGGCCACGTTGGGAGCCGATGAATGCGGTTCGTGTGGATCGATGGTCGAGGACATTGAAGACATCAAGTCGAGTGGCTCTTATTGGAGCAGTGCAGATCTAGAAGACGTCTCGATCGAGGAGGATGGCAGCTGGGAGGACTACGATTCTGTGGTCACGTATAGCTTCACCATTGACGAGCATGTGGAGCCTGCTGCGGATGGAGGAGCTGCTACGGAAGTTCCCAAGCAAGGTGTGACCGCCGTGGGTGCGCTGTCCTGGCAAGATGATTCATGGCTAGTTGTCGATCTCTCCGTTGAAACTTCTGGGATCAGCGGGTGATACGCATGGGTAGGTCGCGTATTGGGGTGGCCTTGACGTGTGCCATCGGGGTGCTGCTGTTCATGTTGCCCGCGTCGGCAGACATTGATGCCGATGCGAAAGAGAATTCTCTGGATGCGGCCGCTAGGGCTGCCCATCAGGAAGCGTTTCCTGATAGTGGGAAAACTCAATCGGGTCCTGAAGGCGGAGGTGGCGCGAAACCACCACCCCCTGTCTACGTGACCTCCCGCGAGCTCGGCGTCGACAGTCGGTTCGAGTGCAGCGATCTCCATGCCGAATCGGAGTTGTGGGAGACGATGGCCTGCGGTGTCAGCAACCAGATCTGCCAGTTGGCGGACCGTGCGTCGGGAGATGGGGAGGGGTACCTCGCATCGGAGTCCGTGCGGATCGACACCAGATCGCCGCAGGTCCAGGAGGAACTGCTCGGCTTCGACTGTCAACAGCGCGGAGGCGTGCCGGCGGCTGAGGGGGCCGAGCCAGTCGTGATCACGGTGACCCGTGAGGACTTCGAATCGATGCCCGTGGAACCGTTGACGGCCAGTGCGGGCCCTGAACAGGGGTGGCTGCCCGTGAACATGGTCAATGTGCTTCACGCGGATGACCAGACGCAGACCATGGCGATGGAGCTGCTGGGCACTCCGGTCGAGGTCCGTGCCATTCCGGTGCAGTACGACTGGGATCTGGGGGACGGCAACTCGATCTCGACCACGGATCCGGGGAAGCCGTACCCGTCGGAGGCCGTGTCCGCGACGTACCGCTACGAGGGCTGGTACGACGTGACGCTGACGACGACGTTCAGCGGGCAGTTCTCCGTGGGTGGCGGGCCGTGGCAGGACATCGACGGCACGGTTCAGGTCGCCTCGGAGCCGATCCCGATCTTTTCCAAGTCGCTGGAGTCACGCCTGGTCAACGGTGATGTGCCGGTGGACGAGGAGGAAGATCCCTGGATTCCCGAGCGCACGGAGGAGACCGAGGGGAAGACGGACCCCGACGCGACGCATCGCGAGATCTGAGCATTGCGGGAGGTGCTCAAGGCGTCAGATCGAGCAGGCCACCCCGTTGAACCCGTGGTTGCAGTAGCCGCTGGGGTTCTTCGCCAAGAACTGCTGGTGCTCGGGCTCTGCGGTGTAGTAGATGCCGTTGCCGGCGTCGGCCAGGGCTGACAGCTCTGTGCTGATGGTCCCGCGTCCCGCCTCATCCAGGGCCTGCTGATAGCGCTGGGCGGAGCTGCGCACCACCTCACCCTGAGCCGGGTTCGTCCAGTACACGGCACTGCGGTACTCGGTGCCCACGTCATTGCCCTGACGGTTCGCCGTGGTGGGATCGTGCTGCTCCCAGAACTCGGTGAGCAGCGCGCGCAGGGTCTTCTCCCCGCCGGTGTAGATGACGCGCACGGCCTCGGCGTGCCCGGTCCTCGCGGAGAAGACCTCCTCATAGGTGGGGTGCGGCGTGAACCCTCCGGCATAGCCCGATGAGGTGGTGTGCACGCCGGGGACCTGCCAGGCGATCCGTTCGATGCCCCAGAAACATCCGCCGGCGAGGATGATCTCCTCGGCATCGGCAGGCCAGGGGCGTGGATCCTCGGGGGAGTCCGGACCGAGCATGTCCGTGCCGAGAACGACATGCTCGCGAGCAAGCGTGTAGGGGTAGTGCTCACGACCGGGGAGTGCATCCTCCGGCGCGACCATCTCCTTCTTGTGCCCGTACAGGAGATCCATCATCTGCCACATGCTCCACACGGTAGTCCTCGTCGGCGCCGCGTGGCCTGCTCGAGCGACCTGGACCACGCGGGTTCCGCCGAGGGCGTGAGGATCTGCCCGGCGCGCACCGTTCCTCCACAGCATCGCCGCCTCCACAATCGTGGCCCTCGCCTGGCCCGGCGACGCTCGAGAGCGCACGCTTGTTCGAACAGTGCGGTACTCGCCCGTGACAGCACGGCATCGGTCAGCACAGCACCCCGCGGCCGGACCGCACGGGCAGGGACAGCATGGAGGGAGGGGAGGGCAGGGATGAGCACGAGAGCGACCAACGGCGGCGAAGCAACCCCGGAACCCTCGGCATCCCCGGGACCCTCCACCACCTCGGGAGCCTCCGCGCCCACCACCGCATTCGGCACCTGCGCGACGACGGGGCCCTCCACACCCACCGTCGCTCCCGGCACCTCCGCGACGCAGTGGATCGATGCTCTCCAGCACGTCCTGGATGCCGCACCGTCGCTGGAGCAACTGGCGCGAGAGCAGGAAGGCACCCTCGTCGATCTCCTCACCGCCGCCGAGCAGGCGAAAGCACGACTCGCCGCGGTGCAGGCTCGTGCAGAGACCGTCTTCCACGACGCCCAGATCGGGGAGCAGCGACGACTCGGTGTGCCGCGCGACCAGCTCGGCCGCGGTATCGCCGACCAGATCGCGCTCGCGCGACGCATCACCCCCAAGCAGGCATCGAACCAGCTCACTCTGCGCCGCATCCTCGTCAGCTCCATGCCGTGCACCACGGCACTGCTCGATGCCGGAAGGATCAGCGAATGGGCGGCGCACAAGGTGGCCGAGAACGCGCTGTGCCTCAGTGACGAGGACCGCGCCACCCTTGATGACGAGTTCAAGGATCGACTCCCGGAGGTCACGGCGAACCGCGCGGGCGACATCACGAGGGCCCGAGCCATGGAGCTGGACCCGGAATCGGCAGTGCGCCGGATCCAGCGTGCGGCAAGCGCCCGACGGATCACGCTCCGCCCCGCCGCGGACGGGATGTCGGTGCTGCGCGCGGTCCTGCCGGTGAAGGAAGGGGTTGCGAGCTTCGATGCGCTGACCCGCACCGCCAAGGCGGCCAAGAGCGCGGGTGATCCCCGTTCCAAGGGCCAGATCATGGCGGACACGCTGGTCGAACGGACCACCGGAGCCGAGACCGTGGACGACATCCCGGTCGAGGTCCAGCTGCTGATGACGGACACGACGCTGCTGGGCGCCGAGAACAGGACCGCGTGGATGGACGGGCATCCCGTACCCGGTGCCGTGGCGCGCGACATCGCGCTCGGCACGCGCACGGCAGCGCGAAGAGAGCTCGAGAACGACGAGAAGTGGATGGCCACCACCAGTTCCGACGCTGTGATGCGACCGGATCATGACTGCGCTATGAACCCACCGGTTCATGACCCTGCAGTACCGCTGCCGGACGAGGTGACGGATGCGGCGCGCTGGATCCGGCGGCTCTACACGGATCCCCGCACCGGCGAGCTGCAGGACGTCGACGGCCGCCGCAGATTGTTCCGCGGAGAGGTGAGGCGGTTCATCCTTCTGCGGGACCAGCGCTGTCGCACGCCCTTCTGCGACGCGCGCATCCACGACGTCGACCACGCCCAGCGGCATGCCGACGGCGGCGAGACCACCGCCGACAACGGCGTGGGGCACTGTCAGCGATTCAATCTCGCCAAGGAGATCCCTGGATGGTCCTCGACGCTTGACCCGGCCACCGAGGCGTCTCCGGGACGGCTCACGATCGTCACTCCCACGGGCCACACCTACACCTCGACCTCGCCGATCCTGCGCCGGTTGCTCGAGGGCCCCGACGGCGAGCAGGCCCGGATCATCCCCAATGCACCGCTCGAGGGCGTTCCGGAGCCGGGCGAGCAGTAGCCTCCAGCACCCGCCGCCAGCACGCGAGCCCCGATGCCCTTATGCCTCGGCGCCCGCTGCCTCACCGCGACCGAGGCAGCACCGTGACGAACAGGACGATCGCGGCGAGCGCCCCGAGGATCAGCGTCCAGGGCCCGAGCACCATCCCGGACAGCGCGACGACCAGCAGCAGAGCCACGATGCTCACCACCAGGACGGGCAGCAGCCCTTTCCCGGCGAGCAGCCAGGCGCTGCGGTCGAACTCCCCGTGCACCGGGGTCGTGGCGGCGAGCGCGAAGATGCTGTGCGCGAGCAGCAGGGCCAGCCCGATCCCCGACGCACGGAGCGTCGGGGTCTCGCCCTGCACCAGGAGAGTCAACAGCATCATGCCGGGTGCGAGCAGCCCCAGATCGCTGTCCGGATTCCATACCTGCACGGCGACTGCCAGCAGGACGATCAAGGTGACCAGTGAGGCGACCGTGCTCGCCCACAGGTTGAGGGTGCCGTAGGTCAGCGCGAGGGCGAGCAGGGTCGCGACCGCTCCGGTCAGACGCAGAGCCCACTGGGTCGGGCTGACCTTCTGCAGCTCGAGGAGCCGCTGGGCGAAGGAATCCACTGCCTGTCCGAGTGCCATCAGGACCTCCTCCTGCGCGGTGCAGACCGCGCTGCGGACAGCGAGAGGAGCACCGGGGCGAGGGAGCTCGGTCCCTCCCAGGCGGTGATCGGCACCCCGGCTTCCCGCAGCTCGCGCACCGTCCGCTCCCGCAGCAGTCGGCGCAGCGCCCAGGCCTCGGGCCAGAACCGATCCGAGATCCTGCCGTCGATGCGCATCGCCTTGCCGCGCAGGACGGAGACGTCCCCGATGCTCGGCGGCAGTGTGTCCACCGCGATCACGTCGGCCCCATGAGCGACCAGCACCCCGATCTGGGCGATCGTGTCCTTGCTGAGCAGGGGAGAGCACACCACGGTGAGGGTTCCCGGGCGTACCGAGCGCAGTCGCCGCGGGGAGCGATGGACGCTGTCGTCCCGGCTCGCCCGGGACAGGGCGGCGGAGAGCACCCTCAGCTGGCGCGGGCCGGAGCCCGGCGGGACCGGGCCGATGAGGTGGCCGATGTCGAAGACCGAGACCCGATCGCCGGCGGTCAGGTAGTGGCGAGCGATCGCCGAGGTCGCACGGATCGTCATGTCCAGGCTCGTCGGCGCGTCCGTCGGCGACCAGGGCGCGGGGGCGACGTCCGCGATGGTGTCGGTGACGATCAGGACCTCGGTGTCCTGCTCGGTGAACGTGGCGTTGGTGTGCAGCTGACGGGTGCGGCTGGTGACGCGCCAGTTGACCCGGTGCAGCCGGTCACCGGGGCGGAAGGCGCGCACCTCGGACAGCGCCGTCCCGTCGCCGCGACGTCGGGAGAGATGCACGCCGCTCACACCGATCGGGGTGGGCACCTCCACCGGTGCGTCGAGCACCGTCGAGGCGGGGACGACCTGCACCTCGGCCGCCGGCAGACTCCGCTGGGCACGATAGGCGCCGAGCGGATCGCCCACCAGCACATGCACCGGACCGGCGGAGATCATCCCCCAGCGCTGGGCGCTGACCCGCAGCCTCACCTCGCCGTCACCGGCGAGGGAACCGCGGCGTGGGGCGACATCGACATGCGGCGGCAGCGGCAGCGTCGCCGCCATCAGCACCCCCGGGGAGGTCCGCACGGTGATGGCCGCGGTGCCGCCCTCCTCGATGCTGCGACGGTTCACCCGCAGCTGCGGGTCCACCACGGTGCGCTCCTCGCCGCGCAGGATGCGACGCGCCAGGGCCACGAGCGCCCAGACCAGCATCGGCGCTCCGGCCAGGATGAGCTCCGGGCGCCCGGCGATCAGGGCGAGCATCAGCGCGGCGGTGCCGATGACGGCGGCGCGCAGGAGCGCCGGGGTCGGTCGGGTCCGCAGGTCGCTCCGCTGCGGAGGGTGGGAGGTCACGCCGAGGCCTGGGATACCGGCTCCGTCGCGGCAGGCACCGGCACCTCGCCCAGCACCGCCTCGACCACCCCGGCGCCGGTCGCGTTCTGCAGCCACAGCTCGGGCTTGACGGTGACGCGATGGTCCAGCGCCGGATGGGCGAGGTCCTTGATGTCCTCCGGGACCACGTAGGAGCGGCCGCGGATCACTGCGAGCGCCCGGGCGCACGTGATCAGCGCGAGGGTGCCGCGCGGGGAGGCGCCGACCAGGGCGTGCTGGTGGCCGCGGGTCGCCGAGACCAGCTCGACCGCGTAGTGGCCCACCGCGTCCTCGACATGGACGTCCTCCACAGCCAGCTGCACCCCGAGCAGACCGGAGGCGTCCAGCACCTGGGGGACTGTCTGCTCCTCGCGACGGCGATCGATGCGGCGGGAGACCACGTCCCACTCCTGCTCGGCGGTGGGATACCCGAAGGACAGGCGCAGCAGGAAGCGGTCCAGCTGCGCTTCGGGCAGGGGATAGGTGCCCTCGTGCTCGATCGGGTTCGCGGTGGCCAGCACATGGAACGGGTCGGGCAGCTTCCGGGTGGTGCCCTCGACGGAGACCTGCCGCTCCTGCATCGCCTCCAGCAGCGCCGACTGGGTCTTCGGCGGGGTGCGGTTGATCTCGTCGGCCAGCAGCAGCCCGGTGAAGACCGGGCCGGGACGGAACACGAACTCGCCGGTGCGCTGGTCGTACACCTCGGCGCCGGTGAGGTCCGCCGGCAGCAGGTCGGGCGTGAACTGGGCGCGGGTGAAGGGGAGCCCGAGCGCCTGTGCGAAGGAACGGGCGGCGAGGGTCTTGCCCAGGCCCGGCAGGTCCTCGAGCAGCACGTGACCGCCTGCCAGGATGCCTGTGAGCAGTAGTTCGAGCGATGCCCGCTTGCCGACCACCGCGATCTCGACGGCGTCGAGCACCCTCGCGGCAGCGGCGGTGGCCTCGCTCGCCGACATCGGAGTGGGGCGTGCAGGGGCGGTGGGGGTGGGGTCGGTCATCGGTCCCTCTCCTCGCGCGTGGCGAGTTCGTTCAGACAGCGGTGCAGGGCTCGTCGGTCCAGCGGGCCGACGGGATGGTTCTCGGTATCTGGGTGTCGGGCGGCCTCGATGAGGCTGGTCAGGCCCGGGCTGAGCGCCGGGGCGTCTGGGTCGCGGGCTCGTTCGTCGGCGATCTCCCCGAGGGTGCGGGCCAGCCCACGGCTGGTCATGCGGCGGTTGGGCTGTGCGCCGTAGGTGAGGTCCTCGAGTCGGCGCACCCTGGTGTCCTGGGCGTGGGGGAGCGCATAGTCGGCGTCGAGGTCTAGGGCGGGGGCATGCAGCTGGTCCGCGCGGTCCGCGCCGGCGCCGAGCACCCACCAGAACGCTCCGGCGAGCAGCCCGCCGGCGATCAGCGCCGGCAGGGGCAGGATCAAGGAGAACAGTCGGCATCCCGCGTACAGCACGAGCGCGATCGCCACCCCGCCGGCGAGCCGGATCACCAGCGGGAGCCAGGCGCGGATCATCGGGTGCCCCCCGGTCGCTCGCCGACCTCGCGGAGCCCTGCGGTCAGGCTGTCGAGCAGGGCCAGGGCCTCCTCGCGATCGGACTCGACCAGCGGCTGGGGATCGAACAGGGCCCGACGGTACAGGTGCGCGAGTCGATCCAGCGCCGAACGATCCAGGTCCAGGGCGCCGAGCACCGCGACGACGAACTCGAGCGTGGTCTGGCTGGGGGCACGACGCACCCCGGCCTCCGCGATCGCCCGCTCAAGGGTGAGCCAGGCCGCGATCACCGCATCATGGGCGTCGACGACGGTGGACAGGCGGGTGCGAGCATCCTCGAGGGCCGCGATCGCCTGCTCTGCGGTGAGCTCGTCCTCGTCGGGCAGCCCCGCGAGCGCAGGGCCGGGCCGGGCGAGCTTCCGCATCCGATAGGCGACCCAGATCGCGAGTGCGAGCAGGAGTGCCCCGATGACGATGAGCACGACGAGCAGGCTCGTGCTCGCGCCCTCGGAGGCGGGCGGCCGTGTCGGCGCCTCGCCGGTGGCCCAGTCCGGCTCGGAGTAGTCGTCGGGCGGAGGCTGCACCTCCCGCTCGACCTCGGTCTCGCCGACGTAGACGACGCCGGTCCCGCGGTCAGCGGCGGCGCCGAGGGTGACCAGCCCGATCGCCCCGAGGGAGACCACCAGCAGCAGCACCGCGATCAGCCGACGGGACGCAGCCACGGGGTCGTGCTCCGGGGTCGTGCTCCGGGGCCCCGCCGCCGGTTCCGCGTCGGCGCCGGCACCAGAGCCGGCGCCCGCCTCCGTGCCGGCCCCGGGCTCCATGCCAGTCCCTGGGGACGCGTCCGTGGAGGGGGTGGCGCCGTGCTCGGTGCTCATCGGGCGGCCCCGTACCTCGTGCCATGCTCGGCGGGGATCTGGTGCGGGGACGCGACGATGACGGACTGCTCCCCGGCGATGCGGGTGAGGATCAAGGTCGCGGACTCGTCTCCGAAGCGGCGCGGTCGCAGCTTGCGCCGCAGCTCGTCGGGCTCCACCGCGGTGCCGCGCTTCTTGATCTCCAGCACACCCAGGTGGTGCTCCCGCAGGTAGGAGGTCAGTCGCTTGAGTCCGAAGGGCATCACGTCCCGCACCGTGTAGCCGCGGGCGAAGGGGGTGGCCACGTGCTGGTCACCGGTGAGATAGGCGATCGTCTCATCGAGGGTGCGGGCGCCGAGCTGCTCGGCGAGAGTTCCGATGAGACCGGCGCGGATGACAGCGCCGTCGGGTTCGTAGAGGTGGTCGCCGAGCGGTCCGGGGACCGGATCGGCGGCGGCGTCGGCGCGACGGTCCAGGCGGTGGGCTCCCCGGCGATCCACGAGCACTGCGGAGGAGAGCACTCCCTCGCGCGCCAGCGGTCCGAACCAGGCGGTCGCCTCGAGCACCTGGCCGTGGAAGGACAGCCACTGCATCTCGACATCGTCCGGCACGGCATCCCGGTCGATGCCGGGACCGAGCTTCGCCCCCAGCGGACCCGCCTCGCCGTCGCGTCCGAGGCGCCGGGCCAGGTCGATGACCGTCGACAGAGGCGGTTCGTACTCCTCCGGATCGTGCAGGCGCCGGGAGCCGCCACGGGTGGGGGCGCGCCGGGCAGGGTCCAGCCAGATGCCCTCGGTGTCGTGGGGGTCGTGGCCCTCGGCCCGTCCCAGGCGGGCGCGGGCGTGGGGGAAAGGGAGGAGGTTCACGGTGGCGACGGCGACGGTGAGCGGGTCACGGTCCACCGCCAGCACGTCGACCCCGAGGCCTGCCAGCGCCATCGCGTCCCCGCCGATGCCGCAGCCGAGGTCTGCGACGCTGGCCACGCCCGCACGCTGAAAGCGCTCGGCGTGCATCGCGGCGATCGGGAGCCGGGTGGCCTGCTCGAGACCGTGCGGCGTGAAGAGCATCGAGGAGGCGAACTCCCCGAACTTGTCCGCCGCCCGGGTGCGCAGCTTCGACTGGGTGAGCACCGCGGAGACCAGCTCGGGCGCATGCCCGGCTTCGCGCAGACGTGCGGCCTGCCGCAGGGCATCCTCCTCCCGGTACGGGGGGAGGGAGTTCAGCAGCGCCCAGCCGCTCGGCTGCAGCACGGGCTCCAGGGCACGGAGGGCTGCTTCGGCGTCATCGACAGGGGGCACGACCATGGAAAGAGCCTACCGGTCGGACATGTGTCCGGGGCCACTCGGCATGCCGTCACGCGAGGCGGGCGCCGCGCAAGCGGCCAGCAGCAAGAGGAGATCAGGCGCTGACGTCCAGGACGAGCTTGCCGCGGGTGTGGCCGTCCTCGAGCCGACGGTGCGCCTCCGCGATCTCCCCCAGCGGCAGCACCTCGGAGACCTCGAGAGGGTAGCGGCCCGCACGGATGCCCTGCGCGAGGCGGTCCAGACGGTCGCGGCCGGGAACGATCGCCGGGATCCGCGCCTCGATGCCGCGCTCCAGCGCGGGGGACAGGTCGGCGAGGGAGGGCAGTGCGACGATCCTGCCGCCCCCGGCGAGCTGGTCGAGGCTCGGCAGGAAGGTGGAGTGGTAGTGGGTGTCCAGCACGACGTCGACCCCGTGGCCGTCCGTCAGACGCTGCACCTCCGCGGTCCAGTCGGTGGTGTCGTAGGGGATCGGCGTGGCCCCCAGCTCGCTGATCCGTGCGGAGTTCGCGGAGCGGCCGGTGGCGAGCACGCGGGAGGCTCCGGCCTCGAGCGCCATCGGGATCAGCAGCTGACCCACCCCGCCGGTACCGCCGTGGACCAGCACCGTCTCGCCCTGCTCGATCCCGGCAGTGTCTCTCACGGTCGCGATGGCGGTGAGACCCACCAGCGCCAGTCCTGCCCAGCGCGGGAGGTCCTCGTCCGGGATCTCTCCCGGGATCGGGGCGAGATCGTCGACGGAGATGGCGATGACCTCGGCGGCGACGCCGCGACGATCCTCTGGGCCGCGCATCCCGAACACGCGGGTGCCGGGGGTGAGTCCGCGGGAGCCGAGCTCCGCCTCGTCGAGCCCCGAGCCGGCCCCGATCACCGTGCCCGCCAGCTCACGACCGGTCCCCGCCGGGAGCTCGAGGCCCTGCGCCCGGCCGGAGGAGCCGTCGCGGATCTTGTAGTCAAGCGGGTTCAGGCCGGCGTAGGCGACCTGGACCAGCAGCTCGTCGGCAGCGGGTTCGGGCGTCGGGGCATCGGTGTGGAGGGTGAGGACCTCAGGGCCGCCGAAGCGGTCGAAACGAATCTCGCGCATGCCTCCATGATGCACCCCAGGACTGACCGACGGCAGGGAGCTGCCTGCGTTGTGGTGGGGACCCGGCGCGCAGCACCCGATGCACAGCGCCCGGGGCTCGGGGCCCGACGCCCGACGACCAGCGCCCGACGATCTGGGATCGAAGTACAGCGCCCTGCGTCCGGCGTCCGTGGAGTGGGGTGCGGATGGGACATCATGGAGCCGTCGCCGCCAGGCCGCCCCGACGACGGAGGACGAAGGAGGACCATGACGCCGCCCCCGCTGGACCCGCTGCTCTGGCGTACCCGCCTGCAGCGGGAGATCAGGCTGTCCCCCGCGGTGCTCGAGACACCGCTCGAGGAAGCGGCTGGCGCCGTGCTCGGCCGGGAGCTGCGCAGCGAGCGGGAGAGCCCCGCGGTCCCGATCGCGGCGATGGACGGCTTCGCCGTGCGGCGCAGCGATCTCACCGTCGGCCGCACCGTCCTCGTGGTCTCCGCCGAGCTCCCCGCCCGCCCGGGAGCCGTCCGCCCACACCTCGCCGGCACCGCGGCCCGCATCATGACCGGTGCGTCCGTCCCGCACGGCGCCGACGCCGTGATCGAGGTCGAGGCCACGGATGCGGACCCCTTCGGACCACCGCCTGCCACGGTGACCATCGATCTCTCTGCGCTGCCCGTCGAGGGCCGTCATATCCGTGGCCCGGGCGAGGAGATCCCGCGCGGCAGGGTGCTCGCATCGCCTGGGGACCGGGTGGGCGGAGGGCTCGTGGGCCTCGCCGCGATGCTCGGGATGCAGAGCCTGCCGGTGCTGCGACCGCTGCGGGTTGCGGTCGTGGTCACCGGGGACGAGCTGGCCGGCCCAGGCACGACGGACGAGGTGCCCGGGGCCGTGCTGGAGTCCAACGGGGTGATGCTCGCGGCCGCGCTGCGGGCTGACGGCGTCGCAGCCCGCCAGTTTCTCAGCGGGGATGCTCCGGAGTGCCTGCGCGAGGTGCTCGACGAGGCCGCCGCGGACACCGACCTCGTGCTCACCACGGGCGGGATCGGGCACGGAGCCTACGACGTGGTCAAGATCCTGCTGGGTGAGCGCGGCTGCGGGACCTCCAGCTTCGAGCACCTCGCGCTGCGGCCGGGCGGCCCCCAGGGTGCAGGACACCTGCCCGACGGCACCCCGGTCGTCCATCTCCCCGGCACCCCCGTCGGCGCGCTGGTCGGCTACCACCTCTTCGTCCGGCCGCTGCTGCCGGGCGCCGAGGCGGCGCCGCACTCCGTGCAGCTCGGCGACAGCTCGGCCGATACCTCCCGGCTGCGCTCCGGCACGGTGCACGCGATGCCCGGCCGCCTGCGGCGCGGCGCCGACGGATGCGAGCTCGTGGATCTGCTGCCCGGACGGCGCCTCGCACCCTACGGGCGCGCCGATGCGATCGTGCTGCGTGGTGCCGGCGGGACCCGGCCCGGCATGGTCCAGGTGCTCCGGCTCTGAGACGGGCCTGGACTACCGTGGACCCATGCCTCCCCACCCCACCTCCCACGACCCCGGCGGGACCCTCCACCTGCGCCCGCACGGGGCCACCGCCCTCTGCATCGTCGTGGGTCTCGTAGGCCTGGGGCTCACCCTCGATGCGGTGCTCCGCGCCGGCTGGCAGGGCGTGCTCGTGCTGCCGGTGCTGCTGCTCCTGCTGGCGCTGGTGTGGATGGTGCTGTGGGCACCCCGCGTGGTGCTGCACGAGGAGACCGTCGAGGTGCGCAACGTCCTGGGGACCCACCACCTGCCCTTCGGCGCGATCGAGGAGGTGCGCCTGGGCGCGATGCTGCGCTTCGAGGTCGCCACCCGCCGCGGCACCACCTCCACTCTCACCGCCTGGAACGCCCCTGCGCTGGGGAAGGACGCTCCCTGGCGGCGGCAGGCGATGATGCATGAGCAGGACCTGCGCGGCCGCCGGCTCACCGCGCAGGAACGTCTGGTCCACGATCAGCGACGCAGCCGCTCCGCCGTGGTCAAGCAGCGCTGGGAGCGCTGGATGGACCGCCGGGATGCGCTGGGAACGCCGGCGGCCGACGGCGGCGAGGCCGTGATGACCACTCGGGCCAACATGCTGCAGATCGCGGTGGTGGCGGTGTGCGCCCTTCTCGTCGTCGCCCGTGGGCTGTTCTGAGGACTCCCGCGCGATGTGCGCAGGAAGGAGGGGCCGGACCGCCG
>NZ_DASVGJ010000047.1:0-120822 GCF_036379615.1 Brachybacterium sp.
TGCAGGGTGGCGGGCGCTGGGTGCGCGCAGCTCTCCCGAGGCTCAGCTGTCCTGGAACTCCTCGTCGAGGTTGGTCTCGAGCAGGGCCGAGAGCACCTCGAGGGACTCCTCGGCACCGTCGCCCTCGGCGCGGAGCGTGACCTCGTCGCCGTGGCCGACGTTCAGCGTGAGCAGCAGGAGGATGCTGGAGGCCTTCACCGGACCCATCGCGCCGGTCTCGATCGTCACGGAGACCTCCTGTTCGCTGGCGGCCTGGGAGAAGATCGCGGCGGGGCGGGCATGGAGGCCGCTGGAACTCGCGACCTTCACGGTACGTGCTGGCATCTCGAACGCCTTTCTCGACGTGGTGGTCCTCAGGGTATCGCTGAGCGGGACCGGGTGGAGCGTCGCCCGGCGTTCGACCGCTGTTCACCGGGGGGATCCCCGGCCGGAGAGGAGTATTCCAGGTGCTCGGAATCGGTGGGGAGGCGAGCTCCTGTCCCTCTGCAGCGGTCACGGTCCGTCAGGGGTGGCGTGACGTCCGGTCGCGGTGCGAGGGCGCGCCGACCACGCCGGGGGAGTCGTAGCCGGACATCCCCGGGGCGCTCGCCCGGACGCCACGGGGGCCGATGGCGTCCCGGCCCGCCTCCGTCAGCTCGAACCACGCGATCATGTCCGGGCCGGGTGCGCGCCCGCCGAGCGCGGCCCAGGTGGTGCCGATGTGCTCCACGATCTCCGCCACGGGCAGCGACCAGGGGCGGAACCGTCCTGCCGTGACGAAGCCGGCGCGGATCTCCCCGCGAGCGAGCAGCCGAGCCAGCAGGAGCGGGCCGCGCCGCGTGAACTCCTCATCGTCCAGCGCACCGGCGTTCGCGAGCACCTCCACCACATGCCCGGGATGCAGCCACTGCTCGCGGCCCAGGGCGAGCAGTCGCTCCTCCAGACCGCTGCGAGCGGAGCCGGCGTGCGCAGCCAGCGCCTCCGCAGTGGCGTGCAGCGGTGCCCCGGGAGGCTGGTCGGTGAGCTCTCCGGTCGCGGCGACCTGCAGTTGGGCGCCCCGCGGACCGTCCAGCTGCCAGCCCGGGACCGTGCTCAGTCGCAGCGGACCCTGCGCTCCGCGGAGCACGAGCGCCAGATGGCCGTCGACCAGCTCGATCTCCTGGATAGAGGCCCCCACCACACGGTCATCGCGCAGGCCGACGGCCGCCTCCGGCGCCGGTCCGATCGTGGGTCCGTCGAGCTGCTGGATCCGTGAGTGGAGCACCCAGCCCCGCGCCGTGACGGTCCAGGTCCCTCGGGCACCGACCCGGGTGTGGATGATCGTCTGCCCCGGGAGGGCGTCGAGCAGGGGATGGCCCTGCGGCCGACCACCACCGGACAGGCCGGACAGGAAGGAGCGCATGCCCCCATCCTGCCGCACGGCCGATCGAGAACTTTCGTGAGGTCGGGCGAGGCCGACCGCATGGCCGATCGGAACCCGCCGCACCGCGGTCCGGGTGATCCGCGCGTGGGACGCTCTGCCCGTCTATCCTGAACAGATGACCAGCACCAACGACCGTGCCCCGGACCCCCGCCCGGCACGGACCCGAGCCGCCATCTTCGCCGCAGCCCGTGACCTCACCTCCGCCGACGGCGAGGTGACCGTGAACGCCCTCGCCAAGCAGGCCGGCGTGAGCCGCGCCGCCTTCTACAGCCACTTCTCGGGCCTCGACGCCCTGATGGGCGCGATGCTGGAGCAGATGTTCGAGAAGGCCTGGGAGCGAGGTGCCAAGTACGGCAGCGAGGGCACCGGGCTCAAGGAGCGGATCTGCTTCGGCTTCGGGATGCTGGTGGCCTACGTCGAGCGGCACCATGCCTTCCTGCGCGGTGCGCTGGAGTGGAAGTTCGCCCACCGCACCTTCATGGTGATGATCGAGATGATGACGGAGCTGCACGCGATCGCTCTGGACCGGCTCGGCGATGACCTCCCGGCGGGCATCGAGATCCGGTCGATGGGTCGCGCGATCGCCGGCGGTGCCGTCGCGCAATGCTGCCAGTGGCTGGTGGACACCGAGGAGGAGGCGCGCAGCGGCGGCGCCCCCGACGCCACCGAGCTGCTCCGGTCGATCCTGCGCAACGCCCCGGCCTGGTACACGGGGCTCGAGCCCGGCGCGGAGTTCGGTGTGGTGGAGCTGCTGGAGAACTGCCGGCAGATCAAGGCCGACGAAGAGGCCTGATCCCGGGGTGCCGGGCTCTGGGTCGGTCGCCGTTCCCGCCCGACAACAGCTCTCTCGACCCTGCCCGTTCAGCAGTCGCCGAGCAGGCGGAGCAGCACCCGTGCCCCGAAGCGCACCGCGTCCACCGGCACCCGCTCGTCGACCCCGTGGAACAGCGGGGCGAAGTCCAGATCCGCCGGCAGCTGCAGCGGGGCGAAGCCGTATCCGGCGATGCCGAGCGCGCTGAGCGACTTGTTGTCCGTGCCTGCGCTGAGGCAGTAGGGCAGCACCCGCGATCCCGGATCCTCCGCCTCGATCGCGCGGGTCATCGCGCCGACCAGCGGCGTCTCGCGCGGGGAGTCGACCGAGACGCCCACATGGTCGATGATCACCTCGACGTGCTCGCCGCTGAGCTCGTCCAGCAGGGCGAGCACCTCGTCCTGGTGCCCGGGCAGGAAGCGGCAGTCGAAACCGGCCTCCGCCGTCTGCGGGATGACGTTGACCTTGTAGCCGCTGCTGAGCATGGTGAGGTTGGCGGAGTCGCGCAGGGTGCCGGAGACGAAGTGCCGGGCCCCGCCTGCGAGCGGCAGGAAGGAGTCGATGTCCTGCTCGTCCCAGCCGGTGCCCGTGATCTCGGTGATCCCGTCGAACAGGGCGCGCACGCTGGCGATGTACTCGATCGGGAAGCGGTGCTCGTCGATCGCGGCGATCGCGCGCGCCAGGCGCACGATGGCGTTCTCGTCATTGGGCACGGAGCCGTGCCCGGCCCGGCCGTGGGCGCGCAGCCGCCCCCAGGCCAGGCCCTTCTCCGCGGTCTGGACCAGATAGGCGCGCACGTCCTGCCCGGTGTCCTTCTCCGGCAGGGTGATCGAGTAGCCGCCCACCTCGCTGATCGCCTCGGTCATGCCCGCGAACAGCTCGGGGTGATGCTCCACCAGCCACTCCGCGCCCCACACGCCGCCGTTCTCCTCGTCGGCGAAGAAGGCGAACATCAGATCCCGCGGCGGGGCCTGCCCGGTGCGGGCGAGATGACGGGCCACGGCGAGGATCATCCCCACCATGTCCTTCATGTCCACCGCGCCGCGGCCGTAGATCATGCCGTCGATGATCTCGGCGCCGAAGGGGTCGACCGTCCAGTCCTCCGCCCGGGCGGGCACCACGTCGAGGTGACCGTGGAGGATGAGGCCGCCTCGTGCGCGGTCCGCTCCGGGGATCGTCACCAGCACGCTGGGACGGCCGGGCCGGGACTCGATGACCGTCGGCTCCAGCCCCACCTCGCGCAGCAGCGCCACGACGTGGTCCGCGGCCGCGGTCTCGCCGCGCCCCCAGGTCGCGGGGTCGTTCCCGCCGAAGTTCGTCGTGTCGAGGCGGATCAGCTCGCGGGTGAAGCGGACCGCCTCGTCCTGCAGCGTGGTGAGCTCACCGGCGGTGGGGGCGGCGATCGGCATGCCGGGGTCCTCCTCGGGGGTCGGGTGCCCTCACCGTACTCGGCGGCACCCGAGCCCCGTCGGCCCGGTCATCACCCGCGCGGGCGCTGACAGGCTGCCCGGCGGGCTCACCTCCTCCCGCTCAGCCCTCGAGGTGGGCGCGGAGGAACCACTGGAACTTCTCGAGCTCGGCGGTCTGTCCGATGAGCAGGTCCTCGGTGATCGGGTCGAGCTCGCCGGAGAGCGTGATCGCCTTGCGGTTCGAGGAGATGACGCCCTCGTAGACGCCGTCCAGGGCCCTCAGGTGCTCCTGGGTGTCGGCCTTGCCGAGGGTGTAGTCGGACCAGCTGCGGTCGGCGACCAGTCGGCCGGGGGTGCCGACGGGGGAGGCGCCCAGCTGGGCGATGCGCTCCGCGAGCTCGTCGGAGTAGCCGCGCACCAGCTCGACCTGCGGGTCGAGCATCTCGTGGACGGCGACGAAGTGGGGACCGGTGACGTTCCAGTGCGCGTGCTTGAGCGTCAGGTGCAGGTCGTTCATCGCGTGGAGTCGGTCCTGGAGGGACTCCACCAGGCGGACGGAGTCGTCGGTGCCGAGACCGGGGATGGTGTAGGCGAGGTCAGTCATGTCGTCTCCTCAGAATCGATGACGGGGTGTCATCGCGTCCAACGACCGGTGCTCGGCGATTGTTCCGGCGCTGACCGATTGTTCCGGTGCTCGCCGAGTGCTCCTGTCCTCGCCGAATGCACCTGGAGGTTGTGGCCCGTCGATCACGCAGGTGAGCCTCGCCCGCCCAGGAAGCGCGCCGTACGATGGTCGTGACCCGCCCGCCCCTGCAGGAGGTGCGCCCATGGTGCAGATCTTCACGCTCCGCGAGCGGCTCGCCGCGCTCCCGGGCACGGTGCGTCGGCGCGCCGACGCCGCCGGACTCCGCTCTGCGCTGGTCGCGGACGCCCGGGCGGTGGTCTCGGAGATCCCGCGCGATGCGGACGCCGGCCATCTCGAGCGCGCGGCTCGGCGCCTGCTGCGACGCGCCGCCCAGGACGAGTTCGCGCGGGAGGGCGTGGCCCGGGTTCCGCTGCCGCCCGAGGCGACCGGACGGTCGGAGCTGCGCCGGGCCGACGTGGCCGGCGAGGCGAGCTTCCATGCCTTCGTCGAGGACGTGCTCAGCGCTGTGGACATCGCGCCCAGCCCGCTCGAGAGCGACGACGCCGTGGAGCTGCGGGATGCGCGCGGCTCCTCCGACGCCTACGGGCTCTCCCCCGAGGTCGCCTCCGACCTGGCGTCCTTCCTGCTGGGGCGCGCTCATGCGCTGGAGGAGAGGGACGAGGGCCTCGAGGACTATCTCGGCCGTCAGGCCGAGCAGATCCGTGAGGACGTCCGCGAGGTGCTGGTGCGACAGGTGCGGGTGCCGCTCGAGCTGCGGGTGGCGAGGGACCGGCACGAGCGCGTCTCCCGAGGCGAGTGGGCGCGTGATGACGCCGCGTCGACCGACGGGGAGGACTCCTCCCGGAGCGAGGGCGCGGAGTTCCCGCGACGGGCCCGGGCCGCCTTCGAGTTCGCGCAGTCCGAGGCCGGGCGTGCCGCCTTCGGGGTGCTGCGCTCTGGCGCCGAGCGGGCTGCGGGCAGGGCGTACGAGCGCTACGGCCACCGCGGTCCGACGGATCGGGACCGGGCGGATCGCGGCGCGACGGATCGCGACCGGCCCGGCAGCGGTGCGGCCGACCGCACCCCGTCGGGCGGGGAGAACTGGCCGCCCCGCACGCCGCCCCTTCACTGAGCCGCGGGGCCCCTGCCCGCTGAGGCGCGGCGCCGCAGCTCAGGGATCGCAGAGCTCAGAAGCTCAGGGATCGCAGAGCTCAGACGCCGGCCTTCTGCGCGAGCTGGCGCTTGATCCGAGCGAGCATCCCGGCCATACCGTTCAGCCGCAGCGGGCTGACCACCTCGGCCAGGCCCAGTGCACCGGTGACCGTCTCCGGGGTGCCCAGCACCTCGCCCACGGTGCGGCCGTCGAGCGCCTCGGCGAGGATCGAGGCGAAGCCTCGGGTCGTCGGCGCCTCCGGCGGGGCGGAGAAGAACAGCCGTGCGGTCGCCTCTCGTCCCGTGCCCTCCACCTCGGTGATCAGGAAGATCGGGGACTGGCACTCGGGAACCGGCTCCAGCAGCTCGGGATGCTCCGCATAGCGCTCCGGCAGCGCCGGCAGCTCCTGCGAGAACTCCAGCAGCAGCTGCAGGCGATCCTTGCCGGACAGCGCGTGGAAGTCCTCGGCGATCTCCGCGAAGGCGGCGGGGAGACCCGCGTCGGGTCCGGGGGCGGGGTGGGAGGAGGTGGCGCCGGTCATCGTGCGGGAACCTCGCCCGGCTCGGTGCCCTGGGCGATCGGCAGGCGCACGCCGTTGCCCCACTCGGTCCAGGAGCCGTCGTAGTTGCGCACGTTCTCGAAGCCCAGCAGGTAGGTGAGCACGAACCAGCTATGGGCCGAGCGCTCGCCGATGCGGCAGTACACGACCGTCGGCGTCGTGGTGTCGAAGCCGAGCTCCTCCTGGTAGATCGCTGCGAGGTCCGCACGCGGCTTGAAGCGGCCGTCCTCGGCGGCGGCACGGGCCCAGGGCACGGAGCGGGCGGTGGGGATGTGCCCGCCGCGCACGGTGCCCTCCTGCGGGTAGTCCGGCATGTGGGTGCGCTCGCCGGAGTACTCCTGCGGGGAGCGCACATCGATCAGCGGCCCGCCAAGGAAGTCCAGCACGTCCTCGCGGTAGGCGCGGATCGGTGCGTCCTGGCGCTCCACGACCGGGTAGCCGCTGGTGGCAGCCGGGATGCCCTCGTCGGAGGTGGTCAGCTCGCGACCCTCGGCCTGCCAGGCGGCGCGGCCGCCGTCGAGCAGGCGCACGTCCTGATGGCCGAACAGCTCGAAGACCCACAGTGCGTAGGCGGCCCACCAGTTCGACTTGTCGCCGTAGATCACCACGGTGGTGTCGCGGGTGATCCCGGAGGCGTCCATGAGCTTCGCGAAACCGGCGCCGTCGACGTAGTCGCGGGTGACGGGATCGTTGAGGTCCAGGTGCCAGTCGACCTTCACCGCGCCGGGGATATGGCCGGTCTCGTAGAGCAGCACGTCCTCGTCGGACTCGACGACCACGAGGTCCTCGGGCCGGCCGTCGGCGAGCTGATCGGCCAGCCACTGCGTGGTCACCAGCTTCTCGGGGCGGGCGTAGGCCTGCAGGGCAGGAGTCGGGTCAGCAGGAATGGTCATAAGTATCCCTTTCTACGGTCTGCGTCGCACACGAGTATCCCCAGTCTGTCACCGTGGGCGGGGGGATGGCATCCCGGGGGCTTCGCCCTGGGCGGACATCACCCTGGAGCCCGCTCCCGGCGTCACCCGAACCCGCTCCTGACATCGCCCTGCCCTCCCCGCGGCGACCGCACCGCGCGAGCTCGCACTGATTCGTCCGTCGCGCCTCTTCCGCGGAGCGCCTTCCGGCTCCTACGGTGAGGCCATGGAGAACCTGGATCAGGAACCCGTCATCCCCACCCTCGATGTCACCGTCCTGGACTGCACCGATGCCCTGCAGCTCGCCACCTTCTACGCCAAGCTCCTGGGCTGGCGCGTGGAGGAGGGCAGCGACGCCGACTGGGCGGAGCTGCTCCCGCCGCGCGGTCGGGTCTCGCCCGACGAGGCCGACGGGCAGGCCTCCCTCGCCTTCCAGCGCATCGAGAACTATCAGCGCCCTACCTGGCCCGAGGGTGCGCATCCGCAGCAGTTCCATCTCGACTTCGCAGTCTCGGACATCGAAGCGGCCGAGCCGCGGGCACTGGCCCTGGGAGCGATGGTCCACGACCACCAGCCCTCCGGCTCCGGCAGCTTCAAGGTGTACGTGGACCCGGCGGGGCACCCCTTCTGCCTCTGCCTCTCCGCCTGAGCTTCGCGGTGTGAACTGCACGGTCTGAACTGCACGGTCTGAGCTGCGCGGTGTGAACTGCACCGCCGGGGCGTCGAGCCCACCGGGGCGGCTCAGCTCGCGTAGACCTCGAAGGATGCGCGGATCTGCGCGGCCGAGGCGTCACCGTGCACCAGCGTCTGCAGCAGCAGGCGTGCCTTGACGGCCGGCAGCAGACCGGCCATGACCGCGCCCGCCTCCAGCAGATCGACTTCGGAGCCCGGATAGGCGTAGTGGTGGGTGGAGGTGCCGCCGGAGAAGGCGCGAGAGGCGACGACCACGGGGACGCCGGCACCGAGCAGGCGTCGCAGCCGGGGCATCGCGGCCGGTGAGACGTGCCCCATCCCGACCCCGGCGATCACCAGGCCCTGCATCTGATCGCGGGGCAGGTGGTCGAGCAGCTCGAAGTCCTCGTCGAGCCCGGCGGTGAGCACGGGGACCGCCGGGAGACGATCCGGCGGGAGACCCGGGAGCAGCAGCCCGCACCCCGCGACATCGTGGGGCAGAGGGCGGGGGAGGGGGGCGTGCAGCAGGCGCAGATCGTCATCCTCGATGATCGCGAGCGGCCCGGACGGCTCCGAGGCGAAAGCGGAGACCGAGCGGGAGGATGCCTTGGTGACCTGGTCCGCGAGGTGCGCATGCCCGTCGAAGACCACCAGCACCCCGAGCCCGCGGGCCGACGGCGCGGTGGCCGTCCGGATCGCGTCCCGCAGATTAGCGGGCCCGTCGGCACCCAGGTCGCTCGCCGGGCGCATCGCCCCGGTCACCACGCACGGCGCCTCGCGGTCCCAATAGCGCTCGAGCAGGAAGGCCGTCTCCTCCAGGGTGTCCGTGCCATGGGTGAGCACCACACCGGCCGCGCCGTCGTCCACCGCGGCCCGGGCGTGCTCGAGCACCGAGCGCAGGTGGTGCGGGCGCACGTCCGAGGAGGAGACGTTCGCCAGCGACTGGGTGAAGATCTCCGCGCCGCCGGCGACGGTCGCCAGCAGGCGCTCGCCGGCGGCGGCGTCGGGCCGGGCGTTCCCGCCGGAGGCGTCCTGGGACATGAAGATCGTGCCCCCGAGGGACAGCAGTGCGATCTTGCTGCGTGCGGAGTCGCTGTGCGCCCGGTCCCTGCTCACCGAAGAGTCGCTGCTCATGCCGGATCCGGCTCCTCGCCGAGGTAGACCGCCGCGGTGCGCACCGATGCCTTGCGCGCCGGCTTCTTGTCCACACCCGTGGCGACGTGCGCCTCGAACCAGGCCTCGGCGGTCGCGCGGGTGAACTCGGCGCCCTCGGGGGAGGCGGCGAACCGGCTCAGGCGCGGCATCAGATCGGCCGACGGATCCTCGAGGTGCAGCGCCAGCGCGTACAGCGCAGCGTCCCAGCCGCAGCCGGTCGCGGCGGGTCCGAAGTGCGCCCAGTGGGCGTCGGCCGGGACCGTGTGGCGCAGGGTGAAGCGGGTGCGGCGCACCGGGTCCGGGTCAGCAGCTCGGTCCTGGTCGGCAGTCTGGTCGGGGTCGCCGGCACCCTCGGGGTCCGAGGGCGGCGCACCCTCTGCCTCTGCCTCCTCGACAGGCTCGACCAGTAGTTCCATCTCGCTCGAGGTCTTGTCGAACTCCCAGGTCAGCAGCAGTCTGCGGGGTTCCTCGGCCGCGAGCACCGTGCCGCGGGTCTGCATGTCGGGCAGCTCGTAGGTGCCGCCCGTGATCGCCTCGCCGCTCGCCCGGCCGAACCATGCCTCGAGGTGGGCGCCGATGGTCAGCGCGGACCACACCTCCTCGGGGTGGACGGCGAAGGTCTGGGACAGGGTGACGTCATGGCCGCCGGTCACCGGGGTGACGGTGCGGGTGACCTCGGTCAGCTGGCTGGTCGGGGTGGCAGTCATGGGGCTCCTTCGAAGGCGGGGTGGGACCCTCGGGGTCCGGACCCACTGTGTCAGGTCCGGCCGGTCGCCGGGTGGGGACGGTCGCGGGTCGGGGGCGTGGGGAGGGAACGGGGCCGGTACGGTGCGCCGCCGGGCCGGACCGGGGGTTCAGCTTCGGCGCAGGCGCACGATCACCTCGGCGTGCGCCGTGTGCGGGAACATGTCCACGTAGCGGCCGGCGACGATGCGCAGCGAGGGCATCGCGGCGAGGTCGGTGGCGAGGGTGCTCGGATTGCAGCTGGAGTAGATCACGTCCCGCACCCCGGAGCGCTCCAGCCAGCCGGCCAGTTCGCGGCCGAGCCCGCGACGAGGTGGGTTCACCACCGCGATGTCGGGAGGGCCCGCAGCCCCGGCGGCCTCGGCGATCGCCCAGGTGGTGGCATCGTCGGCGAGGAAGGTGGTGTTCGTGACCCCGGCGGCCGTCGCCGCCTCACGTGCGCCCTCGATGGCCTGCGGAGAGACCTCGACGCCGGTGATCTGAGCGTCCGGCAGCGCCCGGGCGAGGTGGAGGGCGAATCCGCCGATCCCGCAGTAGAGGTCCCAGAGGCGGAGCGCCCCGTCGCGGCCCGCACCGTGGAGGGAGCCCTGGCCCGCGTCGCCGCTCGCACCCTGGCCCGCGTCGTCGTCCGGGCTCCGGTCAGTACCGGAGGCCGCCGCGAGCTCGCCCACCCAGGTCGCGGCCTGGCGGTACAGCTGCCCGGCGACCTCGGTATTGGTCTGCAGGAAGGACTGCGGGCGGGCGAACAGGGTCACGTCCCCGGTGCGCACTGCGATCGAGGCCGCGCCCGCGAGGTGGATCTCGCGCTCGCCCTCGACGGCGGTGGTGTGCTCGGGATGGATGTTCGCGGTGATCGCCACGAGCGAGGGGTGGTCCTCCAGCAGCCGCGGCAGATGCTCGCGGAGGCGGTCCAGCGCCTGCTCGCTGCGCAGCACCAAGCGGAGCAGGTACTCGCCCTCCGGTGAGGCGGTGACCAGGACGTTCTTGATCTCGCCGCGACGCCGGGCGACGTCATACGGCGGCACCTGGGCACGCCGGATCAGGGCCTTGGCCCCCTCGAGGATCTGCTCGACCCCGTCGGGGTAGAGAGGGCAGTCGCAGAGATCGGTGCCGGCGGACTGCCCCGGGAGGGTGAGGACGGGGGCGGCGGCGGTCCCGCCCACGGCCATCTTTCCGCGGGCGCGGAATCCCGCCTCGGGGCCGACAATCGGGGCCGCCCACACGGTGCCGGGGGCGAGGTGCCCGGCCAGCAGCTGCTCGACGCGGGCACCGCCCTCGGCGAGCTGCCGAGGGCGGGGGAGGTCCAGCAGCGTGCAGGACCTGCACGCGCCGGAGTCGAAGTGGGGGCAGCGCACCCGAGGAGTCTACGAGCGTTCGTGCGTCACAGGGTCCCGGTACCGTTCGGGACGGGTCACGAGACGCGGCTGCACTCCTTCGACAGAGGCCGCGCGGCAACCGGAGACCGAACCCGGTGCCCGTCGAGGAAGACCCGGCCGGAGGCGACCGCCCATCCGGTCAGGCGGCCCTCCCGGGCCGGATCGGAAGGATGACCATGACCGACGATGACCGCACCACCAGCTGGCGCGACCAGCTGATCGAGCTCGACCTGCCCGGAGTCGGGTCGATCACCGCCAGCGCGGATCCCGCGCTGTGGGCGGAGCCGGAGACCGCCGCGGGCTCCGGCCGCGTCCGTGACTGCACGCGGGACCCTGACCGTGACCGCGCGCCGGAGTGCGGTCCCGAGCGCGAGGCGGAGGCGTTCCGGCGCCGGGAGCCCACGTCCCCGCCCGATCCGGCCCGGGTGCGGCAGACGCTGCGCGGCCGGGTCCCGCTCGACCTCGCGCACACCTGGCTGGTGGTGCCCGCGCTGGGCCCAGTGCTTCCCACGCTCAGCCCCGAGGGGACCACGATCGCGGACCTCAGCGGTCAGGAGTCCCCCTTCGAGGTGCGCCCCGCACGTGACGAGGCGCCGCCGCGGCCCAGTCAGGAGGGAGTTCTCGCCGGAGCGCCGCGCCCCGGGACGCCTGCGAAGGGACGGCGCGGCCCGGTGCGGCCGCCGCAGCACAGCTGGTTCCGTCGGCCCGCGCTCGCCGAGGAGCTGCGCCGCCGCGGTGGACCGGTCGCGCTCGGCGCCCTCGTGGGCCCGCGCCGGGACTGGTTCGAACCGGCCGTCGCCGTGCGCGAGGACCTGCTCGCCGTGCATCCGGACCAGGCGCTCGAGAGCGCGATGACCGTCGCGGTGGACCACGGGCAGGCAGCGGTGCTGCGTCTGGGACCGCGGGGGCTGGACGTGGTCCCCACCGGCGCCGATCCCCGGATCGAGGAGCTGCAGGGACAGTCGCTCCTGGTCACGGCACGGCCCGCACAGTGCCCCCTGCAGGGCGAGGACGGCTGCGGGCCCTGCCGACCCGTCGGCGGGCCCTGGATCCGTGCCTCCCACGCCGCGCAGGTGGACTGGGAGGCGCGCCGCTCGCAGGCGCTCGCGGTGCAGGAGTGCGGGGTGTGCTTCGGGGAGGCGCTGCCGCCGGAGCCGGATCAGCCGCCGGTCCCGAGGCTGGGCCGACGCACCCCGGTGGTCCGCATCAGCCGCCTGCACCTGCGGGGAGGAGAGGTGGTGCGGATCGACCCGATCGCCCCGCCGTCGTGAGGGCGGGCGCTGCGGCAGGCGCCGTCAGACCGTCAGGGAGCGGGGTCGGTTCAGGCGAACCACTCGGTGGGCGGGCCCAGCGAGAGCAGGATCGAGAACACGATCGCGAGGCCGACCACCGTGATGAGCACAGCCGGGAGCGGGTGGCGCAGGGCCCAGGAGACCAGGCGCTCCGGGGCGGTGCGCCCCTGCTTCTCGCGCAGCTGCCAGGTGTCGCCGAGCAGGCCGCGGCGCAGCGCCCAGCGCTCGAACGGCACCGTGAGGTACGGGATGATCGCCGATCCGAGACCCAGCAGCAGATCCGTGAGCTTCCAGCGCTGATCGACCGCGACCAGCACCGTCACCACCGCATAGGCGAGGAAGGTGAAGCCGTGCAGCCCACCGCCGATGCGCACCAGCACATCGGTCGCCTCCACCACATACTTCAGGAACATGCCGGCCAGCAGCAGGGTCCAGGTGATCACCTCTGCGAGGGCGAGCACCCGGTAGAGGCGGGACGGGGTCGAGAGCAGGCGCATGCCCCGATGGTGCCAGGCGGGCCCGGGCGTCCGCTGGGGATCCGCTGCGGCAGAGCCTCCGACGAAAGAGGGAGCCGCAGGTGGACGATCAGGGGTGGCCGCTGCGCGTGCCGAGACTCACAGTGGAGGGATGACGACGCATACGATCCCCGGAGAGCTCTTCCTGCTGCTGACCAATGATGCGGGCCGCCAGGACTCGACCCAGTACCGCCGCCAGGCGCTGGCCGCCGCCGCGGTCGCCGAGCTGGCCCTGCGCGAGAAGATCGCCCTCACCGAGGAGCGATCGCCCGTGGTGCAGGTGCGGGACACCGAGCCGACGGATCTGCCCGTGCTGGACCAGGCCCTCGGCGCGCTCGCCGAGCTGGACGGGAAGAAGCTCAGATCCGTCATCGCCCACCGCTCGATGGACCTCACCGAGGTGATCGGGGAGGGCTACGCCGCCGCCGGTGCCGTGACGCGCAAGGACGGCTGGTTCTTCACGTCCTGGCCCGCGCAGGACGACACCCTCGAGAGCGCGCTGCGTGCCCGCCTCGCCCGCGCCGTCACCGAGCCGTCGGAGGCGAGCCTGCAGGACGGCATCCTGCTGGAGCTGCTGCGCGCCCAGCGCATCGCCCACCGCATCCTCCGGGACGAGCTGCCGGTCCTGGGTCGTCGTGAACTGGACCAGCGGATCGCCGCACTGGAGATCGACCATCCGGCGGCGACGGCCGTCCGGCGGATCATGGACGACATGGCGGCCGCGATGATCGCGTCCACGGCGGCCGCGGGTGCTGCCGGCTCCTGAGCCGCAGCACGGCCGCATCAACGCACCGGCGCACGGCCGCACCGGCGCAGCATCGCCGCGGCACCGGTGTCGCGCAGCCTCCCCTGCCTCCGCGCAGCTCGACTCAACTCAGCGCAGCTCGACTCAACTCAGCGCTGCCTCAGCGCAGCTCAGCGTCGGGTGGCGCGGGTGGTGCGAGCCGTCGCGACCGCGGTCCATGGATCCTCCGGCCAGGGATGCTTGGGGTAGCGTCCGCGCATCTCCTTGCGCACCTCCCGGTAGGGGCCGTCCCAGAAGGAGCGCAGGTCGTCGGTGACCGCGAGCGGCCGACGGGCCGGGGAGAGCAGATGGAAGAGCACCGGCACCCGGCCCCTGACCAGCCGCGGCGTCTCGGCCAGGCCGAACAGCTCCTGCAGCTTGACCGCCACCACCGGGCGGCCGTCCTCGGCTTCGGGGGCGGGGTACTCGATGCGGGCCGAGCCGCCCGAGGGGACCGCCAGCCGCTCCGGCACCAGCTCCGCGAGCTCCGCCGCCTCCGGCCAGGGCAGCAGCAGGCGCAGCCCGCCGGTGACGTCGACCGAGGACAGGCGAGTGGTGCGGGCGGAGAGCTGCGGGGCCAGCCAGGCCTCCAGGGAGTCCAGCAGTGAGGCCTCGTCCATCGCCGGCCAGGGTGCGCCGATCTCACGGTGCACGAGCGCGAGCCGCGCACGCAGAGCCGCCGCTGACTCGTGCATCTCCAACGCGGCCAGGCCTCGGGTGCGGACTTCGGTGAGCACGGCGGGGACGGCGTCCGCAGCGGTGGCGCGCACCGGGGTCGAGGTCAGCTCGATGGCCCCCAGTCGTTGCTGCCGACGGGCCCGCACGGTCCCGTCCTCCAGGCGGGCGGTGCGCTCCTCGACGCGCAGTTCCGCCCCAGCGAGCAGGGCATCCTGCTCGGTGAGCGGAGCGGCGGCACGGATCACCGCCCCGGTCCCATCGGTCGCGCGTCCCTCCGCCCGCTGCACCTCCCAGACCGCGATCCAGTCGTGGCCCAGCAGACCGCTGCCCTCGGGCAGGGCGGCGCGGGTGCCGGAGGCCAGCAGGTAGGAGCGGGAGCCGGCCCCCGTGCACAGCGCGATCCGCTCCGGCCGGGCGAGGGCGAGCACGGCACCGGCCTGGTGCGCGGGGTCGTGCGCGGTGAGGGGCACGGCCGGCGGGGCGGGCGGGTGCGCGGTCGGGAGGTGCGCGGTGGGGCTGGGTGAGGTGGAACGGGGCGCGGCGGGTTCGCCGGAGCGCCCGTCCGCAGCGGGACGGGCGAGGCGGGAGAGGCGATCGCGCTCGCGCCGCCAGCGCTCGACGCCCGGGGCGCGACCGGCGCGCAGGTCCGCGAGCAGTCGGGGGAGGTCCGCGCCCGTCGGGCGATGGTCATCGGAGACGGCCGCCACCACTTCCGCCGCGAGACGGGCCGGATCCCGTCCGGGCAGTCGCTGCGCCCCGTCGAGCAGGGCACGGGCCTCCCGCACTCCGACGGGCAGCCGCGCCACCCGGGTCCCCGACGGTGTGGGCCTGCCCTCGTCATCGACCAGGCCGAGGGCCTGCAGGGTGCGCTCCGCGGCGGCGATCTCCCCGGCCGGGGGCGGGGTCAGCAGCGGCAGGCCCACCCCGCGCGGCGTGCCCCAGCAGGCCAGGGTCAGGGCCGCGTCGGTGAGGTCGCTGCTGGTGATCTCCGGCGGGGACTGCGCCGGCATCCCGACCAGGTCCGATTCTGCGAAGGCCCGCACCGCCGCGCCCGGAGCCTGCCGGGCGGCTCGGCCCGCCCGCTGCTCGGCCGCGGCCCGGGAGGCGCTGACCGTGACCAGGCCGGACATGTCCCTCCCGCGGTCCCGCCGCACCTCCCGGGAGAGGCCGGCATCGATGACCAGGTGCACCCCGGGCACGGTGAGGGAGCTCTCCGCGAGCGCGGTGGAGACCACGATCCGCGGGCTCTCCCCGGGGCGTCGGCCGCTGGTGGCCCGGTCCTGCTGGGCGGCCGGCAGCCGGCCGTGCAGGGCGAGCACCTCCACCCCGTCGCCGACCAGGCCCCGCAGCCGGGCGACCACGTCGTCGACCTCACGGGCACCGGGGACGAAGACCAGCGCATCGGTGCCCTGCTCCCGCTGGGCACGAGCCGCGGTGCGGGCGAGGTGGTCGAGGTACTCACGAGTGATGCCGCGGGCATCCAGCCGCGGGACGGGTGAGGGTGCATAGCTGATCGCCAACGGATGCAGGGCGCTGGGCACCTCGACGATCGCCGCGCCGTCCAGCACGTGCGCGACCGCTGCCGCGTCGAGAGTCGCGGACATCGCCCCGACCACGAGGTCCTCCCGCAGCTGACGGGCCTCGGCGAGCATCCCCAGCAGCAAGTCCGTGTCCAGGGAGCGCTCATGCACCTCATCCAGCAGCACCGCGGCGACCCCGGGCAGCTCCGGCTCCGCGAGCAACCGGCGCAGCAGCACCCCCGGGGTGAGCATCTCCAGGCGGGTGCTCGCCCCCACCTGGCGCTGACCCCGCACCGTGAAGCCGATCGGTCCGCCGAGCGCGGACCCGTCCAGCTGGGCGAGGCGGCGTGCGGCCGCCCGCACCGCGACCCGGCGCGGCTGGGTGACCAGGGTGAGTCCGTCAGCGAGGTTCGCGACCAGCGGCGGCACCAGCGTCGTCTTGCCGGTGCCGGGAGGAGCGGTGACCACCATCGCGCCGGAACGGGCCGCCGCCTCGAGCTCGCTCCGTGCGGCCGCAACCGGCAGCCCCGCCCCGATGGCCTCGAGGTCGAAGCGGTGCGCGGGGGAGGGTGAAGCGGAGGAGGACGGGGCAGCGGCAGGCATCCTCCCATCATGCCGCTCCGAGGCCATCTCCCGGCCACGTGCGTCTCGGACGGGGTTCACCGGGCGGTGATGGGATGCGCCCGACCCCGTCGTCATGACCCAGGAGCCCCCGTGCGTCCCAGCCCTCTCCCCGCCCCGTCGGACGGCTTCGCCCGCCACCCTGTGCTGCATCGCCCGGTGCGGCGCCGCCCCGTGCTGCACCGGCTCGGTGCGCTGACCGGCGCGCTCGCGCTGTCCGCGCCCCTCGTGGCGACGGTGCTCGCGCCCGCGGCGCCCGCCCTCGCCGCCCCGGCCGATGTGCGGATCTCTGAGGTCGAGTCCGATGACCCCGACGGCAGCGCGGACTGGGTCGAGCTGGTCAACTCCGGTGCCGATCCGGTGGACCTCTCGGGCTGGTTCCTGCGGGATGACGACGACTCCCGCGACTGGCAGATCCCCGCCGGCACCGTGATCGCCCCCGGCGAGCACCTGGTCCTGGACCACGAGGACGCGGCGCCGGGAGGCTTCGACTTCGGCCTCGGAAAGGCCGATGCCGCACGCCTCGTCGCCGCCGACGGCACCACCCTGATCGACTCCCTGACCTGGACCGAGCACGCCCCCACCAGCTACATCGTGATCGACGGCGAGGTGACCGCCTCGGCCGAGGTCACCAAGGGCGCCGAGAACTCGGGCCCGTACGTCCCGCCGCCGGCCGCCGAGGAGCATCCGGACGGGGATGCGCTGCGCGTCACCGAGGCGGTCTCCGAGGGAGAGGACCGGGTCGAGATCATGAACGTCTCGGACCGCACTATCGACCTCACGGACTGGTACCTGCTGGATGAGAAGGACCTCCCCGCCGAGGTGCCCGCGGTGGTGCCCGCCGGCACCGAGCTCGCACCGGGTGAGCGCTACGTCTTCGCAGGGATGCCCTTCGGTCTCGGCAAGGGTGATCAGGCCCGGCTCTTCGCCCCGAACGATCGCCTCGTCGACTCTCTCGCCTGGCCCGCGGACACCCACGCCGCACCGTCCTGGCAGCGCTGCGGCCAGAGCGAGGGCATGAGCCGCGTGGCGACCCTCGGCGAGCCCAACGCCTGCGGCGATGTCATGGTCAACGAGACGAACTCCCGCGGCGAGGACTTCGTGGAGCTGAAGAACCTCGGCTCCGAGCCCGCGGACCTCAGCGGCCACCGGATCCTCGACTCCGACGACGAGCACGTCCACACCCTCGCGGCGGGCACCGTGCTGGCCCCGGGCGACCTGCTGCTGATCACGGGCGACGAGCTGGGCTACGGCCTCGGCGGCGAGGACCAGGTGCGGCTGCAGGACGCCGACGGCACGCTGCTCGGCCAGGTCTCCTGGACCGACCACGTCACCCCCTCGACCTCGCTGTGCGAGGGCGCGTACGTCGCCTCCGCGGCGGCGACCCCCGGCGCGGAGAACGACTGCGGCACCACCGAGCCGGTGACCACCACGCCGCTGCCCACCGACGGGGAGCTCGTCGTGCTCGATGACGCGGGCGAGTGGGGCGAGGACCTCTCCGGCCTGGACCTGCAGATCCTCGCCGACGGCAGCGAGGTGCTGTGGGGCGTGAACAACAACGCCGGCCAGATCTCCCGCCTGGTCCCCGCGGAGGACGGCACCTGGCAGCAGGCTGAGGGCTGGCCCACCGGCGGCAAGCACACCCACTTCGCCGATGGCACCGGGGAGCCCGACGGCGAGGGCATCTCGGTGGGCACCGACGGCCGGGTCTACCTCTCCGTGGAGCGGGACAACGCTGACAAGGGCACCTCCCGCAACACCGTCCTCGCCTTTGACACGAGCGCCGACGGGGACGTGCTGACCGCTGTCTCCGGGTGGGACCTCACCGCGACGCTGCCGGCGACCACCGCCAACGGCGGCCTCGAAGGCATCGAGATGGTGCCCGCGAGCGCCTTCGCGCAGCTGGGCGTCGAGATTCCCGCGGCCGAGGCCTACGCCTTCGTGGTCCTCGAGGACACCGGCGACGTCTACGCACTGGCCCTGCAGGACGACGGCAGTGCGGAGCTGGTCGCGACCCTGCCCTCCCCGCTGCCCGGCCTGATGGCGCTGGACCACGACGTCGCCTCGAACACGCTGTGGGCCTTCGCCGACGAGGCCCATGACGGTGCTTCCGTGCAGTACGACCTCGGCGCGGACACCGTCGCCGCCTCCGAGGTGTTCGCCCGACCGGACGGCATGCCCGCCCAGTTCGCGCACGAGGGCGTGGCCCTCGCACCGACCGATCGCTGCACCGACGGGGTGCGCCGGGCATGGTTCGCCGACGACGCGGACACCGACGGGCACGCGCTGCGGGGCATCGGCGTGGTGGACGAGCGCTGCACGACCGGCGGCGAGCCGGCACCGGGAGACGAGGAGGACGGCGCGCAGGACGGTGGGCAGGACGGCGAGCTCGCTCCGGGCGAGGACGACGGCCAGCAGGACGACGGCCAGCAGGATGACGGGGAGCAGGACGAGCAGCATGGTGGGGAGCAGGACGATCAGCCTCGTGGGGAGCAGGACGATGCGCCCTCGGCAGGAGGCGAAGCGCAGGACGGCTCGCCCTCGGCAGGAGGCGGCGCGCAGGACGGCTCACCCTCGACGGGTGACGTCGAGGCGGCCGAGCCTGCAGGTCCGCGGTCGGAGATGCTCGCCCGGACGGGCGTGAGCGCAGCGGCCATCACCGCGACCGCCCTGGCCCTGGTGGTGGGCGGGATCTGGCTGATCCGCAGCTCGCGGGGCGCCTGAGCGCCGCGAGCAGCGGGCGCGAGGCGGGCCCGGAGGCGGGACGTACCGGAGCCCGCAGGAGCGGGGTCTGCAGGACCAGGGTCGGCAGGACCGGGGCGGGGTGGACGCTCAGCCGGCCGCAGTTGCTCAGCGGATTCCGGATGCTCAGTTGATGAGGTCGAACTCGATCTGCTGGGTGTCTGCGCAGACGCTGGTCACCGAGATCGTCCACAGATCGATCGAGGCGGTCTCCCCGAGGGTGAGGTCCTCGATCGGGCGGGTGCTCCCGTCCCCGAGGGTGGCCGTGAGCTGCGCATCGTCGCCCTCGATGCCCACCGCCTCGATGGTGAGCGTCTCCCCGGCGCGCTCGGGCAGATCCGGAGTGGCGGTCTCGCCGACCTGCGCGTAGTAGGCGCCCTCGCCGGAGCAGGCTTCGGGCGCGACGAAGCCGTCGGGAGCAGGGGTGGCCGGGTAGGGATCCTGTGGGACTCCGGCGGCGGTCTGGCCCCCGCCGTCAGAGGGGCCGGACGCCTCCTCGGAGCCACCCGCATCGGAGGCACCTCCGGCATCGGACGCCTCCGTGGCGGCCGGGGACTCCTCGGGGCCCGAGGAGCCCTCACTGCAACCGGCGGCGAGCAGAGTCAGTGCGAGGAGCGCTCCGGCTAACCGGGCGAGGGAGGGACGGACAGGAGCGGTGCGAGCGGCCACGCGGATCCTCACGGCAGGAGATGTCGACGGGCGACACGCTAGCGGACCGCTCCGGCGTGTCACCATCTCTGGAGAGCATAGGTCGCTGGAACGCGTGAGTTCTGAGGAGAGCACGAGATCTCTCGAGAGCACGAGCGAGGAGGGGAGCAGGACATGGCAGGAGACGGAGAGCAGCGCCGGTCGCGCTCGCGACAGCCCGCCTCGGGACAGCCGGCCTCGGGGCAGCCGGACCCGGGACAGCCCGGTCCGCGCCCGACCCCGAAGGCTCTGGGAGGCAGTCTCGATCCCGCCCGACGGGTGCGCCCCGTCGACTGGAGCGCGACCCCCCGTCGACGCGCCCCCTCGACGGAGACCTCGACGGAGTCGGCCCCGGTGGCCGGCTCGGCACCGATCGCCGACTCGGCACCAACGGCCGGCGTGGCCGCGACGGACAGCACGCGCCGGACAGGCCCGTCGGCCCGGCTCCCGCAGCGGAGGGCCCGCACCGTCGAGCTGCCGCGCCCGGTCCCGTCCCCGCCGGCAGCGGCGGTCCACAGCCTGACTGCGGAGGATCCGCGCCCCGTGCCGCGACCGCTGCGGATCACCGACGAGGACATCCGCTCCGTCGGGGTCCACGGCCTGTCCTCGGAACAGATCGTGCAGACGGTCGCCGACCCGGAGGATGCCTGGACCGCGGACGCCGGTGCCAGCGACCACTTCCTGCGGGAGCGGATCGTGGTGCAGGTGCGACGGTCGGACAATGCCGTGATCGGCCTGTTCTCCGCGAACTACGCCCTGTCGGTGCGGCCCGCTGAGTACGAGCCCGCCCTGGACATCGCCGAGGACGCCGCCGGGCCGAGCGCCCGCGGTGGTCAGGGGACCCGGCATCCCACCTCGCGTCGCGAGCTGCTGCGCCGGATGGAGGACGAAGGCTTCGTGATCACCTCGGGCGCCACCCACGGACGGGTCACCCATCGCGACCATCCGGGACTGGTGCTGCCGTTCGCCTCGACCCCGTCGGATCGCCGCTTCACCCGTCACGCAGTGGCGCAGATCCGGCGCGTGTTCGGCATCGATCTGCGGCGCTGAGACCGCCGCGATCAGCGTCTGGTCGCTCACGGGCCGGACGGGACGAGGCTCAGAGTTCCCCGGTGGTCTCGCCGTTCTCCCTGGCCTCGCCAGCCTCGCCAGCCTCGCCAGCCTCGCCAGCCCCGCGGGCCTGCAGGATGCTGTACGAGCTGTGGCCGAGGGCGCGCAGCAGCTGGATCAGCCGGTCGAAGGCGATCGCCCCGGCGACCGCACGCATCACCTGCACATCAGGGCTGAGCCCAGCGCCGTCCGGCTCCCCGGGCAGCTCCCGGATCGAGGCGACGTCCGCCTGTGCGATCTGCGCGACCGGTGCGGCGTAGCGGCGCAGCGTCTCCGGACCGGCGGGCATGCCCCAGCTCTCGAAGCCGTGCAGCAGCTCATCGAGGGCGCGGCGCGGCGCGGTCTCGACGTCCGGCCAGCCCAGATGCGACAGCAGGGGAGCGATCGACGGATGCTCCGGCCGGTCCGGGTCCTCGGTCGCGGGCTCCTCCGCAGGCAGCCCCAGGGCGATCAGCTGGGCCGCACCGAGGGCGCGCAGGAACGGCTGCCGGGGATCGTCGAGGATCGCGGTCAGCTGCGCGATGCGTGCGATCGGGGCCTCCGCGACCTCCCGCAGCACCTGGATCAGCGCCAGGCGCTCGAGGTGGGCCCGGCCGTAGTCCTGGCGGGTCGCGGTCAGGCGTTCCCCCGCCGGGAGCAGGCCCTCGCGCCGGTAGTACTTGATCGAGGCGATCGAGACCCCGCTGGCCTCGGCCAGCTCTGACAGCAGCATGGTGGCTCCTCACCCGTGGAACGGCCCCGGATAGTGCACCGACCAGCAACTATCTTGATGGCGCAACAGGGGATAGCGACACTATCGTCCATCTCATGGACACCTTCACGCCAGTGATCACCCTCCACGCCCTCGCCGCCTCCTACGTGCTCGTGCTGGGGCCTCTGCAGATCCTGCGCCGTCGCCGCGACCTCGCCCATCGGGTGCTCGGCACCACCTGGCTGATCGCGATGCTCACGGTGTGCATCTCCAGCTTCTGGATCGCTCCCGACGGGTTCTCCTGGCTGCACGGTCTGTCGATCTGGACCCTGGTGTGCATGGTCGCCGCGATCGCCGGGATCCGGGCCGGGATCGTGAGCATCCACCGCGGCTTCATGGTCGGGTCCTACCTGGGCACTCTCGCGGCCTTCACCTTCGCGGCGCTGGTCCCGTCGCGGCTGATCCCGCAGCTCCTGCGCAGCGAGCCCCTGGTCGCCGCGGCCACCGCGGTGGGCGTCGTCGTGGTCGTGCTCATCGTGCACCTGAGCGTGGTGCGAGCTGCGGGGCGGAGCCCGCAGCGGATGCTCGACGAGGTGGGGGCCTGAGACCGAGCGCCGCGGAACTGGGGCGGCCCCGGGCATCGAGGTCCGGTCCGGCAGCCGGTGCACGGGGGAGTGGTGCAGGCGAGAGGGGGTCTGGCGGAAAGGGGCCCGGAAGAGTGCCCGGACAGAAGAGTGCCCCGGCTCGTCCCCACGAGCCGGGGCCATCCCTTTCCCCCGCGTCCCGGATGAGTGGAGCCTGCCTCCTCCTCAGTCAGCTGGCTCCTCCGGTGACGCGTTGCGACTAGTAGACCCTGCCTCCCGGAAAGACCCCTGTGGCGAGGCTGGTCTTTCGCTGAGTGCCCTGCACCCAGGGCCCGGTTCTCGCCGATGGCCTGCGACGATGCTGTGCCTACCGAGCGGTGGGGCGGTGCTCAGTCGACGGGGATCGAGATCCTCTGCCCACCGGTGCCGACGTCGTCGGTGTAGGTGACCTCGGCCAGCTCCATGTCCTCCGGGACGTCCGCGTACATCAGCGTGGGAACCTCGTCGCCGGGTTCGATCTCCCGGCCGTGGTCGTTGGTGATGTACGTCAGGAGGTACTCCTCGCCGTCGGTGGCGACGAAGGAGAACTGCTCGATGCCCAGCTCGATCGCCTCGTCGCCGTCGTTCGTGATCGTCACGGCGACCCCGATGAACTTCCCGTTCTCGGTGGTCAGCGTCTCATCCGGCGTCTCCAGCGTGGTGCCCTCCTCGGGCGACGAGACGGAGAGGGTGATCGAGGATCCGGACTCCGAGGTCGGCTCCTCCGAGGGGTCCTCGGTGGGGGACTCGATGGGGCCCTCTGTCACCTCCGTGGGATCCTCGGTGGGCTCCTCGCCCGGGTCCTCCGTCGGCCCTTCGCTGGTCGTGGGGCCCGAGGTGGGATCCTCCTCGTCGCCGTCGGCCGAGAGCCACCAGAATCCCGCGCCGGCCGCTGCCACCAGCACCAGGCCCAGGAGGAGGCAGCCGCAGGCCAGACCCACGTAGAGGCCGGTGCGGCTCTTCTTCGGAGCGACGGGCGGCTGCGGGCCGGAAGGGGGCATTCCGTAGGGGTTGCTCATGGTCTCTTCCATGTCGGAGTCTGGCTGTGCCGCTCACGGTATCGGTCACATGTCCAGTGCGCGATGGGGAGGACTCCCCGTCGCCGCGCGCAGCTCTCGAGGAGCGCATAACGGCACACGCAGCCCGATGGTCGAATTATGCTCGAGATCATTGCGCCGCACCCGATGCCGCGTTCCCTGACGACGACGTGCCCGCACCTTCAGCACACACAGGAGTCGAGAACCATGCTGACCCGACTGCACGACGCACTGCGCCTGCGCACCTCGCCGCCGATCTTCTTCGGCTCGGCGGCGATCATCATCGCGTTCGTGATCGCGACGATCGCCTTCACCGAGCCCATGGGCACGGCGACCAACGCCGCCTCGGAGTGGCTGATGACGAACCTCGGATGGTTCTACATCCTCGGCGTCACGGTGTTCCTGGCCTTCCTGATCGTCATCGCGGCCGGACGCTTCGGCCGCGTGAAGCTGGGACCGGACGACGAACCGCCGGAGCACTCCGGCGGTGCCTGGTTCGCCATGCTGTTCGCCGCCGGCATCGGCTCCATCCTCATGTTCTGGGGCGTCGCGGAGCCGATCAGCCACTTCGGTGACCCGCCGCGGGGCGAGGAGCTCGGCCTCGAGGGAAGCACCATCCAGGCAGCCCGCGACGCCATGAACTTCACCTACTACCACTTCACGCTGCACACCTGGACGATCTTCACCCTGCCGGCACTGTGCTTCGCGTACTTCATCCACAAGCGGAACCTGCCGCCGCGCGTGAGCTCGATCTTCCAGCCGCTGCTGGGCGAGGGCATCCACGGCCCGATCGGCAAGGCCATCGACATCATCGCGATCATCGGCACCGTCTTCGGCATCGCCGTCTCGGTGGGCCTGGGAACGCTGCAGATCAACGGCGGCCTCAACGAGCTGTTCGGGGTCCCCGAGACCGCGGGCTGGAACCTGATCATCATCGGCGTGGTCTGCGGGCTGGCGCTGATCTCGGTCTCGGCCGGCCTGGAGAAGGGCATCAAGCTGCTCTCCAACTTCAACATCGTGATGGCCGTGCTGCTGATGTTCTTCGTGCTGTTCGCGGGCGGCGCGACGCTGTTCATCCTCAAGGGCACCTTCGAGTCCTTCGGCAACTACCTGGTCGCTCTGCCGGAGCTGGCACTGTGGAACGACACCTTCGCGAACACCGGATGGCAGAACACCTGGACCGTCTTCTACTGGGCCTGGACCATCACGTGGTCGCCCTTCGTGGGCATCTTCATCGCCCGCATCTCCAAGGGCCGCACCATCCGCCAGTTCGTCGCCGGCGTGCTCGCGGTCCCGGCGGGCTTCTCCGTGCTCTGGTTCGGCGTCTTCGGCTACGCCAGCTTCGACATCGAGCTGCGCGGCGAGGGCGGGCTGGTGGAACGGGTCGTCACCGACGGCGACATCCCCGGTGCGCTGTTCGCCTTCCTCGACCATTATCCGTTCGCATTCCCCGTCTCGGTGATCGCGATCATCCTGGTGATCATCTTCTTCGTCACCTCGGTGGACTCCGCCGCGCTGGTCACCGATTCGATGGCCAACGGCCACGAGGACTACAACCCGCTCGGCCAGCGCATCTTCTGGGGCATCGCGATCGCCCTGGTGACCGCGACCCTGCTGGTGTTCTCCGGAGAGGACGGACTGACCGCGCTGCAGTCGACGATCATCCTGGTGGGACTGCCGTTCTTCATCATGGGCTGGTTCCAGATGTATGCCCTGCTGCGAGCCCTCAGGGAGGACGCCGGCGAGCTGCCACCGATGCGCACCCGCGAGTGGGCGCAGGTGCTGCCGCCGGAGGAGTACGAGCGCCGCGAGGAGGACGCGGAGTTCGACACCGAGGACTATGTCGTCGAGCCGACCTTCACCTCCGAGGTGCCGGTGCTCACCGACCCCTACGAGGAGGACGGGGAGTGGGCCGAGGCACCGGGTGCGGAGACCGGCACCCTGCCCTCGCGCACCGGCAGTGCGAAGGCGGATCTTCCCGAGGGCGGCCGACCGCTCAACGGCTGAGCGGGCGAGTCCGCCGCGGCGGTCCGCGGTGCGGCTGGACCCCTCAGGGTCTCCAGTCGGCCCAGACCCCCGGGATCTGATCCTGTGCGTGCAGCCCGGTACCGCGGATCTCCTGCACCCCGAACTGCTCCGACCAGCGGGCGAGGTGGGGCGGGCAGCCGCCGCGCTCCAGACCTGAGCGCAGGGCGGCGGCGATCTCCATCGCATCGCGGGAGCCGAAGATGACGATCCCTTGGACGGGCCGCGGACTGCGCAGCCCCAGAGAGTGGATCGTCCTGCGGTCTGGGCCGAGGAAGGTCACGGCGAGATCCGCGCCGGCGGAGATGTGCCAATGAGGGGAGATCATGCGCTGGCCGCCTCGGAGCGGTCGGATGGAGTCGATCGAGGAGAACACCCGGATCGAGGCCGGGTGGATCTCGGTGAACCACATCGCCCGCGGCTCGCCGCCGAGCAGGCGCCGTCCCACGACGATGCCCTCCCGGTGCACGTCGAGATGCGCCGAGGTGGACCAGGCCAGGAACAGCACCGAGACGAGCGACAGCAGGGCGCCGCCCAGCACCCCGGCCAGGATCCACGAGTGGTCGAAGCACAGGTGCAGGACCACGGAGAGCGCGATGAGCAGCGGCCCGATGCTCAGGTACCAGAGCACGGCGAGAGCGGAGGCCGAGGTCCGGTAGCTCCGCGCGAGCGGACCCAGCAGATGGTGATGCACGGTCAGCAGTGTGCCTTCCGCTCTCCGTGGGCGAGCGAGAGGGCCGATGCCCGCGATCGCGGTGCATCGGCCCTCCCGAATGCCAGGCGGAGCGATCAGCCGTTCGCCCGCCGCCTGTCCGCGCTGCGGCGGTAGTACATCGCGAGCATCGCGCCGGAGAGGTTGTGCCAGATCGAGAAGATCGCCGCGGGCAGGGCGGCGGCCGGGCTGAAGGCGCTCGCAGCGAGCGTCGCGGCCAGTCCCGAGTTCTGCATGCCCACCTCGATGGAGGTGGTGCGGGCGGCGCGCTCGCCCTGCTTCAGCAGGCGGGCGGCCCAGTAGCCGAGCAGGTAGCCCAGGCCGTTGTGGAGCACCACGGCGAGCAGCACGATCGCCCCGGCGGAGACGATCGCGTCAGTGGAGCCGCTGACCACCGCGATGACCACCAGCGAGATGCCCGCGACGCTCACCCACGGCAGGGCGGGCAGCACCTTGTCGACGAGCTTCCCGAGCAGCAGGCGCACCACCAGGCCGCCGACGACGGGGATGAGCACCATCTGCACGATCGACATCGCCATCGCGCCCGCATCCACCGGCAGGTACGAGCCGGCCAGCCACAGCGTCAGCAGCGGGGTCAGCAGCGGGGCGAGCAGCGTGGAGATCGAGGTCATCGTCACCGACAGGGCGGTGTCCGCCTTGGACAGGTACGCGATCACGTTCGAGCTGGTGCCGCCCGGGGCGCTGCCCACCAGGATCACGCCCACGGCGAGCTCCGGCGGGAGCTGCAGCAACAGGGCCACGCCCAGACCCACCAGCGGCATGATCAGGTACTGGGAGACCACACCGATCAGCACCGGCAGCGGACGCTTCGCGACCAGCGCGAAGTCAGGGAGAGTGAGCGTCAGGCCCATCGCGAACATGATGACGCCGAGGAAGATCGCCGTGAACGGGGCGATGGCCTGGCCCGCGGTGGGCACGAAGAAGCCGAGCGCCGCAGCGGCGAGGATCAGCGCCGGGAAGATCGTCACCGCGATGCGGGCGGAGCGGTCCTCGGAGGTGCGGGCGGAGGCGGCGCGCTGCGTCGCGGCCGCGTCGGGGGTCGGGGCGGGAATGTTCATGCACGGCATCGTACCGTTCGGTGAGATGGGATCCCACGATGTGGACCTCGGGTGGGCTTGAGGGAGCCCGACCTCTCACGGGCTGTCCGCGAGGATGCTGCGGCCCACCGTCACACCGCCGGAACGGACATCGAGAGGCGCGGAGCCGTGCCACAGCAGGTGCCCGCTCATGACGGCGGAGATGCCGAGGGTGGAAGGCGTGGGGTCGCCGCCGCTCAGGCCCGCTGCCGGGCCGGCACCTGCCAGGCGTGGACCGGCTCCCCGATGTCCACCGCGGCACGGTAGAGCCGGGTCATCTCCGCCAGTGCCTCGGAGCGGGTCGCGCCGCGCAGCTCGAGGGAGGTGACGGTGTCGATCTGCCAGCGGGCGCCGTTGCGGCCGGTGCGGGCGCGCTCGGAGAGGATCTCGCTGTAGCGCTCGATCACGGGCTCGTCGGCACCGAGATCCCGCAGTCCCTGCATGGCCTGCGGGATCAGCTGCTCCTGGAGGAGGTCCGCCACCCGCACACGGCCCACCTTGGGCCAGCGCACCCGGGCCTCGAGTCCCCAGCGGGCGCATTGCTGGAAGGCCTCGGCGGCCTGTTCGAAGCTCATCCGGGACCACAGCGGTCGCCGCTCGTGGACCAGCGAGCGGAGGATCCCGTAGAAGAAGGCGGCGTTCGCGGCCATGTCCGCCGGGGTCGGCCCGGCAGGCAGCAGGCGGTTCTCCAGGCGCAGGTGCGGGACATCGGTGCCGGGATCGTAGATCGGCCGGTTCCAGCGCCACACGGTGCCGTTGTGCAGCATCAGCTCGTGCAGCCGGGGCGAGGAGCCCTCGGTGAGCAGCGGCTCCTCGGCCATGTCCCGGGACTCCGGGATCAGCGCCGGGAACAGTCGGACGTTCTCCTCGAAGAGGTCGAACATCGAGGTGATCCAGCGCTCGCCGAACCACACTCGCGGTCGCACGCCCTGGGTCGCGAGCTCGGGCGGTCGGGTGTCCAGCGCCTGCACGAAGGTGGGGATGCGGGTCTCGTGCCACAGCCTGCGGCCCAGCAGGAAGGGGGAGTTCGCGGCCAGCGCCACCTGCGGGCCGGCGATCGCCTGTGCCGCGTTCCAGGCGGCGGAGAACTGCTCGGGCGGGACCTGCAGGTGCAGCTGCATCGAGGTGCAGGCGGATTCCGGAGCGATCGAGTCGAAGGTGACGTCCAGGCCCCGCCCCTTCCCCTCGCCCTCGATGCTCAGGTAGATCTCCTCGCCGCGTGCCTCCAGCACGGTCTTCTCCAGCGCTTCGTAGCGCGCGCCGGGGGCCCGCCACTCGTCGCCCGCGAAGAGCTCCTCGGTGATGGTGGGCAGGTGCCCGATGGGGATCACCCGGGCATCGCGGGCCTGGGCGGCGGCATCGGCGCGGTCGACCTTCTCGGTGAGCTCACGCTCGAGCAGGCGCAGCCCGTCCCCGTGCGGGTGGGAGACGGGCAGGTTCGCCTCGAGGTTGAAGCGGCCGATCTCGTGGACGTACTCCTCGTCGTCCAGATCCTCCAGCAGCAGGTCGGAGATGAGTGCCGGGGCCATCGTGTCGGTGCGGGCGAGGTTCATCTCCAGCTCGACCCCCACCGTGCCCTCGTCCACGAACTCGGCGGTGTCCAGGAAGGTCTCGAACAGGTCGAGGTTGCGCCGCAGCTCCCGGCGGTACCGGGTGCGCTGGGAACGGGTGTATTCGGTCGTGCCGATCTCGCGTCCCATGGTGACCTCCGGGTGGTGGGGTGGGGCGTGCTCATCAAAGCACGCGGCGACACCGGAGGAGAACCGGGGAGCAGGCGGCGGAACGACTGGTCGGCCGGGAGCTTCGCCCGAGGGGGCGGACGGGTCAGGCGGTGAACAGGGCCACGGCGCGGATGGCGGTCTCGATCAGGCCGTAGGCGAGGGCCGCGACGACGACCACGGCGAGGGTGATCGCCACGATGCGATGGCTCGCGCCGGCCTCGGCATGGGCCTCGGCGCCGCCGTTGCCGTCGATCGCCTCGTGGGCGCCGGCGCGGTCGGCCTCCTTCTTCTGCGCGACCACGGCCTCGTCCTCGAAGTGGGAGGCGCTGACCGTGCGGATCAACAGGTTGGCGACGAAGCCGATCACGAGGATGCCCGCCATCAGCCACATCGAGAGCTTGTACAGGTCCATGCCGGAGTGGCCGGCGGCGGTCTGCGACTCGACGATGCTGTTGACCAGCAGCGGTCCGGCGATACCGGCGGCCGACCAGGCGGTGAGCAGGCGGCCGTGGATCGCGCCCACCTGGTACACGCCGAAGAGGTCCTTGAGGTACGCCGGGACGGTCGCGAAGCCGCCGCCGTAGAAGGAGATGATCACGAGCGCGGAGAGCACGAACAGGGCGAGCGAGGCCGAGCCCACGGTCGCGAGCACCACGTAGAGGACCGCGCCGACACTCAGGTACAGCGCGTAGTTGACCTTGCGCCCCAGATAGTCCGAGGTGGTCGACCAGACGAAGCGTCCGGCCATGTTCGCCAGCGACAGCAGCCCCACGAAGCCCGCGGCAGCGGCCGCGGCGATGCCGAAACCGTCCGAGACCATCGGGGCGGCGTTCTCGAGGATGCCGATGCCGGCGGTCACGTTCGTGAACAGCACGACCCACAGCAGCCAGAACTGCGGGGTGCGGATCGCCTGCTTCGCGGAGACGGAGCCGGTGGTCTGCGTGGCCTTGACCGGCTGGGCCGCGGGATCGTAGCCCTTGGGCGCCCAGTCGGGGTGGGGCAGGCGGATCACGTAGGCGCCGAGCGCGATCGCCAGGAGGTAGCAGACGGCGAGCGTGAGGAAGGTGGGGGTGAGGCCGGCGACCAGGTGCTCCGGCTCCGGGCCGCCGCCGAACAGCGCCATCAGCTTGTTCGAGGCGGGGCTCGCGATGAGCGCGCCGCCGCCGAAGCCCATGATGGCCAGGCCCGTGGCGAGTCCGGGACGGTCAGGGAACCACTTCATGAGGGTGGAGACCGGGGCGATGTAGCCGATGCCCAGGCCGATCCCGCCGATCACCCCGTAGCCGAGGTAGACCAGCCACAGCTGACCGGTCGAGATGCCGATCGAGGAGATGAGGAAGCCGAGCACCCAGAACCCGCCGGCAGCGACCATCGCCATCCGCGGTCCCACCCGCTCGACCCAGGTGCCGGCGATCGCGGAGGAGATGCCGAGCATCGCGATGGCGAGGGAGAAGATCCAGCCCACGGCGACCTCGCCGACGCCGAAGTGGCTCTGGAAGGGGATCTTGAAGACGCTGAACGCATAGACCTGGCCGATGCACAGGTGGATGGCCAGGGCCGCGGCGGGGATCAGCCAGCGGTTGAAGGACACCGGGGCGATGATCGCGGTGCGGTCGAGGACAGACATGAGGACTCCGGGGAGAGAAGGGGGCGCAGGCGTCATCGGTGAAGCCTCCGGGTGAGGATAAGGGGCGACGACGCTTCGGCTCCAGCTCTTCGAGGCGGTGTTGCGCACCGATCCGGGCGGACGGCCGCGGTGGCGCTCGGCTCGCGCACAACTCCTCTCCAGTTCCCGCTCGACCTCTGCGCCGGAAACGGTGCTGACGTGCCTAGTGTCCAGGTCATGACTGATGACGGCGCTCGGCCCGGAAGCCTCCCGGACCGCTCGTTCACCCCGCTCGAGGAGCGGCTCGATGCCTGGGCGCACCGCCGGATGGCGGCGCTCGCCGTGGCGGCCGGGCCGTGGCGGAGGGGGCTCCTGGAGTTCGCCGTGTTCACCGCGAAGCAGGCCTGGGCCTGCCTCTTCGGTGCTGCGATGCTCGTGCTCCTGGTGCTCTCCCGCCTGCTGTATCCCGAGGACGCGCTGCTGGTGCGCAGCGACGCCCTGGTGATCGCCGCCGTCGCGGTGCAGGTGGCGATGCTGGTCCTGCGCCTCGAGGGCGGCCGGGAGCTGTGGGTGATCGTGCTGTTCCACGTCGTCGGCACCGTGATGGAGGTCTTCAAGACCCACGTGGGCTCATGGGCCTATGAGGCCGACGGCCTGCTGCGGATCGGCGGGGTGCCGCTCTACAGCGGGTTCATGTACGCCGCGGTCGGCTCCTACATGGTGCGCGTGTTCCGACTGTTCGAGCTGCGCTTCACCCGCTATCCGCCGATCTGGGCGACGGCACTGGTCGCCGCGGCGATCTACGCGAACTTCTTCACCCACCACTACCTGCCGGACATCCGCTGGCTGCTCGTGGCGGCCGTCGTGCTGCTCTACGCGCGCTGCGCGATGAGCTTCCGCAACCACCGCACCGGGCCGCGTCGGCGGATGCCGATCCTGCTCTCCTTCGTGGGCGTCGCGTTCTTCCTGTGGATCGCGGAGAACGTGGGCACCTGGGCCGGGGCATGGATCTATCCGCACCAGTCCGCGCAGTGGCAGCTGGTGCCGCTGACGAAGTTCGTGGCCTGGCTGCTGCTGATGATGATCTCCGTGGTGCTGGTGACCCTCGTGCACCGGCCCGAGGCACCGGAGCCCGAGGCACCGGAGCGTGGGGCCCCGGTCTCCGAGGGCGGATCGGCGGCGCTCAGGCCGCCACGGCCCGCCGATCCGCGCGCCGATGGCGCAGGTGCTGGATGACCGAGAGCGTCACGACGCCCAGCAGCACCAGGTGAGCCGTTGCCGCCACGAGGTCGCAGGAATATCGTGGAGGGACCATCCGGTCGGCGAAGGAGCCTGTGATGATGGACCTCGAACACCGCTATGACCACGTGATCATCGGAGGCGGAGTCGCCGCCGACGCCGCGGCCCGGGCTCTCCGGGAGGCCGCCCCGGACGCCTCCATCGCGATCCTCTCCGCGGATCCGCACAGCCCCGTCTACCGGCCCGCACTGTCCAAGGAGCTCTGGCACGGGGAGAGCTCCGACCCCGAGAGCCAGGAGCTGCACACCGCCGAGGACACCGGTGTCGCCCTGTTCACCTCCACCCTGGTCACCGAGCTGCTGCCCCACTCGCACACGGTGGTCACCGCCCGCGGACAGGTGGTCCACTACGGCACGGCGCTGCTGGCCACCGGGTCCTCCGCCCGGCATCTCCCGGGCGTGCACGACGACCGCGTCGTCGGTCTGCGGACCGTCGGCGACTACCGCCACCTGCGCGGTCTCGCCCGCGACGGGGCGCGCATCGTGGTGGTCGGCGGGGGCTACCTCGGCACCGAGGTCGCCGCGGCGCTGACCCGCACCGGCGCCGAGGTGACCCTCGCCCACTCCGGGCAGCGGATCCTCGAGCACATGCTCCCCGCCTCGCTCACCGAGCACCTCGAGCAGGTCTTCGCCGAGCACGGCATCACGCTGGTCCCGGGCTTCCGCCTGGCCGGGATCGACACGGGAGACGAGCTGACGCTGCGTTCCGAGGGCGGGGTGGTCCTGACGGCCGACGCCGCACTGCTGGGTCTCGGCGCCGAGCTGAACACCACCCTCGCCGAGCATGGAGGGCTCGACCTCGAGCGCGGCGCGGTGGTGGTGGACCGGTCACTGCGCACCAGCGCCCCGGACGTCTTCGCCGCCGGTGACATCGCCCTGTTCCACGATCCGCTGCTGGGGCTGCGCCATGTCGAGCACGTCGACAATGCCGAGGCCTCCGGCACCACGGCCGGGAAGAACATGGCCGGCGGCGACGAGACCTACGAATACACCCCGCTGTTCTTCTCCGACCTCTTCGAGGACGGCTACGAGGCGATCGGCCGTCTCGACGCCTCGCTGGAGATGCGGGAGGTGTGGAACCCGGAGCGCACCGCGGCGGTCGTCCACTACCTCGAGGACGGCAGGATCGAGGGTGTGCTGCTGTGGAACACCTGGGACTCGGTGCCCCGGGCCCGCGAGGTCATGGCCGCCTCGCAGGAGGGCGAGCTCGCCGCGGACGCGCTGGAGGGACGGATCCCGCCGGGCTGAGCCGTGCCGCGGGCCGGGGACCGCCGCAGGAGCCGGCCCGCCCGCCCGGACCCGTCGCCCGCCGTACACTTCCGGCGTGGACGCACAGACACCGACGCCCCCCGCTCACCGCCCCGCCGGCACCCGCGCCGACGCACCTGCTCCGACCCGCGCGGTGATCCTCGCGCGCGGCCTCGGGACCCGGATGCGGAAGGCCGACGACACCGCCGCGCTCGACGAGAAGCAGGCACGGGTCGCCGCGAGCGGAGTGAAGGCCCTGATCGACGTGGGCCGCCCCTTCCTCGACTACGTCCTGTCCGTGCTCGCGGACGTGGGCGTCACCGAGGTGTGCCTGGTGATCGGGCCCGAGCACGACCTGCTGCGCGAGTACGCCGCCGCCGCGAGCGGAGGCCGGGTCACCGTCACCACCGCGATCCAGGACGAGCCCCGAGGCACCGCCGATGCCGTGGCCGCCGCCCGGGACTTCGCCGGCGACCAGCGCGTCATCGTCCTGAACTCGGACAACTACTACCCGCGCGAAGCGCTCGCCGCGCTCGCCGCCGCCCCCGGCAGCGCCCTGGTGGGCTTCGACCGTGCCGCCCTGGTCGCACGCTCGAACGTCCCGGCCGAGCGGATCCGCGCCTTCGCGCTCATCGCCCAGGACCCGCAGCATCGACTGCGCGACATCGTCGAGAAGCCGGATGAGCAGACCCTCGACACCTATGGCCAGGACGCCCCCATCTCGATGAACGCCTGGCTGTTCACCCCCGCCATCTTCGACGCCTGCGCACGCATCGAGCCGTCGGTCCGCGGCGAGCTGGAGATCATCGACGCCGTGCGCCTGCTGGTCCAGGAGGGGGAGCCCGTCACCGTGGTCCCCGCGGCCGTGGGAGTGCTGGACATGTCCTCCCGTGGTGACGTCGCCGCGGTGCAGCAGGCGCTCGCCGGGATCGAGGTGCGCCTGTGAGCGACGTCCTGGAGCAGCTGCTCGCCGGCTCCTCCGCGGACACCGTCACCTGGTTCGTCCCCGGCCGGATCGAGGTGCTCGGCAAGCACACCGACTACGCGGGCGGGCGCTCTCTGCTGGCCGCCGTCGATGCCGGGCACACCCTGACCGCCACCGCCCGCACGGACCGCGTGCTGTGCGTCCGCTCCGAGGGCATGGACGGCGCCGTCCTCCTGGACCTGGCCGCCCCCGGCGCCCGTGCCGAGGGGAGCGACGGGCACTGGGGCGGCTACGTGCGCACCGTCGCCGACCGCCTCGAGGCGAACTTCCCCGGCACCCTGCGGGGCGCGGACATCACCATCACCTCGACCCTGCCGCGCGCCGCCGGGATGTCGAGCTCCTCGGCGCTGGTCGTCGGCCTCGCCCTGGTGCTCATCGACCTCTCGGGCATCGCCGCCGAGGAGTCCTTCCGCGCACAGATCACCACGACGGAGCAGCTCGGGGAGTACCTCGGCACCGTCGAGAACGGGCAGAGCTTCGGTGACCTCGAAGGGCACCGCGGGGTGGGCACCTTCGGCGGCAGCGAGGACCACATCGGGATGCTGTGCGCCGTCCCGGACGCCCTGGTCCAGTACTCCTTCTGCCCCGTGCGTCACGAACGCACCATCCCCTTCGGCCCGGAGCTGGCGCTCGTGGTCGCCGTCAGCGGGGTGGAGGCGGAGAAGACCGGCGCCGCGCTCGAGGACTACAACCGCGTCTCCCTCGCCGTCACCGAGATCCTGCACCGCTGGCACCGCGACAGCGGCCGCGAGGATCCCACCCTCGCCGATGCCGTCCGCGGCGGTCCCGCCGCCGTGTCCCGGTTGCAGGCGCTCACCGCCGCCGACGACCACCTCCGCGGTCGGCTCACCCAGTTCCTCGACGAGTCCGAGCGCCTGGTCCCCGGGGCCGCCCTCGCCCTCGAGGAGGGCGACCTGACGGAGTTCGGGCACCTGGTGGACGAGTCCCAGGCCGGCGCCGAGAGGGGCCTGCGCAACCAGGTGCCGGAGACCGTGGACCTGCAGCGACTGGCCCGTGAGCTGGGAGCCCACGCCGCGAGCGCCTTCGGAGCCGGCTTCGGCGGCAGCGTCTGGGCGCTGGTGCCGGCCGACGGCGCCGAGGAGTTCGGCCGTCGCTGGCTGGAGTCCTACCGGGCCGCGCATCCACTGCGGGACGCGGCGACCGTCACCGTCACCCGACCCGGGGGAGCAGCTCGCCGACTGCCGTGAGAGCCCGTGACAGACTGGGCCCGTGAGCACGCCGATGAACAACTCCCTGCCCTGGCCCACCGAGGCCGCAGTGCTGCCGCTGGCCTCCGTGCGGCCGGTCCTGGACCGCCTCGCCTCGCTGGTGAACACCCACGAGCAGGACGCCTCCCTGATCCCCGGACTCGCCGTCACCGAGGAGGAGGTGGCGGCCGATCCGCCGCCCGCCCTCGAGCAGATCGGCGACGAGCTCGGCGGCATCACGGTGCGCGGGCTGACGATGCTGACCCTCCAGATCGAGGACCGCACCGACGTGGGCCCGTACACGCTGCTCGGGGACGCCACCAGCTACTACCCGCTGTACGAGACCCCGGACTCGGCCGTGGTCCTGGCGCTCGACGAGGACGGCACCCCGGGGGCCGTGTACGGGATCGGCGAGGACCTCGCGCTCCAGCTCGCTGCCGAGGACCTCCCGGGCTACCTCGATCGCTTCGCGGACGCCCTCGAGGCCACCCTCGACGCGCTCGAGGCGAGGGGACCGGCAGACGAGGACTCCCAGGACTCCCGCACCGATGCCGCCGAGCAGCTGATGGACGAGCACCTCTTCGCCGCGATCCTGGGGATGGACGAGCTCGCGGACGCCCCGGAGGTTCCGTTGCAGGATCCCGCAGCGGCCGGCATCGAGGGTCTGCCCGCCGGGACGCTCGCCGTCGCCGATCTGCGTACGGCGCGCGTCGGCGCCCGCGTGGACCTCATCGAGGTCGAGGTGCCCGGCGACCCCCTGGAGACGCACGTGGCCTGGCGCGAGCGCGGCCGGGTCATCGCCCTGCTCGGCGGCTGAGCCGGCCCCGCCGGCCGACCCCTCCGGCCGCCCCCGTCGGCTGGCCCCGCCGACCGACCCCTCCGGCCGCCCCGTCGGCCGGCCCCGCCGACCGACCCCTCCGGCTGCCTCCGTCGGCCGAACCTGCTCGTCCCCTCCGCGCGGTGCTTCATGTCCGTCCGGGGGAGGGCGGGTGAACTCTCGGTGCCGCCGCCCGTGGTGGGGAGAACTCCCCATTCCCGCTCCCCGGAGAGCTTCGTAGGTTAAGCTCGACATGGCCACGAGCGGGGGAGACGACGTGAGCGGGTTCCTGGGGGCCGATACCGAGACGCTGCGGCACCACGCGGGAGCCGTCACCGGCGGCGCCGCCCACCTCGAGGGTGTCGCGGCCCGGCTCGGCGCGCTGCTCGAGTCCGTCGCCTGGGCAGGGCCGGACGCCGACGCCCTGCGCGCGGACTGGAGCGGACGGGTGCGACCCGACCTGCGGGATGGAGCGGACCGGCTCCGCGAGCACGCGCACTCGCTGCACTCCCATGCCGCGGAGCAGGACGCGAGCTCGGCGGCAGGAGGAGCGGGCGCCGGTGAGGGGGCTGTCGTCCCGGCCGGCTCGGGAGCGGGGTCCGACGGGGACGCGCCGCCACCACCCGCCGCGCAGGAGGCGGTCCGCGGCGGGGCGGCAGTCTCCGCGACCGTCGGCGCCGCGAGTCCTCTCCTCGCCTCGGTCCATGCCTCTGACCTCGAGCTCGTGGCGATGAGTGCCCCGTCGGAGGGGAGTGGTGCCCGGGTCTCGCAGGCGATCGGCGAGTCCGCGCTCGCCTTCGACGACACGGGCATGGAGCTGAGCCCGCCGGAGGTCGAGGACACCGTGAGCGTGGACGGCGACCACGAGCTCGCCCCGGCGGATGACGAGGCACCCTTCGGTCTGGACGCCGACGGCGCAGCGCGCGTGCTGGCCCCGCTCACCGCCTACGAGGTGGGCGACCACGGGACCTACTACACCGACGCCGACGGCCGGATCTCCTACATCGAGGCGACGGGCGGCGGCGAGGAGATGAACCCCGACCTCCGCGAGGTGCTCCCCGATGTGACCTACCACGTCAACGACTCGACCTTCTATCGCACGGACGAGCTGGGCCGCACCGAGCACATGTACGTCCCCGAGGTGATCGTGGACCGAGAGATGAGCCGCAGCCAGTCCATCCAGTCCACGATCGCCGAACGCTGGGACATGGCCGGGGACGGCGCCTCCGAGCCGATCGAGTTCAACGCCGGGCACGTGCTGGCCCGTCAGCTGGGCGGCATCCGCGAGGAGATCAACTACACCCGCCAGTGGGACGAGGTGAACCAGGCCCGCAGCGGCCAGGACACCATCTACACCTTCGAGGCCATGATGGCGGACGGGATCAGCGAGGAGAACAGCTCCTACTCCTACGAGACCCGGGTGAACTGGGGGCCGGAGCAGCCGAGCGGGGTGGGTCCCGACCACGACAGCGAGCCCTGGGAGTACGTGCCGGAGAGCTACGACGTGGCCATCCATGAGGATGGCGAGCAGATCGTCGACGCCCACCTGCCCAACTACCCTGACGGGGCACGGTTCCCGGAGTGAAGGCACCGGCTGGCGCCCGTCGCTCCGCCGCGCCCCACTGCGGCTTCCGATCTCCGACTCACGATCCCTGTCCGCGACCCCCGACCGCGACCCCGAACCCTGTTCCCGACCGATCCCGAGTGGAGGGACCTCCCATGACGCAGACTCCGCCCCCACCCCGCTCGCCGATGGAGCAGCAGGGTGAGCTGCTCCAGGATCTCGCCGGCGTGCTGCTGGCCTCACTGGAGTTGCCCGAGGACTGGGCGAGGCTCGGCGCCGCGTTCCTCCCGCACGGCGACCGCTGGGCCGGACGCTTCGTGATCAGCACACGGGGCGGGGCGGGCTGCGGCGACGATGCGGGGGGCGATGCCGAGGCCGGCAGCGCCGCTGGTGCCGCTCGTGCCGCGGCGGAGAGCGCCGTGGCGGACGGCGCCGCCCGCGGCGGGGATGCCGTCTTCGGCCCCGAGTCCCGGGTGACCGCGCTGCTGGATGCGCTGCAGCAGGTCACCGCCGAGCAGTCGCAGGCCTGCGTCTCCTGCCGGCTGCAGATCACCCGCACCTCCGCGGAGCCGGGACGGATCGCAGTCTCCGGCGATCTGAACTATGACCGTGATCCCGGCAGCTTCGACGGTGTGGGCGGGGTCGATGCCGATTACGCCCGTCGGCTCGCCGTGCGTGTCGGCACGGACCGGCTGCCCGGTTGGGTGCGGGACCTCCTGCCGGCCTCCTGAGGCAGTGCGGGGCGCTCGGGGTTCACCCCGTGTTCACCTTCATCGCGCCAGGCCAGCGCATGGGTAGTCCTCCCCATGGCCCGACGCGGGCGGGCGGATTACGGTAGGTGCGACATGAGGGGACCGGCGACGCCGGCGGACGGGGAACGAGCGGGGGACCGGCGGTCGATGAACGGATTCTGGGGCACGGACACGGATGCTCTGCGGACGATGGGCGCCGTGTGCTCGCGCCGGGCGGAGGCCCTGTCCGATCTCGAGCAGATGCTCTCCTCGGCGATCGACACTCTCGAATGGGTCGGGGAGGACGCCGACCGCTTCCGCGCCGAGTGGACCGGGGTGGTGCGCACCGGCCTGCAGGACCAGGAGGTCGAGCTGCGCCACCGGGCGCGTCGGCTCGCGCAGCACGCCGATGAGCAGGAGATGGTCTCCTCGCCCGACGCTCCCGTCCTGGGCGGCGGCGGGGCCGGGAGCGGCGGAGGTGGCTCCTGGGCGAGCTCGGGAGACTTCCTGCGCGACGTCTTCCAGCAGGTGGGGGACCTGCTCGGCGGACTGACCGGGGCCGGTTCCGGCCCGCTGGGCCAGGACGGTCCCCTCGGCGAGCTGCTCCGTGAGGTGCTCAGCACCCCCGAGGGTCGGGCGGCGTTCCTCGGCGCCTTCCTCGGCAGTCTGCTGGGCGGTCTGCTCGCGGACGTGATCTCCCGCGCGATCGGGCTCGGGCTCGCGCTCGAGAACCTGCTGACCGGCCTGGACCTCACGGCAGCACTGAGCACCCTGCTCGGCGAGGAGGGGCTCGCGCCGGTCGAGGCACCGCCCGCCGGAGAGTCTCTCGCCCAGCGCGCCGACTCCACGGGCGGGGAGCAGCCCGGTGGCGGGGCCGGCTCCGGTGAGTCAGGTGGGGGCGGCGGTTCGGGGGCGGAGCCCGAGGGTGGCTCCGGCGGTGGTTCCGGCAGCGGTGGCGGCTCGGGCAGCGGTGGGTCGGGCGACGGCGGCGCAGGTGGCGGGGCCGGTGGAGGCGCGGCGGGTGCCGAAGCCGCAGGTGCCGATTCCGGTTCCGCGTCCGGCACCGCGGCCGGTCCAGGGCAGCACGCCACGGTCCACGGTCCGGCCCAGAGCCCGGGCTCCGGGCCGTCGGGGCTGATCCAGGCCTCGGCCGATGACGGCCCGCAGACGCTGCTGGAGCGTCTGCTGGAGATGCTCGGTGACGCCCTCGGCGGGCAGCCGGCCAGCGGCTCCTCGATCGGTGCGGACATCGGCTCCGCCGGACTCGGCGGCCCCTCCCGCTGAGACGGCTCCTTCCGCTGAGCCCGCTCGACGCCGGGTGCGCCGCGGCGGGTCTACCCTGGTCGGACCGCCTCCCATCCCGTGAGGCCCCCCGATCAGGAGCCGTGACATGTCCACGCCCAGCACCACCCCCGCTCCGGTCCTCGTCCTCGTCCCCGGCGCCACCGGTGCCCCGGCGGACGGCGGACCCCGCTTCCACCTGGCCGACGCGACGGTCCCGCAGCTGTCGGTGACCGATCTCGTCGCGACCCGTGGCGACGGGGTCTTCGAGACCATCGGCGCCTTCGACGGCCGCCCCGTCAACGTCGGCCCCCACCTGGAGCGGCTCGCCCGCAGCGCCTCGATGATCGACCTGCCCGCCCCCGATCTGACCACCCTCGCCGAGGCGGTCGACGCCGCGATCACCGCGCACGACCCGGTGGCGGAGCTCAGCGTGCGCGTCATGCTCACCCGCGGCATCGAGGGCGCCGACCTCCCCACCTGCTGGATCCACGCCCGCGTCTCCGACGACTGGAGCCCGTACCGCGCCGGGATGCGGGTGGCGGTGCTCGAGCGCGGACTGTCCACCGCGATCGCCGACACCAGCCCCTGGCTGCTCCCCGGGGCGAAGACCCTCAGCTACGCGGTGAACATGGCCGCCGTCCGCGAGGCCAAGCGCCGCGGCGCGGCCGACGTGCTCTTCCTGGCGAGCGACGGCTATGTGCTCGAAGGGCCGACCTCCACCCTGCTGGTGCGCCGCGACGGAGAGTTCCTCACCACCCCGGTCAGCGCCGGAGTGCTGGCCGGGACCAGCGTGACGTCCCTGTCCAGCTGGCTCGCAGCGCAGGAAGGCGCCGGGGTGCGGGAGCAGCTGCTGACGGTCGCGGACGTCGCCGGCTCCGACGGTGCCTGGCTGCTGTCCTCGACCCGGCTCGCCGCCCCCATCACCCACCTCGACGAGGTGGAACTGCCGGTGGACCACGAGCTCACGGCCCGCTTCGAGCAGGTGCTCACCGGCCGGGCCTGAGCCGCCCGCCCGCGCTCAGGCGTGCGCGAGCACCTCGCGGGCGAGCTCGACATCGACCACGACGGTGCCGATGACGCCGCTGCGCAGCACCCCGAGCACCCCCGGTGCCTTCTCGGGGCCGGCCGCGACGCCCACCACCTCCGGGATCCGCAGCAGCTCCGAGAAGGTCACCGCGAGCACCCGCTGGTCCGTCGGCGCCCCGAGCGGCACCCCGTGTCCGTCGATGAAGCGACCGCAGACGTCCCCCACGGGGTGCTGGGCGGCGAAGGTGGCCTGCTCGGACTCGCTGAGGCGCATCAGATCGAGCACATGGGGCGAGGAGTGCATGCCCATCGATCCGATGCCCACCAGCGCGAGCTCCACCTGCGCGGCCGCGGCCAGCACCTCCCCGATGCTCGACTCCCCGCGCAGGGTCGCCACGGCGGTCGCCGATTCGAGCACCGCGGGGGCGTAGAGCGTCCGCGGGGTCGCCCCGAGCCGGGAGGCGAGGACCCGCAGCACGGACTCGCCCGAGTCGAACTGGTCCAGGGAGCTGTGCCCGCCCACCAGCGGCAGCACCTGCGGCGTCGGCCGCGGACGCAGCATCTCCAGCTGCGCGACCACGCTCTGGACCGTCTGCCCCCAGGACACCCCGAAGCTGCGCACCGTCGCACTGCGCTCGGTGAGCACGGCCGCTCCCGCCCGTGCCACCACCTCCATCGCAGTGGTGCGCGGCGCGGAGACCACATGCGCCTCACGGAGGGAGAACGCGGCGCGCAGGGCGGCCTCGAGCGCCTCGTCCCGCTGGGGAGGTCCGTCAGGGTCATGGATCGTGATCTCCACGATCCCGCGGTCCCGCGCCTGGGTGAGGATCCGGGAGACGTTCGAGCGGGACAGGCCCAGCTCCTGCGCCACCTCCGTCTGGGAGCGGCCCTGCTCGTAGTAGAGGCGCGCCGCGCGCACGACCATGGCGGTGTCACGAGGGGCGGGCATGGGGGCTCCTGATCCGACTGCTGCCGAACACGAGGACGCGCCCGGGCGAATGCGCCCAGCGTACGCAGACCAGGGGTCAGAAGTGCCAGAATCGACGTGAGCCCCCGGGAGGAACCATGAGCACTGTCCCACGACCGTCCACCGACGGCGCCGACGGCGCGCCGCTCGAGCTGACGGTGGTCCTGGCGCACCTGGACGTCACCGATGCGGAGGACGTGCTGCGCTCCCTCGCCGGGCGGCTGCTGGACGCCGGAGCCGTCACCGTCGACTTCCCCGAGGCCCTGCGGGAGAGGGAGCGGACCTACCCCACCGGGCTGCCCACGCCGATCCCCACCGCGATCCCGCACGCGGATCCGCATCACGTGCTGGTGCCCGGGCTGGCTCTGGCCACGCTCGCCCGGCCCGTGCCCTTCAGGGAGATGGGAGCGCGGGAGGGCACCGTCGGAGTGCAGCTGGTGGCGATGCCGCTGCTGACCGACGCGCGCGAGCACCTCGCGGCGCTGCAGAGGCTGATGGGACTGCTCAGCGATGAGGCGGCCGTCGCGGAGCTGATCGCCGCGCAGGACGACGAGGAGCTGCGCGAGCGCGCCGCGACCCTCCTGGCCCACGCGCTGCCCGGCGCCGAGGAGGCGGGCGCATGAGGACTCCGCGCGTGGCCGTGAAGGCGCTGCTCATCCGTGATCGATCGATCCTCATGAACCGATACGTCGAACCGGATGGTCGGGAGGTGTTCGCACTGCCCGGGGGTGGTCAGGAGCACGGGGAGGACCAGGTCGCGGCCCTGATCCGCGAATGCCGGGAGGAGATCGGCGCGCAGGTCGAGGTGCATCAGGTGGCCTGCTTCTTCGAGGTCATGACGGCGCCCGGCCGGCGCGACGACACCGTGATCGATTCCTTCCACCAGGTCAACATCGGCTACTGGTGCGGGCTGGCCGAGGGGGAGGAGCCCGGAGAGGGCACCGAGCCCGATGCGCGACAGGCCGGCACGGCCTGGCTGCCGCTGGACCGCTTGGGCGAGCACGAGGTCCATCCGCCCGCCCTCGCCCGCTGGCTCGAGTCCGATCCCAGCGACCGACCGCTCTCCCTCGGCGTCAGTCCCGGCTGAGCGCAGGGCGTGTTCGCCCTGGTCGTGAACCCGGGAGAGCGCTAGCCTGGACCGGTACCGACGCGGCGACGCGCCGCGACCTCAGAGCTAGGAGCATCATGACCACCTCGCCCCGCATCTCCTTCCACGACGGCCGTTCGATCCCGCAGCTCGGATACGGGGTGTGGCAGGTCGCGAACGAGGTCGCCGCCGACGTGGTGGTCAAGGCGCTCGAGGCCGGCTACCGCCACGTCGACACCGCCCGCGGCTACAACAACGAGGCGGGCGTGGGCCAGGCGCTGGAGACAGCGGGCCTGGACCGTGACGACGTGTTCGTGACCTCGAAGGTCCCCAACCAGGATCAGGGCCGCGATGCGACGCTGCGCTCCTTCGACGGCACTCTGGCGGACCTCGGCCTCGAGGAGCTGGACCTCTACCTGATCCACCGGCCCGCCCCGTCCCAGGGCCTCGCCGTGGAGACCTGGAAGACCCTCGCCGAGCTGCAGGAGCAGGGCCGGATCCGCTCCATCGGCGTCTCCAACTTCCGCATCGAGGACCTCGAGAAGATCGAGGCGGAGACGGGCGTGCTGCCCGTGCTGAACCAGATCGAGCTGCACCCGTACTTCCACCAGCCCGAGCTGCGGGAGTTCCACGCGTCCAAGGGGATCGTCACCGAGTCCTGGTCCCCGCTGGGCCAGGGTGGCGGCGAGCTCACCGACCCCGTGGTCACGGCGATCGCCGAGGCTCACGGCGCGGACGCGGGCCAGGTGCTGATCGCCTGGAACCTGGCGCTGGGCAACGTGGTCATCCCCAAGTCCGAGACCCCGCAGCGGATCGTCTCGAACTTCGCGTCCCTCGAGGTCCAGCTCACCGAGGACGAGGTCGCGCAGATCACCGCCCTGCACAAGGGTGACGCCGGCCGTCAGGGCGGCAACCCGAACGATTTCGCCGGGCGCCAGGGCGCCTGAGCCCCCGTCGCGCGTGTGCGTGGTTGCAGACATGGGGTAATAGGGGCCTGATAGCCCCATGTCTGCAGCGCCCCCGCCCGTCGCGCGGGTTCGGGGTTGCAGACATGGGGTAATGGGGGGCCGTTAGCCCCATGTCTGCAGCGCCCCCGCCCGTCCCGCGGTCGGCTGCCTGCTCAGGCGGTCGGGACCTGGGTGGACAGCGTCGCGGCGAAGGGATCGAAGTCGGCCGGCATCGGCTCGACCTCGGCGAAGCTCGAGGTGAGCTCCACGATCGAGTTCTCGGCGATGGCGGTCTCGATGCCCACCATGATGTCCAGGACGTGCGCGGCGATCTCGCCCTGCGCGCGGTGGGGCACCCCGGCGCGCAGCGCCCGAGCCATCTCCAGCACGCCCAGGCCACGACCGGTGGTGGCGCCGGTGGCGGGCACCGGGGTGGGGCTCTCGCCGCGGTACTCGGTCAGCGCCGAGTCGCCGTCGAACACGTTGGGATCGGGGAAGGCGAGGGTCGCCTCGGTGCCGTACACCTCGACGAAGCCGGCGCGGGTGTGCGGGGAGTCGAAGCTCAGCAGCACGGTGGCGTTCTGTCCCGAGGCGAAGCGCAGCAGCGCCGCGACCTGGGTCGGCACGGTGACGTCGAAGACCTCACCGGCCTTGGGGCCGGAGCCGATGGTGCGCTGCTCACGGGCCTTGGAGCCGACGGCGCTGACGGAGACCACGGGACCCAGCGCGAGCACCAGGGTGGTCGCGTAGTAGGGGGCGATGTCGTACAGCGGCCCCGCACCCTCCTGGAAGAGGAAGGCGGGGTTGGGGTGCCAGGACTCGGGGCCCGGGCTCTGGAACAGGGTCAGGGCGCTGGCGGGGGTGCCGATGGTGCCGTCGCGCAGGGTGCGCAGTGCGGTCTGGATGCCCGCGCCGAGCACGGTGTCGGGCGCGCCGCCGACGCGCACCCCGGCCTTCTCGGCCGCGGCCAGCAGGGCCTTCGCGTCGGCCGGGTCGGTGGTGATCGGCTTCTCCGTCCACACGTGCTTGCCGGCGGCGACGATCGCCTGGGAGATCTCCGCGTGGGCGGTGGGGATGGTCAGGTTCACCACGATCTCCACGTCCGGGTGGTCCAGCACGTCCTGCGTGGTGCCGTGGGCGGGGACGCCGAACTCCTCCGCGCGGGCCTTCGCGGCCTCGGGGAAGAGGTCGCCGACGATGTGCACGGTCACGTCCGGGAAGGAGGTGAGGTGCTCGAGGTACTGCCCGGAGATGGTGCCGGCGCCGATGAGGCCGACGCCGACGGGGCCGGTGCGGGGCTGAGGGGTCATGGGGTGTCCTTGGTGAGGTGAGACGGTGAGACGGTGCGTCGGTCGCGCAGCGCGTCGGCCGTGCGGGGTGGGTGGGTCGTGCTGGTCGTGCTGGTCGTGCGTCGTGCGAGTCCTGCGTCGAGCGATCGTGCGGGAGGGGGAGAGCTCAGAGGACGGAGCGCAGGTGGGCGATCGAGGCGGCGATGCCCTCGAACATGTCGCCCGCGTAGTCGTCGAACTCGATGACGCCGTAGGCGACCCCGGCGGAGGCCTGCAGGGTCTCTGCCAGGGGCATCGCCCCGGTGCCGAGCGGGAGCTGGGCGGCGGGGTCCTCGGAGAGGTCGCCGTCCTTGAGGTGGACCAGCTGCACCCGATCGCCGAGGCGACCCAGCAGGGCGGGGACGTCGGCGCCGCCGACGGCCGCCCAGTAGGTGTCGATCTCGAGGATCACCTGCGGGTCCAGCGCCTCGGCGAAGACCTCGAGCGCGGTGCGGTCCCCGAGACGCGAGGAGAGCTCGAAGGCGTGGTTGTGATAGCCCACCCGGATTCCCGCCTCGGCAGCGGCCGCGGCCCGCTGGTTGAGGGTCTCGGCCAGGGCGCGCACCTTCTCGGCGTCCGTCCAGTCCTCGGGGTTCCAGTGCGGGTCCACCAGGTACTGCACGCCGACGGCGCGGGCGGCCTCGAGCACGGCGGGGAAGTCCACGTCCCCGAGGAAGGACTGGTGGGCGCTGGGGAAGTCGATCGGGAACTGCTCGCGGGCCCGCACCAGCTCGTCGCGGTATTCCACGAGCTGATAGGGCTCGGCGTGGGTGAGACCGAGGTCGACCAGGCGGGACACCGTGCCCTGGACGTCGGTCGCGAGCGCGTCGCGCACGCTGTACAGCTGGACGGAGATCTCCATCGGGAGCCTTTCGGGGGCAGGTGCGGGCGGATGCCCGGGGTGGGAAAGCGGTACCACCTGAGACGGAATCATTTCACAGCACCGGCGGTCAGGCCGGCGACGAAGTTCTTCTGCATCATCAGGAAGCCGACGACCACCGGGATCGACACCGCGATCGAGGCGGCGAGGATCTGGTTCCAGTAGACATTGGTCTGGGTGGCGTACTGCCGCAGGCCCACGGCCAGGGTGCGGGTGTCCTCCGTGGTGAGCACGGAGGCGAACAGCACTTCGCCCCACGCCGTCATGAACGCGTAGATCGCCACCGCCACGATGCCCGGGCGGGCGGCCGGCAGGATGATCCGCAGCAGGATCGTGAGGTTGCCGGCGCCGTCCACCTTGCCTGCCTGGTCCAGCTCCTTGGGGATGCCGTCGAAGTAGCCGGCGAGCATCCAGATGGAGAAGGGCAGGGAGAAGGTCAGGTAGGTGATGATCAGGCCGATGCGGGTGCCCACCAGCGGCACGCCGAAGGTGGTGTCGATGTTGACGAAGATCAGGTACAGCGGCAGCAGGAACAGCACGCCGGGGAACATCTGGGTGGAGAGCACCGTGGTCATGAAGGCGTTGCGGCCGCGGAAGCGCCAGCGGGAGACGGCGTAGGCGGCGAAGATCGCCACCACCACGCTGAACAGGGTCGCCACCGAGGTCACCACGAGCGAGTTCATGAAGTACCGCGCCAGCGGCACGGTGGACCACATCTCGATGAACGGGGCGATGGTCAGGCGGCTGGGCAGCCAGGAGAACCCGGCCTGCACATCGCCCAGGGGCTTGAAGCTGGTGGTGATCATGACGTACAGCGGCAGCAGCACGAACAGGCCGAGGCCGGTGATCACGACGACGCGGAAGATCTTCTCGCCGAGGGTCTCACGCATGGGAGGACTCCTTCCTCCACTGGGTGAAGAACAGGTAGAGCAGGGACACGACCAGCAGGAACAGCAGCAGCATGACGCTCATCGCGCTGCCCACCCCGAAGTCCCAGGACAGGAACGAGGCGTTGTAGATGTGGAAGCTGATGAGGTTGCCGGCAGGGGGCTGGGCGGTGCCGAACAGGATGTACGGCGTGTTGAAGTCGTTGAACACCCACAGGAACATCACCAGCAGCATGGTCTGGTTGACCGGGCCGAGCATCGGCAGGGTCACGGCGCGCCACTGGCGCAGCGGGGTCGCGCCGTCCATGGCGCTGGCCTCGTAGAGCTCGCCCGGGATGGACTGCAGCCCGGCCATGAACATGAGGAACGCGAAGGGCCACATGCGCCATACCGCGACCACCACCACGGAGACGAAGGCGTTGTCGCCGATCAGCCAGAACGGTGCCTCGTCCAGCAGGCCCAGCTGGTCCACCAGGATGTGGTTGATGACGCCGGTGTCGCGCTGGAGCATGAAATTCCAGGTGATCACCGCGGCGTACAGCGGCAGGGCGTAGGGGATGAGGAACAGGGTGCGGAACACGCCGCGCCCGCGGAACGGCCGCTGCAGAGCGACCGCCGCAGCCATGCCGAATCCCCAGCTCAGCCCCACCACCAGGATCGTGAAGCCGACGGTGACCAGGAAGGAGTTCAGCAGCTCCTGGCCGATCGGGGTGTTGATGTCCACGGCGATCTGGTAGTTCTCCAGCCCCGCGAAGGGGGCTTCCGTCCAGCGGCGGATGAAGAACTTGGTGAGCTCGACGAAGCTCATCCAGAAGCCGGTCACCATCGGGATGATGTGGATCAGCACCTCGAGCACCACGGCGGGCAGCAGGATCAGGTACGGGAACCACGTGCGGCGCGGCCGACGGCGCGGCGGCGGGGAACCGGTGCGCGACGCGGGAGCCGAGGTCCCGGGGCGGCTGGTGAGGGTCATGGGGGTCCTTCGAAGGCGGGTGCGGTGAGGATCGGGGGCGGCCGACGGGGCGGGCGACCGATGGAACGTCCGACTGGTGGAACGGGCGACCGGTGGAACGGGCGGCCCTCGGAGCGGGCGGAGCGCCTGCGCGGCGGCGGCGCGGCGAGCAGGGCGGGGTCCGCGGGGGAACCCCGGCCGACGGCGCACCGCGGCCGAGGGGGCGGGATCCCGCCCCCTCGGCCGCGGGTCGCTCAGGCCCGGATCGAGTCCTGGGCCGTCTGCATGGCGGTGAGGACGTCCTCGCGGGTGACCGTCCCACCGGTGGCGATGGTCGCGAACATGCTGTTCATCGCCTGGCCGACGGTGGTCTCGAACTGGTCCTCCCACGGCACCAGGGGCAGCGGGGCGGAGCGCTCGGAGTAGACCTCCATGAACATCTCGGCCTGCTCGGTGTCCTCGGTGAAGGTCGGCTCGCCGTCCACCAGCACGGGCAGCGAGGCGAAGGGCTTGCCGAGCTCGGCCTGGCTCTCCGGGGAGGTCATGAACTTCATGAACGCCAGCGCGCCGTCACGGTTGTCGGTATCCGCCATGGCGGCCAGGTTGATGCCGGCCAGGTGCGAGGCGGTGTCCTCGACGGCATCGGCCGGGGCCGGGAAGGGGACCGCCTTGAACTCCTCGGGCTTCATGCCCTGGGACTCGATGGTGGCGTTGGCGTTGTTCTGGTTGATGATCATCGCCGCCTGCTTGTTCGCGAAGGCGGTGACGGACTTGGTGCCGTTGTCGAACTGCGCGTTGGAGGGGTTGACGACCTTGTGCTCCTGCATGAGGTCCAGGTAGCGCAGGATGCCGTCGACCACGCCGTCCTCGGTGAAGGTGGGCTCGCCCTCGGCGTTGTTCAGCGCGGCGCCGTTCTGGATGGCGTTGATGAAGGCGAAGTGGTTGTTCTCGGTGTAGGAGCCGGCGGCGAGCGACATGCCGTACACGTCGCCCTCCGGATCGGTGAGGGCCTTGGCGGCCTCGACCATCTCCTCCCAGGTGGTGGGCGGCTCGATGCCGGCGTCCTCGAACATCTTCACGTTGTAGTACATGCCGTAGGCCAGGCCGTACAGCGGGATCGAGGTCGGGTCGGTGCCCTCTGCGCCTCCGGTGGCGAGCGCCGCCTCGACGTAGCGGTCGCGCCCGCCGAGCGCCTCGAACTCCTCATCGCCCAGCTCGAGCAGACCGCCGGTGGCCTGCAGGCTCACACCCCAGGTGTTGCCGATGTTCAGCACGTCCGGGCCCTGGCCCGAGGTGATCGCGGTCTGGATGCGGGTCTGGAGATCAGCCCAGCCGATGACCTCGAGGTTGACCGTGATGCCGGACTCCTCGGTGAACCTCTCCAGGACCGGGGTGAGCACCTCCTTGTCGTTCTCGAGGCTGGTGCCCTGGTTGGAGGCCCAGTAGGTGAGCTCGCCGGGGGCGTCGTTGGACCCGCCGCCGCTGCCGGAGCCGCCGCCGCAGGCGGCGAGGCCGGCCGCGGACACAGCGGCGAGAGGGGCTGCGGACAGAAGTGTGCGTCGTCGCATCGGGGGGACTCCTTGGTGCACCGTCATCGGTGAGGGTTCTCAGAAGGGGCGGCGGCGGACCGCCGTTCCGGCCGGTGGGTCCGGCGGAGCTTAATCGATTCGAACTTAATCGATTCGGCGAGTATGCCGGGAGTGCGCGAGCGATGTCAACGAGCAGAGGTCACGGACCGGTGACAGCTCGGGAAGGGCTGTGAGGAACGGTCGTCAGTGCGTGGCCGGCAGGGTGCGGCCGGCGATGCTGGGTCGCTGGGCTGAGTAGGAGTCGGGTCGGCCGTCGGCGGTCGAGTCGCGGGTCACCAGGCTCGCCGGGTCGACCTCGACCGTGCGGCCGCCGGTGAGGCTCCCCTCGATCTTCTGCACCAGCAGGTCCCCGGCGGAGCGTCCCATGTCGAAGGGGCGACGGCTCAGGGCGGTGATGGCCGGAGAGGTGACCTCGGCGATCAGCGAATCGTCCCAGCTGACCAGGCCCAGATCACGGGGCACCTCGATCGCGTGGGACGCGGCGGCGCGCAGGGCGCCGAGCGCGATCAGGTCGCTCGAGGCGATCACGGCCGGGCGGGCGCTGATCCGGCGATCGATGCTCTCGAAGGCCTGATACCCGGAGTCGATCGTGTAGACCCCGGAGGCGTGGGTGTGCGGGATCCCGTGCTCCGCGCACAGCTGCTCGAGCAGTCCCAGGCGGCGCCGCTCGTGCGCGAATCCGGAGGGACCGGTGAGCTGGAGGCAGCCGTCGTACCCGCGCTCGACGATGTGGTCGACCACGGTCGCGGCGTCCTCGGCCTCCGCGGTCATCACCTTCACGAAGTCCTCGGGGCCCGTGTAATGCCCCAGCACCGCGAAGTCCAGCGCCAGCGACTCCAGCACCGCCGGGCGGTGGTCGTCCTCGGCGAGATCCAGCAGCACCACCCCGTCCACCCGTCGCTGATGGGCCCAGGTGCGGAAGACGTCCCCCTCCTCGTCCGCGCCGCCGCGGACGAACCGCAGCAGCAGCTCGTAGCCGTGGACGCTGGTCGCCGACTCGATGCCTGCTGTGACGGCCGAGTAGAACGGCTCCCGGGAGACCTCCTCCGGATCACGCACCAGGACCAGCCCGATGTTCCCGCTGCGGCCACGGCGCAGGGCCTGCGCGCCGGAGTGCGGGGTCCAGCCCACGGCCTTGGCGTGACCGAGCACCCGCTCGCGCATCGCAGCGCTCACGCCGGGTTTGTCGTTGAGGGCATAGCTCACCGTCGCAGGGGAGACTCCGAGCTCACGAGCGATCGTCGTGACGGTCGGGCGGGTGGGCTTCCGCGGCATGGGCGGCTCCTGATCAGCGGCGGGGTGCCGTGTGCTCGGTGGCGGGGCGCCGTGGCGCATCGCCTCGGCGGCGCCGTCCACGGCACCGGGTGGGCACAGGATAGTGCGAGGGCTCTGCCGGCTCCGGCACCGGCTCCGGCGCTGACCCGGGCACCGGCGGTCGTAGGGTCGGGGCATGAGCCTCCCCACCGCCGCCGCCCCGGACCAGGAATCCTGTGCCCACTGCCTGCTCGATCGGGACGGGACCGTGCTCGCCGCGGAGTCGGCTCAGAGACCCTTCTACGCGGCGAGCACCATCAAGCTGCATGTGCTGCTCGCCGCGCTGCAGCTCGCCGAGCGAGGCGGGCTCGACCTCGACGAGCTGGTGCCCGCGAGGCGCACCTTCACGGGAGCGGACGGCGCCCCGTTCACCCTGGGCGGTGACCATCTCGACCCAACGCACCCGGCCGAGGGGACGCCCGTGAGGGTGCGGGAGCTGCTGCAGCGGATGATCGACCGCTCCAGCAACGAGGCCACCGACCACGTCCTCGCCCTGATCGGCCTCCCCGCCGTGACGGAGACGATCAGGGGGCTCGGCCTGACGACCACGCGGGTGGAACGGCTGATCGGGGATCCCGGCGCGCTCGCCGCAGGAGCGACCAACGAGACCGGAGCCGAGGACCTCTCCCGCACGATGCTCGCGGCCGTCTGCGGAGCGACCAGGACGGACGCGACCTCCCCACTGCTGACCACGGCATCCCTCGATCTCGTGCGGGCCGCGCTGCGCGCGCAGCAGATCCCGGTGATCACCACGGCACTGCGCCCGGGCCTGGACCACGGCTCGAAATCCGGCTGGGTCGACGGGTACCGCCACGACGTCGCCTTCATCGGGGACCCGGACGGCGAGGAGCTGCGGGTGCTCGCGGTGATGACCGCGGGGCTCGGCCCGGAGGCGGCGGATCGCCGGATCAGGCAGCGGGTGCGGGAGCTCCTCCCCGACCTCGTGACCTGAACGGCGCCGGTTCTCGGCCGGTCACACGGTCGGGTACGCCAGACGGACCCGACGGGCGCCGGCGTACTCGCCGGTGGGGTCGTACTCGGTCAGGGACATGATCTCCACGCTGCGCGCGGCGTTCGGTGCCTGCATGATCTGATCCTCCCCGAGATGCAGGGCCACGTGGCGGATCGAGGTGCCGCCGGGCTCGGTCGCGAAGAACACCAGGTCGCCGCGCTGCAGATCCTCGCGCTCCACAGGCTCCAGGCCCGAGTCGTGCATCTGGTTCCCGGCATCGCGATGAATCGTGATCCCGTGGTGGTGGAACAGCGTGTAGGTGAAGCCGGAGCAGTCGAAGCCGTAGGCGCTCACCCCGGCCCACAGATAGCGCAGCCCCAGGAACCGCTCCCCGGTGGCGATGATGTCCTCCGCCGTGGGCAGCGGCGGCTGCTCCCCGCGCTCGCGCACCACCACGTCCTCGGCCGGCAGGTAGGCGTGCCGGCCGCCGGGGACCGCGACCCTCACGGCGTGCGCGGTGCGGCCCAGCACCGGCAGGATCGTGTCGAAGGAGACCGGGATGCCCGGATGCTTCCCGGAGGGTGTTCCGGTGAGAGTGCTGGTCAGTGCGGTGACCGTGGCGGTCGGGGTCGAGGCGGCGAGATCGGCGAAGTCCTCGTCGACCACCAGCTGCACGGTGGGGACCCAGCCCGGATAGCCGCGCGGGTCGCGCGGGGTGGGTTGGGCGGTGACCACGATGTGCGCCCCGTCCCCGACGATCTCGTCGACGATCACCTCGCTGCCCAGCACGGCCTGCGACTCGAGCTCCCCGGTCAGCCAGCGCCGGGTCTCGGTGTCCTGCATGTTCTGGTTCCAGGCATCCAGATCGACGGGGCGGGTCAGTGAGGGGTCGTCGATGCCGGGGCGGGCGGTGTCCGGCTCCACCCATAGCGTCGTCGCGGTGACGGCGACATGCGCGATGGCTCCGGGAGTGAGGCCCTCGCCGGGCGCGGGCGCGTCGACGGGCCGAGGCCGTTCAGCGGCCGGGCCGCCGGGAGCGCCGGCGGATGCGGGCGCGGAGCCGGCGGCGTTCGCCGCGGAGGAGAGGGCGGCGAGCCCAGCGGCGACGGTGCCGGCTGCGGCCAGGTGCAGGCCGTCACGTCGGGTGAGCGAGGGCCGGCCGGGGCGATGGGTGTGCGGCATGAGCGTTCTCCTTCGACGGGCCCCGGGACGGGGCGGTGGGTCATGCGTGCGAGCAGGTCATGGGCGAGAGCGGGCGTGAGGCTCCGACGGTGCGTCGGGGGCGGGGTCGACATCTGCCGACAGGAGCTCGAGCCCCAGACCGGGCCCCCCGCGCAGGCGCAGCCAGGCGCCGTCCTGCGAGAAGCCGCCGTGCGGGGCGCCGGAGGTGAACCAGGCCGGCGGGTCCAGGTCGATCATGGTGATCGCCGGATGGGCGATGGCGAGGTGCGCGGCGGCGGTGATCGAGATGCGGGGCTCCATCATCGCTCCGACCATGCACTCCATCCCGGCCTCGCGGGCGATGTCCGCGATCTCGAGCGCTCCGCGGAGCCCGCCCGTCTTGGCGAGCTTGATGTTCAGCAGGTCGCAGGCGCCGAGGTCCACCAGGCGGCGGGCGTCCTCGGCGGTCCACACCGCTTCGTCGGCCATGATCGGCAGCTCGACCGCGGCCGCGACCCGAGCGAGCCCTTCGAGGTTGCGCGCCGCGACCGGCTGCTCGACCAGGTCGATCGGCAGGCCGTCGGCCTCGAAGCCGGTGATGATCTCGATCGCCTGCTCCGGGCTCCAGCCCTGGTTCGCGTCCAGTCGCAGGCGGGCCTCCGGCGCGGACCCGACCACCGCGGCGAGACGTCGGCGGTCCTCCGCGATGTCGTGCCCCAGCTTGATCTTGAGGATCTGCTCCCCGCTCGCGGCGGCGGCCCGGGCATGCTCAGCCATGACGTCAGGATCCTCGAGCGAGATCGTCATGTCGTTCATCAGACCGTCCTCGAGCCTGCCTCCGAGCATCTCCACCAGAGGTCTGCCGGCAGCCTTCGCCCAGGCATCGTGCAGGGCGACCTCGGCAGCGGCCTTCGCGCTGCTCGCCCCCTCGAGCGCGCCGGCGATCGCCGAGGTCAGCTCGCCGAGCGTCCCGGACCTGCCCTCGAGCGCCGCCCGCAGCGGACCGGCGAGGGCCGCGGTGATCGACGCCGCCGACTCCCCGGTGACGGCCAGGGTCTCCGCGGCGGAGCCCTGGCCGATCGTCCCGTCGGCCAGCTCCACCTCGGCGACCACGTACTCGACCGCCTCGGTGCGGCGGGCGGCCGTGACGAACGGGCGCAGCAGCGGTGCCCGGTGGCGGTGATGACGCACCCCCGCCACGTGCAGCGTGTCGGCGCCGGGCCGGCGCTCCTGGGCGGTCACAGCGCGGACATCAGCTGAGCGGCGGCGAGCCCCACGAAGGTGCCCATGAACGACCCGATCAGCGCATACAGCACGCCGACAGGGACCAGCTGCTTGTGGAACGCCGCCGCGACCACAGGGGCCGAGGCGATGCCGCCCACGTTCGCGGTCGAGGCGACCGCGAGGGAGAACAGCTCCGTCTTGGTGAGCTTCGCGTAGAGCACCATCACCGCCGCATGGACGACGAGCACGATGGCACCCATCAGCAGGTAGATCGGCGCCTGCGTGATCGCGGAGAAGTCCGAGCCGGAGGCGATCTGGCCGATCACCACGAACAGCATCAGCGTCGCGACCTCGCTCGAGCCCGCGGTCCTCCCCAGCGGGGTCACCGCGACCACGAGGCCCAGCAGGGAGACGATGAGGATCGACCAGGTGGTGCCGTTGATGACCGCTCCGTACTCGGGCAGCAGGCCACCGATCCACATCGACAGGATCGAGATGAACAGCGCGCCGAACACCACGATGGACAGCGAGGCGACGGTCACCGGGCGCTTCTCCTCCTCGAGCGTGCCGGCGTGGGACTCGAGGTAGGTGGTGTTCGCCTTGGTCCACGTGTTGAACTTCGGGGAGACCGCGACCGAGGCGAACATCAGCATCAGCCACACGGAGTAGCCGATCGTGTCCGTGATCAGGGCGTAGCCGAAGATGTTCTCGGGCGCCTGCAGGATGTCCTGCACCGCGACCATGTTCGCGCTGCCGCCGGTCCAGGAGGCCAGCAGCGCACCGAACACCTTCCACGACTCGTTGTGCACCGCGTTCTGGAAGATCGCGTAGACGATCACCATGCCCGCGGAGAGCGAGGCCGCGGCGACGAAGAAGGTCAGCAGCAGCTTCGGACCGAGCCTGATGATCTTGCGGAGGTCGCAGCCGAACAGGAACAGGAAGATCATCGCCGGCAGGAGCACGTCCTTGACCTGCGCGATGGGTGCGCGGGTGGCGTCGTCCTGCCCGAAGACGCCGAGCGTGTTGAGGGTCGCGCACAGCAGGTACATGAAGACCATGCCGGGCACGTACTTGAAGACCTTCCAGCCGGTGGTGCGTTCGAGCACGATCAGCACGCAGGACAGCGCCAGCAGGACGCCGAGCATGAGCAGGCCATCGGTGATCACGGGGACTCCTGGGTCGTAGGGGAAGCGGCCGCGGAGAGGGGACAAAAAAATCGGAAGCACCGGGGACCGGCACCTGCGTGGCAGGCGCGATCTCGGTGCTTCCGACGGGATCCGGTTCGGTGAGGTTCCGGGCGGGCGGCAGCGGGTATGCGGTTGTCGAGAGAGCGGGCGCCGGGACGGCGCGCTCTCAGATCATGCGGTCACCCGGTGGGAGCGGCCGACAAGTCGCGGTACTTCGCCGCGGCGCTGCGCACGGCGGCGGCGAGCGCCCTCTGCGAGGACCCGTGGTACCTGTCGGTGATCGATTCCACCAGGGCGTCATCCTCGAGGAGCGAACGCCCCACCAGCAGCTCGCGGACGAACTCGACGGTGAGCGTCAACGTGGCGGTGCAGTCCGCGGCGCGGATGACGTGGGTCTCAGTATCGACCACGAGACCGATGAAGAAAAGCCCCCACTGCGAGGTGATCGGATTGTTCGTGGGGGATTTGGCCTCGCCGGTGAGGTAGATGCTGGTGCCCATGGGGGAAGCCTAGGTGGTGCGGATCCCTCCGACGGGAGCGGGCGAGCGCGGAGCAGGGCCGGAGGACTCGGCCGGGGGACCCGGCGACTCGGTCCGCGGGACCGGGCGACCGCGGCCGACGGGGAGTCGGCCGCGGTCGGAGAGGGTCAGCGCAGGTTCGCGGGACCGGCGTCCTCGGCCTTCTTCTCGGCGGCGGCGCGGCGCTCCTCGCGCTGCGAGTCGAGCTCCTCGGCGTGGGTCTCGGCATCCTCGGCCGCGGCGAAGGCCCGGGCCTTCTGCATCGCCGGGGAGAGATCCGTGAACTGGCCGCCCACCTCGCCGCGCACGCGGTTGTCGGCACCGGTCGGCGCGGGATCGTTGCCCTCGCCGGTCAGTGCGCCGCGGATGATGTTGGTGGAGACGTCGACGCCGGCGGTGGTGTCGGAGACCGTCACATCGGACCCGAAGTAGTTGGCGTCATCGCAGTCGATGATGCCGCCGCCGGTGCCGAGCTGCACCCCGGCGTTGCCGGTGAAGGCGGCCGCGCCGTCGACCTCGCTGCCGCACACGGAGGTGCCCTCGGCGTTCGCCGAGACGGTCAGCCCCCGCGCGAGGGTCGAGTCGATGATGTCCGTGTAGGTGGCGTTGTCGCTGCTCACCGCGCCGCCGATGGTGACGGTCTGCAGATGCACGAGGCCCTGCTCGACGGTCACCTTGCCCGCGATGGAGGAGTCGTAGGAGTACAGGAAGGGATCGGCACCCTCGACGGCGCGCTCGGAGAAGGCACCGCCGATCGAGGACTCGTCGAGGTAGACGCCGTAGCTGCCCTTGCTGATCAGGTTCCCCGCCACCTCGGTGCCGGTCGCGTCGACGTAGCCGTCGGGGTTGACCACGACGCGGCCCCCGATGCTCGAGTCGGTGAGCAGCAGGTCCGCCCCGGCCTGCACGCGCACCTCGCCGTCGACGGTCACGCCGTCCAGGTCGCAGGAATCCCCCTTGGCGACGACCAGGTCGCCGGGCACGGTGACGTCCGCGGCGTCGCCGTCGCAGTAGGTGGTCAGCGCCGCAGAGGCGGTTCCGGCACCGACGACCATGCCTGCGGAGGCGAGGGCGAGGGCGGACAGCGAGATGACAGATCGGGAGAGGGTGCGCACGTCGGCTCCTAGTCGCGCCGTGCGCAGGGCTGCGCCGACGGCGGGTGGGGGAAAGAGGATTCCCTACGACCGTATCGGGGTGTGATCCACGTCGCCACCGATTCCCGAGGATCGCCCATGTTCCTTTGGACGGAGTTCACCTCGCGTCCAGCCCGTGCCCGCGCCACCCCGCAGCACTCACAGGTATTCGAGGTTGATCTCGCTCTCGGGGTGGAAGAACACGCAGCTGCCGGGGGTGGGGCGCACATGGATCGTGGAGTCCGGCTGGATGTCCTTGAAGCCGTGGTCCAGGCGCAGCACCAGCTGGTGACCGCGCACAGCGGCGGTCATCGACTCGGTCTCGCGGGCGTAGCAGTGGACGAACGCCTCGCCGCCCAGCTTCTCGACCAGCCGCACGGTGAGGGGGAGGCTCTCCCCGCCGTCCGTCGGCCCGGAGCCTCCGCCCACGATCTGCCAGCTCTCCGGGCGCACCCCGACGATCACCCGGTCGGTGGTCTTCTCGAGGTACTCGCGCGGGATGCCGAGGTCCAGGCCGTGCTGGGGCCCGAACAGGGCCCGGCCGTCGGAGGTGATGGTGGCACCGTCGATGAGGGTCATCGAGGGAGAGCCGATGAAGCCGGCCACGAAGGTGTTGCCGGGGTGCTCGTACAGGTGGGTCGGCTCGTCGACCTGCTGCAGCACGCCTTCCTTCAGCACGGCGACCCGGTCGCCCATGGTCATCGCCTCGGTCTGGTCATGGGTGACGTACACCGTGGTCACGCCCAGCTCGCGCTGCAGGGAACCGATCTGCGAGCGGGTGGAGACCCGCAGCTTCGCGTCCAGGTTCGACAGCGGCTCGTCCATGCAGAACACCTTGGGATTGCGCACGATCGAGCGGCCCATCGCCACCCGCTGGCGCTGCCCGCCGGACATCTGCGAGGGCTTCTTGTCCAGCAGCGGCTCGAGCTCGAGCATCGCCGCGGCGCGCGTGACCTGCTCCTCGATCTCGGTCCTGGGCAGCTTGAGGTTCTGCAGGGCGAAGGCCATGTTCTGGCGGGCCGTCATGTTCGGGTAGAGGGCGTAGGACTGGAACACCATGGCCACGTCGCGGTCCCGGGCGCGCAGCTCGCTCACGTCGACGTCGTCGATGAGGACGGAGCCCTCGTCGATCGGCTCGAGACCGGCCAGCATCCGCATCGCGGTGGACTTGCCGCTGCCGGAGGGCCCCACCAGCACCAGGAACTCGCCGTCCGCGACGGTGAGCGAGACCCGGTTGACCGCAGGCGGCCGGGAGGGGTCATAGATGCGGGAGGCCTGCTGGTACTCGACGGTGGCCATGGTGTTCCTCGTGCTCCTTCAGGGGGTCGGGCGGGTGCTCACAGATTGGGGGTGATGTCCCGGTCGATGACCTCCTGCGTCTCGGTCTGCAGGTCCTCCATCACCAAGGCCACGTCCTCGCCGCCGATCGCGATGCGGTCCAGGCCGGCGCCGATGCGCTGGCCTCCGCCGCTGACGAACACGCGCGCGGAGTCCTGCGGGGCGGTGTTCTCGCTCAGCTGCTGGATCGCGGTCATGGCGTTCGGGTTCTCCTCGAGGTATGCCTTCTCCTCGGGATCCTCCATCGCGGACTTCCGCACGGGCATGTAGCCGGTGGCCTGGCTGAACATGATCGTGTTCTTCGTGTTGGTGAGGAAGTCGGCGAACTTCACGGCCATCAGCTTGCGCTCGTCGGAGATCCCCGCGGGGATCGCGACGCCGGCACCGCCGGTGGCCGCGCCCGGGGTCGGGCCGGGCAGGTAGGTGGTGCGGAAGTCGAACTCCGCGGTCTCCGTGAGCCCGCCGAGGGAGCCGGTGGACTGCAGCAGGGCCGAGGCGTTGCCGAGCGCGAAGGTGTTGTTGGCGTCCTTCTCGATCGCGATGTGACCGGCGGCGACCTGCTCCTGCAGGAAGGTCGCGGCGTCGATCGAGCCCTGCTCGGTGAAGGTCGGGGTCCACTCGTCCGAGTAGGCGCCGCCGAAGGTCCAGATCATGCCCTGGAAGTACCAGTCGAGGTAGTTGGAGCCGTCGGGGACGGTGAGCGCGGGCTTGCCGTCGTTCGCCTCGAGCATCTTCGGTGCCCACTCGGCGAACTCCTCCCAGGTCTCCGGGCCGCGGTCGGTGGGCAGCCCGGCCTTCTCCATCACCTCGGAGTTGAAGTACATGAGGGTGGTGGAGCGGGAGTAGGGCATGCCGTAGTGCTTGCCCTCGTAGGCGTAGTCCTCGCGCAGGGTGTCCACGAAGTCGTCGGAGTCGATCCCGGCCTCGGCCCACAGATCATCCAGCGCCGTGGTGGTGCCGGTGAAGGCGAAGTTGAACCAGGTGACGTCCGAGGCGACGATCAGGTCGGGCAGTCCGCCGCCGGCGAGCGCCGCGTTGAACTTCTGACCGAGCTCCTCGTAGCTGGCGCCGCCGTCGATGAGCGTCGCCGGGGTGTCGGGGTTCTCCTCGTTCCAGGCGTCGATGATCTGCTGCTCGAGATCCTTCGAGCTGCCGGGGTGGTTGGACCAGAACTGGATGGTGCCATCGCCCTCCTCGCCGCCGCCGTTCTCGCCGCCGCCGGCGGCGGTGGACCCTCCGGCGCAGGCGCCCAGGGCCAGGGCGGCCGAGCCGGCGCCGGCCATGCCGATGAGTGAGCGTCGCGTCAGTGCCATGTCGTTCTCCAATATCTGTGGGGGTCAGGGGCCGACGGGTGCCGGCCGGGGGTGTGAGGTCGGAAGCGGGATCAGGAACGGGGTCGGAGGGAGGGGCAGGAAGGGGGAGTCGGAGGGTGCGTCGGCGGGGCGCGTTCGCGCCGGGCGTCGAGGGCGCAGGGATCGGATCAGCCCTTGACGGCCCCGGCCGTCAGGCCCTTGATCATCTGCTTCTGCAGGATCAGGAACACCAGGAGCATCGGGACGGTGGTCAGGACGGTGGCGGCCATGACCGGACCCCAGTTGGTGATGCCCTCGTTGTCCTGCAGCTGGGTCAGTCCGATCGGCAGCGGCGCGACGGCGTCGGTGTCCGACATGAGGAACGGCCAGAGGTACTGGTTCCACTCGGTGACCACGGTGATCAGGGTGAAGGCGACCAGGGTGGGCCAGGACATCGGCAGCACGACGCGGAACAGGGTGCGGAAGAAGCCGGTGCCGTCCAGCTCGGCGGCCTCCATGATCTCCTTCGGCAGGGACAGGAAGTGGTTGCGCATGAGGAAGGTGCCGAAGGCGACCGCGGCCAGCGGCACGATGATGCCCTGGAAGGTGTTGCGCCATCCCCAGCTCGCCACCAGTGCGTAGTTCGAGATCACGGTGATCTGGTTGGGCACCATCAGCGAGGCGATGACCAGCAGGAACAGCAGGTTCCGGCCGGGGAAGCGCAGGAACGAGAAGCCGTAGGCGCACAGCACGCCCAGACTCACCTGCACCACGGTGAGGATCGAGGTGATGATGAGGGAGTTGCGCAGGTAGCGGTCGAACCGTACCGAGGAGAGCACGTAGGAGTAGTTCTCCGGGGCGAAGGGGTTCGGGAACCAGCTGATCGGGTCCGCGTAGATGTCGCCGTGGGTCTTCAGCGAGGTGACCACGATGAAGTACAGCGGCACGAAGAACAGCAGCACGGCCGCGATCATCCCCGCATAACCGAGGAGCTTCCCGGTGGTCCCGCCCTGGTAGGCGAGGTGGCGGGAGGAGGCGCGCTTCTTCTGGGCGGCGGTGAGCTGCGGGGCCTCGCCGGGCTCGAGCCCGGGGGCGGGAGGCAGGACGGCCTGCGCATCGTTGGTCATGGTCATGGTGGCCTCCGCCCTAGTCCTGCTTGTCCTGCAGCGCGACCTGGACCAGCGTGACCACAAGGACCACCAGGAACATGATCGTGGCGACCGCCGCGCCGAACCCGGCGCGGTTGTTCACGAAGGTCTCCTGGTACACCTGGTAGATGAGCGTGGTGGTGCCGGTGCCGAAGGGCCCGCCCTGGGTCATCACCTGGATCACGTCGAACACCTGGAACGAGTTCAGCAGCACGGTCACCGAGAGGAAGAACGTGGTGCCCTTGAGCTGGGGGAGCGTGACGCGCCAGAACTTGCGCCCGGCGCGGGTGCCGTCGATCTCCGCCGCCTCGTCGAGATCGGCGCGACGGCCCTGGAGCGCGGCCAGGTAGATCACGAAGGTGTAGCCGAGGTTCTTCCACACGTAGGTGGTCGTGATCATGAACAGCGCCCAGCCGGAGTGCTGGTAGAAGTGCGGGGAGTTCAGGCCCACGGCATCCAGCAGTGCCTGGATCAGCCCGTACCCGGGATCGAACACGAACTGGAAGGCGACGCCGATCGCGGCGCCGGAGATGACGTACGGCGCGAACACGATGGTGCGCACCATGTTCCGGCCGCGCAGGTGCTGGTCCAGCAGCAGCGCGAGCGCGAGCCCCAGCGCCATCGAACCGATCACCGCGACGAGCGTGAAGATCAGGGTGTTGCGGGCGATCTCCCAGCTGGTGTCGTCGGTGAACCACTCGATGTAGTTCCCGAGGCCCACGAAACTCATCGTGGGTGAGGAGATGTTCCAGTTGTAGAGGGAGATCCGGAAGTTGTCGATCAGCGGGCGGTACGTGAACAGGAACAGCAGGATCATGTTCGGCAGGATCAGCGCGGTCGCGAGGCCGATCTGGCGCCAGTTGAGCGAACGGGACCGCTTGATCGGCTCCTGGGAGGAGTCCGATCGCTCGAGTCCGGGGATCGCAGGGGTCGTCACGAGGGGAACAGTACGCGCGGCGCGGGGAGCCCGGGCGGGTCTCTGTGCATCGCTCCAGCGGTCCTGTCGGGCCCCCGCGGTCTCCGAGATGTGCATCCCATGTTCGACATATCTGCAGGTCAAGGAGATGCGTAGCGGGTATCGGCGACATCGCCCGGGAGGCGCGATGGCGGGAGCTCCTCGCCCGGAAACCGGCAGGCCCCGTGCCGTTCACCCGGTTGCCCGCCAGCCTTCATCTGCTCGCGATCCAGTCGTGACCTGGGGCGTGATGGGCGTCTCGGTGGACGGACCCCGCCCAGCTCATGGCCGTGCGTCCGGCGGGCACCGCCTCACCCGATGCGGGCCCGGCAGCGCGAGCTCAGCGAGGGGCGGCCAGGGCGTCGACAGCGCGGATCAGGCCCAGGTGGCTGAAGGCCTGGGGGAAGTTCCCGGCCATCCGTCCCGCGCCGCCGTCGAACTCCTCCGCGAACAGGTCCAGGTCGTTCCCGCAGGCCAGCAGCTGACTCATGAGGGCCTTGGCGTCGTCCCGTCGCCCGGAGGCGGCGTACTGCTCCACCAGCCAGAAGCAGCACACCAGGAACGGGTGCTCGTCCCCGGGCAGTCCGTCCTGGCCCTGCGTGCGGTAGCGCAGGATCAGCCCGTCCGCGGTGCGCAGGTCCTGCTCGATGCGGCCGACGGTGGCGAGCATGCGCGGGTCGTCCGTCGGGAGGAAGCCGGTGTGGGGGATCTGCAGCAGGGACGCGTCGACCTCGGTGGAGCCGTAGGTCTGGGTGAAGGCGCCGTCGGCCCCGACGCCGCGCTCCATGACCTCCTCGCGCACCTGGTCGCGCAGATGGATCCACCGCGTCAGCTCCTCCTCGGTGGCGGGCAGGCCGTGCTCGTGCACCGCGGTCACGGCGCGGTCGAAGGTCGCCCACACCATCACCCGTCCGTGCGTGAAGTACGCCGGCTCGCCGCGCATCTCCCAGATGCCCTGGTCGGGATCGTCGAGGTGGTCCTCGGTGTAGCGGACCAGCGCCTTCTGCAGCGGCCAGGACCACTGCGTCTCCTCGAGACCTGCTTCCCGCATCGCCTCCAGGGCGATCATCACCTCGCCCACCACGTCGGCCTGGTACTGGCCGGCGGCGCCGTTGCCGATCCGCACGGGCACCGAGCCCTCGTAGCCGGGCAGGTGCGGCAGCTCCTGCTCGGGCAGGTTCCGGTCCCCGGTGATCGAGTACATGATCTGCAGCCGCTCCGGATCCCCGGCGATCGCGCGCAGCAGCCAGTCGCGCCAGGTCGCGGCCGCGTCGACGTGGCCGTGGGCGAGCAGCGCCTCGAGCGAGAGAGCCGCATCGCGCAGCCAGCAGAAGCGGTAGTCCCAGTTGCGCACCCCGCCGAAGTCCTCTGGCAGGCTGGTGGTCGCGGCGGCGATGATGCCGCCGGTGCGCCGGTGGGTGAGCGCCCGCAGCACCAGCAGGGAGCGGGTGACGGGCTCGGAGTACTCGTCCTCGACCCGCACCTGGCCGAGCCAGTCCGCCCACTCGGCGACGGTCCCGGCCAGTGCGGCGTCGACCTCGGGCGCGGCCGGCACCTGCTGCCAGGAGGGGAACCAGGTGAGCACCCAGGCCGCGCTCTCCCCGGCGCGCAGGCGGAGCGCCCCGTGGTGGGCACGGCCGTGCGCGCTCAGCGCGGGGCCGTGCAGGGCGATGCCGTCCCCGCCGGCGACCGCGATCAGCACCGGTGCACCGTCCTCGTCGGTCCCGCGGCGCACCCAGGGCACGGCCTGGCCGTACTCGAAGCGGATCACCAGCTCCTGGACCACCTCGACCTCCCCCTCGTGGCACTCCACCTGGCGCACGAGATCCGCGTGGTCATCGACGTCACCGGCGAGGGAGGAGGCGCTGCCGGGGCCTGAGCCCGGCGTCGCTCCGGCCGCCTCACCCTCGCCGCCGTCGTCGCTCACCGCGGCATCGGAGTGCCCGGCCGCGGTGCCCGCGCCGGTGCCCTGCTCGCCGCCGAGGGAGATCGGCATGAACTCGGTGACCGTCGCCGTGCCGGTGGGGGAGCGCCACACCGTCTCCAGCACCATCGTCGAGGGCAGGTAGCGGCGGGAGAGGACCTCGCCGTCGGCGATCCGCAGCGACCAGTGCCCGTGCTCCTCGGTGCCCAGCAGCGCGCAGAACAGGGCGCCGGAGTCGAAGCGCGGCAGGCACAGCCAGTTGATGTCCCCCTCCCGCGTCACGAGCGCGGTGGCGCGCTGGTCGGACAGGAGAGCATGGTCTTCGATGAGCGGGCTCGACATGGTGACAGTCCATCACGGGCCCGCTGCCCGGGGGCGGACCACGCTGAGGCCATGGAGAACTCCCCGGAGCTTGCGCTGGATGTGCTGGTGATCGGCTGGGGCAAGGGCGGCAAGACCCTCGCAGCCACGCTCGCGGCCGCCGGCACCCGCGTCGCCATGATCGAGCAGTTCGCGACGATGCACGGCGGGACCTGCATCAACATCGGCTGCGTCCCCACCCGCCCGGACCTGCCCGGTGCGGACTCCCCGCGCGTGCACGACTCCACGTCGCTGCAGCACGTGGAGCCCTTCCCGCAGCGTCTCGTCGTGATCGGCGCCGGACCCATCGGCCTCGAGTTCGCCTCCATGTTCGCCGGCTACGGCGCCGAGGTGATGGTGCTGAACCGGCGCGAACGCCTGCTGCCGGGCGAGGACGAGGACGTCGCCGCCGAGGTGCTCCAGGGGGGGATGGGATCACCGTGCTGCACCAGGCGTCGGCGACGGCGATCGAGGACGGCCCGTCGGCCGCCGTGGTCGTCGCGGAGGTCGAGGAGATCGGGAGGGCCGAGGGGGTCGAGCGGGCCGAGGGGCGCGTGCAGCGGATCGAGGCCGAGGCGGTGCTGCTGGCCACCGGGCGCCGACCCGCGACCGAGGGCCTGGGTCTCGAAGCCGCCGGGATCGACACCGACGCGCACGGCGCGATCGTGGTCGATGCGCAGCTGCGCACCAGCGCCGACGGGGTCTTCGCGATCGGGGACGTCCACGGCGGTGCGCAGCAGACCTACCTGTCGCTGGACGACTTCCGGGTGGTCCTCTCCCAGCTCCAGGGCGATGGCAGCCGCAGCACCGAGGACCGGGTCGCGGTGCCCACCAGCACCTTTCTCACTCCGCCGCTCGCGGCCGTGGGCCTCACCGAGACCGAGGCGCTCGCCGAGGGCCGCGACATCCTGGTCGCCACGCAGAAGGTCGCCACGATCAAGGCGATGCCCCGCCCGAAGGCCGTCGCGGATCCGCGCGGCCTGGTGAAGATCGTGGTCGACGCCGGCACCGATCAGATCCTCGGCGCCCGCCTCTTCCACGTCGACGCGCAGGAGGTCATCAACCTCGTCGCCCTCGCGATGCGCACCGGGGCCACCGCGACGCAGCTGAAGGACGGGATCTGGACCCACCCCTCCTCGACCGAGGCGCTCAATGAGACGCTCGGGAAGCTCGCCCCGCCCCACGGGTGAGCCGCGGCCCGCGTCCGCGCGATTCCGCGCTCAGGACCTATGTCGTCGCGTCGGACAGGTCCTGAGCGCGGAATCGCTGCCGGGGTGCTGCGCCGTGGTGCGGGGACGGGGTGCTGGGACGCGATGCTGCGCCGCGGTGCGGGGACGGGGTGCTGCGCCGCCGCGGCGGGTCACTGCGTGGTGTCGGGCTCCGCATCGCTCGTGCCGCCGCGCTTCGTGCCGCCGGGCTCCGCGCCGGTGACGAACTCGCTGAGGTGCTGCGAGAGGGCGAGCCGGCTGGGCTCGTGGCAGTACATCATGTGCCCGGCCTCGTAGTACTCGATGCGGATCCGCTCGCTGTAGTCCTCGCGTGGGATCGCGAGCTGGGCGAGGACGTGCTCGCTGGCATGGAACGGGGTCGCCGCGTCGTGATAGCCGTGGGAGACCAGCACCTTGGTGTGCGGGGACTTCCGCAGCAGCCGGGAGAGGTCCGAGGCGACCTCGACGGAACGGTTCTCGAAGTCCTTGTAGCTCCAGGGGTGGACGCGGCCGGACATGATCTCGTAGACCACGTCGGAGGAGAACTCGAGCTCACCGCGCAGGTACTGGTTGATGGCCGCGGTGTAGGACGGGGCGAGCTGGTCGATCGACGGATCGGTCTCCATGCGCGGGGCGTTGCCGTCCCCGGCCGGCGCGGTGAAGCGGCCGTCGATCCGCCCCGTGACCAGGCCCTGATCCCGCAGCAGCTCGGCGAGGAAGGCCATGTGCTCGATGCGCAGATCGGCCCTCTCCACCCACTCCGGATCCACGCCGATGAGGGCGCCGATGCGGGCGGCGGCCTCCTGCTTCTGCTCCGGGGCGAGCCGCAGCCCGGCGGCGAGCAGCGCCGGGTACTCCTGCTCGGCGAAGGCCTCGGCCTCGTCGACCACGTCCTGCAGCATCCGCTCCTCGTGCTTGCCGTGCGCATGCGCGATCGCCGCATAGGTGGGCAGGTAGTGGACGTAGGGGCGATCGTTCGCCGGATGGAAGCGGATCGTGCCGAAGTCGAGCACCGGCGAGATGAGAGCGATCCCGGCGATGGCCACGTAGTAGCGGTCCATGAGGTGCGCGGCCACGGCGGAGGCGCGGGTGGTGCCGTAGGACTCCCCGGCCAGGAACAGCGGCGAGGTCCAGCGCTGATGGCGGGTCAGCCAGTCGATGACGAACGCGGCGATCAGGTCGCGATCCTCCGTCAGCCCGTGGTGCCGGGCGGGCTTCTGCCCGGGCGCGGGACGGGAGTAGCCCGTGGTCATCGCGTCGACGACCACCAGGTCCGCGTCCTTCAGGACCGTCTCGTGGTTGTCCAGCAGACGGTGCGGGGCAGCGGCCGGAGCGCCGGCGTCCCCCGAGTCGACCCGGCGCGGGCCCAGCAGGCCCAGATGCAGCCACACCGTCGAGGCGCCGGGACCGCCGTTGAAGGCGAACACCACCGGGCGCTCGGCGGCGTCGGTGCCCTGGGCGACGTAGGAGACGGAGAACAGCTCCGCATAGGCGGCTCCGCGCCCGTACTCCTCGCCCTCGGGCTCCTCCTTCAGCACCACGGTGCCGGCGGTGGCCGTGTAGTCGAGCGGGCCATCTGGGAGGGAGAGCGAGTGGAGGGTCGTGACCAGGTGGTCCTCGGGCGTCGGCGCGGCGGGCTTCTCTGCGGCCGACGGGTCGGCGGCGGTCCCTGCGGCGGTGTCGGTGGAACGGGGCTGGTCGGTCACACGTGCTCCTTGGTCGGATCCGGCGTCGACGACGATGCTACGTGGACCGGCGAACGCCGCGCCCCGGGTCGGTGCGGGTCAGTCGACCGCTGCGATGTCGTGGGGCTCCTCGGCGCCGGGCTCGTTGTCCCGCACGACCATGCGGATCGGGTCGAGCTTCGTCCACACCACGAAGGCGATCGCGACCACGACCATGGCCAGGCCCGCCCACAGGTTGGCGTTGACGCCGCCGGTCTTCTCCGCCTCCGCGGGGGTGAAGAAGAACAGCCCCCACACCACGAGGATCACGCCGAACAGGCCGATCAGGGTGCCGATGAAGTTGCGGATGTCGAAGGCGCCCGCGGTCTGGACCTCGCCGCCGGCTGCGGCGTTGCCGCTGCTGCCGCCGGTGCCGCGGCCGGTGCTGCTGCCGCCGGTGCTGTTGTCGGAAGTGCTCATGAGATCTCTTCTCCGTCCGGGCTCAGGCGAACACGATGTTGAGGAGGATGACCAGGACCAGGGCGAGGCCCGCCATGGGGACCGGACGGCGCCAGATCGGCAGGTCCTTCTCGTCGGGATCGACGAGATCCGACTGCGGGGTCTCGGAGTAGACCAGGCCCTTCAGCGCGTGCGCTGGCTTCGGGACGGTGAACTGGGTGACCACCACGGAGACCACGATGTCCACCACGAAGGCGGTGGCCGCGCACACGAAGGCGAGGCCCTGGCCGGGCAGCTCGAACACGCCGGCGAACTCGCTGGCGAACCACAGGCCCACCGCGGAGAGGGTGCCTGCCGCGAGGCCGGTCCAGCCGGCGGCCGGGGTCATCTTCTTCCAGAACATGCCCAGGATGAAGGTGGCGAACAGCGGGGCGTTGAAGAACCCGAACAGCGCCTGCAGGTAGTCCATGAGGTTGGAGAACGAGGCGGCGATCAGCGCGGTGAAGATCGCGATCACGCAGGCGGCGGCCGTGGCGAGGCGTCCCACCTTCGTGTAGTGGTCGTCCGGGGCGTCCTTCTTCACGTACTGCTGGTACAGGTCGTAGCTGACCACCGTGTTGAAGGCGGAGATGTTCGCGGCCATGCCGGCCATGAACGCGGCCAGCAGGCCCGCGATCGCGACGCCCAGCAGGCCGTTGGGCAGCACGTCCCGCATCAGCAGCAGCAGCGCGTCGTTGTAGGTGACGCCGGTGGCGGCGGCACCCTCGGCGTTGCCCTCGAAGTCGTACTTCTTGAAGTCCGCGAGCTCGTTCACCAGCACGGCGGCGATCATGCCCGGCACGATCACGATGAACGGGATGAACATCTTCGGGAAGGCGCCGATGATCGGGGTCATCCTCGCGGCGGTGATGGACTTGGAGGCCATCGCGCGCTGGACCTCGACGAAGTTCGTGGTCCAGTAGCCGAAGGAGAGCACGAAGCCGAGGCCGAACACGATGCCCACCACGGAGAGGATCGGGCTGTCGAAGCCGGAGAGGGCGGTGCCGGGCCAGGAGCTGAGCTGCTGCTCACCGAGCATCCCGTCGGCCGAGACGCTCTCCTTGAGGCCGCTCCAGCCGCCCACACGGTGCAGGCCGATGAGGGTCAGCGGCAGCAGCGCCGCGACGATCACGAAGAACTGCAGCACCTCGTTGTAGATCGCGGCGGAGAGACCGCCGACGGTGATGTAGAACAGCACGAACGCAGCGGCGAGCACGAGTCCCACCCACATCGGCCAGCCCAGCAGGCGGTTCACGATCGTGGCCAGCAGCGAGAGGTTCACGCCGGCGATCAGCAGCTGTGCGACCGCGAAGGAGATCGCGTTGATCAGGTGCGCCCCGGTGCCGAAGCGCATGCGCATGAACTCGGGGACGCTGCGCACCTTCGAGCCGTAGTAGAAGGGCATCATCACCACGCCGAGGAACAGCATGGCCGGGATCGCGCCCACCCAGAAGTAGTGCATGGTGGGCAGGCCCAGCTGGGCGCCGGTGGCGGACATCCCCATGATCTCGACGGCGCCGAGGTTCGCGGAGATGAAGGCGAGGCCGGTGACCCAGGCGGGCAGGGAACGGCCGGAGAGGAAGAACTCGATCGAGGTGGAGACGCCACGCTTGGCGTACCACCCCACACCGAGGACGAACACGAAGTACAACGCGATGATCGCGTAGTCGATCCACTGGGCATCGAGGCGGAGGTCGACCATAGGAGACGTTCTCCTTGGGGAATGAGGAGGGGAGCCTCGGCGTGCGCACAGCACCCGTGACGAGGCGTGCGGCAGCTTCACCGACGGCGGGACACTACCACCGCGTGCGGGTGGCGTCGCCCGCGCCGGAGGGAGCAGGCTGCGATGATGGTGGCCGCCGCGCAGGGGCGATGGCCCTGGACCGTCCGAGGCGTGACCGGTGTCTCGTCGGCGGCGCGGGCGTGCCAGAATAGTGCGCTGCACCTAATAGTCGTCAGACCGTGCGAGCTCGAGGACGAGTACCGATGAGGAGAACGATGAAGTCACCTGTGTCACGACGATCGGCGTTGGTGGGAGGCGGAGCCGCGCTGGCGGCCGGCCTGGCCGCCTGTGCGCCCCCGAACCCCGGCAACGTCAACGCCGAGGCCGCGATCCCGCCCAGCGAGGGCCCTGTGACCCTCAGCTACTGGGCGTGGCTCAAGGACCTGGACAAGGTCGCCGCGGTCTTCAACGAGTCCCAGGATCGGATCACGGTCGAGACCACCTGGATCCCCGGGGGCAACTCCGGCGGCTACGCCAAGATCCTCTCCGCGGTCGCCGCCGGCGGCGGCCCGGACATCGCCCAGGTGGAGCTGCGGCAGGTCCCCGAGTTCGCCCTCGCCGGTGCGCTCACCGACCTCACCCGCTACGGCTTCGCGGACATCGCCGACACCTTCGACCCCGGCGCGGTCGCGCAGGCTCAGGTGGGGGACTCCTACTGGGCGGTCCCGCAGGACACCGGCCCGGTGGCCACCTTCTACAACCGCGAGGTGCTCGAGGAGGAGCTGGGACTGGAGCCGCCCGCCACCTGGGACGCGTTCCGGGAGGTCGCGGGTGCGGTCTCCGAGGCCGGCAAGAACCTCATCAGCCTCGACCCCTCCGACGGCTCCCACCCCATCGCCTGGGCCATGCAGAGCGGCGCCGTCTGGTTCCGCCCCGAGGGTGACGGCTGGATCGTCGACATGCTCGGGGAGCCGTCGATGCGGATGGCCGAGTTCTGGGACGGGATCCTGGCCGACGGGATCATCGGCACCGGCTACGGCTCCTACACCACCCCCTGGTACGCGGCGGCAGGCGAGGGCAATGTGCTCGCCTCCATCAGCGGCTCCTGGTCCGACGCGCTCACCGAGTCCGTCCCCGGCGGCTCCGGGAAGTGGGGCGTGGCGCCCATGCCGCGCTGGGAGGACGGCTACGCCTCCGGCGGCCATGGTGGTTCGTCGGCCGCGGTGCTCTCCACCAGCAAGCACCCCATCGAGGCGCTCGAGTTCCTCACCTGGATGTGCACCGACCCCGCGGGCATCGACGCGATGATCGAGTACTCCGGCATCGGCTGGTCCCCGGCCAAGGACTACATCGGAGAGGTCCGCCAGCAGCCCTCCGAGTTCTTCTCCGGACAGAACTACAACGAAGAGATCATCGTGCCCATGGCCGAGGGACAGAACCTCGACTGGACCTGGGCGCCGATGATGCAGCGTGCGCAGGCCATCATCGGGGACGGCTTCACCCAGGCCGTCGCCGGCGGCAGCACGATGGTCGCGATGCTCGAGAACTCCCAGCAGGAGATCGTGAAGATCATGCGGGACATGGGCCTGGATGCGGAGGAGGCGCGATGAACCACAAGACGGCTCCCTGGGTGCTGCTGGCACCCTTCCTGGTGGTGTTCATCGGGACGATGATCATCCCGATCTTCATGGCGATCGGCTACAGCTTCACCTCGGTGCAGCGCCACGGTCTGCTCGGCGAGGCCGGCCTGACCAACTCCTTCGCCTGGTTCGACAACTACGTCGCAGCGCTGTCGAACGCGAACTTCATCGCGTCCATCGGGCGCATGATCCTGTTCGGCATCGTGCAGGTGACCGTCATGATCGTCGCCGCGACGGTGCTCGCGCTGCTGCTCGAGAGCGCGTCGGCGAAATGGCCCGGCTTCTTCCGCGCCACCTACTTCCTGCCCTACGGCATCCCCGGCGTGATCGCCACGATCCTGTGGTCCTTCCTGTACATCCCCGGCCTCTCACCGATCGTGGACGTGCTGCAGGTGGTCGGGATCAACGTCGACTTCCTCGGCCCGAACATGGTGCTGTGGTCCATCGCGAACATCGTGACCTGGACCTACACCGGCTACAACATGCTCATCATCATCGCGCAGCTGAAGTCGATCCCCGGTGAGCTGTACGAGGCCGCGAAGATCGACGGCGCGTCCTCCTTCCGGGTGGCGATGGCGATCCAGCTGCCGCTGATCCGCCCGGCCCTGATGCTCACGATCATCTTCTCGATCATCGGCACCCTGCAGCTGTTCGCCGAACCGCGACTGCTGCAGACCATGAGCGCCGGCATCACCTCGGAGTACACCCCGAACATGGCGGCCTACGCCTTCGCGTTCCAGTACAACGACATCGGCATGGCCGCGGCGCAGTCCGTGATCATCGCCCTGGCAGCCTTCCTCCTCTCGGCGATCGCGCTGGGAATCTCGAACTGGACGGAGAAGCGTCGATGAGCGCCCTCGAGACCCCCGCGCCCCCCGCGCCCACCCCGCGTCGCCGCAAGGAACGGGCCACCGACTCCCGCGCCGGTGCCCGGGACGCCGGTCGCAGGCCGACCACCACGATCATCGTCACCGCGATCCTGGTGATCGTCGCGCTGTACTTCCTGGTGCCGGTGTACTGGGTGGTCATCAACGCCACCAAGTCCACCGAGGACCTCTTCGGCACCAGCGGGTTCTGGTTCGGCGAGGACTTCCAGCTGTGGGAGAACATCACGTCCGTGCTCACCGCCAACAACGGGATCTTCCCGCGCTGGGGGCTGAACTCGCTGGTCTACTCCGGGATCGGCTCCGTGCTGGCCACCTACTTCGCGGCCGCCGCGGGGTACGCCCTGGCCAAGTACCGCTTCCCGGGGCGGAAGTTCGTCTACGGCCTGGTGCTGGGCGGCGTGCTGGTCCCCGGCACCGCCGTGGCCCTGCCGCTGTTCTTCCTGTTCTCCTCGATCGGGATCACCAACACCTACTGGGCGGTGCTGATCCCCTCGCTGGTGAGCCCCTTCGGACTGTTCCTGGCCTCGATCTACGCGAGCGCCGCGGTGCCCGACGAGATGCTCGAGGCGGGCCGGCTGGACGGCGTGGGCGAACTGGGACTGTTCCATCGCCTCGCCCTGCCGCAGCTGACCCCGGCGATCGTGACCATCCTGCTGTTCCAGTTCGTCGCGATCTGGAACAACTACATGCTCCCGCTGGTCATGCTCGCCGACGAGCGGCTGTACCCGATCACCCTGGGCCTGGACAACTGGCGGGCCCAGACCGATCGCCTGCCGGAGTTCTACCAGCTCACCACCACCGGCGCCCTGCTGTCGGTGATCCCGCTGGCGATCCTCATCCTGGTGCTGCAGCGCTTCTGGCGCGGCGGCCTGACGGAGGGGTCGGTCAAGGGCTGACCCGCAGGCGGCCAGCGATGGGCGGCACGCTCTGTCTTCACGGGCAGAGCGTGCCGCTCTCTCGTGTCGCTCTCTCGCACCGCCCCCTTGCACCGCCCCCGTCGCGCGGCGGCCCCTTGCGCGCGGCCTGCAGGACGACTTCGATGAGCACATGACGCCCGCGCTTCCCGACCACGCGACCATCGGCCCGGAGCTGTCCGCTCCCGCCCCGGCCCCCGACCGCCTCCCGCGCCGTGACCAGCTGGGCCGCCGGCCGGTGCTCGGGCTCGGCGCCCTGCTCCCGGCCCTCGCTCTCGGTCTGAGCGCCTGCGGCGAGGAGGACGGAGACGGCGGCGCCGCCCCCGACCTCCGCGCCGAGGTGCCGCGAGCCGACCCGGGACCCGCCGAGGGGGCCGGGGAGCTGGTGGTCCCCTTCACCGCTCGGATGCTGGGTGCAGTGGACCGTGCGGACATCAACGTCATCTGCTCGCCGCTGTCCGCCCAGGTGGCGCTCGCGATGATCGGGATGGGCGCGGCGGGTGAGACGCTCGCGCAGATGGAGGGCGTCCTCGGCGAGAGCATGGACGAGCTGGCGGCGAGTGGGAACACGCTCTCGAGCGTGCTCGCCGCCGTCGGCGAGCAGGAGCGCGAGGTCGCGGACGAGGAGCGCCCGGAACCCGCCCGTGCCTCGCTCGTGAACGGCACCTGGCTGCAGGAGGGCGTCGAGGTCGAGCAGTCCTACCTCGAGGACCTCGCGACCTGGTTCGGCAGCGGGGTGCACGAGGCGGACTTCGTCGATGAGGCGGAGCGGGCCGCCGCCCGCGAGGAGATCAACGGCTGGGTCGCCGAGTCCACCGACGGACTCATCGAGGAGCTGCTCATGGAGGGATTCCTGCGGCCCACCACCCGACTGGTCCTGGTCAATGCTCTCCATCTCAAGGCGGCCTGGCCGGAGCCGCTGACCACTGCCGGTGGCCGGTTCACCACGGCCGACGGCGAGGAGCTCAGCTGCGAGATGCTCCAGGGCGGCACCCGCACCTGGTACGAGGACGAGGTGTGCCGCGCCACCTCCCTGGACACCTACGGCGAGGACCTCGCGCTCGCTCTCGTGCAGCCCACCGGTGAGCTCGCCGAGGTGCTCGCGGCCTGGTCCGACGGCGCCGAGGACCCCGACGCGGGACTCGCGGCGCTGCTGGCCGGCCTCGAGGACTCGACGGCGACCACCCAGCTGAGCGTGCCCTCGTTCGACATCGGCTGGGAGGCCTCCCTCAAGGAGCTCCTCGAGGGGCTCGGCATGACCGACGCCTTCTCCGGCGCCGCCGACTTCTCGGGCGTGACCGGGCAGACGGACCTGGTGATCGACGAGATCGTGCAGAAGGCCGTGATCACGATCGACGAGAACGGGATGGAGGCCGCCGCGGCGACCGCCGTGGGGGTGGGCGAGACCTCCGCCCCGGTGCTCGAGCAGGAGCTCGTGCTCGATGCCCCGTTCCTGGTCGTCGCCTACGAGCGCAGCACCCTCGCCCCGCTGGTGGTCGGGTGGATCGGGGATCCGACGCAGACCCGCTGAACCGTGCGGGCCGCGTCGCCCTGCGCGTCGGCTCTGCACCGTCGGCCCTGCCTGCCGGCCCTGTCTGTCCGCTCTGTCTGCCGGTTCCGCCTGCTGGCACTGTCTGTCGGCTCCGCCTGCTGGCACTGCCTGCTGCGCCTCGAGGGCGATCGCGACAAAGACGGTGCGGATGTCGGACCCGTGTGAAAGGTTTGTCCGATGGGGATCTTCGCGGTGGGGGCATGGAGCATCAGGCAGGGCTGGGCCGCGGCGCCGCGCATGGTGCTCGCGGCCGTGGCCCTGGGGCTGCTGGTCGCGGCCGTGCCCTCGCTGCAGGTGATCCTCATGGCGGATTTCGTGCGCACCCTGACCGGGGCGGCCGCCTTCGCGGACGTCGCCGCTCCCTTCGCCGGGCTCGTGCTGCTGATCGCCTTCACCGGTCCGGTCGAGGCGATCGCCGGGACTCTGCAGTGGCGGGTCGTGGACCTCATCGGCCTCCGGTCCAAGCAGGAGGTCGCCTCGGCTCTCGCGACCCTGCCTCCCACCGTGCTGGCAGATGCGGCGGCCGCGGCGGACATCGAGGCCGGCAACAAGGCCGCCGAGGACGAGCTCGCCTTCCTCTATCCGTTCGTGCTGAGCCTGCTGCGCGACATCCTGTCGGTGGTCGGAGTGTTCCTCACCCTCGCCACGATGAGCCCGCTCGCCGCCGTGTTCGTGCTCATCTCCCTCGCCCCGATGCTCATCGCCTCCCAACGCATCACCCGCATCAGCTCCCGGATGTGGGATGACGTCGGCAAGCTCTACTGGCGCTCCCGGTATCTCCACCAGCACCTGGTCACCACCGCCCCCTCGATCGAGCTGACCTCCCTCGGCGCCACCGGGCAGATCTCGGAGAAGGTCTCGGCGACCGTCGGCCGGATCACCGAGCGCAAGGCGCAGACCTACCTGCCGATGCTCTCCTGGCGGCTGCTCGCCGGCGCGGCGACCTCGCTGCTGCTCGCGGGTGCGCTCGCCGCCCTCATCGTCGGCGTGAACTACGGCCCCGCCGCAGCGGGCGGGGTCTACGGCGTGATGGCCGCGATGGCGGCCGTCGGCTCCCTGGGATCGAACCTCGGGCACATCGTCGAAGGCGGCGCACCCTTCGAGCGGTATCTCAAGCTCCTGGCCATGCGCCGCGAGGAGCACGGACCGGTGACCCCGGCCGGCGCCGGCTCGCTCGTGGTCGTCGGCGTCTCCCACACCTACCCCGGCAAGGACGATCCCTCGCTGGTGGGGCTCGACCTGCGGATCGACAAGGGCAGCATCGTCGCGCTGGTGGGTGTGAACGGTGCCGGCAAGACCACCTCCGTCAATGCGATCGTGGGGACGCTGGATCCTGAGGTCGGCACGATCTCGATCGATGGCCGCACCCGCGCGGACATGCCGTTCCAGGAGTGGGTGGGGCACTTCGGCACCCTCACCCAGGAGTTCGGCCGGTACGAGCTCACGGTGCGGGAGTCGCTCCAGCTGGGCACCCCGCGCACCGACGTCACCGATGAGGAGCTGTGGGCGGCGCTCGAGGCGGCGAATGCTGCCCGCATGGTGCGCGGCTTCGAGAACGGTCTGGACCAGCAGCTGGGCTCGCAGTGGGAGGGTGGCGTGGGGCTCTCCGGCGGGCAGTGGCAGCGGATCTCGCTGGCCCGCATCCACCTGCGCGCCGCACCGATCTGGATCCTCGACGAGCCCACCAGCGCGATCGACGCCGAGGCCGAGCAGGACATCTTCCGCGAGCTGCAGCGCTCGAAGGCGGAGCGCATCACGATCGTCGTCTCCCACCGGGCCTGGACCCTGCGCGGTATGGACGAGATCCTCGTGGTCGACGAGGGTCGGGTCGTCGAACGGGGCCGGTACGACGAGCTGCTCGCCACGGGCGGCCGGTTCAGCGAGATCTTCGCCGAACAGGCAGGGTGAGGCACGTGCCGCGGGCCCGCCGCACCTGACACACTGGTGCAATACGTTTCACACGAGAGGACGTCCGACGATGCCCGCCCTGCTCCGCCCCACCCACGAGGGATTCCTGCGCGCCGGGGAGCCGCACCTGGTGATCTCCGGTGCGCTCCACTACTTCCGGGTCCACCCCGAGCAGTGGCGCGACCGACTGCGCCGACTGGTCGCCATGGGCTGCAACACCGTGGAGACCTACGTGGCCTGGAACGTGCACCAGCCCGCACGGGAGGTCACCACCTTCGAGGGGATCGCGGACCTCGGGCGCTTCCTCGACCTCGCCGCCGAGGAGGGGCTCGACGCGATCGTGCGCCCCGGCCCGTACATCTGCGCCGAATGGGAGAACGGAGGATTCCCCGGCTGGATCCTCGGTGACCGCAACCTGCGCCTGCGCCACCGCGACGCCCGCTACCTCGAGCTGGTCGACGCCTGGTTCGACCAGCTGATCCCCGTGATCACCGAGCGGCAGGCATCCCGCGGCGGCAACGTGGTGATGGTCCAGGTGGAGAACGAGTACGGCAGCTTCGGCGACGACAGCATCTACCTCGCCCACCTGCGCGACGGGCTGATCGCCCGCGGCATCGACGAGCTGCTGGTGACCTCCGACGGCCCGGCGCGGATGTGGCTCACCGGCGGCACGGTCGACGGGGCGCTGGCGACGGTGAACTTCGGCTCCCGTGCGCTGGAGGTCCTGGCGATGGCCGAGGAAGAGCTTCCCGGCCAGCCGCAGATGTGCATGGAGTTCTGGAACGGCTGGTTCGACCACTGGGGCGAGGAGCATCACGAGCGCACCGGCGGCGAGGCGGCCGGGGAGCTCGCGGACATGCTGGGCCGTGGCATGAGCGTGAACTTCTACATGGCCCACGGCGGCACCAACTTCGGCCTGCGCGCCGGGGCGAACCACGACGGCGCGCTGCAGCCCACCACCACCAGCTACGACTACGACGCCCCGATCGCCGAGAACGGTGCGCTCACCGAGAAGTTCCGCGCCTTCCGCGAGGTGATCGCCCGCCACCGGGAGCTGCCCCCGCTCGAGGAGCATCTCGCGCAGCTGGGCCTGCTCGCCGCCCCGTCCACCCTGCCCGCCGCCGAGGTGAGCATCGAGAAGGTCGCCTCCCTACGCGGCACCGAGCGCTTCACCCGCCCCGCCGCGCTGCACCCGGTGCCGCCCGCCTTCGAGGACATCGGGCTCGAGCGCGGCCTGCTGCGTCTCACCCGCGAGATCGAGATCGCCGCCGCCGATCGCGACGGCCGGTCCGTGATCTCCCCGCTGAAGCTCTATGACCTGCACGATCGCGCCTGGGTGTACGTCGACGGGATCCCCGTCGGCGCCGCAGGTGTGGTCGGGAACGAGCAGCACGAGACCGACCCCGCCACGATCGAGCTGACCCCCTTCGCAGACCGCCTGCTGCCGGACGGCGGTCGCCGCACAGTGCGGGTGGAGATCCTGGTGGAGAACCTGGGCCGGGTGAACTTCGGCCCCCGGCTCGGGGAGCGCAAGGGCATCCTCGGCGGGGTCTGGCAGGCGATCCGCTTCCTCAACGACTGGGAGGCCGATGCCTGGCCGCTCGAGGAGATGGGGGAGGAGCTCGCGGCGCTGCTGGCCCAGGCCCCGGCCTGTGAGGGCGCGCCGGATGCCGAGTCCCTGCCGGTGCTGGTCGGTGCCTCTTTCGAGGCTGCCGCACCCGCGGACACCTTCCTCGACGTCTCCGGCGCCGGCCACGGGGTCGCCTACGTCAACGGATTCTGCGTGGGCCGCTACTGGAGCATCGGCCCCCAGCAGACCCTCTACGTCCCTGCGCCGCTGGTGCGCCAGGGGCGCAACGAGGTGCTGCTGCTGGACCTCGAGAAGGTCCCGCGACGCCTCGCGCTCGCCGAGGAGCACGCCTTCGGGCGCACCGACCGCTGAGCAGCGCGGGCGCGCCGTCCGCTGAGTCACGCGGGCGCGCGAGCCCGAGCAGTGCCTGCGCGCGACAGCGCGCCTGCAGCGCCAGCGTGCCTGCGGCACCAGCGTGCCTGCGCGCCACCTCGGAGCACCTCAGGTCACGAATCGATGTCGACCCGTTCGCGGGGCGTGCGGAGATTGACCAACGGGCACTTCGGCCCTAGTCTTCGTAAAACCATTTGCATGTGTGATCTCCTGCACACGCACGATGTGGACTCGACGCCGAGACCCCACTCGAGCAGCCGGGCCGACGAGAACCCCTCCCGTCGGGCCGGAGGATCCCGGAGATCGCACGGCAGACCCCCGACGAAGCGGAGCGCAGACGATGGGCCGTGAGCGGATGACCCCCAGGGAGCCCCAGTGATGAGCCAGCCGACGGCGACCGGTCGTCGCGAGGTGCCGCTCGAGGAGCCGCTGCGCCCGGACTCCGGGATCGTCGGCGCCAAGGGCCTTCTGCGCCGTCGCCGGGGGAGCGGGCGCGGCGCGTACTTCCTCCGCCGGGTCGGCAGCTATCTGGTGGTCATCTGGGCCGCGGTGACGTTGAACTTCGTCATCCCGCGCTTCATGCCGGGGGACCCGGCCGAAGCAGTGCTGCGGCGCATCCGCCAGACCACCGGCGAGCCGCCCACCGCGTCCCAGGTCGACGCCGTGCAGCGCCTCTACGGCGATCCCACCGATAACCTGGTCCAGCAGTACTTCGCCTATTGGGGTAGCGTGTTCCGCTTCGACTTCGGCGTCTCCACCGCTCATTACCCGACCCCGGTCTCCGAGATCGTGCTGCAGGCGCTGCCCTGGACGCTGTTCCTCATCGGCGTCAGCACGATCGTCGCCTGGATCATCGGCACGGTGCTCGGGGCCGTGATGGGGTGGCGGCCCGGCAGCCGATTCGACTCCTGGTTCGCGCCGCTGTCCACCTTCTTCCATGCGTTCCCGGGCTTCTGGATCGCGCTGGTGCTGCTGTGGATCCTCTCGATCCAGTTCGAGTGGTTCCCCGTCGCCGGCGGCTACGACGCCTCCGTCCCGATGCAGATCAACAACGTGTACTTCCTGGCCAGCGTGTTCTTCTACGGCGCGCTGCCGATGGGCGCGCTGATCTTCATCGGCTTCAACGGCTGGCTGTTCTCGATGCGCAACGTCATGGTCGCGACCGTCACCGAGGACTACGTGCTGATGGCCCGCGCGAAGGGGCTGCCTGAGCGGAAGGTCCTGTTCGGCTATGCCGCCCGCAACGCACTGCTGCCGAACGTGACAGGCCTGGCGATGGCGATCGGCGGCGTGATCGCCGGCGCGGTCCTCATCGAGGCCGTGTTCACGTATCCCGGCATGGGGTATCTGCTGCAGACCTCCATCACCGGACACGACTTCCCGGTCATGCAGACGGTGCTGCTGATGCTCACCTTCACGTCGATCCTCGCCAACTTCATCGCCGACTCGATCTACGTGCTGCTGGATCCGCGCGCGGCCGAGACGCACTGAGGAGCCCAGAATGTTCACCGGATTCCTGCAGAACCGCCGCGTCCAGGTGGGCCTGGTCGTCTTCGGGCTGTGCGCCCTCATCGCGATCTTCGGCGACCTGATCCTCGCGATCTACGGCTTCGGCCCGCTCGACGTCGACTACGACCACACCTCGACCCCGCCCGGTGAGGGCGGCCATCTGATGGGCACCACCATCTCGGGCCAGGACGTGCTCTCCCAGCTGGTCGCCGGCGCCCGGGGCTCGCTCGCCGTGGGCACGCTCTCCGCGCTGCTGGCCTGCTCGGTCGGGGCGATCCTGGGCGTCTCGGCCGGGTACATCGGCGGGGTGTACGACACGGTGGTCAACGCGATCACGAACGTGTTCATCACGATCCCGTCCTTCGCACTGACCCTGATCGCCGCCGGATACATCTCCTCCGCCGGAGGTCCGGGCTCGGCCGGCATGGGCTGGGTGCTGATGGCGTTCCTCATCGGCATCTTCGAGTGGCCGGGGATGGCCAGGTACATGCGAGCCCAGACCCTCACGCTGCGCGGCCGGGACTTCTCGATGGCGACCAAGCTGCTCGGGGAGTCCACGTGGCGCCTGATCCTCTTCGAGATCATGCCGCACCTGCTGGGCATCATCTCGGCCCGATTCCTCGCCGCGATCATGGCCGGCATCCTCGCCGAAGCCGGTCTGAACTTCCTCGGCGTCTCCACCGGCGGCGTCATCTCCTGGGGAACCATGATCACCAACGCCCAGAACCAGGGAGCCCTCACGCTGGGCTGGTGGTGGTGGTTCCTCCCGCCAGGCATCGCCATCGCCATCATCGGAACCGCGACAGCGATGGTGAACTTCGGGCTCGACGAGGTCACCAACCCGAAGCTGCGCACCGGCAACCGCAGGGTGGTCCGCGCCTTCCTCCGGCGTCAGCGCGAGCAGGCCCGCAGCGGGCGGCGCGACACCGCCTCCGCCGATTCCTGAATGCACTCTCCCCGTCGCCCCGGTCGCCGAGCCCGGCCCCTCCCCAGCCCCTCGTCCCGCCCCACCCCGTTCTTCCCACACATCACTTCGCACGAATCAGAGGTAGGAACCATGACCACGAGCTCCTCGCGCCGCACATTCCTCGCCGGCTCCGCCGCCGTCGCCGCGACCGGCATCGCCGCCGGCTGCAGCTTCGACAGGGGAGACGGCGGCGGCACCGGAGGCGGTGAGGGCACGAAGGCCGAGATCAACGTGAACTCCTTCGGCCCGCGCCCCACCTTCATCGAGAACTTCAACCCGTTCTCCCCGACCGACGGCGTCGTCGGCTCGAACTTCTTCTACGACCCGCTGGCCTATCTCGATGTGAACAACAGGTACGAGATCACCCCGTGGCTCGCCGAGAGCATCGAGTTCGACCCCGAGGCGCGGAAGGCCACCGTGACCCTCCGCGACGACATCACCTGGTCCGACGGCGAGAAGATCACCACCGCCGATCTCGTCTACACGGTGATGGAGCTGCCGCAGCAGGCCGAGAAGCAGAAGGCGAACGTCACCTCCTACGACTTCGAGGTCACCGCCGTGGACGAGCGCGTCGCCGAGGTCACCTGGAGCGAGGAGAACGCGGACATCAACGGGGACCGCACCCTCGCAGTCGTCGCGCCCTACCCCAAGCACGTCTTCGAGAAGGAGGACCTCGCGACGTTCACCAACGCCGAGCCGGTCACCTCCTCCCCGCTGACCGTGGCGTCGTTCTCGCCGCAGCGGGTCTCCCTGAGCGTGCGCGAGGACCACTTCATGGGCGCCTGGGAGCACATCGGAACCGTGAACTGGGTGCCCTACGGCAGCCCGGAGATCGGCAAGTCGATGATCCTGCAGGGCACGATGGACATGGCCACGCTGTCGCTGCAGAACGCCGAGGAGACCGTCGTCGCCGAGGGCAATCACTACTGGACGGTGGAGCTGGTGGGCTCCGAGAGCCTCATCTTCAACACCGCCAAGGCACCGTTCGACGACAAGCACGTGCGCAACGCCGTCTACGCGGCGCTGGACACCGACCAGATCCACTCCCTGTTCGACATCGGTCTGCTCTCCACCAGCCCCACCACCATGGACGAGAAGGTCTTCGGCGAGGCCGTGCTCGAGGAGTACCGCGCCCCGCACGCCGCCGATGCCGAGGCCGCGAAGAAGCACCTGTCCGACGGCGGCTGGAGCGTCGAGGGCGGGAAGCTGGTCAAGGACGGGAAGACCTACCCGATCTCCTTCAAGACGGTCGCCGACTACGTCAACTGGGCCACCTGGTCCGACGGCGTGAAGGCGCAGCTGAAGGACGTGCTGGGCCTGGACGTGTCGATCCTGAAGATCCCGGACGCCCAGATCTGGGACCAGTTCGCCACCGGCGAGTTCGAGATCGGCATGTCGTGGGTGGGCGGCGGGCCGCACCTCTCGGCCGTGTACGCGGACTGGCACTCGGACAACGCCCTGCCCGTCGGGGAGTCGAGCGCGGCCAACTACGGGCGGGTGAAGAACCCCGAGCTCGACGAACTGCTGAACGCCTCGAAGGTCGAGTACGACGAGGCGAAGCTCGTCGACCTCAGCCAGCAGATGCAGGAGATCGTCGTCGAGGAGTGCTACTGCGGGCCGTTCAACCCCTCGGCCTCCTTCCTCGAGGCGAGCGGACGCAACTTCGAGGGGTTCCCGCCGATGCCCCTCGGGGAGGGCGACATCATCCCGCGGCCCTACGGTCCCGAGGGCTGGCAGACCATGTCGACCCTGTCCCCCACGGGCTGACCCCGCCCGCCCACCGCACTGCCCGCCCGCCGCACCATCGTCCCGAGGAGTACCCGTGGCCCGTCGCGAAGTCGGAGACGTCCTGCTCGAGGTGCAGGACCTCGATGTCGACTACCTGACCCTGAACGGAGCCGTCCGAGCTGTCTCGGACGCCTCGTTCACCCTGCACCGAGGGGAGATCCTGGGCCTCGCCGGCGAATCCGGCTCGGGGAAGTCGACGCTCACCACCGCACTGCTGCGCCTGCAGCGGGACCCGGCCGTGACCGCCGGGGGCACGGTGCTCCTCCACGACGGCGCCGGTGGGGTGACGGACCTCGTGCCGCGCACGGACAAGGAGCTGCTGCACCTGCGGTGGGACAAGCTCGCGATCGTCATGCAGTCCGCGATGGACGCCTTGAACCCGGTCAAGCGACTGGGCGCCCAGTTCGTCGACGTGCTGCGCGAGCACGATCCGCGGATGAGCGCGAAGGAGGCCCTGCAGCGTGCCGGAGATCTGCTGGCGCTGTCGGGGATCCCGCGCGATCGCGTGGACTCCTTCCCGCACGAGATGTCCGGCGGCATGCGGCAGCGCTCGCTGATCTCCCTGGCCCTGGCCTGCGATCCAGAGCTCGTGGTGATGGACGAGCCGACCACCGCGGTGGACGTGGTCATGCAGCGCACGATCATGAGCCAGGTGCTGCGTCTGCAGAGAGAGCTGGGATTCGCGATCATCTTCGTCACCCACGACCTCTCGCTGCTGCTCGAGCTGTCGGACCGGCTGGCCATCATGTATGCGGGACGGATCGTGGAGGTCGGACCGTCGGAGGAGCTGTACCGCAGCCCCCGGCACCCCTACACCCGGGCGCTGCGCGACTCCTTCCCGCCGCTCTATGCGCCGCTCGTGGAGATGCACGGCATCCCGGGCAGCGCGCCGGACCTGCTGAACCTGCCGGCGGGCTGCTCCTTCGCCCCCCGCTGCGAGAGCGCGATGGCGATCTGTCACGAGAGGCGCCCGGAGCTGCTGCAGGTGGCAGAACAGGTGGATGCGGCATGCCACCTCAACACACCGCAGGCCCGCGTCGCGACAGTCGGGGCAGCAGCCGGGACGACGGAGGGAGAGGACGCATGAGCACGACGGACAGCACGACAGAGGGGTCAGTGCGGGACGCGGCAGGAGCGGCGTCACCGGGGGAGGAGCGGGATGTCGTCCTCGAGGCGCGCGGGGTGACCAAGCACTTCCAGGTGCGGGGCAAGAAGGGGACGAGCATCGTGCGGGCGGTCGAGGACATCGACCTGCAGCTGCACCGCGGTGAGATCGTCGCGATGGTGGGTGAGTCCGGTTCCGGCAAGACCACGGTCGCGCGGCTGCTCAGCCTGTACTACCCGGCATCTGGCGGGGAGATCCTCCTGGACGGGAATCCGGTCCAGCATGTCGCCGGTCGGAAGGCCAAGCAGTACTACGCCAGGGTCCAGCTGCTGTTCCAGGACCCCTTCGCCTCGCTGAACTCCCTGAAGTCGATCCGCCACGTGCTGGGCCGAGCGCTGCGGATGCACGGCAGGGCCCGCACGGCCAAGCAGGTCGAGGCGAAGGTCCTCGAGCTGCTGGAGAGGGTGAACCTCACTCCGCCCGAGCAGTACATCGACAAGTACCCCCACGAGCTCTCCGGCGGTCAGCGCCAGCGCATCGTGATCGCCCGGGCCCTCGCGGTCGAGCCCGAGGTGATGCTCGGCGACGAACCGATCTCCATGCTCGACGTCTCGATCCGCCTGGATGTGCTGAACCTGCTCAAGCGCCTTCGCGACGAGGAGGGTCTGGCACTGCTCTACATCACCCATGACATCGCCTCGGCCCGCTATATCGCGGACCGCATCAACGTGATGTACGCGGGCCAGATGATCGAGGGCGGCGCCTCCGAGGACGTCATCCATTCCCCGCAGCACCCCTACACGCGGCTGCTGCTGGACTCCTCCCCGGATCCGGGCCGAGGTCTGGAGGGGGACCAGCAATCCCTGTTCGACCAGGTCGGCGATCTGGGCGAGCCGCCCAGTCTGATCACCCCGCCCCGCGGCTGCCGGTTCAATCCGCGCTGCCCCTTCGCGATGGACATCTGCTCCCAGAAGGCCCCCGAGCCGGTCGAGGTCACCCCCGGCCACTGGGCCAAGTGCTGGCTCCACCAGGAGGGCAAGGCGCACCTGCTGAGCCAGGACCGCATCCGCTTCGGCGTGCCCGCCGATGTGGCGGCGGCGGAGGCGGGCCTCCAGCACGCCGACGCCGAGGACGCGCTCACGCGCACCGTCGCCCTCGACTCCGAGACCACCTCTGATCTGGGACCCTTTCAGTCATGACCCCGCTCGAGCACCCCACTCAGCCACTCCCCACCGCCCCGACCGGTGCCCCGGTCGACCCCCACCCCTCAAAGGATCTGATCCCCATGTCCCCCGACCTCCGCCTCGGCGTGATCGGCTTCGGCGCCCGCCACACTCTCGCCACCCACGCCCATCGCCCCGGCGAGGGCTCTCGCGTCACCGTGGTGGCCGACCCGACCGAACGCGCGAAGATCCGGGCTCGCGAACTGTTCGGGGACGAGGTGGCCACGGTCGACTCGGTCGAGGAGCTCCTGTCCGGGCACGAGGTCGACGCGGTGATGATCCTGACTCCCGACTTCGCCCATGCCTCGGTGGCGCTGCGGACGCTCGGCGCCGGAATCGCGACCTTCTGCGAGAAGCCGATGGCGATCTCGGTAGAGGACGCGGACGAGATGCTGGCCCTGGCCAAGGAGCGCCGGGCCCGACTGTTCGTCGGCCACAACATGCGCCACATGCCCGTGATCCGGCAGATGAAGGAGATCGTCGACTCCGGCCGGATCGGTCGTGTGCGTGCGATCTGGTGCCGCCACTTCGTGGGTGCTGGGGGCGACTTCTACTTCAAGGACTGGCACGCCGAGAAGGAGAAGGCGATGAGCCTGCTGCTGCAGAAGGGCGCCCACGACATCGACGTGATCCATTGGCTGGCCGGCGGCTACACCCGTCGCGTCTCCGGCATCGGCGACCTCGCCGTCTACGGGGACATCGCCGATCGGCGCGACAACTCCGACCGCCGCATGGGTGACTGGTACGACGAGGACATCTGGCCGCCCACCGCGCAGAGGGAGCTGAACCCGGTGGTGGATGTCGAGGACATCTCGATGCTGCAGATGACGCTCGACAACGGTGTGCTCGCCTCCTACCAGCAGTGCCATTTCACCCCCGACTACTGGCGGAACTACACCGTGATCGGGGACGCCGGCCGGATCGAGAACATGGGCGACGGCTCCGGCGACCAGATCCACATCTGGCAGTCACGCCGCTCCGGTCCCGGCCGACCGGACGCCGTGGAGGTGGTGGCCCGTGCCACCGGCGGCCACGGCGGCGCGGACCCGAGCCTGGTCGCCGAGTTCCTGCGCTTCGCCCGTGCGGGGGGCCGCACCGACGTGTCCGTCATCGCCGCCCGGGAGGCGGTCGCCACCGGAGTGCACGGCGCCCTGTCGATTCGGGAGGGCGGCGTGCCCCACGACGTGCCCCCGGTCCCCGCCGACGTCGTGGAGTACTTCGACGGCGGGCAGCAGCCCCTGCAGGAGCAGGAGCACGAGCACGATCAGGAGAGCGTCGAGGTCTGAGCTCCCGGCACAGGGCCGCATCCGCCCGTCCCGCCGCCTCCTGTCTCATCGCATCCATCCCGCCTCCCCTTCCGCCCGCCCGTCCCGCCCGTCCTGTCTTGTCCCCCGTCCCCCTTTCTGAAGGAGCATCCCGTGATCAGGTTCGGCACCGGTGGCTGGAGAGCCATCATCGGCGACGAGTTCACCCGAGAGAACGTGCGCCTGCTCGCACAGGGTCTCGCCGACCGCATGCACGCCGAGGGCGTCGCAGACCGGGGACTGGTGGTCAGCTACGACCGCCGCTTCCTCTCCGACGTCGCCGCGTGGTGGGCGATCGAGGTGCTCGCCGGCAACGGCGTACCGGTCACGCTGATCACCCGCCCCGTTCCCACCCCGATGGGCATGTGGACGGTGCGGCAGATGGGCTGCGCCTACGGGATCGCCGTGACCGCCAGCCACAACCCTGCCCTCTACAACGGCATCAAGGTCTTCACCGAGGGCGGACGGGACGCCGAGATCGAGGTCACCGACGAGCTCGGCGCCCACATCGCGGCCCTCGACCCGGCGGAGGTGCGCTCGCTCGCGCCCCACGAGGTGCGCGACAGCGACCTGGTCACCGAGCAGTCCTCGATCAACTGGTATCTCGACGCCATCATCGAGCAGCTGGATCTGGAGACCATTCGGCACGCCCACCTGCGCGTCGTCCTGGACCCGATGTTCGGCGTGGCCCAGACCAGCCTGCAGACGGTCCTGGTCAGCGCCCGCTGCGATGTCGCGGTCATCAACGCCCGGCACGATCCGCTGTTCGGCGGCCGCATGCCCTCACCCGCCGAAGGCAGCCTCGCTCCGCTGCGCCAGGCCGTGCTCGACCAGGGTGCGGATCTCGGCATCGCCACCGACGGCGATGCGGACCGGCTGGGCATCATCGACGACCAGGGCGGCTTCCTCAGCCCCAACCAGATCCTGGTGCTGCTGTACGAGTACCTCCTGGCCGGCAGGGGCTGGCGCGGCCCGGTGGTCCGCAATCTCTCCACCACGCACCTGCTGGACCGGGTCGCGGCCGCGCACGGCGAGATCTGCCACGAGGTGCCGGTCGGCTTCAAGTGGATCAGCGCGAAGATGGAGGAGACCGACGCCGTGATCGGAGGGGAGTCCTCCGGCGGACTCACGGTGCGTGGACACATCCCCGGCAAGGACGGCATCCAGGCCGGCAGCCTGCTGGTCGAGATGGTCGCCGCCGCCGGCAAGCCCCTCTCACAGATCTACGCCGAGCTCGTGGAGCGTTACGGGCGGCTGGAGATGGAGGAGTCCTCCTACGGATACACCCCTGCGCGCCGCGAGGAGCTGCAGCGGCGGATCTTCGAGCAGCACGAGCTGCCGGCGTTCACCCGTGAGGTCGAGCGGATCGCCTGGGAGGACGGCTGCAAGGTGTACTTCGCCGACGACTCCTGGCTGACCATCCGCTTCTCCGGCACCGAACCGGTGATCCGGGTGTTCTCCGAGGCGCCCACCGTCGAGGAGGCCCAGGAGCTGTCCCGCACCGTGGCCCACCACTACGGTCTGGAGGCCTGAGGCAGGTCCCGCCTGCGTTCAGCCCTCCGGCTGGCGCTCATACCGGAACCACTTGTCGGCGACGGCGTGCTCGGGATCGATGCCCAGCTGGCGGGCGTAGACCAGGCACATGCCGAGCACGTCGCCCAGCTCCTCCTGCACCACCCGCGACTGCTCCTCCGCGCTCAGGCCCCGGTCGCGGCTCTGCCCGGTCGCGGTGAGGTGCGCCTGCGCGAGCTCGCCGACCTCCTCGGTGAGCTTGAGCAGCGCCCAGCTCCCGGACCGCTCGATCCCGTACACCTCCGCGTACTGCGCGGACAGCGCCTCGATCCGGTCGGCGATCTGGTTCAGCTCCATCCCCGCACCCTATGCGCCGCGCTCTGAGAACAGTCGCGGGAAGGCGGGCGGTCGCACCGCGGTGACTGTCGAGCTCCCGGGCCCGCCGCCGCACACGGCTCAGGGGCGGGGAGCCACCGGGCGCCGACGCCCTCAGGCGGTGGGGTGAGGGGACGTGACGATCTTGTTCGCGTAGCGACGGCGGAAGCGCTCGACGCGACCGGCGGCATCGACCAGCCCGGCGCGGCCGGTCCAGAACGGGTGGGAAGCCGCGGAGACCTCGACGTCGACCACCGGGTAGTCGTTGCCGTCCTCCCAGGTCACGGTCCGCTCGGAGGTGCGGGTGGAGTTCGTGAGGAAGGCGGTGCCGGCGCTGCGGTCGCGGAAGACGACGGGGCGGTAGTCGGGGTGGATGTTCTTCTGCATGAGGATCTCCTCCGTTGATGACTGAAAGGTCAACTACGAAGGGGGTGCGAGTATTCCCGCGAGAGCGTGGCGATCGTCGCCGAGCGCTCTCTCACCCTCGCGCCCCTCTCACCCTCGCGACTCCCGCACCCCGTACGCCGTGAGCGTCGCCTGCACGTCATCCACTGCCACCGCCCCGGCGTGCACCGGCCACGAGGCCGCGACGACGCCGTCGGGCCGCACCAGGTACAGCCGGTCCCGGCGCAGCCGGCCGCGCGCCTCGGGGGAGAAGGCGAAGGGGCCCTGGATCCAGTCCGGCAGTCCCGTCGGCCGAGCGGCGTCCGCCCCATAGGTGTGAAGCTGCCAGGTCATCTCCCGCAGCACCGCACGGTTCTCCTCGGTCGGTGGAAGGCGCAGGCCGACGGCGCGATCCAGCGCCCACCGCGGTGGCGGCCCGCCCTGCGGCATCGCGTGGTAGCGGATCCGGTACTGGCCGAGCAGCCCGGCGAGGTAGGGACCGAGGTCCGTGTCGAGGATCCGCGGTGCGAGCACGGCGAGCACGTCGCGAGCGCGGCGGCGCAGGAATCCGGTTCCGCGGCCTGGCCGGGCGATGATGCCGAAGGCGCGGTCGGTGGCGGAGATCAGGGTCATCGCCACCGAGCGGCGCTCGCTCTCGTAGCGGTCCAGCGCGGTCTCCTCGAGATGCCCTGCGGAGATGTCGGCCAGCAGGTGGGCCAGGTGATGGGCGTCCTGCAGGCCGGTGTTCATGCCCTGGCCGCCCACCGGGGAGTGCACGTGCGCGGCGTCGCCGGCCAGCAGCACGGGCCCGCGACGGAAGTGCGTGGCCACGCGATGGTGGACGCGGTAGGCGGAGAACCAGTCGACCCTGTCGTACGTGATCCCGAGATCCGAACGCATCCCGGCGAGCGCCTCCTCCTGCGGGGGCTCCTGCTCGCCGTGCAGCCACACCGCGCGCACGTGCCCGCCGGGACCCATCGGGAAGGTGATCGCGAAGCGCTGTTCCCCGAAGCGTGCCGTGAGCGCGTTCGCCGGGGAACCGCTCACGCCGCGGAGATCTGCGACGCAGAAGGTCGCGTCATCGGTGACCCCCTCGAAGGGCAGGCCCAGCGCATGGCGCACGGGTGAGCCCGCGCCGTCGGCGCCGATCACCCAGCGGGCACGGATCCGCACCGGTCCCTCGGGCCCCAGGATCCGCACCTCTGCGGGGGCCGCGTCGCCGAGCGTCGCGAACCCCAGGAAGCGGTGGCCCCAGTGCACGGGCGAGCCTTCTGCGGAGAGCGTCCGCGAGAGCAGCTCCTCGTTGCGGGACTGTTCGAAGATCTGGGCACCGGGGAAGGAGGTCCAGCCCTCCTGCATCCTGCCGAACTCGACTCCCGGGGCGGTGCCGGGTCCGAACTGGAGGCGAGCGGCGGCGTTGCCGCCGGTGAGCACCTGCTCGGCGAGTCCCAGCTGGTCGTAGATCTCCATGCTGCGGGCCTGGACCACCAGTGCGCGCGATGCGCGCGTGGGTCCGTGCTTCCCGTCGACGATCAGGGAGTCGACGCCGCGGCGATGCAGGACCAGGCCCGCCATCAGACCGGTCGGACCCGCGCCGACCACCAGCACGTCCGTCTCCAGCACCTCCGGCTTCGGCTCGTCGGCGTTCAGGGTCTGGGTCTCCAGCGTGCCGTTGACGAGCGGGGTGGGGGCGGGGTCGGTGGGCATGGCGGGCCTCTTCTCGACGTGACGGCGAGTCGTTCCTGCCGCCACGGTAGACCCGGTCGCCCGCGTGAGGGTCAGGCCGGAGGGGGCACGGTGTCCGTGCGAAGGGTGGCGCGGCGGCTCCGCCGCGCGGACCGGGGCGAACGCGGAACGGGCCCGAGCCCGTCCGGGGACGGCTCGGGCCCGTGGGCACCAGGGGTCGGCGGGCGACTGCCCGCCGCTCTCAGGCGGAGGCGCCGACAGGCTGTCGCCGCGGGTGGCGGGACTGCTGGCGTGCGAAATGCGCCGCGGAGGACAGGTCCACCTCGACGACGGGGTAGACGTTGCCGTCCTCCCAGGTGGTCGAGAGGTCCGAGGTGCGGGTGGAGCGGGTGAGGTAGCGCAGGCCTGCGCTCTGGTCGCGGAAGACGACCAGATGGGACTGCGGTCGATGCGGGGTGGTCGTATCGGTGTACTGCATGGTGCTTCTCCTTCGGCGCCGGCCGAGAGGCCGGCGTGATGTCTGTGTCCGGCGGGATGCCGGATGCGCGAGGTGCGCAGTGCGGCGACCGGTGCGCTGGGGCGCGGCGGTCGCGAGGTCGGTGCTCGCGCGGTGCGGGTCGACCGGTGGCGTCCTCGCAGCGACGTCCCCCGGGAGGCCGCCTCGTCGGCGGGAAGGGGTCGGCGCGAAGAGCGCGGGCCGTGTGGATCGTTCCCTGGACGCTGCCGTCATGGCAGTGCGGGAGCCGATCACGGCGGCCGGGGCGGCTGGGGCCGCCCGAGGTGGACCTGTGGTGGTCCGATGGGCAGTGGTGCTGCCCGGTGGCGGGGAGTCCCGCCGGGTGGCGAGAAGATCGCCGGTCCCGTGGCGCGGGCGTCTCCGTCCGCGACCTCGTGGACGCTATCAGCATGCAACGGGAGCCGCCAAGGGTTTATTCCCGCAGGCGGCGATGGATCACGAAGCCGGTCGGCAGGCGGGATGCCTGCCGCCCGCCATCGCGTCCCACGCAGAGCGGTCCGGGCGCCGCCGCAGCGGGCACCCGGACCGAGGGTCGGGCGGGGTCAGTCCGCGACCGGGGCGGACGGCATCCCGTAGCGGCGACGGAACTTCTCCACCCGTCCGGCGGTGTCGAGCACGGTGGCCCGCCCGGTGTAGAAGGGGTGGGAGGCCGAGGAGACCTCGATGTCGATCACGGGATACTCCTGGCCGTCGTCCCAGGCCACCGTCCTGTCCGAGGTGCGGGTGGAGCGGGTCAGGAAGGAGAAGTTCGCGCTCGCGTCACGGAAGACGACGGGGCGGTACTCGGGGTGGATGTCGGTTCTCATGGTGTTCTCCCGGGAGGGGTGAGGGGTGAGGGGTGAGGGGTGCTCACCAGCTGGATTTCGTGATGCCGGGCAGTTCGCCGCGATGGGCGGCGGCGCGGAAGCGCACCCGGGACAGCCCGAAGGTGCGCAGGAAGCCGCGGGGCCGGCCGTCGATGGCGTCACGGTTCCGCAGGCGGGTGGGGCTCGCATCTCGCGGCAGGCGCTGCAGCGCCCGACGGGCGAGCACCTTCTCGCTGGTCGTGGCAGAGGGGTCCTTGAGCGTGGCCTTCAGGGCTCGGCGTCGCTCGTCGTACCGGGCCACCGTCTCGCGACGGCGGCTGTCGGCGGCGATCTTCGAGGTCTTCGCCATCAGCGCTCCTCACGGAACAGGACGACGGTCCGCGCTCGCGGATCGAACTTGCGGGCGGTGAGACGGTCCGGGGTGTTCCGGCGGTTCTTGGTGGTCATGTACGTGTAGCCGGTGCCGGCGGTGGAGCGGAGCTTCACCGTGCCGCGCACGTCACTCTTCTTGGCCATGGGTTCCTCTCAGATCTTCTCGCCGCGGGCACGGATCTCGGCCACGACGGACTCGATCCCTCGACGATCGATGGTCTTCAGGCCCTTGGCGGAGACCTGCAGACGGACGGTCCTCCCGAGCGAGGGGACGAAGAACCGCTTGGACTGGATGTTGGGGTCGAAGCGTCGCGACGTGCGGCGATGGGAGTGGGAGACGGTCTTCCCGAAGCGGGGGACGGCCCCGGTGACTTGACAGCGTGTGGACATGGGCGGTGATACTACTTATTGATAACCATTATCGTCAAGAAGCTGGAGCCCGCTGACGTGGCTGACACCCCTGAATCTGTTCACTTTCAACCAGCAGGGCGCGGCGAGTATTCCCTGCCCGTCGCGGTGCTCTCGGGAATCGATCCCGTGCTGCGAGAGTCGCTCCTGGCGAGCCTGCTGCTGGACGCCGACGGGGTCGTCGCCCTGCGCTACGAGGTCGATGAGAGGGCCTCGGCGCTGCGCCGGTTGATCGTCGCGGCCGACGGCGTGATCGAGGACGAGATCGTCCATCTCGACCACCCCTGCGCCTCCTGCGCCATGCGCGAAGACGCGGTGCCCACCCTGGCTCGCCTCTCCACCGCCGCCGGCGTCACCGCCGTGCTGCTCGCCCCGCCGCTCAGCGCCGAGCCCTCGATCGTCGCCGGCGCGCTGCGCCCCCATCAGGACCGCTGGCACCTGAGTGCTGCCGTCACCGCGGTGGACCTCGCCTCCGCACGGGAGGACCTGCTCGGCGACGACACCCTCGCCGAGCGCGATCTGCGATGGGCTGCCGGCGATGCCCGCAGCGTCGGCGAGGCGCTGGCCGCCCAGATCGAGTACGCCGACACCCTGGTGGTCGAGGGATCGCCGGACGGTCCCGGGGCGGAGCTCGTCGAGCACCTGCGCGCCCCTGAGCAGCGCCTGGTGCACGGCACCTTCGCCCTGACGGCGCCCGAGGTGCTCGGCGGGACGCTCGACCACCTGCTCGCCCTTCGTCGCCGCGACGTGCGCTATGTCGAGCCCCACGGCGGGCCGGTCACGCACGGCACCTGGACCCTCGACCTCTGCTCGCGGCGCCCGTTCCATCCGGACCGCCTGCTGGAGAACATCGAGCAGCTCGGTGCCGGACACCTGCGCGGGCGCGGGCGGTTCTGGGTGCCCGACCGCCCCGACAGCATCTGCCAGTGGGACGGGGCGGGCGGGCAGGTCTCGATCGGCGCGGTCTGGCGGGCCGGCCGCGAGCTGCCCACCACCCGGCTCGTGATCACCGGCATCGTTCCCGCCGACCGGGACCGGGTGCGGGACGCCTTCGGTCGCAGCCTGTTCACTGCCGAGGAGTGGGAGGCCGGTCTCGAGTCCTGGCTCGGCGCCGAGGACCTCCTGGCCCCGTGGCTGGGCGCTCGCGGCGCGGTGGCGTAGGGCGGCATCTCGCGACCGGGCTGGTCAGGCGGTCCGCGTCGGGTGCGTCCCCGGCATCGGCATGACCGGCGCCGGGGCCGCGCCGCCGACGCCGCTGACGCCTCCATCGACGCCGCGGCTGATGCTTCCGCCGCCGGCACTCATGGTGCGCAGCGCGCGGCGCGCGGCGGCGCGGTGCGCGAGGATCGCCAGGGTCAGCAAGGTGGCGACGCTGACCAGGCCGATCGCCGCGCGGAGCAGTCCGCTGCCGGTCGCGTCCCAGGTGGTGTGCAGCACGATCGCGCCCACGCACGCGACGGCCAGCGCCAGCACACCGCGACCCTTGTGGGAGGTCTCCACGAGATGCCACAGCGCCGCGCAGATCGCGCCGGTCCAGGCCACGTGCCCGGCCGGCACCAGGATGCCGCGCAGCACGAGGGTCGCGTCCAGCGCGCCCAGCCCGCCGTTCCTGGCCAGCAGGGCGGTGAAGCCGTAGCCCATCGTCTCCAGCACCGCGAAGCCCATGCCGGCGGCGATGCCGATCACGATGCCGCCGCCGCGAGTGACGCGGTGGGCGAGCGCCAGCACGATCAGCGGGACCACGAGCTTCGCGGTCTCCTCGATCGCGCCGACCAGCAGGATCGATCCTCGGCCCAGGGTCATCCCGGCGAGGGCCTCCTCGAGGCCTGCCGCGCTGATCCCGAACAGGCCGCCGATCCCGGCGGTCGCCAGGAGCGTCCAGGTGGGCACGAGCGGGCCGGTGCGGCCGAACTGGGCGAACAGCAGCACTGCCAGCGGAATGGTCACGGAGCCCACCAGCAGCACGGTCGGGACCATGGTGGGGTTGCGGGTCAGCAGCATGATCCCGAAGGTGACCACGTAGGCGAGGACGCCGACGACGAGCGCGAGGGACCACGCGCAGGGGTGTCATTCCTGCGCGTCGTGCTCGTGTCCGCGCCGCGCCTGCGGGTCGACGAAGAGCAGCACGTCCGCCGGTCCTCCCTCGGCGCCGAAGGCGTGGGGGAGCATCGTGTCGAACTCGGCGGACTGGTTCTCCGTGACCCGGTGGCGGCGCTCACCCAGCAGCAGGGTGAGGGTGCCGGAGAGGACCACCAGCCATTCGTGCCCGGGGTGGGCGCGCATCTTCTCCGGCGCCGGCGGCGGGCCGACGACCCGGCGCCGCAGGACCACCGTGTCGGGGCTGTGCCGGATGCGCCAGCGCAGCGCCTCCATGCCGTGCTCCGCGGTCGCGTTCGAGACCACCTCCTCGGTCTGGGTCTCGACCAGCTCGTCCAGGCCTGTGTCCAGAGCGCGGGCGAGCACCACCAGCTGGTCGAGGGCGAGGCGCCGCTGGCCGTTCTCGATGCGCGAGAGGGTGGAGGGGCTGAGGTGGGCGCGGGTGGCGAGGCCGCCCAGCGAAAGGCCCTGGGCGAGGCGCAGAGCACGCAGTCGTTGCCGGACCAGGCCGTCCACACTCGAAGAATCTTGCTCCATGCGCAAGATGCTATGCCGCAGGTGCAACGCGTGTCTACGGTCGTCCCATGCCTCCTGCCGGAGGCCCCACGACCGAGAGGACCCCGTCATGACCCCCGCAGACACGATCTCCCCCAGCTACGACTCCACCAACCAGGGCTCCGCCGACCAGGGCTCCACCCGCCGGGACTCCGCCGGTCAGGTCCCCATCGGCCAGCCCGCGACGGACGCTCTCCCCGCCGCCCTCGTCGACGTCGCCGTGATCGGAGGCGGCGCCGCCGGGCTGAACGGTGCGCTGATGCTCGCCCGCTCCCGCCGCAGCGTCGTCGTCATCGACTCCGGCACGCCCCGCAACGCCCCCGCCGAGGGCATCCACGGTCTGCTCGGCAACGAGGGCACCCCGCCGGCGGCGTTCCTCGCCCGCGGCCGCGCCGAGCTGCGGCAGTACGGCGGCCTGATCGTCACCGCGGAGGTGGCGAGCGCCCGCGCCGCCGACCCGTCGGCCGAGGGTGACCTCCGCTTCGAGGTCGCCCTCGCAGACGGTCGCACCCTCACCGCCCGTCGCCTGCTGATCACCACCGGCACCCGCGACGAGCTCCCCGCGATCCCGGGCCTGGCCCAGCACTGGGGCCACGGCCTCGTGCACTGCCCGTTCTGCCACGGCTGGGAGGTGCGCGACCAGGCCATCGGCGTCCTCGCCACCCGTCCCGCCTCCTTCCATCACGCGCTCATGTTCGCCGCCCTCAGCGACGACCTGACGGTCTTCACCATCGACGGGCTCGAGGTGGACCCCGGCACCCGTGAGCGATTCGATGCGCTCGGGGTGCGGGTCATCGAGGGTGGGGTCCAGGAGATCGTCGCGTCGGCCGACGGCGGCATCGCGGGGGTCCGCATGGCGGACGGCGAGCTGGTGCCGCGCGAGGTGCTCGTGGCCGCGACCGTGCTGCATCCCCGGCTGGACGGGCTCGAGGAGCTGGGCCTCGCCGTCGAGGAGCTGTCCGGCGGGATGGGGTGGAAGGTCGCGGCCGATCCCAGCGGGGGCACCGAGATCCCCGGGGTGTCGGTCGCCGGCAACGTCACGGACCCGGCCGCGCAGGTCGGGCTCTCGGCCGCGGCCGGCGCGCTCGCCGGTGCGCGCCTGCACGGCATGCTCGTGATGACCGACGCCGACGCGGCCGTCACGCGCCGGGCTCACGCGACCGCCTGACCTGGTTCCCACGCTCCGCCCGCGGACGGCGGCCGACCGAGTGCAACAGAACAGGTCGAATGAATCGTCGATAGCACCAGCTCTGTTGCACTGACCGGGGCGGGGCGGGGCGGGGCGGGGCGGGGTGGGGCGGGGCGGGCCGGGCCTGGGCGGTGCGGGGCGCGGTGGGCACGGTGGGCTGGGTGAGCGGCGCGGGGAGCGGCGGGCTGGGCGAGCGGGGTCCTCACATGGTGAGCAGCACCTTGGTGGCGCGGCGCTCGTCCATCGCGCGGTAGCCCTCGGCCGCCTCGGTCAGCGGCAGGGTGAGGTCGAAGACCTTCCCGGGGTCGATCTCGCGCCGCCAGATCAGGTCGATCAGCTCGGGCAGGTAGCGGCGCACCGGCGCCGGGCCGCCATGGAGATGGACGGCGGAGAAGAACAGCTCGCCACCGGGGAGCTGGACATCGTGCGAGACGCCCACGAAGCCGACGGAGCCGCCGGGGCGGGTGGCGCGGATCGCCTGCATCATCGACTCCTGGGTGCCGACGGCCTCGATCGTCGAGTGCGCGCCGAGCCCGCCGGTCAGCTCCTTCAGACGGGCCACGCCCTCGTCGCCGCGCTCGGTGACGATGTCGCTGGCCCCGTACTCGCGGGCCAGCGCCTGCCGATCCGCGTGGCGGCTGAAGACGATGATCCGCTCGGCCCCCATCTGCTTCGCGGCCAGCACGCCCATCAGGCCCACTGCGCCGTCGCCGACCACGGCCACGATCCGTCCGGGGCCGGCGCCGGCGGCGTCGGCCGCGAACCAGCCGGTGCCGAGCACGTCGGAAGCGGCCAGCAGCGAGGGGATCAGGTCCGGATCGGGAGGGCCGGGGGTCTTGACGAGGGTCCCGTCGGCGAAGGGGATGCGGGCCATCTCGGCCTGGGTGCCGATCTCACCGTCGACGAAGATCGCGTGCACGCAGCGGGAGGGGTGTCCCTCGCGGCAGATCTCGCACTGCCCGCAGGAGATCACGAAGGAGCCGACCACGAAGTCTCCCACCTCGAGCGTGGTGACCTCCTCGCCGATCTCCTCGACCACGCCCACGTACTCGTGGCCCATGTGCTGGTGGTCGGGCTGGTCGGCGCCGCGGTAGGGCCACAGGTCCGAGCCGCAGATGCAGGTCGCGGTGAGGCGGATGATCGCGTCGGTCGGCTCGATGAGCTGTGGATCCTCGCGCTCCTCGACACGGACGTCGCCGGGGGCGTGCATGATCACTGCGCGCATGGGGTGCTCCTTCTGGGGCTGCGTGTTCTTCGGGTGCGGCTGCTGCCGCCCCCGCTCCCGCTCCCGGGGCCGACGGCGCCGCGGGGCGGGTGCCGGACCATCACACCGGGTCCGCCGGCGGACGGGGAGTGTCTGTCGAGAGGTGTACCCGCAGGGGACCCCTGGTGTCGGGCAGCTGCGGGGGATCGGTCCTATGGTGGCCTCATGGACAACAGAGCCGAGGTGCGCGAGTTCCTCATGACCCGCCGCGCGAAGGTCACGCCGCAGCAGGCGGGGCTGCCTGAGGCGGGCGGTCGCCGTGTCGCAGGACTGCGCCGCAGCGAGGTCGCGACGCTCGCCGGGATGAGCGTGGAGTACTACGCAAAGCTCGAGCGCGGTGCGATCGCCGGAGCCTCCGCCTCCGTGCTGAACTCCCTGGCCACGGCTCTGCAGCTGGACGACACCGAGCACCGCCATCTGCTGGACCTGGCCCGTGCCGCGGACGGCATCCCCACCTCGAGCCGTCCCCGGCGCCGCAGCGGGGCGTCCCCGGCTCCCGTGAGGCACACCCTGCAGTGGATGCTCGACTCCCTGACCGGCACCGTCGCCTTCGTGCGGGACCAGCACCAGAACCTCGTGGCCGCGAACGCGTTGGGGCGAGCGTTCTACCTGCCGGTGCTCGGGGACGAGGAGGGGGGAGCGGACCGGGACGAGGCGGCGGACGGCGGCGCGCGCCTGACCGCAGACCTCACCACAGGCAGGGGCCGGATCCCGAACCTCGCACGATTCCAGTTCCTGGACCCTGCCTCTCGTGACTTCTACCCCGAGTGGGAGCGCTTCGCGCAGATGTGCGTGGGCTCGATGCGCGTCGAGGTCGGCAAGGACCCGCATGACACGGCGATGCAGGATCTTGTGGGGGAGCTGTCCACCTGCTCCGAGGATTTCCGCCGGCTCTGGGCCGCGCATGACGTGCACACCCACGGCTCAGGCACCAAGCTGTTCCGCCACCCGGTGGTGGGCGAGGTGACCGTCGCCTACGAGGAGCTGCTGCTGAGCGCCGAGCCCGGCCGCGCCCTGATCACCTACACGGCCGAGCCGGGCTCGACCTCCGAGGAGCGACTGCGCCTGCTCGCCACCTGGGCCGCGACCCGACGCCGCGACCGGGCCGACGAGGCCGCCTCCGTGGACGCGCGCACCGACTGACGGCCTCCGCCCGTCGGCGGCCCCGTTGTCGCGGAGTCACCGCGCCAGGTGCGGTGCGGGCTCACGGTGGATCTCGAGGTCGCTGCGCCCGGGCAGCAGCACGGGATCCAGCGCCCGCAGATCGTGGGGGTAGTCGCCGTCGCGCAGCCGGCGGTAGGGGATCGGCTGCTCGCCCGCCAGGCCGTCGAGCCGGGTGAGCAGCCGCTCGGTCTCCCGCCCCACGCCCTCGGCGTCGAGCCCGTCGGCGTCGTGGATGACGTGCAGATCCAGGACGTCGATCCCCACGTACCAGAGCGCGCCGTGGGTGAGGGGGAAGAGCAGGGCGTCGAGGTCGCCGCTGAGGCCGCGAGGTCCGAGCGTCCTCGAATCGTCGCCGGCGGTGACGATCACGAGGGCGCGGCGTCCCGCCAGGCCCCCGTCACCGTAGCGGCGGGGCATCCCGCTCTCGGGGTCGAGGGTGCCGTCGTAGGCGAAGCCCTCGGTGAAGACCCTGTCGATCCATCCCTTGAGCACGGCGGGCGGGCCGTACCACCACAGCGGGAACTGGAGGATCAGCAGCTCGGCATCAGCGAGCTTGGCCTGCTCGGCGAGCACCTCCGGTGAGGCCATCCCCTCCTGCGACGCGCGTCCCGCCTGGACGGCGAGGTTGCCCGGCGCGTCCGGGTCGGGGCCGAGGTCGGAGGGCCCGAAGACGGGGTCGAAGCGCTGGGAGTACAGGTCCGAGGTGTGGAGGGTGCGGGTGCGGGAGAGGGCTTCGGTCCCGGCCCGGAAGAGGTGCCCGCCGAGGGACTCCCTGCGCGGGTGGGTGTGGACCCAGAGGGCGGATCCGGGGACGGGAGGGTGTGCGAGAGGCATGGAGGCTCCTGAGGTCGAGAGGTCACGTCGTGGACCGGCGCGGTGTCAGGGACCAGTCCACCGTCCCGGTGCGAGATGCTCAATGCTCGAAACACTGCGATCGATGCGCCAGCGTCTACGCTGGAGCGGTGGATACCCTCAGCGAGGTCCTCGACAACCTCCGATCCTCCGGTGCGCTGGTGGGGCGGAGCCTGCTCGCGGCGCCCTGGCGGCTCCGCCTCCGGACCACCGGCACGATCACCCTGGTGACGATGCTGCGCGGGGACGGATGGCTCCTCCGTGACGGGCAGGATCCGCTCCCGCTCACCCCCGGGGACGTGGCGATCGTGACCGACGCCGGATGGATCGACCTCGCGGACTCCCGCGCCACACCTCCCGGGTGCACCTGTCTCGTCATCGCCGACGGGCGCTGCGCGGACGCCGCCGGACGGCCCGTCGACAGTGCGGACACCGGCCTCGACGGACGGACCGGGCCGGAGCGTCTGGAGGGTGAGCATGCGCTGCTGACCGGGGCGTTCCCGACATCCGGGAGGATCGCGGACAGGCTTCTCGGCGCGCTGCCCCCGGTGCTCCTCGTCCCTCGCAGCGCCCGGACGGAGGTGGCGCTGGAGCTGATCGAGGAGGAGATCGGCGGCCGCGAGCCGGGACAGCAGGCGATGCTGGACCGGTTGCTCGACCTCGTCCTGCTCCGCGTGCTCCGCGAGGCCTTCGCCGCGCCCGGCGCGACCGTGCCCGGCTGGTACCAGGCCGCCGGGGACATGGTGGTCGGTCCGGCGCTCGCCGCCCTTCATGCGGATCCGGCCCGGGACTGGACCGTCGCCTCCCTCGCCACAGAGGCCGGGGTGGCCCGGGCGACCTTCGCCCGACGCTTCGCCGAGCTGATGGGCGAGCCGCCGATCTCCTATCTGGCCGGATGGCGACTGTGCCAGGCCGCGGACCTGCTCGTGGAGAGCGAGAGCACTCTCGAGACGATCGCTCGCACCGTCGGCTATGGCAGCTCGTACGCGCTGAGCGCCGCCTTCACGCGGGAGTACGGCATGCGGCCCACCGCCTACCGCTCCCGCACGCGGTCGCACGAGACCCTCGAACCCTGCGGGGTCAGCGAGGCCGGAGAGGCCAGCAGGGTCAGCGAGGCCAGCAGGGTCAGCGAACCCAGCAGGGTCAGCGAACCCAGCGGGGTCAGCGCCGGGCGTCCCGGGCGGTCTTGATCCAGCCGTCGATCGCATCCCAGGCAGAGCCGCCCAGGATGCCGACCACGAGGATCACGCCCAGGGTGAAGGACACGTCGCCATCGACGCCGCTGGCGCGTGCGATCTCCAGCAGCTCCGGGTTCAGCAGCCGGCCCTGGCCCAGCAGGGTGAGCGCCCAGCTGACGAACCCCACGGCGAGAGCGGTGTTGACGATCGCGGCGGCCGTGGTCCAGCGCTTTCGCACGAAGTTCGCGATCGCAAGGGCCGCCTCGAGCAGCAGCAGCGCAGCGAAGAGGAGGATCCATCCGGGCCAGAGGCTCGGGTGGAGCACCGGGAGGGTGCTGCCGTCGATCACGGCGAGGCCCCGCGTCAGGTCCCAGGCGACGGCCCCGAGCATCAGCGCGATGAGCACGAGCGAGGGGATCAGGTCGGCGCGTCCGGTGCCGGAGCTGCGCTCCTCCGGCAGCTGGTCCACGTCCCAGGTGGTCCCGGTCTCGGTGCGAGTGCGTTCGAGGATCACGAACACGAGGGTCACCCAGAAGAACAGATGGACGGTCACGGAGAGTCCGATCGCGATCGCCTCGGCGATCACTCCGCCCACGCTCGCGCCGCTGATCGCATGGGCGATCCCGGCGCCGAGCATCGCGATCGGCGGCACGATGATCAGCAGCGTCTTGAGCAGGCGAAGCCAGGTCAGGTAGTACCGCGGCCCGATGAGGTGCAGGGGTCGGTCGGTGTAGCCGGCCGCCAGCGCGGCGGGGTCGCCCAGCTCGGTGAGAGCGGCGCGCTCCGCGACCTCGGGGTCCTCTCCCTGCTCGATCCTGGCCTCGACGGCGTCGGCGATCGAAGCGGTGAGCTCTTCGCGCACATCCTGCTCGAGGTCGGCGGGCAGGGAGCGGGCGGTGGCATCGATGTAGCGGGAGGTGAGGGTGGAAGGCATGTCAGTGCTCCTCGTCGGTGGAGGTGTCGGCAGTGTCGGTGGCAGGGAGGGAGCTGATCGCGCCGGTCAGCGCCGTCCACTCGGCGGTGAGGGTGTCCGCCAGGCGCTCGCCCTCGGCAGAGGTGCGGTAGAACTTCCGCGGCCGAGCCTCCTCGGTGTTCCACTCGCTGGTGAGGAAGCCCTGCTTCTCCAGCCGCCGCAGCAGCGGGTAGAGCGTGTTGGCATCCGTCGCGAAGCCATGGCGCTCGAGGTCCTCGAGCAGGCCGTAGCCGTACCCGGGTGAGCGCAGCAGCTGCAGGCACGCCAGCACGACGGTGCCGCGCCGGAGCTCCTGCAGGTGGAGATCGAGGGGTTCGTTCATACCTCACACCATAGTGTGAGTCGCACAGTGTTGTCTAGTGCAAGGTTCGAGTGCACTCTGCCCGGTGCCCCGTTGCGCGCGGCGCACCGACCGGTCGGACCCCTGGGACCCGCCGCTCGCGATGAGTAGCGTCAGGGTGACAGCCCCGTTCTCAGGGATCGCCCTTCGGGGGAAGCCCGGTCGCACGGTCGATGACCGCGGACCCGACGAGCGGGGCGACGGCGCACGACGACACGTCGCACGACGACTCGGAGCACGACGACACGACGGAGGAACCATGGCGAATGACGACACGCTCACCCAGCAGGACGTGGTGCAGAAGCTCCGCGACACCGACCTGGTCATGCTCACCACCGCGCTCCCGGACGGGAAGCTCCTGTCCCATCCCATGGCGATCCAGGGCGTCAGCGAGGAGGCGGACGTCTGGTTCTTCGTGAGCCTGAGCGGCGGTCAGGCCGAGGCGCTCCGCAGCGGGCCGGAGGTGAATCTCGCCGTCGCGGAGGCAGGGTCCTGGCTCTCCGTCGCCGGCAGGGCCGCCTTCGTGGAGGACAGGTCGGTCGTGGAGCAGCTCTGGACCGACAGCGCGGAGGCTTACTTCCCCGGCGGCGCGGAGGATCCGGACCTGGGTCTGCTGCGCGTCAGCGGCACCTCCGCTCAGTTCTGGGGGCTTCCCGGCGGTCGGGTCGCCGGGCTCGCGCAGATCGTCAAGGCCAAGGTGTCCGGGGAGCAGGCGCCGGGCGGCACCGGCACCACCGAGCTGTGAGCCCGGGCGCCGCGCCCGCGGAGGCTCGCCCCCCGGGGCCTCGCGACCCGAGCTCGGACACTCCGTCGTGAGGGAGCCGGAGCGCGGGCGCGAGGAGGACGGTCCGGAGCGCACAGAGGATGGGCGGTATCTCGTCGTGCGAGGCAGGCGCTGGCGCGCGACGGATCCGTCGCTGAGCGAGTCCGTGGCATCGCGACTGCGCTCGGAGCTGGGCCGGGCCCGGTCGGCACTGCGCGGCTCGCGGGACCCGGTGGTCATCGCCGCCTGGAGGGAGCGGGTCCAGCTCGCCAAGGAGGGGCTCGGCGAGCGCGGTACGGCCTGGTGGGAGATGAGCGAGGCGGATCGCGCAGGGCGCGCGGACCAGCGCCTGCGGGAGCTGGAGGCGCGGGAGGCCCCCGGCACGGCAGGATAGGGGGACCGACCCTCGTCACGAAGGACTCTCCATGCCTCGCTCCCTCGCCCCGGACCAGCGCTCCCGAATCCACGTGCTCGACGTCGACACCGGCGAGGATCGCGTCGTCCACGAGTGCGCCGAGGTGCTGTACGAGGCCCCGAACTGGTCCCTCGACGGCGCCGCACTGATCCTCAACGGCGACGGCCACCTGTTCCGCCTCGGCGTCGAGGGCGGGACGCCGGTGCGCCTCGATCTGGGCGACCTGGCGCCGCTGAACAACGACCACGTGCTCGACCCCGACGGTGTGCACGTCTACGTCTCCGCCGAGGACGGCCACATCCACCGCGCCCCGCTCGCGGGCGGCGCGACCGTGAGGATCACGCAGAACGAGGGTCGCCTCCACTTCCTCCACGGCGTCAGCCCCGACGGCGGGACGCTGCTCTACACCGGGGTGCAGCGGAACGCGGACGGCTCCTGGCTCCCGCCGGACCTGTTCGCGATCCCCGCGACCGGTGGGGAGTCCGTGCAGCTCACCGATGACGAGTTCCCGGACGACGGTCCCGAGCACTCCCCGGACGGCACCTGGATCTACTTCAACTCCGAGCGGGCCCGCACCGTGCCCGGTCACGCGCAGCTGTTCCGCATGCGCCCCGACGGCACGGGCGCCGAGCAGCTCACCGCCGACGAGCGCGTGAACTGGTTCCCGCACCTCTCACCCGACGGCGAGCGCCTCGCGCACATCAGCTTCCCGCCCGGCACCGAAGGGCATCCCGCGGACCTCCCGGTCATCCTGCGCCTGAGCGCCCCCGACGGGACCGGGCTGCGCGACCTCGTACACCTCGACGGAGGGCAGGGCACGCTCAACGTCAACAGCTGGGCCCCGGACTCCCGCCGCCTCGCCTACGTCGACTACCCGATCGGGGAGTGAGCCGGGCCCTCCGCTCGGGCCCGTCGGGCCGGGCCCCGGCCCCGCACTGTCAGACCGGGTCGTGCCAGGGACGCTGGGGCGCGACCGCGTCGATCCGGTCGCGGGCGAACCCGTCGGCTCCGCGCACGAGGTTCGAGGCGAGCGGGATCTGGTGCGAGGCGCTCTCGAGGATGTGCATCAGGTACCCGGCCGTGTTCGGCAGCGCGATCACGTCCCCGATCCCCACGCCCTCGGGGAAGCGCAGTCGGCGGCGCAGGATCAGCTCCGCCTCGATGCAGTAGGCGCCCACCAGGAAGGCGTCCATCGGTGCCGAGGGCGGGCCGCCCGCGCGGACCAGCAGCGGATCCACGAGGAAGTCGTCCGAGGTGGAGCGGCACTGGGTGCGGTTCATCTCGAGCCCGACCAGGGGGATCCCGTCGCTCGTGGCGGTGCGCTGGATGACCCGGGCGAGGGTCATCCCGCAGCCGTCGAGCAGGGAGCGGCCCGGCTCGCAGCGCAGCTCGAGCCCGCGCTCGCGCACGGCCCGGGCGGCGTTCACCCCCGGCGCGACCTCGGCGTCGAGCAGGGTCTCGAGCCAGGTGCCGCGCACCACCTGCTGGTGGTAGGGATAGACCTGCCGCAGCGGTTCGCCGCGCCAGGTCGGAGACGTCTCCGGGCCCTCGTCCTGCCGATCGTGCGCTTCCCAGAAGCTGGTCCACTGCTCGGCGTCGTCGAGGTAGGACATGGGGATCCCGCCGCCGATGTCGAGGAAGTGAGGCTGATGGCCCGCCTCGCGCAGCGCGTCGATCAGGTCGAGCGCCTCGGTGAGTGCCTGGGCGCGGGCGAGCGGGTCGTAGCCGTGCAGGTGGAAGTGGAGCCCCTGGATGCTCATCCCGTCCTCGGCGAGGTGGCGGGAGGCGGCCCAATGCCGCCAGGTCTCGGCGGACTCACCGAAGCGGGTGGGGCCGACGGGGCCGGTCGGGGAGGGCGCGAGGCGCAGCGCGACCGGTCGGGTGGCGGTCGGCGCGGACTGTGCTGCGGACTGCGCGGCGATGTGCTCCGAGCCCGGCGCCGCACGCCGCTGCGCGCCGTGGAGGGCGGCGATCTCCTCCCGGGCGGCGGCGGCCTCGTCGAGGTTGTCCAGGACCAGGGTGGTGCCGGCCTCGAGCGCCAGGCGCAGCAGGGGGCGGGGCTTGATCGCGGCGGTGACCACGATGTCGCGCGCAGGGAATCCGAGGTCGAGGGCCTGCTCGAGCTCGCGGTGGCTGCCGAGGTCGAGGCCGAGCCCCGCCTGGTGGGCGGCCTCGATCAGGCCCAGGGTCTTGTTCGCCTTCCGTGCCACGAAGATCCTCAGCTCCACGTCGTGGGCCTCGGCGACGTCGGTCAGCTCGCGTGCATTGTCCGCGAGGGCACCGAAGTCGTGCACGTTCAGCGGGCTGCCGTGCTCCTCGAGCAGCTGCGCGCAGGTGGCCGGATCGGTGAGCAGCTCCCGCATCCACGGCGCGAGGCGGGCTGTCAGCGGCGGCAGGCCGTGGCAGCCCTCGCGCAGGCCGGCGTCGGGGGCGGTGGGCGAGGGCGTCGTCATGCGGTCTCCTCCAGTGCTCCGGACCGGGCGGCACGACGGGAGAGCCGTGCCGCCCAGTGTCCGGTCTCGGCGTGCAGGTGCCGGTTCAGGGTGTCGTGTCCGATCACGTGGTCCTCGGTGGCGCGGCCGAGCAGGGCAAGTCCCTCCGCGCGGTCGCCGGCCGAGGTCAGCGCGGTGCCGTCGGCCTCGATGACTGCTCCGCGGCGACCTGGCCGCAGCGTCACCAGTCCGCTGCTCAGCAGCTGCCGGGCCAGGGGATCGACGATGCCGCGCAGGCCCGGCGGGGCCACCACCGCATCGACCACCACGTCGGGTGCTCCGGCGCCCGCCGGGATCCCGTGCACGCCGTCGGCGCGGAGAGAGGTGCCCGCATCGACCCAGCTCAGGTCCAGGGCGCCGGAGTCGATCATGGCGATCAGCATCCGCGCCACGTCCAGCGGCGGGCCGAAGGCGAAGCGTTCCAGCACCTGTTCGGAGGCGAGGAACCGCGTCCATGCTGTGCCGTCCGCCTCGCTGCCGCGCAGTGCCGCGGTGAACTGCGGGTAGAGCTGCACCCAGGTGCGCCCGAGCGCCCAGGCCGGGCCCCCGGCGCGGGAGCCCTCCGCCACCGCGATGCTGCGCCGAAGCGCCCTTTCGGCACGACCGGGGCCCTGCGGGAGGTCGGGCTCCGCGCCCGTCGAGAGGGTGCGCATGACCGCCCGACGATGCTCCTCGAACGGGGCATCAGGCCCGGTCAGCATCTCCGCCGCGACATCGACCGCGAGGTCGAGCACCTGCTGGGGGGTGAGGGGTCCCGCGGACTCCAGCCGGCGCGCGCCGCGTGCGAGGGCCCGTTCAGCCGTTGCCGGGAGCTGCGTCCCGGGCAGGGGCTTCGCGTCCAGCAGCAGGCCGTGGCGGGTGGTGGGAAGGATGACCGCGGGCTCCTCGGGGCTGCGGTGGTGGATCAGGCCCGTCGTGCCGGAGGGATCCGGGCGGAACGCGGCGCCGCGACCGAGGGTCAGCGTGAGCGCCCCGTCGACGAAGGTCAGGGCGCCGCCTCGCATCGCGACCCGGCATCCCGGCGGCACGTGCTCGGCCGAGAGCATCTCCTGGACGGGGAGCACCGCGGGCCGCAGTGGCAGCGCAGCGGTCCAGGTGGGGGCGAGGGCGCTGTCGTGGCCGGTGGCATGACCGGTCGCGAGCAGGATCTCCTCGGCGGGGCCCAGCAGCTGCGTCGGCACCTGCGACGCCGGCACCTGCCCCTGCCCCTGCTCCGCCTGCCCCTGCCCCCGCTCCAGCTGCCCCTGCGTCCCGGGCGCCTGCCGCGAGGCGGTCACCTCCAGTCGCCACCGCTCGCCGTCGCGGTGGACCGCGAGGGCACGGCCGCGGTGGTGGCGGAGCGTCGCCCAAGGGGCGAGGGAGGCCTGCATCCGTCGCCAGCGCAGCCGCAGGTACTCCCCGACGACGGCACGCGGCGGGTACGGCTCCTCCGCGAGTTCCGGATGCGTGGTGCGGGCCCAGTCGGGGAAGGACGGGGCGGCGCCGGTGGCAGGAGCGTCGAGGATCCCCGAGCCGACGTTCAACCGCAGGTGGTGGGGCTGGGAGGGGTGGTAGGCGGCACCGGTGCCGAGGTGCTCCCCGGGATCGACGACGGTGATCTCGACCAGGGGACCGGCAGACTCGGGGAGGTCGCCGCCGTCCCGACCCTGCGCGGCGAGCTCCTCGAGCGCGTACAGCGCCTTCGCCCCGGCCCCCACCACGAGCAGGCGCAGTGGGTCCCCGGCCGTGCCCGGTGCCCGCTCAGCCACGGCGGGCGGAGGCGACCAGGGCGGTGGTCGCGGCGTCCAGGGCGGCGGCGTCGGCCCCGAGCGTCCGCTGCACCCAGTGGTCGTCGTAGACCGTGTCGAGGTAGGGGACCCCGCCGTCGTGCACGATGAACACCAGTCGCGACCCGGGCGCGAGGTCCGGTACGAGCGTGCCCAGTGCGTGGACGATGCCGCCGGTCGAGGCGCCGGCGAGGATGCCCTCCCGTCGGGCCAGCAGGCGCGCGCCGACCACGCAGTCGAGACCGTCCACGCGCATCACGCGGTCCGGGGCCACGGTGCGGGAGATGTCGGTGACGACCCCCGCGCCGAGGCCGGGCAGCGGGCGCGGTGCGGCGGTGCCGCCGAACAGGACGCTGCCGACCGCGTCCACCGCGACGGTGCGCGTGTCCATCCGGTGCTCGTGGAGGTAGGCGGTGCAGCCTGCGATCGTGCCGGTGGTGCTCACCGCCGCCATCAGCACGTCGAGCCGGTGATCGAGGGACTCCGCGACCTCCCGCATGGTGCCGGTGGTGTGCGCCGCGGGATTCGCGGGATTGCCGTACTGGAACAGGTTCACCGCCCCGGGGATCTCCTCCATCAGCTGCTCGACGCGCCGGAACCGGGCGGTGAGCAGGTCACCGCTGAGCGGGTCCGGCTCGGAGACCAGGTCGATCTCGCCGCCGAGCGCGCGGATGGTGGCCACCGTGGTCGCATTGGTGCGGGAGTCGACCACGCACACGAAGCGCACGCCGTGCACGGAGCACACCCGGGCCAGGGCCACGCCGAGGTTGCCGGAGCTGGACTCCACCACGGTGCCTCCGGCCGTGAGCCGGCCGCTGTCCAGGGCGTCGCGCACCATCGCGAGCGCCGGGCGGTCCTTGGTGCTGCCGCCGGGGTTGACGGACTCCAGCTTGGCCAGGATCTCGACGCCGGAGTCGGGGAAGAGGTGCTCGAGGCGCACCAGCGGGGTGCCGCCGACGGCTCCGGAGATGCCGAGCACCGGCTCCGCGCCGCCGGGCCGCCGGGGAGCGTCGGCGGAGGGGGCGGGGGCCGTGTGCGGTGGGGTGGTCACGCCGTCAAGCTACGGGAACATCGCGCCCGGTGAACAGCATCGAGGGGACCGAACGGTCGGCACCTGGTCGGGGATCTGTCGGGGGGCTCTGCGATTCCCCGGCGAGGCCGCGTTCAGCCGGTCGCGGGCCGGGACCGGAACAGGAGCTGCGCGGTCCCGTCGGACGCGTCCCGCCGGTCCGCCGCGACGGCGTACACCTCGCCGACGAGGGCTTCGTCGAGCACCTCGGACGGGGGTCCATCGGCCCGGATCCGGCCGTTCTCCAGCACCACCACGCGGTCGCAGTAGCGGGCGGCCAGGTTCAGGTCGTGAAGCACCACCAGCGTGGTCAGGCGCTGGGCGCGCACCAGCTGCAGGGTGTGGTGCTGGGCGCCGATGTCGAGGTGGTTGGTCGGCTCGTCGAGCAGCAGCAGGCGCGGCTGCTGGGCGAGCGCCCGGGCCAGCAGCACCCGCTGGCGCTCGCCTCCGGAGAGGGTCGTGAGGTCCTGACGGGCCAGGTGGGCGGCGCCCGCGAGCTCGAGCGCCTCGGCGGCGAGGAGCTCGTCGGCCCGGGTGGTGGCGCCGAAGACGCCTCGGTGGGGGAGCCGGCCCAGCATCACCGCATCGGCGGCGGTCATCGGCAGCTCGCCGGGGCTCTCCTGCGTCATCACGGCGAGGCGCCGGGCCCGCTCACGCCCGGACAGGGACCCGAGATCCCGGCCCTCGAGCCGCACCTGCCCGGTATCGGGCACCAGGTCGCGGTGCAGGATCCGCAGGGCGGTCGTCTTCCCGCTGCCGTTGGGGCCCACCAGCCCCACCACCTCGCCGCGGCGGGCGGTGAGGTCCACCCCGCGCAGCACCTCGAGAGCGCCGAAGCTATGGGTCAGCCCGCGGGCCTCGAGCACCGTCTCGCCGCTCACGCCGGCTCCCGCCGCGTCAGCCAGGCACCGATACGCTCGAGCCCGTCGACGATCAGCGGCGAGGCGGGCTCGGTGAAGTTGAACAGCAGCGGCAGCACGGCCTCCTCCTGCACGGCGCGCAGCGACGTGAGCTGGCTGTCGGCGAGCATCTCGGCGAGCAGCTGCTCCTCGGGGACCGTCCCCTCGTGCAGCACCACGACCACGTCGGGGTCGGCGGCCAGCAGCGGCTCGGTCCCGCTCTCGAAGACCCGCTGCGCGGTGTCCGCGAAGACGTTCTCGATCCCCAGCGCATCCAGCTGCGCGGTCGCCATGGAGGGCGCGCCGTAGGCGTACAGGGGCCCACCGCCCGCGCTCGCGTAGAGCACCGCGGCCGTGCGCGCCTCGTGGGGGAGGTCCGCGACGGCGTCGATCCGCTCCCGCAGAGCGGCGACCAGGGCCTCGGCCTCGGCGGCGCGGTCGAACACCGCCCCGTAGGTCGTGATCTCCGCGAAGAGCATGTCGACACTCGCCCGCTCCTCGAGTCCGCCGCAGTACGAGCGGGGCATCAGCACCTCTGCGCCGCCCGCACGCAGCCCCTCACGGGTGAGGCCGTCCGGCAGGCCCAGCACCAGGTCGGGCCCCTGCGCCATCACCACCTCCTGGCTGATCTGCAGGTGTCCGGTGGTGTCGATGTCCTCGGAGAGCATCGGGATCTGCTCCAGGCGGCCGATGAGCTCCGCGTCGTAGTAGCCCTCCGGGAAGGAGCCGGCGCGGGCGACCACCCGGTCCAGCACCCCGAGCCCGTCGAGGGTCGTCACCGGGGCGCTGTCCAGGAGCACCACCCGCTCGGGCACGGCCTCGATCAGCACCTCGGCGTCGCAGTCGGTGAGCGTCAGCGGGAAGCCACCGCCGGCCGCGCCCTCCGAGCTCCCCGCACCACCCTCCGACGCACCACCGCGGGCGGTGCAGGCGGCTGCGCCGAGGCCGAGGACGCCGGCGAGCGTGGTCAACACCGCGCGGCGGGAAAGGGACGAGGTCATGGGGATCCTTTCGGGACGACGGGGGACGGGGACGATGGATGAGGCGACGGAGGGGACGGCCTGGACCCGGCGGTGAGCCGGGCTCACCCCTCCCGGGCCTGCATCCGGCGGATGAGGATCAGCAGGAACGGGGCGCCGACGGCAGCGGTGATCACTCCGATGGGCAGCTCCCGCGGCGCCATCACCAGACGCGCGACGACGTCGGCCCACACCAGGAAACCGGCCCCCAGCAGGGCGCTCGCCGGGATCGCGACCCGGTGCCGGGACCCGACCAGGCGCCGGGCCAGGTGCGGGATCACCAGGCCCACGAAGCCGATCGCCCCGGCTCCGGCGACGGCCGCCGCAGTGCACAGCGAGACGATCACGAGCAGGCCGATGCGTGCCCGGTCCGGGGAGATGCCCAGTCCGTGGGCGATGCCGTCCCCGGCGGCCAGGGCATCCAGCAGCGGGGCGCGAACGGTGAGCACCACGGTGCCCAGCACAGCGGCGACCAGGGCGATCGCGAGGAAGGCGTCCCATCGGCCCAGCGAGAGCGAGCCCAGCATCCAGAACATCACCGAGCGTGAGCCCTCTGCGGAGTCCGAGGAGAAGATCAGCAGGCTGGTCACTGCGGAGAGCGCGTAGCCGACCGCCACCCCGGACAGCAGCAGCCGCAGCGAGGTGACGCGCCCGTTGCTGCGTGCGATGACGAACACCAGCAGCGCTGCGGTGAGCGCTCCGGCGAAGGCCAGAACCGACTGCGCGTACTCGCCCAGCGCCGCCCCCACCCCGAAGAGGATCGCGGCCGCCGCGCCGGTGGAGGCACCCCCGGAGACGCCCAGGATGTACGGGTCGGCGAGCAGGTTGCGCACCATCGCCTGCAGCGCGGCGCCGCTGATCGCCAGGCAGGCGCCGACGGCCGCCCCCATCAGCACCCGCGGCACCCGGACCGACCACACGATCGCCTCGGCCGCTGCGTCGGCGGGGACGGGGACCGGCAGGCCGAGGTGATGGGCGATGACCTGCAGCGTGAGCGCGGGGGAGAGCGGGACCGGGCCGATCCCCACGCACAGCAGCAGGCTGAGCGCCACGAGGCCGGTGAGCACGGTGAGCAGCAGTGTGCTGCGCCGCGCACGGGCGCGCAGCCCGAGGGGATCGCCGGAGGCGGCGGGGACGGTGGCCGCGGGATCAGCGGCCGACGGTGCGGAGGAGCGATGCGCAGTGGACATGGCCCTCCTTCCTCATCACTTGCACCACCGTACAAGTATCGGGAGAAGGTGGGGTCCACCGTGCCGGTGGTTGTCGGCGGGCGGCTCAGCCGTGGGCCGGCGGTGGGTCCTCGGTGTGCTCTCCAGGATGGTGGATGCCGGGAAGATGCGCGGATCCGAGGGAGTGCAGCAGGTCGTGAATCACTCCGTCGGCCAGTTCGTAGCGGACTTCCCGGCCGGTGCGCCGTGCGCGCACCCAGCCGGCGTCCCGCAGCAGCGCGAGGGCGTGCGAGGTGGTCGACTCGTGCGCCTGGAGCGCGCTGGCGAGGTCGGAGCTGCGCACCCCGGGGTGGGCGTGCAGGCAGAACAGGAGCCGCAGGCGCCGTGGATCCGAGAGCAGGGCCAGGCGGGCGGCGAGCTCCTCCATGCCGTCGGCCTGCGCGAGCACGCCCCGCAGTTCGGCGACGAGCGCCTCGTCCGTGACCTCCTCGGAGGAGGCGCGCACGTGCAGAGGCCGGGAGCGATCCATGGGGACACCGTAGCGGGGACGGTGGGGCCGGCGGCTGCGGCCCTGCCGCTGTGCGCGGTCCTCGAGAGCCTCCCCCTACACTGGCGCACGATCACGCCCTGTCCCCGATCCTCTGTGAGGTGAGTGCGATGGTCGACCTGCTCTGGGGGCTCGGCGGTATGGCCGGGCTGCTGGTGATCGCGGTCGCTCTGTCCAGCAACCGCCGCGCGATCAAGCTCCGCACCGTGATCGGAGCCTTCGCGCTGCAGCTCCTCCTGGGGGTGATCGTCCTGTACTGGGGGCCGGGGCAGTGGGCGCTGGAGAAGGTCTCCGCCGGGTTCCAGGCCGTCATCGACACCTCGAGCGAGGGCATCTCCTTCCTCTTCGGCGGTCTGCTGCCGATGGAGGGCGAGGGCAGCATCTTCGCCCTGCAGGTGCTGCCGGTGATCGTCTTCTTCGCCTCGCTCACCGCGGTGCTCTATCACTGGAAGATCCTGCCGAGGATCGTGCACCTGCTCGGCGGCGCGTTGGGGAGGGTCCTCGGGACGGGCTACGCCGAGTCGGTCAACGCCGCCGCGAACATCTTCGTGGGCCAGACCGAGGCGCCGCTGGTCATCCGCCCCTATATCAAGGGGCTCTCCCGCTCCGGGCTCTTCGCCGTGATGGCGGGAGGGCTCTCCACCGTCGCGGGCTCCGTGCTGGTGGGCTACTCGTTGCTGGGCGCGCCGCTGGAGTACCTCATCGCCGCGAGCTTCATGGCTGCGCCCGGAGCGCTGCTGATGGCGAAGATCCTGGTGCCGGAGGACGACCCGGAGGCCGTGGCCCGCGAGGCCGCCATGGTCGCCGGCCGCGGTCAGGGCTCGACGCGTCGTGGCGCTGCGACCGGAACCGCGGCCACCGCCGTCGCGGATGCCGGAGCTGCGGGCGCCGGAAGCGTGGCCACCGGCGACTCGCCCACCGACGACTCAGCCACCGACGACGCAGCCACCGGCGACTCAGCCACCGACGACGCACCCACCGCAGACGCGAGTGCCGATCGCTCGGCCGCCCAGCGCCCCGCCCATGACGAGGACGTCGACCGCGAGGACGAGGACGAGCTCTCGTACACCAATGTCATCGACGCCGCCGCGGGCGGTGCGGCCGACGGGCTCAAGCTGGCCCTGAACGTCGGCGCCATGCTGCTGGCGTTCATCTCCCTGATCGCGCTGATCAACCTGTTGATCGGCGTGGTCGGAGGCTGGTTCGGCGCCGGGGACCTCACCTTCGAGCAGATCCTGGGATGGGTGTTCGCCCCGATCATGGCCATGATCGGTGTGCCGTGGAGCGAGGCCGTGGCCTCGGGCAGCTTCGTGGGCCAGAAGGTGGTGGTCAACGAGTTCGTGGCCTTCGCCGGATTCGGCCCGCAGATCGACCAGTTCAGCCCCAAGACCGCCGCGATCACGAGCTTCGCGCTGACGGGCTTCGCGAACCTCAGCTCCCTGGGCATCCTGCTGGGCGGATTGGGCGGCCTGGCGCCGAGCCGACGCTCCGAGATCGCGCAGCTGGGGCTGAAGGCGATCCTCGCCGGCACCCTCGCGAACCTCATGAGCGCCACCATTGCGGGGATGCTGCTGGCGTGATCACGAGGGTGCGGTTCCCGGCGAGGCACAGGAGGTGCAGAGGATGAAGGAATCGGACCAGCACCAGCGCACGCGCGGACGCCCGGCCCGGCTCGCGGCCCGGCTCGCGGCGGCGGCACGCAGCCCGGAGGTCCTCACCGACCTGCTGCAGATCCTCAAGGCCGTCACGGCGGCGACGGCCGCCTGGTGGTTCGCGGACGTGGTCCTGGACTCCGAGATCGCCTTCCTCGCCCCGTGGACGGCCCTGCTGACCGTGCACGCCACGGTGTACCGCTCGATGTCCCGCGGGGTCCAGACCACCCTCGCCTCCGGCCTGGGGGTCCTGGTCTCGTTCCTGATCGGGCACTATCTCGGCGTGGGGCTGTGGACCTTCGCGCTCGCGCTGCTGGTGGGCATGTGCGCCTCCCGGATCACCTGGATCCGCGATGAGGGCGTGGCGGTCGCGACCACGGCGATCTTCGTGCTGGGCAGCGGGTTCGGCGACCAGAAGCCGCTCCTGCTCGATCGCCTGGTCGAGGTGGCCATCGGCGTCGCCTTCGGCATCGTGGTGAACCTGCTGCTGGTCCCGCCGCTGCGCCATCGCCAGGCGGCCCGGCACGTCGACAGCATCAACCAGCGCATGGGAAGGGTGCTCGTGCACATGGCCGAGCAGCCGCCCGGCTCCTGGGATCTCGACAGGGCAGAGGAGTGGACCCGCGAGATCACCCGGATGGACGAGGAGCTCGACTCGGCCTGGAGCTCGGTGCGCTTCGCCCGGGAGAGCGACCTGGCCAATCCACGCCGACGGCTCGCAGCGGGCCGTGCACGCGGGCCGCGAGGTGACCAGAGCGATCACCGCGGCGTCGGCTACGAGGAGATCCTCTCGCGGGTCGACGAGGGCATCTCGCATCTGCGCAACCTCGCCCGCACGCTGCGCGAGGCGAGTCAGGACGAGGCCGAGTGGGACGAGAGCTTCCGCGAGCAGTGGCGGGACGTGGTGCGTGATGCCGGCGTGGCGATCAGTGATCCCGACGCGGAGGTCGAGCCGGTGCACGAGCGTCTCCGCGCGCTCGCGGCGCGCATGGCGGAGGAAGGCCGGCTTCCGCGGGACTCCTGGCCGGTGTACGGCGCCCTGATCAGGAGCATGCAGCACATCGCAGTGGTCGTCGACGACGTGGCCTCCGCGCGGCGGGCGCGGGAGGCGGGGAGCGAGAATCCGCAGACGTGAGCGACCGAGGCGGCGGGAGGCGCGCCCCCCGTCTCAGCGCGTCAGCGCGATCACGATCAGCAGCTGGGTGAGCAGGAACCCGGTCACCAGATTCAGCCCGAGGAAGCGCCGCCACCCCTGATGGGCCTGCTCTGCCCGTGCATCGCTCAGGGAGCGGAACGGCCAGATGCTCGCGAGGTAGGGGAGGACCAGCAGCCCCGCGAGCGCGGCGGGCCATCCCGCCAGCAGCATCACCGCCCCGGCGGCGGCATAGAGCACCAGGGCGAGCCGCACGGTGCGCGCCGCCCCGATCACGGTGGCGATCGAGCCGATGCCCGCCTCCCGATCGGGCTGGACGTCCTGCACCGCTCCGAAGGCGTGCGAGGCCATGCCCCACAGGAAGAACGCCGCGAGGGAGGCGACCGCGGTGAGCCCGAGCGGCGCACCGGTCAGCGCGAGCCCGAACGCCGCCGGGCCCACGAAATGGGTGGAGGAGGTCAGCGAGTCCAGCACCGGCCGCTCCTTGAACCGCAGCCCCGGCGCGGAATAGGCGATCACCGCCGCGAGCACCACCAGCAGCACCAGCGCCGAGACCGCCCCGCCCCACATCAGCAGCGCCACCACGAAGGGCAGCGTCGTCCCGGCGGCGGCCCACAGCGTCAGGCGGTGGACGCCGCGGTCCAGCACGATGCCCTCGACCCCGCCCTTGCGCGGATTGCGCAGATCGGAGTCGTGGTCGAAGACGTCGTTGATCCCGTACATCAGCAGGTTGTACGGCACGAGGAAGAACAGGGTGCCGACCACGAGGGCCGCGTCCACGCCGCCGCCGGCCAGCAGGTACGCCGCGGCGAAGGGGTAGGCGGTGTTGATCCAGCTCAACGGGCGGGAGCTGCCCAGCAGCTGACGCACCGCCCGCGGCGGACTCTCGAGCACGGTCATCGCGCCTCCTCCATGGTCATCTCTCCTCCGGCGGGGTCAGCAGCAGCCACAGCGAGGGCAGCAGCAGCCCGGCCGCGACCGGCCAGGCCAGGTCCTCGAGCGGGGCCAGGCCGATCCTGATCCCCAGCAGATCCGCCTCCTCGAAGCGGAACAGGTCCGCGGCGATCATGAGCGTGTCGAAGACGACGGTGAGCGCCACCAGCACCGCGATCGTCACCGCTGTGGTGCGCCACCAGCGGCGGGAGGGGCGGCACCGCACGACGGCGAGGATGCACACCGCGACCGGTGCCAGCAGGAACAGACCGGCGAGGGCGGCGTAGCTCATCGCACCCCCTGCGGAGCGTCCGGCGCGGACCGCGCGCGGCGCAGTGCGAACAGCCTGTCCACCAGCCCCCACAGCACCAGGGCGTGGTAGCTGAGGAAGGTGATGAACACCAGCTCCTCCAGGGGCAGCTCCGGGCCCAGCAGGATCCCGGTCATCCACTCCCCGGCGCCCATCCGATAGTGGCCGGAGGCGATCGCGGCGAGGTCCCACAGCAGGAACAGCACGATTCCCGCGCCCAGCACGATCATCGCGCGCCGGGGCGCCCGCCACAGCACCAGGCGGAAGCGCCGGTCCAGCAGCCCCATGCACACGAGCGGGACGAGCAGCGCGAGGAGGTAGACGGCCGAGGTCATGCCACCGCCTCGCCGCGGGGCCCGGCGGGCTCCGACCGGCCAGCGGGCTCCGAGGCGTGAGCGGGCTCCGACCGGGGAGCGGGCTCCGGCAGCGGCGAGGCGGAACGGTCCCCGCGCAGTCGCTTGGCGACCAGTTCGGCGCTGATCAGGCACATCGGCAGACCGATCCCGGGGATCGTGCTCGAGCCGGCGTAGAAGAGGGAGTCGACCTTCCGCGAGGCGTTCCCGGCGCGCAGGAAGGCGCTCTGGCGCAAGGTGTGGGCGGGGCCGAGCATGCCGCCCTTCCAGGTGCGCAGGTCGGTGGCGAACTCCGCCGGCCCGATCGTGCGGCGCACCACCACCCGGCCGACGAGATCGGGGATGCCCGCCCAGTCGGCGATCTGCGCGATCGCCTCGTCGGCGATCGCCTCGACGGCGGCGGAGCCCGCGCCGTCGACCCCGCCGCTGCCGAGCCCGGGCTCGGCCGGCATCGGGACCAGCACGAAGAGGTTCTCGTGCCCGGCGGGGGCGACCGAGGGATCGGTCGCCGAGGGGCGGCACACGTAGACCGAGGCGGGCGAGGGGATGCTGCCCTCGCGGATCGCACCGAAGTTCGCCCCCCAGTCCCGGGTGAAGAACAGGCTGTGGTGGGAGAGCTGCGGCAGCTCGCCCTCCACTCCCAGCAGGACCAGCACGGCGCCCGGCCCGGAGGTCGCCTTCTCCCACCGGCGCTCCGGGTGGGTCTGCAGCGCGGGCGGCAGCATCGTGGTCTCCACGTGGTGCAGGTCCGCGGTCGCGACCACCACGTCGGCCGCCAGGGTGCGCGCGGACCCGTCGGCCCCCTGCACCTCGACGCCGACGGCCCGGGGGCGACGCTGTCCGGGCTGCGGGGCAGTGAGGATGCGGGTGGCGCGGGTGGCCGTGTGCAGTCGTGCGCCCTCCCGCTCGGCGAGGGCGACGATCACGTCGATGAGGCGCGCGAATCCGCCCTGCGGGTAGAGCACCCCGCCGGTGAGATCCATAGCGCTCATCAGGTGGTACATGCTCGGAGTGCGATCCGGGGAGGAGCCCAGGAACACCGCGGGGTAGCCGAGGATCTGACGCAGACGGGGGTCCTCGAAGCGGCGGCCCACGAAGCGCTCGAGCGGCTCGAGCAGCAGCTGGAGAAGGCGCGGTGCCTGCGCGAGGATCGGCGCGGCCAGCAGTTCCCGCTGGCGCGTGAACGAGGAGTAGAGGAAGTGCTCGAGCGCCATCTCGTAGGTGCGGCTGGCCGAGTCGAGGTACTCGTCCAGCCGGCGGCCCGCGCCGGGCTCGATCGCCTCGAAGGCGGTCGCATTGCGGGCCGCCGAGGCGCGGATGTCGATCGGCTCGTCGTGCTCCTCGAAGAACACCCGGTACCCGGGATCCAGGCCCTGGAGGTCCAGCTGCTCGGCGGCGGAGGTGCCGAGCAGGCGGAAGAAGTGGTCGAACACCTCGGGCATCAGGTACCAGGACGGCCCGGTGTCGAAGCGGAATCCGCCGTGCTCCCAGCTGCCGGCGCGGCCGCCGAGCTGGGTGCGCGCCTCGACGAGATCGACCTCGTAGCCGTCGCGGGCCAGCAGCGCGGCCGTGGCGAGGCCCGAGATGCCTCCGCCGATCACCACGGCTCTGGGACGCCCGCCCGCACGTCCCTCGCGGGGCGGGCCCTGCTCCGTCGGGCCGTTCTCGGGCATCGCGGCGGCCGCGCTCATCGGCGGGCCCCGAGTGCGGCGCGCATCATGATCAGGGCTTTCTCGTGCTCGGGCACTCGCACCCGGGTACGGCGGATCTGCTGCGCCGGGGTCGCACGCAGCCGCCGCGAGAGCGCGCTGTAGAAGCCGTGGGCGGCGGTGACAGCGCGGCGGCTGGAGGCGGGCAGGTGGGGGAGGGCGGTCGCGGCATGGGCGAGGTCGGTGTCGATGTCGTCCAGCAGTCGGTCGCGCTCGGCATCCCCGAAGTCGTCGACGTCCAGGCCCGGGAAGTAGGTGCGGCCCAGCGCGTCATGGTCCTCGGCGAGGTCGCGCAGGAAGTTCACCTTCTGGAACGCGGCCCCCTGGGCGCTCGCGGCGGGGGCGAGGCGTGCGTAGGCGTCGTCGTCCCCGTCCAGGAACACGCGCAGGCACATCAGCCCCACCACCTCGGCGGAACCGTGCACGTACTCCGCGAGGCTCGCCTGGTCGTGGGAGGAGACGGCGAGGTCCGCGCGCATGGACGCGAAGAACGGGTCGATCAGCGCCGGGCCGATCCCGCACCGTCGTGCGGTGAGGGCGAAGGCCTGGACGACGAGGTTGGTGGAGCGGGAGCCGGCCACGGCGCGCGCGGTCTCGGCGGCGAGATCCTCCAGCAGTCGGGACCGCTCGAGGGTCGAGAGGGTCGGGTCCGGGTCGTCGACCGTCTCGTCCGCGATCCTCACCAGCGCATAGATGTTGCGCACATGGGTGCGGACCGGCTCGTCGAGCAGCCGGGTGGCCCAGCCGAAGGAGGTGGAGTATCCGGTGATCACGCATGCGGCGCTGCGCTGGGCGACCCGGTCGTAGCGGGCCGTCGACGTCTCGAGCATGCTGCGGGCGCTCATCGGACGTCCCTGCTGGGGTCCGGGGTCCTGCGGAGCCGGGCGCGCAGCAGCTGCGCGGCGGCCGCGAGGGCGATCACGAGGGCGGCGAGCACGGCGGCGATCGCGACGGCGGGAGCATTCGGCTCGTCCGTCGCGCGGCCCACGGCGATCCATGCCAGCCCCCAGATCATCGCCAGCGGCGCGGCGACCGGGCGGCGGCCGGCGAGCGTGAGGCCCACCCCGATCACCGCGACCACCACGAGCACCGCCACGGCCAGCAGGGAGGGCGCGCCGAAGCCGGTGAACCCCGCGCCCTTCAGGGCGGCGGCGATGTTCGCGCAGGTCGCCACGCTCACCCAGCCGAGGTACAGCCCGAAGGTGCCGTCCACAAGGATCCGCTCCACCCACCCGCCGGCGGGCCGGGTGGCGAGGCGGCGGAAGAGGTCGGCGAGCACACCGAGCAGCAGCACGATCACGAGCACGCTGATCCTGACGCCCCCGGCCTGGATGGTGAGGATCCATGCGGCGTTCAGCAGCAGCGAGGCGATCGCGTGCCCGGCGATGCCGCGGGCATCACGGCGGTCCCACCACTGCCATAGCGTGTACCCGCCGAGACCTGCGTAGATGACGGACCAGATCGAGAAGGCGGAGCCGGCAGGGGCGAGGTGGGTGGCGTCGGCAGCGAGCAGACCACCGGCGGCCTGCTCGACCGGGTCGCCGCCGAAGGCGCCGACGCCGATCGCGGAGCCGATCATCGCGAGCAGGAAGCTCACCGTCACGGCGAGACGGCGGGCGAGCGGGCGGGGCGGGCGGGTCAAGCGGACTCCTCGGGAGAACGGGGGCTGCGCGGAGGGTGGGGCGAGGGCGCGGCCGACGGCGCCGGGGCCGCCGAGGTCTGTGTGGTCTGTGCGGTCTTCGTGAACTCCCCGGCCTGTGCGGACTCCGCGGCGCGGGCGATGTTGCGCTGCATGCCGCCGAAGACGATCCCGTGGAAGGGCCACACGGCCCACCAGTACAGGTCGCCGAGCAGTCCGCGCGGGTGGTAGATCGCGCGCTGATGAAGGATCGCGCCGCCGCCGGGCCCGTCGTCGGCGGGCTCGACGCCGAGTTCGAGCCAGGCCCCGCCGGGCACCCGCATCTCGGCGCGCAGGCGCAGCAGGCGGCCGTGCTCGAGTCGCTCGACCCGCCACCAGTCCAGGGCGTCGCCGACCGCGAGCCGGGCGGGGTGGCGTCGGCCGCGACGCAGCCCGGGCCCGCCCACGAGTCGGTCCATGAGCCCGCGGGCGACCCAGCCCAGGCGCCAGGAGTACCAGCCGCGCCGACCGCCGATGCCCTCGATCACCGCCCACAGCGTCTCGGGGGAGGCGTCGACGTGGCGTCGGCGCTCGTCGCCGCGGACGATCCCACCGGACCACTCGGGATCCTCGGGCAGCGGGGCCGAGGGGGCGCCGGCCGGCGTCGCGGAGTGCCAGGCGGTCGCGACGTCGAGCTCCCGGATGCGGGTCAGGGCCAGCGCGATCGCACGGTCCACCCCGGTCAGCCCGCCCTCCGGAGCAGGCACCAGGTCCAGCAGATCCGACTCGGCGGCGACCGACTCGTGGATGAGCGACTCCACGAGGGGACGGGCGATGCCTTTGGGCACCGGCGTCACCAGCCCGATCCAGTGGCTGGCCAGGCGCGGAGTGAGCACTGGCACCGTGAGGATCCGTCGCCGCGGGAGTCCGGCCGCGCGGGCATAGGCCTGGAGGAGCTGGGCGAAGCTGAGCACATCGGGACCGCCGACGTCGAAGGTGCGGTTCGGAGCACCGGGCAGCTGGGCCGCACCGACGAGGTAGTGCAGCACGTCGCGCACCGCGATGGGCTGGATCCGGTTGCGCAGCCAGCGCGGGGCGATCATCACCGGCAGGCGCTCGGAGAGGTGGCGCACCATCTCGAAGGACGCGCTGCCCGAGCCGAGGATCACCGCCGCCCGCAGCACGACGGCTGGGACCGCTCCCGCGAGCAGGATCTCGCCGACCTCCTTGCGGGAGGCCATGTGGGCGGAGAGCTCCTCCCCCTCGGGATGGATGCCGCCGAGGTAGACGATGCGCCGCACCGAGGCGCGCGCGGCCGCATCAGCGAAGGATCGGGCGCCCTCCCGGTCCCGGTCGGCGAAGCGGCGCCCGCCCCCCATCGTGTGGATGAGGTAGTAGGCGACGTCGACGCCGTCGAGCGCGGCCTCGAGGCTGCTCGGGTCCTCGACGTCGGCCTCCACCACCTCCACCCGGTCCCTCCAGGGACGGTCCTGGAGCCGGTCGGCGTGGCGCGCCATCGCCCGCACCCGCAGGCCGGCGGCCAGCAGGGCGGGCACCAGGCGGCCGCCGATGTAACCGCTGGCCCCTGTGACCAGGACCAGCGGGGACCTGTCGGGATCAGGGGTGCTCGCGCTCATGCAGGCAGTCCTTCCTCGGCGCGGCGGCAGGCAGGCGGAGCGCCGACAGCGGCGCCCTGCTCGACCTGCTCGTCCGGAGGCAGTGCGATCTCGGCGGCGCGGAGGATCTCCGCGGTCGCACGGTCCAGGGCGCTGACCAGCTCCGAGGGCAGGTCGTGCCGGGCGGCGGCCTCGGCCGCACTGGAGACGTGCCAGCGTGCGAGGTCCTCGA
>NZ_DASVGJ010000048.1:0-29647 GCF_036379615.1 Brachybacterium sp.
TCGAAGGGATTCTGCATGGGGGTCCTCGTCTCTGAGCGGGGGGGGGTGGGGGACCGGCGTCAGCGCTGGCCGTAGACGTTCTGGTAGCGGTCGTACAGGGAGTCGATGTGCTGCGGGTCGATGGACAGCGGCTCCCCGAGCTGGCGGGAGATGTGCACGGTGCGTGCCACCTCCTCCACCATCACTGCGGCCTTCACCGCGGCGCGGGCGTCATTGCCGATCGTGAAGGGGCCGTGGTTCTGCATCAGCACGGCGGGGCTGCGATGCCCTGAGAGGGTCTCGACGATGCCGCGGCCGATGGAGTCGTCACCGATGATCGCGAAGGGGCCGACGGGCACGGGACCGCCGAACTCGTCACCCATCATCGTCAGCACGCAGGGGATCTCCTCGCCGCGCGCGGCCCAGGCGGTGGCGTAGGTGGAGTGGGTGTGGACCACGCCGCCCACCTCGTCCATGTGCGCGTACACGTAGGCGTGCGCGGCGGTGTCGGAGGAGGGTGTCAGCTCATCAGGAGTGCCGTCGACGATCTTCGCGCCGTCCAGGGTGCACACCACCATGTTCTCGGCGCTCAGCTCGTCGTAGGAGACGCCGGAGGGCTTGATGACCAGCAGGCCCGGAACCCCGGGATCGGTCGCGGGCACGCGCTCGGAGACGTTGCCGGCGGTCCAGACCACCAGGCCGTTGCGGGGCAGCTCGGCGTGCAGGGCGGCGACGCGCTCACGGGTCGCGGCGACCGCCTCCTGGGTGGAGGGGGGCAGCTCGGCGAGGACGAGGGTCATGGGGACTCCTGGATCGGGGCGAGGGGTGGGGGATGAGGGCCGACGGGGCGGGTCAGTCGAGCAGCTCGCCGGCCAGCCGCTCGACGGGCAGGGCCGTGCGGTAGCCGCTCAGCCACTGCGCATGACCTGCCATCCCGGCCTCCTCGGGCCGGCGCGTGCTCAGCTGCTGGTCGGCGAACACCTGCTCGGCGAGGAACTCGCTGAGCGAGGCGGGGGAGGAGGCGGGGGAAGCGGCGGCGTCGTCGGATCCGCTCTCCCCGCGGACCTGTGCGGTGAAGGCCGCCAGCAGCGCCATGCCCCAGGCCCCGCCCTCCCCGGCGGAGTCGCCGACGGCGACGGGGGTGGCGATCGCATCGGCCAGCACCTGCTGGGCGATGCCCGCGGTGCGGAAGATGCCGCCGTGGGCGTACATGACGTCCAGCTGCACGCCCTCGTCCTTCAGCAGCGCCTCCATGCCCACCGCGAGCGCGCCGAAGGCACCGTAGAGCTGGGAGCGCATGAAGTTCTCGAGCGTGAAGCGGGCACCCTGCTCCCGCACCAGCAGGGGGCGTCCCGAGGGCACGCCCGTCTGGTGCTCGCCGGAGATGTAGTTGTAGCTGAGCACTCCGCCGGCATCGGCCTCGCCCTCGGCTCCCGCGCCGAAGAGGACGCGGTAGAGCTCCTCGGAGTCGGTGGGGCGGCCCAGCAGCTCGGCGAAGCGGCCGAAGAGCCCCAGCCAGGCGTCGAGGTCCCCGGCGCAGTTGTTGGTGTGGATCATCGCCACCGGATCACCGGCGGGGGTGGTGACCATGTCGATCTCCTCGCGGGGGCCCGAGAGCGGTCCCTCGAGCACCACCATGGCGAAGGCGCTGGTCCCGGCGGAGACGTTGCCGGTGCGGGGGGCGATCGCGTGGGTGGCGACCATGCCGGTGCCCGCATCGCCCTCGGGGGGAGCGGCGACCGCGCCCGGCTGCAGGGTGCCGGTGGGGTCCAGCAGCGCCGCACCCTCGGAGGTGAGGCTGCCGGCGTCCTGCCCGGCGGTGAGCACCTCGGGCAGCACCTCCTTCAGCGACCAGGGCAGGGCGGAGATGCCCTCGAGCGCGGCGAAGCGCTCCAGCTGCTCGGGGTCGAAGCCGTCGCCGGCGGCGGCGATCGGGAACATGCCGCTGGCATCGCCCACTCCGAGCACGAACCGCCCGGTGAGCTGCTGGTGGACGTAGCCGGCCAGGGTGGTGAGCCGGGCGAGCTGCTGCACATGGGCCTCGCCGCCGCGGATCGCATGGAGCAGGTGCGCGATGCTCCAGCGCAGCGGGATGTTCACGCCGAGCGCGCGGCTGAGCTCGGCGGCGGCATCGGTGGTGTAGGTGTTGCGCCAGGTGCGGAAGGGGGCCAGCTGCTCGCCCTCCGCATCGAGGGGGAGGTAGCCGTGCATCATCGCGGAGATGCCCAGGCTCGCGAGCTGCGTGAGCTCGATGCCGTGGCGCTCGCGCACCTCCGCGACCAGCGAGCCGTAGCAGTCCTGGATGCCGGTGCGGACGGCCTCCAGGGAGTAGGTCCAGCTGTCGTCCACCAGCTGGTTCTCCCAGGTGTGAGAGCCGGTGCCCAGCACGGCGCCCGAGTCGTCGATGAGGGCGGCCTTGATGCGGGTGGATCCGAGTTCGAGCCCCAGGTGGGCACGTCCCTCGGCGATGAGGGTGGCCGCGTCGGGAGAGGCGGCGGAGGTCACGGCAGCGTGCGTCATGAGTCCACTGAACCATCCGACCCCCGTCATGTCAACGTTCACATCGAAGGTGTCGGAGACCGTTTCCCCGGAGGTCGGACGCGGCGCGCGGGTCCCTCAGCGCCCCTCGGCGCCCTCAGTGCCCCTCAGAGTTCCCCGGAGCCCCGCAGGACCCCTCAGTGCGTGCGCTCGGGCCGCGTCGAGCGTCGCACCACGAGTCGCGGGGGCAGCGTGCGCGGGCACTGCGACGCGGCGGGGTCTCCGTCCAGCAAGCTCACCAGGTGACGCAGCGCAACGCGTCCCACCTCGACGAACGGCTGCGCGACGGTGGTGAGCGAGGGGATCAGGAACTCCGCGCCGAGCGTGTTGTCGAAGCCGACCACGGCGACGTCCTGCGGCACCCGCAGTCCGTGCTCGTGCAGGGCGTGCAGCACGCCGATCGCGATCATGTCGCTGGCGGCGAAGATCGCCTCGGGCGGGCCGGTGCGGATCAGGTCGGTGGTGAGCTCGTAGCCGGAGCGCGGGGTCCACTCGCCCGGCCCCACCACCTCGCCGTCGAGTCCGAGCTCCTCGAGCGCCGAGGTGAAGCCGAGGCGTCGGGCCCGGGCGTCGAACCAGTCCGCCGGCCCGGCGATGTGGACGATCGAGCGCACGCCGGTGCGCTGCAGGTGCTCGACGACGTGGTGCGCTCCGAGCGCCTGGTCGATGCCGACCACCTCGGCGACGGCCTCCTGCGGGGGCTGGGCGGAGACGGCGACCACCGGCGTGGAGCGCGCGACCTCGGTGACCGCCGGGGTCATCCCCTCGTGGGCGGCGATCGCCAGGATCCCCTCGACACCGGATCCCAGCAGCTCGCCCCCCACCTTCCGGGCGGCGCGCGGATCGGGCGGCATCGAAGTGAGCACCACCGAGTACCCGGCCTCGCGGGCGGCGGCCTCGATCGCGGTGGTGGTCTCAGCAGGGCCGAACAGGGAGAGGTCGTCGGTGAGCACGCCGATCAGCGAGGAGCGGGAGGTCTTCAGCGCGCGCGCCGCCCGGTTGCGGGTATAGCCGAGCTCGGCGATCGCGGCCTGCACCCGTTCGCGGGTCTCGGGCCGGACGATCTCCGGCTCGTTGAGCACGCGGGAGACGGTCTGGTAGGAGACGCCGGCACGGTCGGCGACATCGCCCATGGAGGGGCGGCGCGGAACGGGAGTCATGGGGTCGTCTCCGATCGGGGAAAGGGGAGGCGAGTGCGTCGCAGCCTGGAGGATCATGCCGGTCCCTGCGCAAGCACTTGCCGTCCGTTGCCGAGTTGTGACCCGTTTCGGGGCCCGGCCGGTTGACAGCTGTGTCGATGTGAACGTTACCATTCGAGCGGTCCCCACCGTCGCCGGTGGTGCCGCGCCACGGTCGGCGCGCGGACCGCACAGCAGCTCCGCCGACTCTCCGTCGGCACCGTGGACGGCATGGACGCCGACGGTGCCGCGCAGGCCGGCAGGGCGTCCCTGCTGCACGCAGCAGATGGCGATTTCGACGAGGAGAGTCCCATGCACAACCGCAGAACCTTCATGCTGGGAGCGACGGCCGCAGCGGCCGCGCTCGGACTGGCCGCCTGCGGCGGCGAAGGCGCCGGATCCGGCGGCCCCGACCCCGATGCCGCCCCCAGCGAGCAGACCGTCGGCGTCGCGATGCCGACCCAGACCTACGAGCGCTGGGTGGCCGACGGCAACAACATCAAGAAGGGCCTGGAGGACAAGGGCTTCACGGTCGACATGCAGTACGCGGGTGATGCGATCCCCACCCAGCAGCAGCAGATCGACCAGATGATCAACTCCGGCGTGAGCGTGCTGCTCATCGCCTCGATCGACGGCGCCTCCCTCTCGTCCCAGCTCGACGCCGCAGCCGACGCGGGCATCCCCGTGATCGCCTACGACCGACTGCTCACCGACAGCGAGAACGTCGACTTCTACGTCACCTTCGACAACTACACCGTGGGCGTGAACCAGGCCAACGCGCTGCTGTTCGGCCTGGGTCTGCTCGACGAGAGCTTCGAGCCGGCCGGCGACGCCCCCGAGGGCCCGCTGAACGTCGAGCTCTTCGCCGGGTCGCTCGACGACAACAACGCCCACCTGTTCTGGCAGGGCGCGATCGACACCCTGAAGCCCTTCTTCGACGACGGGACCCTGGAGGTCCCCTCCGGGCAGATGGACATCGACCAGGCCGCCACCCAGCGCTGGGAGCAGGAGACCGCCCAGAAGCGCATGGAGACCCTGCTGACCACCCACTACAACGGGGGGACCGAGCTGGACGGCGTGCTGGCCCCGGCCGATCCGCTCTCGCGCGGCATCATCAACGCCCTGCAGAACCGGGGCCTCGGCCCCACCATCGAGGAGGGCCTGCCGGTCGTCACCGGGCAGGACGCGGAGATCGCCTCGATCAAGCTGATCGCCGACGGCGTCCAGCACTCGACCATCTTCAAGGACACCCGCAACCTCGCCGAGCAGGCGATCGTCGCGGCGGAGTCGATCCTCAACGGCGATGAGCCCGAGGCCAACGACACCGAGACCTACGACAACGGCGTGAAGGTCGTCCCCTCGTACCTGCTCGACGTGCAGATGGTGCTGGAGAACAACTACGAGGAGACCATGGTCGACTCCGGCTACTACACCGAGGAGCAGGTCGAGTCCGGCCAGCTCTGAGCAGAGAAGCACAGCAGCACCCGGTGGGGTACCGGCGCGCCCCGCGCCGCCGGTACCCCCTGCCCGAAGGAGGACCCCAGTGGCCGAACACATCCTCGAGATGCGGTCCATCACCAAGCGATTCCCCGGCGTGGTCGCGCTCAAGGACGTGTCGCTCACCGTCGACGATCACGAGATCCACGCGATCTGCGGCGAGAACGGCGCCGGCAAGTCCACTCTCATGAAGGTGCTCTCCGGTGTCGAACCGGCCGGCAGCTACGAGGGCGAGATCCACTACCGCGGCCGTCCCGTCAGCTTCACCTCGATCAACGACTCCGAGGCCGAGGGCATCGTGATCATCCACCAGGAGCTCGCCCTGGTGCCCCACCTCTCCATCGCCGAGAACATCTTCCTGGGCAACGAGCAGGCCCGTGGCGGCGTGATCAGCTGGCACGAGACCAATGCGCGCGCCGCCGAGCTGCTGGAGCGCGTGGGGCTGAAGGAGAAGCCCGTCACGCCCGTCGGCCAGTTGGGCGTGGGCAAGCAGCAGCTTGTCGAGATCGCCAAGGCGCTCTCGAAGAACGTGACGCTGCTGATCCTCGACGAGCCGACCGCGGCCCTGAACGACGACGACTCGGAGCATCTGCTCTCCCTCATCCGTGGCCTGCGGGACGAGGGCGTCACCAGCATCATCATCTCCCACAAGCTCGGGGAGATCGCCGCGATCGCCGACGCCACCACGGTCATCCGCGACGGCTCGACGATCGAGACCATCGACATGCGCGTGCCCGAGCAGGACAGGCCCACGCTCATACCCCGCATCATCAAGGGCATGGTGGGCCGGGACATGGAGAGCCTCTACCCGACGCGCGACGCCGAGATCGGCGAGGAGATCTTCCGGATCGAGGACTGGCACGTCGGCCACCCCACCCAGGCCGGCCGCATCGTCGTCGACGGGGCCTCGCTGACCGTCCGCGCCGGCGAGGTGGTGGGCATCGCCGGGCTGATGGGCGCCGGCCGCACCGAGCTCGCGATGAGCGTGTTCGGCCACTCCTACGGCCGCGACATCTCCGGCACGGCCTACATGCACGGCCGTCCGGTGCAGATGCGCACCGTCGCCGACGCGATCGACGCCGGCATCGCCTACGTCTCCGAGGACCGCAAGCAGTACGGACTGAACCTCATCCAGGACATCCGCACCAACGTCACCGCCGCCGCGCTGAAGAAGATCACCTCCGGCGGCTGGATCAACGGCAACGAGGAGATCGCGGTCGCCGAGCGCTACCGCTCCTCGCTGAACATCAAGACGCCCACGGTGATGGCGAGCGTCGGGAAGCTCTCGGGCGGCAACCAGCAGAAGGTGGTGCTCAGCAAGTGGCTGTACACCGAGCCGGAGGTGCTCATCCTCGATGAGCCCACCCGTGGCGTCGATGTCGGCGCGAAGTACGAGATCTACTCGATCATCAACGAGCTCGCCGAGGCGGGCAAGGCCATCATCGTCATCTCCTCGGAACTGCCCGAGGTGATGGGCGTGGCCGATCGCATCTACACACTGTCCGCGGGTCGGATCACCGGCGAGGTCGCGATCCAGGACGCCACCCAGGAGCACCTCATGGAGCTCATGACCATGGAGAGGGAGTGAGCGCGCCTCATGGCCGGAACTTCTGACATCAAGGAGCTGCTGACGCGCAACATGCGCCAGAGCGGCATCTACATCGCGTTCGTGTTCATCATCGTGCTGTTCGCGATCCTCACCGACGGTGCGCTGCTCAGCCCGGGCAATCTCACCAACCTGGTGCTGCAGTACTCCTACATCCTGATCCTCGCGATCGGCATGGTGATGATCATCGTGGCCGGGCACATCGACCTCTCGGTGGGCTCGGTGGTCGCGCTGACCGGGGCTGTCGCCGCCGTGGTCGTGATCGGCAACGGCCTGCCCTGGTGGGTGGGCGTGCTCGCGGCGCTCGGCACCGGTGTGCTGGTGGGGCTGTGGCAGGGCTTCTGGGTCGCGTACGTGGGCATCCCCGCCTTCATCGTCACCCTGGCCGGCATGCTCATCTTCCGCGGCCTGGCCATGCAGGTCCTCGGCAACGTCTCGCTCTCGCCGTTCCCCGAGCAGTACCAGTACATCTCCGGCGGCTTCCTCAACGGGCTGCTCGGCGGCAACGGCTTCGACGCCTTCACCCTGTTCCTCGCCGCGGCGCTGATCGTGGTGTTCGCGATCCAGCAGTACCGCGGCCGCCTCGCGAAGCTGAAGTACAAGCAGCAGGTCGAGGCCCAGTACCTGTTCTGGGTGAAGAACCTCGCGATCGCCGCCGTGGTGATGGCCTTCGCGTGGCAGCTGGCCCATGCCCGCGGTCTGCCGGTGGTGCTGATCCTGCTGGCCGCGCTGGTGCTCATCTATGGCTTCATCAGCCAGCGCACCATCTTCGGTCGGCACATCTACGCGATGGGCGGCAACCTCCAGGCCGCGCAGCTCTCCGGCGTCAAGACCCGCCGGGTGAACATGTGGCTGTTCGTGAACATGGGGCTGCTCTCGGCGGTCGCGGGCATCGTCTACTCGGCGCGCTCCAACAGCGCCCAGCCCGGCGCCGGCAACATGTTCGAGCTCGATGCGATCGCCGCGGCGTTCATCGGCGGCGCAGCGGTCACCGGCGGCGTGGGCAAGGTCCAGGGCGCCATCATCGGCGGTCTGATCATGGCCGTGATGTCCAACGGCATGTCGATCATGGGCATCTCCCAGCCCACCCAGTCCGTGGTGCGCGGCGTGGTGCTGCTGATCGCCGTCGCCTTCGACGTCTGGAACAAGAAGCGCTCGCAGTCGGGCGCCTGAGCCTCCGCACGCACGGGGCATGACTCGGACCCTCCTGCGAGGGTCCGAGTCATCGTGCTGCCCGGAATCTCCAGAGTGCTGCCCGGAATCTCCAGAAAACGCCGATGACCTGCGGCGGGGGTTCATTGCGTCAGATTCTGCAACGATGTAAGGTCCACCTCAGGAGTGGACGTGAGCTGGCACACAGTGCGCCGCAGTCGGTGGCGCAGGCGCCGACGGTGGCGTCGGCGCGGCGGGCCGGAGAGCTCCTGATCTGCTTCCGCTCTGCTCCCGACTGGATCTGCTCCCGACCTGCTGCTGACTGGACCTGATTCCGACCCGATGGAGTGCTCTGATGAGGAACCGCCCACCCCGCCTCGTGCCCGGAGGATCGCCCTCCACGCCCGCGCTGAGCCGCCGAGGCGTCCTCGGCGCCGGGGCGCTCGCGGCCACCGGCCTCTCGCTCAGCGGCTGCTCGACACCTCTCGGGGCCGGGCTGCTCGGCTCGGAGCTGGACCCCGGCACGGTCGTCTACTGGAACCTGTTCGGCGGCGGTGACGGCGTGCGCATGCAGGACATGCAGGCTGCCTACCGGGAGCAGCACGGTCCCGGCTCCCTGCAGGCGACCACCCTGACCTGGGGAAACCCGTACTACTCGAAGCTGACCCTCTCCACCGTGGGCAATCAGCCGCCGGATGTCGCCGTCGCCCACCTCACCCGGGCGAAGCCGCTGTGGGCGGGCGGTCTCCTGGAGGCGATCACCGAGGAGGACCTGGCGGGCGTCGGCCTCTCCACGACCGACTTCAACGAGCAGGCCTGGTCGACGCAGGTCACCGACGGTCAGAACATCGCCATCCCGATCGACACGCACCCCTTCACGCTCTTCTACCACAGGGAGGTCTGCGAGCAGGCCGGGCTGCTCGACGGCGATGGCCTGCTCATCGACCTCTCCGGCAAGGACACCTTCGAGGCGGCGCTCGCGGAGATCAGCGCCGTCACCGGCGGGCTCGCGATCACGGTCGCCAACGTCTCGGAGACCTCCACCCCGTGGCGCTTCTTCTGGACGCTCTACAACCAGCTCGAGACAGCCACCCCGTTCCTCTCGGAGGACGGCGCGGTGCTGAGCGTGGACGAGGACTCCTTCCTCACCGTGATGACCACCATCCAGGAGTGGGTCGAGAAGGGGTGGCTGAACTCGAACCTCGACTACGCCACCTCGCAGACGGAGATGTTCACCGGGAAGGCCGGCTTCTACCTGCAGGGCGAGTGGGAGATCGCGACCGCGCAGTCGATCGAGGGTCTCGACTTCGGCATGGCGCCGATCCCGCAGCTCTTCGACAGGCCGGCCGTCCAGGCCGACTCCCACACCTTCATCCTGCCCCGCAAGGACCGCTCGCCCGAGCAGCGGAGGCTCGCGATGCAGTTCATCAAGGCCATGCTCGAGCAGAGCCTGCTCTGGGCCGAGGGCGGGCACATCCCCTCCTACCTGCCGACCTTCGAGAGCCCGGAGTTCCAGGCGCTCGAACCGCAGCGCCACTACGCCAGCTCCGCCGACCACGCCGTCTACGACGACCCGGCCTGGTACGGGGGCTCGGGATCCACCTTCGAGGACACCGTCGGGGCTCAGCTGGGGCTCGTCCAGCAGGGGGCCTCGACCCCGGAGCGCGCCCTGGCCGCGATCCGGAGCCAGCTCGAGATCTACACCTCCACCCCGAGCCCCCTCTGACCCGGAAGGCCCACGACATGACGACGACGTCCCCGACCGCCCGACGGTCAGCTCCCCCGGCAGCGCCCCCGCGCCGCACCGCCTCGGTGCGCCGCCGGACGCCGCAGGCCTGGCTCTTCCTGGCCCCCTTCGTGCTCTTCTATGCGGCCTTCATGGTCGGCCCCACGCTCTGGATGGTGATCGCGAGCTTCTTCAACACCTCGACGGTCCGATCGGGTCTCGGCTCCTTCGCCGGGCTCGACAACTACACCGAGATGTTCTCCCGGGACGACTTCTGGTCCTCCCTGTGGCACACCCTCCAGTTCACGCTGTACACCGTGCCGCCGCTGGTGCTGCTCTCCTTCGTCCTGGCGGTGCTGACCAACCGGGCGGCCCGCGGGCAGTGGTTCTTCCGCCTGGCGTTCTTCCTGCCCTTCATCCTGCCCTCGGCCACGATCTCCCTGATCTGGGTCTTCGTGTTCACTCCGTCGACCGGACTCTGGTCGCTGCCCGCACGGCTGCTCGGCCTCGAGCCCGGCAACGGCATGCTCTCGGACCCGCGCACGGCGATGATCGGCGTCGCCATCGCCACCATCTGGTGGACCATCGGCTTCAACTTCGTGCTCTATCTCGCCGGTCTGCAGGAGATCCCCCGCCAGCTGTACGAGGCGGCCGCGGTCGACGGCGCGAGCTCCTGGCAGCAGATCCGCTCCGTGACGATCCCGCTGCTGGCCCGCACCACGGCGCTCGTGATCCTGCTGCAGATCATCGCGAGCCTGAAGATCTTCGACCAGGTCTACCTGATGACCTCGGGCGGGCCCGGCAACTCGACCCAGGTCGCGCTCGGGCTCATCACCGATACGGCGTTCACCGACAACCGCATCGGTGCGGCGTCGGCCGCGTCGGTCCTGCTGTTCCTCATCATCATCGTGATCGCCATCGTCCAGCAGCTGATCAGCCGCGCCGGGGCGAAGCGCGAGGAGGCCTCCTGACATGACTCTCACCGATCCTCGTCCCACCGGGACCCGCAAGCGCCGCTCCGTCGTCTCGGGCGCAGCCCCCGCTCAGGCCGGCGCCCACGCCGGTGGCGGTGGCGGCCGCACCTTCGCCATCGTCTCCACGGTGATCCTCGTGGGCTTCGCGATCATCTGGCTGATCCCGAGCCTGTTCGCGATCAAGACCTCCCTCACCGACAACGGCGTCGCCGCCCTCGGCGCCCAGGAGATCCTCAGCGACTGGAGCCCCACGCTGGAGGCGTACCTGAGCCTCATGAGGCAGGGCGACATCTGGAACTGGTACCTCTCCAGCGCAGTGACCTCGGTGGTCACGGCGGTGCTGACGCTGCTGTTCGCCTCGATGGCGGCCTTCGCCCTGTCCCGTATGGAGTTCCGCGGCCGGGCGATCATCTACATGGCGATCATCATCGGACTGATGATCCCCAGTCAGGTGCTGATCGTGCCGATCTTCGAGGAGCTGCGCCTGCTGCAGCTGCTGAACACCTACTGGGCGGTTATCCTGCCGCAGGTGCCCTCGGTGATCGCGGTGTTCATCTTCAAGCAGTTCTTCGACGGGATCCCCCGGGAGCTGGAGGAGGCCGCACGCGTGGACGGCGCCGGCTCCTGGCGCATCTACTGGTCCGTCGTGATGCCGCTGTCGCGGCCCGTCATCGCCGCGGTCGCGATCCTCACCTTCGTGTGGACCTGGAACAACCTGCTGCTGCCGCTGTTCGTTATGTCGAATCCGAGCCTGATGACGATCCCGGTGGGCCTGGCCACGGTGCAGGGCAGCTTCGGGCTGCGCTATGCGGACATCCAGGCCGGCGCGATCCTCGCCGCCCTCCCGCTGGTGGTGCTGTACATGTTCTTCCAGCGTCAGATCGTGGAGGGCGTGACCGGCTCCGGCCTGAAGGGGTGAGCCGCGGCGACACGGGGACACGGCGACACAGCGTCACGGCGACACAGCGGAAATCTGTGACCTGATGGTGATCCTGATCACCGATTACAACGTTAGACTCCTGCCAGCGCCGCGCTGTGGCGACGCGATCCCGCCTCAAAGGAGATGGCCATGATCAGCAGGAATCAGTCCCCTCGATTCTCACGTCGTAATGCTCTCGGTCTCGGCGGCATGGCGCTCGCCGGCGCCGGCCTCGCCGCGTGCGGCGGCAACACCGGAGGCCTCACCGGCGGAGGAGGGGGAGGGGAGACCCTCTCGCAGTGGTACCACCAGTACGGCGAGGAGGGCACGCAGCAGGCCGCCACCACCTACGCCGAGTCCTATGAGGACGCGACGGTGAACGTCAACTGGGTCACCGGTGACTACGCCGCCCGCCTCTCCACCGCCCTGCTCTCGGGCGGCGGCGTCGACGTCTTCGAGAACAACGGCATCGCGGTCGACCAGGCCCAGCAGGGCCGCTACGTCGACCTCACCGACATCATGGAGCCGGTCAAGGACCAGTTCAACGAGGCCTCGCTGGGGCCGGTCACGATCGACGGCAAGATCTGGGGCATCCCCATGATCCTGGATCCGCAGCACTTCTACTACCGCAAGAGCCTCTTCGAGAAGGCGGGGATCTCGCCGCCGGAGACCTGGGAGGACCTCGTCGCCGCGGCGACCGAGCTCACCACGCCCGATCAGAAGGGCCTGTTCCTGGGCAACAACTACGACGCCAGCGCCTGGGCGATGATCTGGGCCGCGGGCGGCTCCCCGATGAACGAGGCGAAGGATGCGGTCGCCTACAACACCCCCGGCTACGCCGACGGACTCGGCCAGGTCCAGCAGATGATCAAGGACGACGTGCTGCTCACCGGCGCCCCGTCGGACTGGGCGGATCCCGCGGCGTTCGCGGCCGGGCTCGCCGCGATCACCTGGGGCGGCTGCTGGGCGCTGCCCGCGCTCGAGGCGGAGCTCGACGACATCGGGGTGTTCCCGCATCCCGCCGTCGGCTCCGACGGCCGCCAGGTCGCTTTCATGGGCTCCTGGAACGAGCAGGTCGCCGGCAACAGCGAGAAGATCGACGCGGCCAAGGCCTTCGCCACGTGGCTGTGGGTGGACCAGACCGATCACCAGATCGACTGGTCCCTCAGCTACGGCTTCCACATCCCGCCGATCACCGCCGTGGCCGATCAGGCCGAGGCCCTCAAGGAGGGCAACGGCCTCGAGATCGCCACCATGGCCAAGGAGATGGGCGTGACCGGCCCGCCGGAGTACACCGGTGACATCGGCACCCCGCGCGACGACGCGGTGAGCAACATCCTCAAGAACGGCGCCGATCCCGCCGAGGAGCTCGCCAAGGCCGAGGAGGCCAGCAACCGGGCCATCGCGTCGTGAGCACGTCGGCCCCCGTGCGGGCCGCCGCCCCCGCGGCGACCCGCACCGGCCCGACCCGGATCAAGGGCAACGGACTCGCCTTCTGGCTGTTCTTCACCCCGTTCCTGGTGGGCCTGTGCGTCTTCACGATCCTGCCGCTGCTGTGGGGCGGGACTCTGAGCCTCTTCGAGGCGCGCGGCACCGTGCTGCCCACGAAGTTCATCGGCCTGGACAACTTCCGGGGATTCCTCGTCGACACCGCGTTCCTGCAGTCGCTGCGCACCTTCATCGTGTTCGCGCTGTTCATCGTGCCGGTGACGATGGCGGTCTCGCTCGGCCTCGCCGTGCTGGTCAACGGGCTGCCCCGGTTCCAGACCTTCTTCCGCTCGGTGTTCTTCCTGCCCACCGCCTGCAGCTACGTCGTCGCCTGCGTCGTCTGGCGGCTCTCGCTGTTCAACGGCCTCGAATCCGGGGTGGTCAACCAGCTGCTGGGCGTGGTCGGGCTCGACTCGATCTCGGCGTGGCTCTCCGCCTCGCCGTACTGGTGGATCGTGCTGGTCACCGTGCGGCTGTGGCTCCAGGTCGGCTTCTACATGCTGCTGTTCCTCGCGGGGCTGCAGGCGATCCCGACCCAGATGTACGAGGCGGCGTCGGTGGACGGGCTGAACCCCGGCGGCTTCAGGATGTTCCGACTGATCACGCTGCCGCAGCTGCGCACCACCTCCGCCGCGGTGCTGCTGCTCCTGCTCATCGCGTCCTTCCAGGCGTTCGACGAGTTCTACAACCTCACCGGCAACAATCCCGAGACGCGGCCTCCGCTGGTCTATCTCTACAACATCGCCCTCGGCCCGCAGCAGGACTTCGGCCGTGGCTCGGCGGGCGCCCTGGTGCTCACCGCGATCATGGTCCTCGCCGGGCTCCTGCAGACCTGGCTGGTGGGCTTCGGCTCGAACGACGACGCCGGCCGCCGACGCTTCGGCTTGCTGCGGGGACGCCGCGGCGGACGGTCCGGCGCGGAGAAGGAGGTGCGGCGATGACCGCTCAGCTGAACATCGTCGGTCAGAACCGCAGCAGCGCCGGCCTGGTGCTGCGCTATGCGGTCGCCTCCGTGCTCGCCCTGGTCTTCCTCATCCCGTTCTACGCGATGATCAAGACGGCGCTGTCCACGAACGAGGAGATCTATTCGCAGGACTTCGTCTTCTGGCCCAGCGATCCGCAGTGGCAGCGCATCCCCGAGCTGTTCGCGGATCCGCGGTACCTCGACGCCCTGATGAACTCTGCGATCATGGCGATCGTCTCGACCTCGCTCTCGATCCTGATCGCGGCGCTGGCCGGGTATGCCCTGGTGCGGATCCCGCACCGGGCGGCGAAGCCGATGTTCATCCTGGTGATCGTGGTGCTGCTGGTGCCGGCGACCACCGCGTTCGTCCCGAACTTCATCATCGTCGCGTCGCTGGGCTGGATCGGCACCCTGCAGGGCCTGATCGTGCCGGGCCTGTTCAGCGCCTTCAACGTGTTCCTGTTCCGGCAGTTCTATGTGAACTTCCCGCGGGAGATCGAGGAGGCGGCCTACATCGACGGCGCGGGCTTCTTCCGCACCTTCTTCCGGATCGTCTTCCCGAACACCCTGCCCTTCGCCTCGGCGCTCACGGTGCTGGGCCTGATCGGCTCGTGGAACGCGTTCCTGTGGCCGCTGGTGGTCGCGGGGGACGGGCAGAACGCGATGACGGTGCAGATCTACCTCTCCTCCTTCCTCACCGCGCAGACCTTCGACTACGGCGGTCTGTTCATGGCGGCGACGATCAGCCTGATCCCGGTGCTGCTGGTCTTCTTCGTGCTGCAGCGCTATCTGGTGGCGGGCATCGCGGCGACGGGGCTGAAGGGGTGACCGGGCGCGCGGTGCCCGCCTGGTCGACCCCGCTCGCGGATCCGGCGGTGCTCCGCACGGCCGACGGCTGGATCGCCTACGGCACCGGCCCGGTCCAGGACGGCCGGGCCGTGCCCGCGGCGTTCTCGCCGGACCTGGTGGCGTGGCAGGGGATCGGGAACGTCCTGGTGGCGCTGCCTGATGCAGCCGGTGACTCCTACTGGGCGCCCGAGGTGTGCGAGCGCGACGGAGCCTGGTGGATGTACTACTCCGTGGGCCACGGCGACCGCGGGCACCTGATCCGAGTGGCCCGGGCCGACGATCCCCGGGGCCCGTTCCTCGGTCAGGACGTGGTGCTCACCCCGGACGAGCTGTTCGCGATCGACGCCTCCCCGTGCCGCCTCGAGGACGGCAGCTGGTGGCTGTTCTTCGCACGGGACGTGCTGGAGCACGAACGCCCCGGCACCCATCTCGCCGCCGCCCCGCTGCTCACCCCGTCCTCCATGGGCGAGACGCTCAGCATTCTCGCCCCCTACGACGACTGGCAGCTCTTCGCGCGGGGACGGGTGAACTACGAGCAGGTCTACGACTGGCACACCCTCGAGGGACCCCACGTGGTGGTGCGCGACGGGACGCTGCTGATGACCTGGTCGGGAGGGTCCTGGCAGGGGCCGGGCTACCGGACCGCCTGGGCCTGGGCCACCGCCCCGGAGGGGCCGTGGACGGTCCCGGACGACGGGGCGGACGTGCTCCTGCGCAGCGATGAGGAGTTCATCGGCCCCGGCCACAACTCGGTGACCGTCGGACCGGCCGGGCAGGACGTGATCGCCTTCCACGCCTGGGACGAGGCGCGCACGGGGCGGTACATGCACCTGCGGGAACTGGTGATCGACGCCGACGCACCGAGCATGCGGGTGGGCGAGCCTCTCAGCGGGAGTGGGTGAGGATCCGGTAGCGCAGGCCGCCGACCGCCTCGTGCCACCCCTGTTCGGGATCTGCGGCGACGCGGGAGAAGGCCGACGGGATGGCGGGGGCCGTGGTGTCCCCGTCGACCTCGAGGTCGATCTCGGTGACCACCAGCAGGTCCGCCTTCGCGATCGCCTCGCGGTAGACCGCGCCGCCGCCGATCACCCAGATCATCGACGTGCCCGCCTCGCCGGCGAGCACCTCGCGCGCGATCCGGAGGGCATCGGGAAGGCTCTGCGCCCGCACCGCGCCGTCGGCGGCGAAGGCGTCGTCGCGGGTGATGACGATGTTCGTGCGCCCCGGCAGCGGCCGGTACGCCGCCGGGAAGGACTCCCAGGTGCGTCGGCCCATCACCACGGGGGAGCCCGCGGTGGTGCGGGAGAAGTGCTTGAGGTCCTCGCTCAGGTGCCAGGGCATGGTGCCACCCGCACCGATCACGCCGCCGCGGGCCTGAGCCCAGATCAGGCCGATCCGCGCACTCACACCGCCACCGGGGCCTTGATGCCCTGGTGGTGCTGGTAGTCGAGGATCTCGACGTCCTCCAGCTGGTAGTCGAGGATCGACTCCGGCCGACGCGCGAGCCGCAGCGTCGGGTACGGGAACGGCTCGCGGGAGAGCTGCCGGGTGACCTGCTCGACGTGGTTGTCGTAGATGTGGCAGTCCCCGCCGGTCCAGATGAAGTCGCCCACCTCGAGATCGGTCTGCTGGGCGACCATGTGCGTCAGCAGGGCGTAGCTGGCGATGTTGAAGGGCACACCGAGGAACAGATCGGCGCTGCGCTGGTAGAGCTGGCAGGAGAGCTTGCCGTCGTGCACCTCGAACTGGAACAGGGCATGGCAGGGGGCGAGCGCCATCTTCGGGATGTCGGCCGGGTTCCAGGCCGAGACGATCAGCCGGCGCGAGTCGGGGTTCGTACGGATCTGCTCGACGACGTCGGTGATCTGGTCGATCACGCCGCCCTCGGGCGTGGGCCAGGAGCGCCACTGCGCGCCGTAGACCGGGCCCAGGTCCCCGTGCTCGTCCGCCCACTCGTCCCAGATGCTCACGCCGCGCTCCTGCAGCCAGCGCGCATTGGTGTCCCCGTGCAGGAACCACAGCAGCTCGAGGATGATCGAGCGGGTATGGACCCGCTTGGTGGTGATCAGCGGGAAGCCCTGGGAGAGGTCGTAGCGCAGCTGCTTGCCGAACAGGCTGCGGGTGCCGGTGCCGGTGCGGTCGCCCTTGGCGTTGCCGGTCTCCATGACCTCGCGCAGCAGGTCCTCGTACGGGGTGGGGATGCTCATCGCGTCATTCCTTCTCGGGGGCGTCGGCGGGGGACAGGGCGGCGGCGGTGGATTCAGCGGTCGCGGGCGTGGAACCGCGCACGACCAGCGAGTAGGGGGTGTCGACCAGGCGCGGCGGGCCGTCGTGGCCCTGGATCCTCTCACCGAGCAGGTCCAGGACGGTGCGGACCAGTGCCGGCTTGTCCGGTGAGATGGTGGTGAGCGGGGGTGAGGAGTAGGGGGCGTCGGGGGTGTCGTCGTAGCCGGTCACCGCGACGTCCTCAGGGACCCTCCGTCCCCGTCGCCGCAGTGCGGCGAGCGCGCCGATCGCCAGCTCGTCGTTGCCGCAGACGATCCCGTCCACCTCCGGCATCCGCTCCAGCAGCGCGGTCGCGCCGGCGAAGCCGTCGGGCCGGTGCCATGCCGCGACGGCCTGTATCGCGACGTCGTCGGTGGGCAGGCCGTGCTCGCGCAGGGCGGCGAGGAAGCCGTCGCGGCGCAGCGTGCCGGAGCTGTGAGGCTGCAGCCCCTGGACGGTGTCGATCTTCCCGATGAAGGCGAGGCGTCGGCGGCCGGCCCGGAGCAGGTGCGAGGTGGCCTCGAAGGAGGCGGCGCGGTTGTCGATGCGCACGTAGTCGCAGCCTGCGGGGAGCTGCTCGGGCAGGTGCTCCCCGATGAACACCGTGGGCTGCGTGGTGCGCTGCATCCGCGCGAAGTGCTCCTCCTCCAGCAGCAGCGGATTGAAGATCACGCCGTCGCCGAACGCCTGGTCGAAGCCCTCGAGCACCGTGCGCTCCGCCTCGCGGCCCGCCGAGGTCGAATGCAGCACGACGGTCTGTCCGCGGCGCTGGGCCTCGTCGATGAAGTGCTGGGCCAGATCGGAGAAGTAGGAGAAGGCCAGGGAGGGCACCGCGAGGGTGATCATCTTGGAGGCGCCCGTGCGCAGCTGCCGAGCGGCCACCTGCGGGCGGTAGCCCACCTGCAGGATCGCCTCGCGCACCTTCTCCCGGGTCGAGTCCTTCACGTGCGGGTAGTCGTTGACCACGTTCGAGACGGTCTTGATCGAGACGCCCGCGAGCTCGGCGACGTCCCGCAGCGAGGGCGGACGCCGCTGACCGGAGGAGGAGCGCAGGGACATGGGGTCGATTCTCGCACCGACGGCTCGTCCGCGGCGGAGGGCTCGCACAGGTCACACCGACCCGTCCGGATGGATGCTCGTTGACGTCGCCGCCACCCTGTGGAAGAGTTTCTGCAACGTTGTAGAACCGGTCGTCGCCGCACGGCGGACGCACCGGTGCCGCTCCCTCCCGAAGGACGTAGACACCGATGTCATCGCAGGTCACCCTCACCTTGAACCCCGCCTTCCGCGTCGCCCCCGTGCGTCGGCGCACCTTCGGCGCCTTCGTCGAGCATCTCGGCCGCTGCGTCTACTCCGGCATCTTCGAGCCGGGCCACCCGACGGCGGATGAGGACGGCTTCCGCACCGACGTCCTCGCGCTGACCCGCGAGCTCGGTGTGAGCTCCGTGCGCTACCCGGGCGGCAACTTCGTCTCCGGCTACCGCTGGGAGGACGGCGTCGGCCCGGTCGAGCAGCGCCCCGCCCGCCACGACCTGGCCTGGCACTCCACTGATCCCAACACGGTCGGTCTGGACGAGTTCATGGCCTGGGCGAAGAAGGCGGAGGTCGAGCCGATGTATGCGATCAACCTCGGCACCCGCGGGGTCGAGGAGGCGCTGGACGTGCTCCAGTACGCCAATGCCCCGCAGGGCATCGCCCTGTCCGACCAGCGCGCCGAGAACGGGAGCCCCGAGCCCCACGGCATCCGCATGTGGTGCCTGGGCAACGAGATGGACGGCCCCTGGCAGACGGGCCACAAGACCGCCGAGGAGTATGCGCGCCTGGCCACCGAGACGGCCCGGGCCATGCGTCAGGAGGATCCGGACCTCGAGCTCATCGCGTGCGGTTCCTCGAACTCCCAGATGCCCACCTTCGGCGCCTGGGAGAAGGCCGTGCTCACCGAGGCCTACGACCACGTGGACATGATCTCCGCCCACGTCTACTACTCGGAGAAGGACGACGACCAGGCCTCCTTCCTGGCCTCGGCCGACGACATGGACCAGTTCATCGACGCCGTCGTGGCCACCGCCGATCACGTCCGCGCGACCCTCAAGCGCGACAAGCGCATCATGATCAGCTTCGACGAGTGGAACGTCTGGTACCAGCACCGCGCCGAGTCCCGCCCCCCGAGCGGTGACGACTGGCCCGTCGCGCCCGTGCTGCTCGAGGACACCTACAACGCGATGGACGCGGTGGTCGTGGGCAACCTGCTGATCTCCCTGCTGCGCCACAGCGACCGCGTCGCCTCGGCCTCCCTCGCCCAGCTCGTCAACGTGATCGCCCCGATCATGACCGAGCCCGGCGGTGCGGCCTGGAAGCAGACCACCTTCCATCCGTTCGCCCTCACCTCGCAGCACGCGAAGGGCGAGGTGCTCGATGTGCGGCTCGCCGCCCCGACCTTCGAGAACGCCCGCTTCGGCACCAGCTCCGCGGCCGACGCCGTCGCGACCTGGGACGAGGAGTCCGGGGACCTGGCCGTCTTCGTCGTCAACCGCGGCAACCAGGACGCGCTGGACCTCGACGCCGACCTCTCCGCCTTCGGTGAGCTCGAGCTGGTCGAGGCCGTGACGCTCCACCACGAGGACCCCTACGCGGCCAACTCCAAGGACGCCCCGGACACCGTGACGCCGCAGCCGAACGAGAACATCCGCGTCGAGGGCGGCCGGCTGGTCGGCTCCCTGCCCGAGATCTCCTGGTCGCTGGTGCGGCTCTCCCGCCCTGCGGCCTGACCCCGACTGTCCCGCCGGCCGGCCGTGGCCGGCGGGACGCATGGGGCCGACGTGCCGGCCGGCTCCTCGTCGACCGGCCGGCCCGTCGGCCCGCACCCTCGTCGTCCCCTCACCCCAGGAGCACCCATGACCGACGCCGTCCCCACCCTCGCCCCCGACCTCACCTCCGTGCTCACGAGTGCCACCCCCGGCTCCCGCGCCAGCGGTTCCACCGGCCCGTCGGCCGCCCGCACCGACGGCCCCGCCCGGGTGGTCGTCGACCTCGACCTGCCCGGCGCCACCATCAGCCGCCACCTCTACGGCCACTTCGCCGAGCACCTCGGCCGCTGCATCTATGAGGGCTTCTACGTGGGCGAGGACTCGGAGATCCCGAACACCCGCGGCATCCGCGATGACGTGGTGGAGGCGCTGCGCGCCCTGAGCATCCCGAACCTGCGCTGGCCCGGCGGCTGCTTCGCCGACGACTACCACTGGAAGGACGGCATCGGCCCGCGCGAGCAGCGACCCCGCATGGTGAACTCCCACTGGGGCGACATCGTCGAGGACAACTCCTTCGGCACCCACGAGTTCATGGATCTCGTCGAGCTGCTGGGCACCGAGGCGTACGTCAACGGGAACGTCGGCTCCGGGACCGTGGCCGAGATGAGCGAGTGGATCGAGTACCTCACCCGCGCCGACGACTCCCCTATGGCGTCCCTGCGCCGCGAGAACGGCCGTGACGAGCCGTGGAAGGTGCCCTACTTCGGCATCGGCAACGAGGCCTGGGGCTGTGGCGGGAACATGCGCGCCGAGGACTACGCGGCGCTGGCCCGCCAGTACTCCACCTACGTGCGCGACCACGGGGGCAACACGGTCACCCGCATCGCGGCCGGGGCGAGCGACCACGACTACGCGTGGACCGAGGCGCTCATGCGCGCGGCCGGCCCCTTCCAGGCCATCTCGATGCACTACTACACGATGTCCGGCCCCTGGCAGGACAAGGGAAGCGCCACCGAGTTCACCGAGGAGGAGTGGTACCGCACCCTCTCGCGCGCCGCCCACGCCGAGGAGCTGGTCTCCCGGCACGCCACCGTCATGGACCACCACGACCCGGAGAAGAAGGTCGGGCTGGTGTTCGACGAGTGGGGCACCTGGTGGAACGTCGAGCCCGGTACCAACCCCGGCTTCCTGTACCAGCAGAACACGGTGCGCGATGCGCTCGTGGCCTCGATCCACTTCGACGGCTTCCACCGTCACGCGGACCGACTGATCATGGCCAACATCGCCCAGACCGTGAACGTGCTGCAGGCGATGATCCTCACCGATCCCGAGACCGGGGCGCTCGTGCTCACGCCGACCTATCACGTGTTCGCGATGAACAAGGGCCACCAGGACGCCCGTGCGCTCGCCGCCCACGTGCTGCTGCCCGAGGAGGTCGCCGAGGTCGACGGCCGTGCGCTGCCGATGCTCTCCGCCTCGGCCTCCACCGCGGGGTCGACGGCGCTGGTGTCGCTGTCGAACCTGGACCACGCCGAGGAGCGCACGCTGGTGCTGGATCTGCGTGGCCGTGCCGTCACCGGGCACGTGGCGACCGTGCTCACCGGGGAGACCTCCGCAGCGCACAACACTCCTGAGCGGCCCGACGCCGTCGCGCCGCGCCCGCTCGAGACGGTGCGCAAGCTCGAGCGCGAGGGCCAGCTGGAGGTCACCCTGCCGCCGCACTCCTTCGCGACCGTGGAGCTGCAGCTGGGGGAGTGAGGTCGGGGTAGCGGCTGCAGTCCGGGCAGCGAGTGAGCAGGTCATGCTGGCACCCGGCGACGTGCGCGAGGAACCGCTCCGCCTCCTCGAGCTGCTGCCGCTGCGCTCGGAGCTCCTCGCGCCGGCGGGCGATGACCTCGAGGCGCCCGGGCTCGTCACGGTGAAGGACCTGCCGTATCTCCGCGAGGCTCATCCCCACCTCCTGGCAGGCGAGCAGCACCCGCAGTCGATGGAGGTCCTCCGAGGTGTAGTCGCGGTGGCCGGCGGCCGTCCGCCCCGGGGAGACGGCTCCGACGGCGTCCCAATGCCGCAGCACGTGCTCGGGCACCTCGATCTCGCGGGCGGCGTCGGAGATCTTCATGGCCCCATCCTGGCATTGACCTCAGGTCGACCTGAAGGCTTAGCGTCCCGAGCATGACGATCCCGCCGCCCTCCCTGCCCGCTCCCGACCTCGTGGACCTCGGCGGCGTCCCCGTGGCGACGTACGAGTGGGGCCCGGAGGGCGGTCCGTCCACTGGTGACCTGGTGCTCTGCCACGGCACGCCCTGGTCGGCGGAGGTCTGGGCTCCCCTCGCCCGGGCGCTCGGAGCGAGGTTTCGCGTGCACCTGTGGGACATGCCCGGCTACGGCCGCTCGGCCCAGGGCTCCGGTCTCCCCGTCGACCTCGCGACCCAGGGGGAGCGGCTCGCCCGCCTGCTCGAGCACTGGGGCCTGGACCGGCCGCACCTCCTCGCCCACGACATCGGCGGCGCCGTGGCACTGCGCGCCCACCTGCTCGAGGGTGCCGAGTACGCCTCGCTGATGCTGTGGGACGTGGTGACCCTCGACCCCTGGGGCTCGCCCTTCTTCCGTCTCGTCGCCGAGCACGAGGAGGTCTTCGCCGCCCTGCCCGCGCCGCTCCACGCCGCACTGGTGCGCGAGTACATCGTCGGCGCCGCCCGCCGACCGATGAGCGCCCCGCAGATCGAGTCACTGCTCGCCCCCTGGATCACGCCGACGGGCCGGCCGGCCTTCTACCGCCAGATCGCGTCACTGGTGCCCGAGCACACCAGGCCGGCGGCGCGGGCGCTGGGGGTGCTGCGCTGCCCGGTCTCCATCGGGTGGGGGGAGGAGGACCTCTGGATCCCGGTCGAGCAGGCCCGACGACTGCAGGACCTGCTGCCCGGGGATCCGCCGGTCACGGTGCTGCCCGGCGTCGGCCACCTGGCGCCGCTCGAGGCCGCGGGCGAGGTCGCAGAGGTCGTCGAGGACTGGTTGGACACGGTGCCATGAGCCTCGGGGGTCGCGTCATCAACCAAAAGGTTGACGACGGGCGCGATGCGGCGTACCGTCGAAGTGATCAACCACATGGTTGAGAAGGAGCGGCGAAGGGGCGGGATGGACGAGGACACCCTCTCGAGGGCCTTCGCGGCCCTGGCTGACCCCACTCGGCGGGACCTCGTCTCCCGGCTCACCCTCGGTGACGCCACCGTCGGCGAGCTCGCCGCCCCCTACGACATGTCCCTGCAGGCCGTGAGCAAGCACCTCGCGGTCCTCGAGTCGGCCGGGCTCGTCTCCCGTCGACGCGACGCCCAACGGCGCCCCGTGCACCTCGAATCCGAGGTGCTGGGGGAGCTGACCCACTGGATCGACCGTCACCGCCACGCCGTCGAGGCCCGCATGTCCCGCCTCGACGACGTCCTGCACGAGCTGAGCAGCACCGACCCTGAGGAGCGCACGCCATGACCACCACCGACCATCTCACCACCGCGACGATCGACGCCGACGCCGAGGTCCCCCTGATCCGCATCACCCGCGACTTCCACGCCACCCCGAGGCAGGTGCTGCGCGCCCACACGGATCCCGAGCTCTACGCGCTGTGGGTGGGCCCGAAGGACCTCTCCACCAGGATCGAGCACTGGGATGCCCGCACCGGCGGGGCCTGGGCCTTCGTCAACATCGGCCCGGACGGCGAGGAGTACTCCTTCCACGGCAGCTTCCACGAGGTCGTCGAGGACCGCATCGTCCAGACGTTCACCTACGACGGCTGGCCCGAGGCCGTCTCCCTGGAGACCCTGCGTCTCGAGGACCTCGGCGACGGCTGGACCCGCCTGCACGCCACCTCGCTCTTCGACTCCTTCGAAGGGCGCAACCAGATGCTCGAGAGCGGAATGGACGTCGGCATCAACGAGGGCTATGCGGCGCTCGATGCGCTGCTGGCGGAGGCGGACTCGCGGTGAGCACCCCGCTGACCCAGCTCCCTCCCGCCGAGAAGTACCGCCTGATCGCCGCGCGGTTCACCGAGGTCGTCCACGGCGTCACCGACTGGGACGCACCCACCCCCGTGAAGGAGTGGCGCGCCCGGGACGTCGTCGGCCACCTCGCCGGCTGGCTCCCCCCGATGGTCGAGGCGGGATCGAGCGTCCGCTTCGAGGGCGGGCCGTCGGCCGACGAGGACCCCGTCGGCGCCTGGACCGCGCTCGATGCGCAGGTCCAGGAGCTGCTGACGGACGCCGCCGCGGCGACGATCCTGCACTCCAACCCCCATACGGGTCAGGATCGGCCGCTGCCGGAGGTGGTGGACCAGGTCTTCACCGCCGACGTCTTCTTCCACACCTGGGACCTGGCCCGGTCCTCCGGCCAGGACGACACCCTGGATCCGGATCTGCTGCATGCGGCGTTCACCGGCATGAGCGCCATGGAGGAGCAGCTGCGGCCCAGCGGCCAGTTCGGGCAGCAGCAGCCCGTGCCGGAGGATGCGACGGAGCAGGAGCAGTTCTTCGCCTTCCTGGGTCGGGATCCTCGCTGGACGGCCTGATGGCTGGACCCGACTGCGCGCCTCCTCGTGCCTCGACTCCTCCGAAGGGCTCTCCCGTCACCCGACGGTCTGCTCGTAGGACTCCGTGTACTCGGCGATGACGTCGTCGAGGCCCTGCTTCCGCTGGTCGTCGATCACCGCCTCGAAACCGGCCATGTCGAGGGCGCCGGTGACGTACTTGTTCCAGCCGTCCTGGACGGCCTTCTCGATGGTGGCCCATCTCGAGTCGTAGGTGGGGGAGTCCAGGGACTGGGCGATGTTCACGACCGCGTGCTGGGCGTTCTCCTCCATCATCTCGTTGGCCAGATTGGAGTAGGCGTTGGTCGAGGGATACCACGTGCTGCTCGACGGCCGGATCCCGGCATAGGGCTGCACCTCCTTCTCCCAGCGCGGCTGGTCGGTGATCGTGACGGCGCCGTCGGAATCCTTCTCGTAGTGCGTCCCCTCGATGCCGTTGGTCATGAGGTCCAGCGCCTCCGGGGCGAGCAGCGAGTCGATGAGGCCCAGGCCGCGGCGAAGGTCCTCGACCGTCGGGAGCGCCTCGGTGGAGAACGACATGAGCCCGCCCATGCCGCCGCCGGTGTCGGAGACGATGCGGCGGGGGACGTCCCCGTAGGTCATGTCGTTGACCAGCGCCCACTCGACCTCGCTGTCGGGGTTGATCGAGTCGGCGATGTTCGCGAAGGTCTGGGCCGCGAAGAGGGCGGTGAAGACGATCCCGCCCTTGTCCTGGGCGATGGCCTGCTCCTGATTCGTCTTCTGCATCGTGACGAACTCCTGGTTGATCCACCCCTTCGAGTAGGCGTCGCGGTACCACTCCATCGCCTCCTTCGAGGCGTCGGTCGTGAAGGAGGGGATCACCGTGCCCTCCGGGCTCAGCTCGAAGAAGGCGCCGGCGCCGAAGTAGCCCGCGAACTCGGGGAAGCCCCACAGGAAGCTCTCGGCGCGGTCCAGGATCCCGACGGTCTGCTGCCCGGTGCCGGTGGGATCCCCGGTGGTGAAGGCCTCGGCGACCACGGCGAGCTCGTCGATGGTGTGCGGGACCTCGAGGCCCAGGCGGTCCAGCCAGTCCTTGCGCACGAGCACCCCGTAGCGGGCGAGGATCCCTTCATGGGGGACGCCGTAGAGGACGCCGCCCAGCCTCCCGCCGTCGACCACCTTCGGGTCGATCGCCGCGAGGTGCTCGAAGTCGGCGAGGTGCTCCTCGACGTCCCAGAACAGACCCGAGCCGAGGGCGTCCCGCGCGTACGGCATGGTGAGCGGGTTCAGTCCGCTGATGTCCGTGAGGGATCCGGAGGCGAGGATCGTGTTGACCTTCTCCTCCTTGTTGGCATCGGCGATCCAGTCGACGGCGAAGTCGATCCCGCTGTGCTCCTTCAGCGCGGTGGCGATCGGCCCGTCCGGTTCGGGGGTGGTGGGCGTGTGGAAGACGCCCGTCCACGTCAGGGAGCCCTCCGGGGAGGATCCGCCGCTGCCGCCGCAGGCGCTGAGTCCGAGGGTGCCGGCCGCGGTCGCGGGAGCGGCGGCCAGGAGGGAACGTCGGGAGATCATGGTGGGCCTTTCGGTGAGGACGAGGGCGCAGGGCCCGGAGCGCGGCGGCACCGGCCGCCGCATCGGTGCGGCGGCGGAGCATGGCCGGGGCGCGACCGGAGCGAAGGGTCTCCTCCGCTCGAGGCGGCCACCGGGAGCACCATGCAAGTAACCGGTTACTCGCCGTCGAGTGTGGGGTGCGCCGAGGGGGAAGTCAAGGGGTGGTCGCGCATGGACCCCGGCATGCCGGAGCGTGGCCGCCGAGACCGCTTGCGCTGTGCGCAGCCCGCCTGAGAGGATGGCGAGTAACCGGTTGCTCGCGTCGTCAGCGCGGGCGCGTCGCGACGTGCGCCGTCGCTCGCCCCCGGCCGACGCAGAGGGCCCACGGTCGAGAGGGATGAGGAATCGCGATGGCCGATCACCTGGTGGTCCTGCTGGGCCAGTCGAACGCGAACGGCTCGAACACCGACTACGAGCCCGACGGCATCGACGCCCGTGACCCCCGGATCCTCACGGTGCCGGCCTCCGGGCAGGACGAGGGCCGTCTGGTGCCCGCGCGGGAACCTCTCGCATCGGCCGGGGCCCACCCGCCCGGAGGTCTGGGGCCTGCCGGCCCCTTCGCCGCCCTGCTGCTCGCGGACCTCGAGCCGACCGACCGGGTCGTGATCGTGCCGATGACCCTGGGCGGGACCGGGATGCGGCGCCACGGCAGCTACCCCGGGGTCTGGCTGCCCGGGTACGAGCTCGCCGGTGCCCCCGATCTGTTCGCCCGCGCCGTCGAGCATGTGCGCCTCGCCCTCGGACGGTGCGAGGAGCCGCGGATCGCCGCTGTCCTCTGGCATCAGGGCGAGAGCGACGGAGGGCGGCCCGAGGCGGACTACGCCGCAGACCTCGACCTGCTCATCAGCACCTTCCGGGCCGAGATCCCGGAGGCGGCCGAGGCTCCGTTCCTCGTCGGGCAGATGGCCCGGGAGCGGCTGCTCGCCCAGCCCGATCACCGAGGGGTGCACGATGCTCTGGCGCGGACCCCGGAGCGGATGGCGCGCACTGGCTATGCTGAGGCACCGCCGCTGGGGCACATCAACGACGGCTCGACCCACTTCACCGCCGCGGGTCAGCGCCTCCTCGGGGCCCAGTACTTCGAGAGCTACCGGTCGGTGATCGCCCAGGCGGATCGGACAGCGGGACGACCAGTGAGGACATAGCGACCGTGGCAGGCAGGCGTGCGCGTTCCCATCCGAAGCGCGATATCACCATGAAGGAGATCGCCGAGCATGCCGGAGTCTCCAAGGCGACGGTCTCCCGGGTCATCAATGCCAGCCCGACGGTCGGTCGGGAGATCGCCGACACCGTCCGCGCGTCGATCGCCGAGCTCGGGTACCGGCCGAGCCTGACAGCCCGCTCTCTGTCGCTCGGTGTCAGCCGGACCCTGGGCGTCGTGGCCCCGGACCTCTCCAATCCGATGTTCCATCGGGTCTTCAGCAGCCTGCAGCGCGCGGCCGCCGGCTCCGGCTACCGGGTGCTCGTCGCCGAGACGCTCGAGGACGCGTCCCTCGAGTCGTCGACGGCCATCGACATCCGCAACCGCACCGACGCGATCGTGCTCGTCGCCCCTCGCATGGACCGGCTCGAGATGCTCGAGCTGCTCCCCACCCTGCAGCCGGTCGCGGTGGTCAATCGGACCACGGGAGGTCAGGCCGTCGTCGCGCGCGTCGACTACGCGCAGGGAGTCGTCGACCTCGTCGCCCATCTCCGCGAGCTCGGGCACCGCCGGCTGCTGTTCCTCTCGGGCCCCGAGTCCTCCCGCTCGAATCAGGAGCGCCTAGCCGGGCTCGAGTCCGCCCGCGCGGCAGACCCTGATCTGCGCATCGACGTGATGCCCTGCGGCCACGGCTTCGACGACGGCTACCGCTGCGCCGACTCCGTCCGGACGCACGGTGCGACCGGCGTCATCGCCTTCAACGATGTGGTCGCTCTCGGGCTCATGGGCAAGCTGCTCGAGGACGGGGTGTCCGTGCCTCGCGACCTCTCCGTGGTCGGGTTCGACGACATCGCCTTCGCCCGGTACTCCGCCCCGCCGCTGACCACCATGGCGGTTGATCTCCAGGGGCTCGCCGACGCTCTCTGGGGGGATCTGCTCGCGGAGATCGACGGCGAGCAGCGCCGGGAGCCCAGGCTCGTCGCCCCGAGCCTGGTCATCCGGGGCAGCACCGCTCCTCGTCCCTGACCGGAGCGCCGGTCGCGCGCCCGGTCAGCGGGTGGCAGGGTCCTCGAGGGCGGCGAGCAGGGCGTCGGGCGCGTCGTGCATGACGAAGTGCGCGGCGCCCGGCACGCGCACGCTGCGGATCCCGGCGGCGTCGAAGCGGGTCTGCTGCTCATAGGTGCGCTGCTCGCCCGTCACCAGCAGGACCGGCGTGGACAGCCCCACCAGCAGGTCGTTCGTGCGGCGAGCGTGCGCATCCTGCAGGGAGCGGGCGCAGCGCACGAGGGCGTGCGGGGCGGTCAGGCGCACCTCCGCCCGGCGCCAGTCGAGCTCCCGCGCGAGGAGCGCGGCGAAACCGCCGCGGTCGAGCTCCTCCTCGGGCACGAGAGCGATGTCCTCACCTCGGGGAGGGTGCACGTCCAGCGCGGGCTCGACGAGCACCAGGCGCGAGACGAGCTCGGGGTGGCGGGCCGCGAGGTGCACGGCGATCGTGCCGCCGAGGCTGTGCGCGAGCACCTCACGCGGCCCGCCGGCTTCGGCGCGCAGCACAGCGGCGACCGCCTCCGCCATCTCCGGCAGGGTGAAGTCGACGTCGCGCGGGGCGTCGCTGCGGCCGTGCCCGGGCAGGTCGGGGATGAGGGCGGCGCGGCCGCGGAGCACCGCGAAGGGCGCCCAGCTCGCCGCCCCGTGGCAGCCGAGCCCGTGCAGATGCAGCACCTCGGGGCCGCGTCCGGGCAGGCGGATGCTCCGGAGCATCCCCCCGTCCACCGTGAACGGTGTCGTGACCAGCGGCGATGCGCTCATTCGAGGAGTCCATGGTCTCGCAGGCCCGCCGCGACGAGCTCCGCGATGCGCGTCGCCCCGGAGGCGCTGAGGTGCGTGTCATCCTGCTCCCCGTCCGGGAAGCCCGGCCACTCTCCCGGCGCGAGCCACAGGAAGCTCTCCTTCGACGTCTCCTCCCCGTCCCCCTCCCACAGCTCCAGGGTGAGGCGGGAGAGATCGATCAGGGGCAGGGCCTCCTCGGCGGCGAGGGCCCGCACCGCCTGCGGATAGCCGCCGTGGGTGGACACCGCGTGACCGTCCTGGAAGCGGCGTCGTTCGAGCGGGGTGAGCAGCACGGGGACGCCGCCCCGTGCACGCACGCCCACGATCATCCGCCGCAGCGCCGCCGGGTAGGCGAGATGCACGTCCGCGAAGCGCTCATCGTCCTTCGCGTCGTTGTGCCCGAAGCCGATGAGCACGAGATCGCCGGCCCGCATCTCCTCGAGAGCTCCGTCGAGGAGTCCCTCGGCGAGGAAGCTCACCGAGCTCCGCCCGGAGACGGCCCGGTTCAGCACCTCGAGGCCGGCCGCCCTGCCGAGGCGCATGCCCCAGCCCTCGCGCGGGGCACGCTCGACCTCGTACGCGCTCGCGGTCGAGTCGGACAGGATGATCGCCCGCGGTGCCGCACCCGGGGCCGCGACGGGGTCGTCGAGCC
>NZ_DASVGJ010000049.1:0-30710 GCF_036379615.1 Brachybacterium sp.
CTGATGCACGGTGTTCCGCTGCGGCGCTACATGCTCGAGAGCGCCGAGCGCAAGGAGCACCCCAGCTTCGCCCCGCGCAGGCACCAGATCGATCTGCCCACCGCCTATCGCACCGTGCTGCTGGCGCGAGCCTGCGCCTACACCGGCGCGGTGGTGGGAGGGATCTTCGTCGGGCAGGCCCTGTTCCTGCTCCTCACCGGCACCGGCGACCCGCTCAGCGGGATCCTGCCCACCGCGGCCGCGGCTCTCGCCGGGATCGTGCTCGGAGTGCTCGGCGTGATCGTCGAGCGCTGGGGCCAGCTGCCCCCGGAGGATGGCGACGGCTCCGCGGAGAGCGCCGGGGTCGGGAGTTGAGCGGAGGCCGGGAGACGAGGTGCCGCGACCTGTTCGTCGACGGATCGTGCGCAGTCGGACCGCTCGGCGAGCGCACCTCGACCTCCGGTGAGGATGCTGTACCTCCGCGTCGACTTTCGACGGACCTGCAGCCCACGTGCGACGGAGCGCGCTCGGACCCGACAAGGTGACACGATGGCTCCCATGAGTTCCGCTCCCGATCATGCCGACGCGACCGTCCCCGCGCACCCCGAGGGCCTGCACACTGCCGATGAGCATGTCGCAGGTCTGCCCGCCGGGCACTCCGGCACCGACGCGGCGCTCTCCGGCGAGACGCTCGCCGACGAGATGCACTCCGACGAGAGGCTCTCCGAGGAGATGCTCTCCGACCACCCGGACGGTCTGCTCGGCGCCGACGTCCTCCGCCCGGTCTCGCCGGCGCTGATCCCCGCCCGTTACGTCGCCGCCATCGCCGGGTACGTGATCTGGACGCTGATGATCGCGGGAGCGATCGTCGGCGCTGTGCTCACCGGCTGGTGGTGGATCGGTGCGCTGGGGCTGCTTCCTCTGGTGATCCTGATCCAGAGCCTGCTGCTGACCCCGCGACGGGTGCGGGCGATCGGCTACCTGGACGCCGAGGAGGAGATCACGATCGCCTCCGGGATCATGTTCCGCTCCGTGCACACGATCCCCTACGGCCGGGTGCAATCGGTGAAGATCGACGAAGGCCCGGTGGACCGCAGGTACGGACTCGCCAAGCTCTCGGTGGCCACCGCCCACGGCGCCTCGAGCGTGGTCCTGCCCGGACTGCCGAAGCAGGAGGCGGAGCGCCTGCGAGCCCTGCTCGCCGAGCGCGGCATCGAGACCATGGCGGCGCTGTGAGCACGCCCGTTCCCGGCAGCACCCCCGCGCCGGACAGCACCCCGCACCCGGAGCCCGCTTCCGCGCTGGAGCCCGGTGCCGCACCGGAGCCCGCTTCCGCGCTGGAGCCCGGCGGCGCACCGGAGCCCGGTTCCGCTCCGGAGCCCGGCGACACGGCCGAGCGGCGTCGCACCCATCCGATCACGCCGCTCGTGACCGGCTGGAAGATCGTGGTGGGCATCATCGCGGTCCTCACCGCACAGAACATCGCGCGGCTGCTCGAGGACTTCACGATGCAACGTGCCCTGATCGGGGTGGGGGTCGTCGCGGCCGCCGTGGTGATCGCCATCCTCGCCTCCGCGCTGAGCTGGTGGTTCACCACCTATGCCGTCGACGAGGACGGGGTGTCCCTGCACTCCGGGATGATCAGCCGCTCCCGCGAGTACGCCCCTCGGGCCCGGATCGAGTCGGTCTCCGTCGAGCGCCCGCTGCTGGCCCGGCTGCTGGGCCTGGCGAAGGTCCGGGTGGAGGTCGCCGGTGGCGGCGAGTCCTACCTCGACATCCAGTACGTGAAGTCCGCCGACGCCGAGGAGCTGAGGCGCGGCATCCTCGGGGTGGCCGCGCTCGCCGCGCCGAGCGCCGGGAGCGCGTCCACGCCCGCAGCGGCCCAGGCTGCGTCGATCGCGTCCTCGGACCGGCTGAGCGAGGCCGAAGGTCGGGAGACGGTCGGTCGGGACTCGGATCATCCGGCGGCGGAGGGCCGCGCCGAGCCCGCCGGCGAGGGACGGCTGCAGAGCCTCCTGCACGACGGGGTCACCGACGGCGAGCAGATCGCCGCGATCCCCACCCGGCGGCTGGTCCACTCGCTGCTGCGCGACATCGGATTCCTGATCGGCATCGTGATGAGCCTGGTCGGTGTGCTTCTCGCGGTGGCGCTCGCGATCTGGCAGGAAGGGATCAACATCGCGATGTTCATCGCCCTCGCGCCCGCCGCGATCGCCGTCCCCAAGTACATCTTCGGTCGCATCGAGTCCGGCTGGGGCTTCGTCTCCCGCATCACCGACCGCGGGCTGCGGATGCGGCGCGGACTGGCCAACACCCGCACCGACAACATCGCCTCCGGCCGGATCCAGCGCTTCGAGCTGCGCCGCCCGCTGCTCTGGCGCTCCACGGGCTGGACCGCGGTCTCGGTGACCGTTGCCGGGATCGAGGACGATGACGAGAACGGTGCCTCGCACGTGCTCCCCGTGGGCACCCGCGAGGAGCTGCGGTCCACCCTCGGGCATCTCGCCGCCCCGCTCGGCACCGCCGACGACCTCGCGACTCTCGAGCACCTGCTCACCGCGCCCGCACGCCGGATCGACGGAATGCGCACCAGGGTCGGGCTGTACTGGATCTCCGCCCGCACCCGGGTGACCGTGCTGCTCCCGGGGGCACTCGTGCGCCGCAGCGGGATCCTCGCCCGACGCCTCGAGATCATCCCGCGCGAGCGCATCCAGGACGTCTCCCTCGAGGACGATCCCTTCAGTCGTCGGCTCGGAGTCCTCGACCTCCGAGTGGGAGGTGCGGGGGACACCCTGACCGTGACCGACCTGCCCCGCCAGGAGGTGCTCGCCCTGCACGCCGTGCTCCGCCGTGATGCCCGCACCCTGCGGCGCTATCGCGATCGCGCGCACTGGCCGCGGCCCGTGCTCGCCCTCACGGCGGCGACCGTCCCCGGCGCGGGGCAGCAGTCATGACCCCACCGCGCCTGGGCATCGGCGTGATCGGCGCGGGCCGGGTGGGCGCCGTGCTCGGCGCCGCTCTGCGCGCCGAGGGCCATGCGATCACCGGCGCCTACGCCGTCTCCGACGCCTCGCGGGAGCGCGCCGCCGAGCTGCTGCCGGAGGTCCCGCTGCTGGACGTGCCCGCCCTCGTCGAGCGCAGCGAGATGCTGCTGCTGGCCGTGCCGGATGACCAGCTCGCGTCCCTGGCCGCCGGGATCGCGGCGACCGGGATGGTGCCCGGCGGCCAACTGGTCGTCCACACCTCCGGCCGCTACGGCATCGAGGTGCTCGCCCCCCTGGCGGAGGCGGGCAGCGCCACCCTCGCCCTTCATCCCGCGATGACCTTCACGGGAACGCGCGCGGACCTCGCCCGCCTGATCGGCTGTCCGATGGGGATCACCGCGGCCCCCGAGCTGCTGCCGGTGGCCGCGGCACTCGTGGTCGAGCTCGGTGGGGAGCCCGCCGTGATCGCGGAGGGCGATCGGCCGCTCTATCACGCCGGCCTCGCGCACGTCGCCAATCATCTGGTCGTCCTCGTGGACCAGGCCAGGGAGACACTGTCCCGTCTGGGCATCGAGGACCCCGGTGCCTACCTCCGCCCGCTGCTCGAGGCCGCGCTGGACGAATCGCTCCGTCACGGTGCGAAGGCGCTGACCGGCCCGGTGGTGCGGGGGGATGCCGGGACCGTCGAGGCGCATCTGCAGGCGCTGGGCGATCTCGATGCGACCGGGACCCCGGGGGAGCGGGGCGATGTCTCCGACACGTACCGCGTCCTGGCGCTCGCGGCCCTGTCCCGTGCAAGACTCCCGCAGAGTGCTCGGGACACCATCCGGGCGCTGTTGGAGGATGACATGCCCACAGCGGATCGCGTGCCCAGGGAAGGCCGCATGCTCAGGGAGGACGAGGAATGACCCAGGAGCCGCCGCACGGCGCCCCGCCTCCCGCGGAGCCCGACGCTCAGCGCACGACACGCCTCGCCACGACCAGGGCCGCGCTGCAGGAGCTGCGCGCGACGATGCCTGGCACCGTCGCCGCCGTGCTCACCATGGGCTCGCTCCACGCCGGTCACCTCGCGCTCGTCCGGCGAGCCCGGGAGCTCGCCGACCACGTGATCCTCACCGACTTCGTCAACCCCCTCCAGTTCGGCCCCGGCGAGGACTACGAGGCCTACCCGCGGGACCTCGATGCCGATCTCGCCCTGGTCGACGGACTGGTCGACGTGGTCTTCGCCCCCTCGGTCCAGGAGATGTACCCGGTGCTGCCGCCGACGGTCTCCGTCACCGCGGGCCGCGCCGGCACCCTGCTCGAGGGCGCCGCCCGTCCCGGGCACTTCGACGGGGTGGTCACCGTGGTCACCAAGCTCCTGCACCTCACCTCCCCGCACCTGAGCGTCTTCGGACGCAAGGACGCCCAGCAGCTCGCCATCATCCAGCGTCTGGTCGCAGACCTCGATCTGCCGGTGCGGATAGAGGCGGTCGAGATCCAGCGCGAGGACTCCGGACTGGCGCGCTCCAGCCGCAACGCCTATCTCAGCCCGGCCGGCCGGGAGCAGGCGCTCGCCCTCTCGCGCACCATCGCCGCTGCAACGGGCGCCGCACCGTCGACCGGGGGGATCCTGGCCGCCCTCGACGCCGCGGTGGACCGGGCAGAGATCGACTGGGACTACGCCCACGCCCTGGACCCGACCACGCTCGAGCAGATCACCCCGGACCATCGCGGCGAGGTGCTGGTGGTGCTGGCGGGGGTGGTCGAGGGCACCCGGCTGCTCGACGCCGCTGTGGCGGTCACGACAGCCCCCTGATCCCACGGGCATTCCCAGCGGCAGTGATGAGACAATCGCCCCCATGAGCGAGAATTCCCCTGCCCTCGACACGACGGACACCTCCGACCAGGTCGCAGTCCGCAAGTCCAAGCGGGAGCGCCTGCTGGCGCGCGGCGAGGAGGCCTACCCGGTCTCGGTCCCCGTGACCGCCACCCTCGCCGAGGTGCGCGCGCAGTACGGTCACCTCGAGGCCGGCGAGGAGACCCAGGACGTCGTCGGCGTCGCAGGCCGTGTCGTCTTCCAGCGCAACACCGGGAAGCTTGCCTTCGTCACCCTGCAGGACGGCGCGGGGGAGCGCCTGCAGATCATGGCCTCGCAGGCCGTGATCGGCGACGATAGGCTGGCGGATCTCAAGGCCGACGTCGACCTCGGCGACCATGTCTTCTTCCACGGCCGGGTCGGGGCGTCCCGCCGCGGCGAGCTGAGCATCTTCGCGGACTCCTGGCAGATGGCCGCGAAGGCCGTGCGGCCCCTGCCGGTGCTCCACGCCGAGCTCTCCGAGGAGTCCAGGGTCCGACACCGCTACGTCGATCTCATCGTGCGCCAGGAGGCACGGGACACCGTTCGCCGCCGTGCCGAGGTCATGCACTCGCTGCGCACCTCCTTCCACGACCGCGACTTCGTCGAGGTCGAGACGCCGATGCTGCAGGTGATCCCCTCCGGGGCCGCTGCACGCCCGTTCGTCACCCACATGAATGCCTTCGACCTGGACCTCTATCTGCGGATCGCGCCGGAGCTGTTCCTCAAGCGCGCGGCCGTCGGAGGGCTCGAGCGGGTCTTCGAGATCAACCGGAACTTCCGCAACGAGGGCGCGGATTCCACGCATTCCCCCGAGTTCGCGATGCTCGAGGCCTACCAGGCCTACGGGGATTACGACACGATCGGGGACCTCACCCGCACGCTCGTCCAGGAAGCCGCTGAGAGGGCGACGGGATCCCAGGTCGTCACCCTCATCGACGGTTCGGAGTACGACTTCTCGGGGGAATGGGCGAAGATCACCGTCTATGGGTCCCTCTCGGAATCCCTCGGTGAGGAGATCACCCCCGAGACCACGCCGCAGCGGCTGAGGGAGATCGCGCGTTCGCTGGGCCTGGATCTCGATCACCCCAAGTTCGGGCATGGCAAGCTCGTCGAGGAGCTGTTCGAGAATCGCGTCGGCGATCATCTGTACGAGCCGACCTTCGTCCGTGACTTCCCGGTCGAGACCAGCCCGCTGGTGCGCGCGCACCGCTCGGAGCCCGGCGTCGTCGAGAAGTGGGACCTGTACGTGCGCGGCTTCGAGCTCGGCACCGGATATTCGGAGCTCGTGGACCCGGTGATCCAGCGCGAACGCTTCGCACAGCAGGCGCAGCTGGCGGCCCAGGGCGATGACGAGGCGATGCGTCTCGACGAGGACTTCCTCGAGGCGATGGAATACGCGCTGCCCCCGACGGGCGGAATGGGCATGGGAGTGGACCGACTGCTGATGGCCATCACCGGGCTGGGAATCCGCGAGACCATCCTCTTCCCGCTCGTGAAGCCGGAGGCCTGAGATGGATTCCGGGTTCTGGTTCGAAGCTGGAGCGCTGCTGCCCTCCATCGGCGTGGGGTTGCTGTTCTGGTTCGCGATTCGTGCCATTATGCGCGCGGATCGCCGTGAACGAGAAGCTGAACGTCGAGCCGAAGTCGAATACCGTCAGCGGCGGGCCGGAGATGAGCAGAATCACTCTGCCTGAACATTCTTCGTAATCGGATTGAAATCTACGTCGTCTCGACTGATACTGGTGCGCAGTGGCGAACTCACCAGAGCGCGCAACTTTTTATGACACCAGACCAACGAGGGGGAACCCCTATGGCACGGAAGACGTACGTGGAGCTCATCGACGATCTCAGCGGCGACAAAGCGGACGAGACCGTGAGCTTCGCCCTGGACGGCGTCGCCTACGAGATCGACCTGTCCGAGGACAACGCTGCTGCGTTCCGCGAGCAGGTCGGCAGCTGGGTCGACAAGGCGCGTCGCGTCGGCGGTCGCCGCGCCCGCGGCACAGCGTCCGGATCCGGCCGCAGCGGCTCGAACGATTCCGCACGGATCCGCGAGTGGGCCCGCGAGGCCGGCTACGAGGTCCCGGACCGAGGCCGCATCTCCGGCACCATCCGCAAGGCATACGAAGAGGCCCACGGGGAGTGATCCCCCCTGCTCCCACGCCGTAGGCCTGGGGAGCGCAGGCGCCGATGACCGGGCCCGTCACCACGAGGTGACGGGCCCGGTCCGTGCTCAGGCCGGTCGACGGCGACGGGACGTCCGGCGCTCACCAGCCGCGCGTGCACATGAGCTGCGCGTGCTCACCAGCCGCGCACGGTCCATGACGCCGCGTGCTCCGTGCCGGGGACCAGTCGCACCACGTCTGTTCCGCTGCGGAACGCATCTGGCGGGCAGGTCATCGGTTCCACGGCGAGCCCGCGACGATCGTGCTCCGGCTCCGGGCGATCACCCGTGTGGATCTGCAGCCAGGGGCACTCCGGCCCGGCGCTCAGCTCGACCCCGGTGCCACCCGGCGCGGTGACGGTGACCAGGAGGCGGCCCTGCTCATCGCGGCCCAGATCGGTGAAGGCGTGATCGATGAACAGGGGGCCGAGGATCCTCGCCGTCCCGAAATCGAACTCGCTCCCGGGCTCCACCGGCGCGGTGCCCGTGGGCAGGAGCCGGTCCTCGGTCACCGTGAGCACGGTTCCGGCGCGGACCTGAAGCGACCACTCATCCAGCGGCTCCGGCCCGGCGACCAGGTAGGGGTGCGGGCACACCCCGTACGGGGCGTCCTGCGCACCGAGGTTGCGGGCGGTCACGGTGGTGGTCAGCCCCTCCTGCGGGTCCAGTGCGTAATGCACCGTGAGCAGCAGGTGGAAGGGGTAGCCGGTCGACGGGAAGAGCTCGCTCCGCAGCACCAGCTCGTCCTCGGAGAGGGTCGCCGGGGTGAAGGACTGGAACGAGACCAGGCCGTGGAGGGCGTTGCCGCGCTCGGGTTCGCTCAGCGCGGTGCGGATCTCCCGGCCATCCCAGGTGTAGGTGCCGTCGCCGAGGCGATTGGGCCAGGGCGCCACGATCGCACCGCGGAAGAACAGCATCGGCCCCGTCTCGGGACTGCGCACCAGCAGGTCCCGGCCGTTGAGGGTGAGCGCCTCGAGAGTCGCGCCGACGGAGGAGACCTGCGCCCGGTACGGACCGGCCTCGAGGGTGAACAGCTCCCCACGGTCGCGAGCCGCGGAGTCGGGGGGCAGGTCGATCCCGGCGGTCTGGGTGGCGTTGTTCATGCGCTCTTCTCCTGGGTGCGGTCAGAGGTGCGGTCCGGGGTGCGGGTGCCCGCCGGTGTTCGGGTGGGCCGAGGTGTCGTCCTCGGTGCGGCGGCCGGCTCCTCCGGTGCGGGCTCAGGCTCCGGCTCGATGAGCACCACGTCGAGCCGACGGGGCCCGTGGACCCCCTCGACCCGGTCGAGCTCGATGTCGCTGGTCGCGCTGGGACCGGAGATCATGGTCCAGGCGGCGGTGGGATCCTCCGCCATGCGCTCGATCGCCTTGGGGACACCGAGCACCACCTGGGAGGAGTCGACGACCACCACATGGTGATCGGGGACGAGGCTGATCGCTCGGCGACCACCGATGTCGTCACCGCGGAGCACCAGGGTGCCGGTCAGCGCGATCGCCGTATGGCAGCCGGTGAGGACGGCGTCGATCCCATCGAGCTCGCGCGCCGAGGCGGTGCCGTCATCGACCACGAGGGTGGCGGCCACGTCGCCGAGCCACGACGAGGGCAGCCCGGAGGGGACCACGACGGTGCGGGCATCGCCCAGCACGTCGCCGATCACCGCCGGTGCGGCGGCGGCCGTGGTGCGATGGACGGTCGCCGTGTAGTCCTCCAGACGCTGGACCAGCACGCCGCGCACCTTCTCAGGGGCGGTGCGCAGCTCCTGCTTGTCGTCGGCCCGCTGATAGTCCCGGGGCACGTCCGCGGCATCGGTGACCGCATCGCGACGGGGGACCGCGAGGGCCGAGCGCACCCGTGCGAGGATCTCGTCCTTCGCGCTCATGCCGGGAGTGCGGGTGGGGCGGGTGTCCGTCCACTCGTTCATGAGCGCTCCTCGTTCCCGGCACCCTCGGCACCGGTGTCGTCCTCCGTGCCCGAAGCGGGGACGGACGCGGCAGCGGAGGCCTCCGCATCGGTGACCGGTCCCTGCTCGGCACGGTCCTTCTCCCGCTGATCCCACCAGGTGCGGAACGACGGGCCGGGCTTGGGCAGATCTCGGTGATCGGTCCACCCCGGCATCAGGGGCAGCATCCCCGGCAGCTTCCCGATGTTCTTGCCGGGCAGCATCGAGCTGACTGGACCGGCCGCCCTCACGGCGATGTCGTACGCGCGGGGGGAGGACATGAGCCTGCTCGCACCCTTGAGGGCCACGTCCCAGGTGCTGCGGAACTCGCCGTGCTCCTCCCGTCGGCGGTCCACGTCCTTGGTGCGCAGATGCACCAGGATCTCCGGGATGTCGATCTTCACGGGGCACACGTCGTAGCAGGCACCGCACAGGCTCGAGGCGTAGGGGAGCGTCGAGTTCGGATCGTCCGTGCCGGTCATCCCGGTCATCTGCGGCGAGAGGATCGCGCCGATCGGGCCGGGATAGGTCGAGCCGTAGGCGTGACCGCCGGTGCGCGTGTAGACCGGGCAGACGTTCAGGCAGGCGGAGCAGCGGATGCAGTGCAGGGCGCTGCGACCCTCCGGGTCCTCGAGCACCGCCGAGCGACCGTTGTCGAGCAGCACGAGGTGGAAATCCTCGGGACCGTCCCCGTCATGGACCCCGGTGAACAGGGTCGTGTACGGGTTCATCCGCTCACCGGTGGAGGAGCGCGGCAGCAGCTGCAGGAACACCTCGAGGTCCTGGAAGCTCGGCACGATCTTCTCGATGCCGACCACCGAGATGAGGGTCCTCGGCAGCGTCAGGCACATGCGTCCGTTGCCCTCGGACTCGACCACCACCAGCGTGCCGGTGTCCGCCACGGCGAAGTTGGCCCCGGAGATCGCCACCGAACCCGGCATGTCCAGGAACTTCTCGCGCAGGAAGCGTCGGGCCGCCTCGGCGAGCTCGCTCGGCTCGTCGGTGATCGACGGGTCCAGATCCGGCATCGCGGCCAGGAAGATCTCCCGGATCTCCGCACGATTGCGGTGGATCGCCGGCACCAGGATGTGGGAGGGGGTGTCATCGGCCAGCTGGACGATGAGCTCGGCGAGATCGGATTCGATCGCACGGATCCCCGCGTGCTCGAGCACCTCGTTCAGACCGATCTCCTGGGTGGCCATCGACTTGACCTTCAGGACCTCGCGGGCGCCGCGCTCGAGGGTCAGCCGGGTGACGATCTCCCCGGCCTCCTCGGCATCGCGAGCCCAGTGCACCACCCCACCGGCCGCGGTCACCGAGGCCTCGAGCTGTTCGAGCAGCTCTGGAAGATGATCGGTGACCTGCCACTTCAGAGCGCTTCCGGCATTGCGCAGCTTCTGCCAGTCCCGCACCTCGCGGACGACTGCGCTGCGCTTGGACTGGATGGTCGAGGTGGCGTGGCGGAGGTTCCCGCGCAGGGTCTCGTTCCCGAGCTCGTCACGGGCCGCAGCAGGGAAGCCCTGCTCGCCGCGCAGGTGCGAGCCCGGTGAGGCGTGCTGAGGGCGGACGGAGGGAATACCGAGGTGGACGGTGCTCATCGCGTCATCTCCTCCCGCTCGTTCCTCGCAGTTCGTCGACCGACGCCGGTGCTCATCGCGTCATCTCCTCCCGCTCGTGCCTCGCAGTTCGTCGACCGACGCCGGAGCTCATCGCGATTCCCTTCCCAGGATCGTCTCCGCCGGGACGAAGGGATCCTCCGTGGTCGAGGCGAGGATCTGTGCCAGGTGGATCGAGCGCGGAGCGGCACCGGTGCGGCGCAGCTTGCCGCCGATGTTCATCAGGCACGACGCATCGCCCGCGACGACGAAGTCCGCGCCGCTCGCCACCACGTTCGCCGCCTTGTCGGTGACCATCGCATCGCTGGTGGCGTCGTTCTTCACGGAGAAGGTGCCGCCGAAACCGCAGCAGGTGTCGGACTCGGGAAGGTTCCTCACCTCGATGCCCTCGACCGCGCGCAGGAGCTTCAGGGGACGCGCGCCCACCTTGAGGAAGCGCATCGAGTGGCAGGTGGGGTGGTAGGTCACCGAGTGCGGGAAGTACGCGCCGACGTCGGTCACCTTGAGCACGTCCACCAGGAGCTCCGAGAGTTCGTAGGTCTTGGACGCGACGGCCGCTGCGCGCTCCTCGAGCTCGCTGTCACCCTCGTGCCGGGCGACGGCCACGTGCTGGTCCCGGACGCATCCGGTGCAGGAGCCCGAGGGCATGACGATCGCGTCGATGCTGTCCAGCGACGGCTCGAAGGTGTCCACGAAGGAGCGCACCACCGGTGCGGCCTCGGTGAAGTAGCCCGAGTTGGTGTGCATCTGACCGCAGCAGGTCTGGCGCTTGTCGTACACCACCTCGTGGCCCAATCGCTCCAGCAGAGTGACCGTCGCGCGGGCCACATCGGGAGCCATCACGTCCACCAGGCAGGTGGTCATCAGGGAGATGCGCATCCGCTGTCCTTCTTCCTCGTCGAGCTCTGCGGTCGGGCGGGGAGCGCCGGCCCCCGGAGGCGCGTCGGCATCGGAGGCGCCGCTGCCCCGCGGGAAGCGCTCAGGAGTGGGTGAGCCCGAGTGCCTCGGCCGTGCGGTCCAGGGTGTGGTGGGCCTCGTCGGCATCGTCCGAGAGCGAACGACCCCAGCTGGGGACCATCTGGGTCAGCGCGGGGCGCCAGGCCTCGATGCGCTGGGGGAACATCTTCTCCAGCATGCCCAGCATGATGCTGGTGGCGGTGGAGGCACCGGGGGAGGCTCCGAGCATGCCGCCGATCGAGCCGTCCGCGGCGGTGATCAGCTGGGTGCCGAACTGCAGCACCCCGTGCTTGGACTTGTCCGGGGCGATGACCTGGACCCGCTGGCCGGCGGTGATCTCCTCCCAGTCGGCCTCGCGGGCCGAGGGCATGTACTCCAGCAGCGCCTCGAAGCGCTGGTGGTGCGTGGCCGCGAGCTGCGAGCCGAGGTACACCATCAGGTCGAGGTTGGGCGGGGCGACCGCGATCATCTGGGTGATGTTCGAGGGCTTCATCGACTCGAACAGGTCCGTGTACCGACCGGACTTCAGGAACTTCGGCGACCAGCCCGCGTACGGGCCGAACATGAGCGATCGCTTCCCGGCCACGAAGCGGGTGTCCAGGTGCGGGACGCTCATCGGCGGTGCCCCGACGGCGGCCTTCCCGTACACCTTCGCGTCGTGGCGGGCGATGATCTCGGGGTCGGTGCAGCGCAGCCACTGCCCGGAGATGGGGAAGCCGCCGAAGCCGCGGATCTCGTCGATCCCGGACTTCTGCAGCAGCGGCAGCGAGTAGCCGCCGGCGCCGACGAAGACGAACGGCGCTCGGACCACTCGGAGCGAGTCGTCCAGCGTGGAGCGCACCATCACGCCCCAGTCGGTGCCCATCCGGCGCAGGTCCACCACCTCCGACCCCGTGGAGACGGTGGTGCCGACGCGCGAGGAGTGCTCGAGCATCTGTCGGGTCAGCGCGCCGAAGTCGACGTCGGTGCCATCGGGCGAGCGGGTGGCCGCGATCGTCTCGGTGACGGGCCGGCCCTCGGCCACCAGCGGGGCCCAGTCGGCCAGCTGCGCATGCTCGGTCGTGAACTCCATGCGGTCGAACAGCGGGTTCGCGGTGAGCGCCTCATGACGCCGACGCAGGTAGTCCACGCTCTCCATCCCGTGGACGAAGCTCATGTGCGGCACCGTGTGGATGAACTCGCCGGGGTCCCCGATGCGATCGTTCTCCACCAGGTGCGACCAGAACTGCCGCGAGACCTGGAACTGCTCGTTGATCGAGATCGCCTTCGCAGGGCTGACGGAGCCGTCGACGTCCTGCGGGGTGTAGTTCAGCTCGCACAGGGCGCTGTGGCCGGTGCCGGCGTTGTTCCAGGCATCACTGGACTCGGCGCCCAAGGAGTGCAGTCGCTCGAGGACCACGATGTTCCAGCTCGGCTCGAGCTCGGTGAGCATCGCGGCGAGCGTCGCACTGGCGATGCCCCCACCGATCAGCACCGCGTCCGCGCGGGTCACGTCCAGGTCTGGCATGTCTCTCCGTTCCACTGTGCACAGGTCCCGCCCGGCGTCGGACGGTCGATCCTTCGCGCGCCGCCGAGCGGTCGTGCGTCCCAGCGTATCCCGTCAGGCCGTGAGGTCGGCGCGGGGGTCCGACGAGGTCACCGCCGGGTGGGCGGCGCGGGCGGCGGACGGTCCGGACGGGCCGCCGCGCGAGGACCGGGAGGCCGCGGCCGAGCGTTCGAGATCCTCCAGGATCAGCTCGATCCGACGCCCCAGCAGGCTCGTGGCGAGGTCGATCGCGGTGCCGGCGCCCAGCAGCAGTGCCACGGGCCACAGCAGGGTGCACACCGCGATCCATGCACCGAGACCGAGGGTCAGGGCGAGGAACCGCAGCGGGATCGTGCCGGGCACCAGGAGTGCCAGCCGCCAGGTCACCAGGAGGTCCTGCCGACGGATGCGGGGCACCGCCACAATCGCCGCGAGGCTCGCGGTCGACCACGACAGGCTCGCCACCGCCGCCCCGCCCAGCACATAGGCGCCCACCGCTCCGGGAGCGCCGCCGCTGATCACGATCCAGAGCATCGCTGCGGAACCGGCCTGGACCACCATCAGCGGGAGCATCCGCAGGTTCGCGGTGACGAGGTGCTCGCGGTAGCTGCGCCACATGGTCGGCAGCACCTTCACCGTCGCGCCGTGGCGGGAGGCGATCAGCGCATCGGCGCCGGCGACGCTCGCCGGCGCGACGCCGACCACGATCAGGCCGAGCAGGCTCAGCAGCGCCCAGAGGATCGAGATCCAGATCAGGAGCAGGACGCGCTCGATCGCCTCGTTCCCGCGGGTGACCCATGCGGGCACCTCGGAGGGGCCGCTCGGTCCAGGACGTCGACTCATGCATCCAAGAGTATCCCGGGTCACATGCGTCGGCCCTCAGCGACGGGTGCGAGGATCCCTCGAGAGGCCCGATGAGTCCGGAACGTCCCCGGGGCTCGGTCGGGATCATCCCTGGGCAGCGGCTCGCCATGCCGCGTGCGCCTCGCGCCGGACCCGGAGAGGCCCGATCTCTCGTCGGTGCGCGGTCTGGACGTCGACCCGGACATGCAGGCGGGGCGGAACGCCGAATGGTCCGCCCCGCCTCTCGCTGCACTCAGTGCTGGGCGTCGTACGCCTCCTGGTAGATGGAGAGCAGGTTGTCGACCCCGATCGAGGTGAACGCCTCCACGTGCGCCGTCCAGTCCGCGTCCTTGGTCAGGTCCGCCTTGCCCGTGGCGATGGACGCGAAGCTCTGCGTGAGCTGCTGGGTCAGATTCGCCTCGACCTCGCCGACCTGGGCGGACTGCTCCATGTCGAAGGCGAGGGTGGGGACCTTGAGCTCCTTGTCGATCCGGTAGGGCTCGTAGGCCTTGCCGGCCTCGTACAGCGAGGGCTCGATCGAGCCGGAGCCCTCCTCCACCGCCTCGCTGTGGCGCTGGGACATCGACTTGAAGAAGGGGCCCCACTCCCACCAGCCCTGGTCCTTCAGCTCGCCGCCGCCGGGCAGCACCTCGTAGACGGCCTGCTCGCCGTCGATGCCGACCAGGCCCTTGTCGGCGTAGTCCCAGCCCTTGCCCTGCTCGCCGCGGCCCATCGAGGTCGTCAGCCCGAGCTCGAACTGGTAGTCGGCCCAGCGGATCATCTGCACGGGGTCGGGGCAGGAGCTGGTGATGACGAAGTTCGGGGACCCGATCTGGTACCAGTCCCAGTCGCAGGTCCGGACCCCGCCGGGTCCCTCGAGCGGGGCCAGCGGCTGCATGATCCGGGCGACCGACTCGGGATCGGTCATGTCCGCTGCGGCGGTGAAGGAGCCCTGCGATGCACCGCTGATCACACCGAACTGGGGGCCGTCCGGCGAGTCGCCGAGCTTCTGGTACTGCTCCGGGGTGAGCGAGAGGATCCCGGGGGCGAAGTGGCCCTTGGTGAACTGCTCCTGGATCCAGATCATCCCCTCGCGGTAGGCGTCCTCCGAGGGGACCCAGCTGAGCTTCCCGTCGCGCAGGAGCATGTTGGTCGAGCTCACCTCGGTGAACGAACCCAGGAAGAAGTTGAACAGGTTCATCATCGTGGACGAGTCGGTGACGGTCAGCGCGGCGCCGGAGGGGACCTGATCGGAGGACTTCCACTCCTCCATGAGGGCCTCGTACTCCGTGAGCGACTGCGGGGCCGAGGCGCCCACCGCCTCGGCCCAGCGGGTGTTGTACCAGGTGCGCACATTCGAGGACTTGCAGTGGTAGCAGTCGTTCATCGACGGCACGGCGTACATCCGGCCGTCGGGCGCGGTGAACTGGGAGCGCATCTCGGGGAAGAGGTCGAACATCTCGCGGATGTGCGGCGCGTTCTCGTCGATGAGCTTGTCCAGCGGGATGAACAGGCCCTGTTGGCCGTAGACCGAGACCTGCGAGACGGAGAACAGGCTCATGCCGGTCATCAGCGCGTGGGGGAGGTCGCCGCCGGAGAGCATGGCGTTGACCTTGGTGGTGCCGTCCTCGCCGAGCGGGACCGGCTGGTAGGCGACCTTCACGCCGGTCGTCTCCTCGAGGTGCTGGGCGTAATAGTTCGAGGAGTAGTCGAGATCCGGGATGGTGCGTCCGAGCATCGTGAACTCGGTCGTGCCGTCGCCGAATGGTTCGAGCTTGCGCGCCTTCGGGCCCTTGTACTCGGGCGGGTAGTTGATGCCCCCGACCTCTTCGCCGAGCTGCACCGTGAGCTCGGCGCTGCCCTGCTCGTAGTCCGCTCCGCCGACGACCTCCTCGTCGGCGCCGCCACCGGACGCGTCGCCACAGGCGCTGAGCGCGGTCGGGGCGATGGCAGCGGCGGCGACGCCCGCGCCTGCTCGCCCGAGGAAGGCTCGGCGGCTGACCGAGCTGCGGGGGGTGTGGTTCATAGCGGGCTCCTTGTGGATGTGGCGTGGCGGAGGTGACGAAGGGGTCGGTTCGAGGGCGCCACGACACCGCACGACGTGGCGCAGGGAGGGCGGGGCCGCCGAACCGCCCCGCCGGGTGAGCTCAGAAGAGTCCGGCCTTGGCGGTCCGGCGGGCGAAGGCGTTCACGGCGATGAGCAGGATCAGCCCGATCACGCTGCGGAACAGGCCGATGGCGGTCGCGTAGCTGTACTGGGGGATCGGGCTCTTCAGCCCGACCTCGTACACATAGGTGTCGATGACCTGGGAGACCGTGAGGTTCAGCGGGTTCTGCATCAGCAGGACTTTCTCGAAGCCCACGCTCATGATCGAGCCGACGCTGAGGATCATGAGCACCACGGCGATCGGCAGGATGGCAGGCACGTCGATGTGCCACATGCGGCGCAGATGCGATGCGCCGTCGACCTTTGCGGCCTCGTGCAGCTCCGGCGGCACCGAGCTGAGAGCGGCGAGGTAGATGATCGCGCTGAACCCGGCCGTCTGCCAGATGCCGGACCAGACATAGGTGTGCCGGAACCAGGCGGGATCCGTGAGGAACGCCGGTGACTGGATGCCCAGCAGGCTCAGCATGTGCTGCACGATCCCCGTCTGCGGATCCAGGAGCATCACCAGGATGCCGACCACGACCACGACCGAGATGAAGTTCGGGGCGTAGGTGATGAGCTGGACGACCCGGCTGAAGTACTTCTGGCGCACGCCGTTCAGCGCGAGGGCCAGGATGATCGGGATGGGGAAGCCGGCGATCAGCTCGTACAGGGCGAGCACGAGGGTGTTCTTCAGCAGGAGTCCGAAGTTGTGGCTCGTGACGAACCGGGTGAAGTGGTCCAACCCCACCCACTCCGAGCCCGTGATGCCGCCGACGGGCGTGTAGTTGCGGAAGGCGATCTGGATCCCGTACATGGGCCAGTACGCGAAGATCACGACCCAGATGATCGCGGGCGCCACCAGCAGGTACAGCTGCCAGGAGTTCTTGATCCGGGTGCGCAGCGGGACACGGCGCTGTCCGTCGAGGGCGAAGGTCTTCTGGGAGCGCTTGGTGTCATCGACGCGGAGCTGGTCGACGAAGTCGGTCTGCTGCGAGCTCATGTGCGCTCAACCTTTCAGGGAACCGATCATCATGCCCTTGACGAAGTGCTTCTGCACGAACGGGTAGGCGATGAGCGGGGGGATCGAGGCGATGATGATCAGGGCGTACTTGAGCTTGTCGGCGAGCTGCTGCATGGCCAGGATCCGCTCGGGATCGGCGTTGGCCATCTTCGAGGGGTCGAAGGAGTTCTCCAGCAGGATGTTCCGCATGACGAGCTGCAGGGGGTAGAGGTCCTCGTCGGTGAGGTAGATCAGCGCGTTGAAGTACGAGTTCCAGGTCGCCACGCCGTACAGCAGCAGGTTCACCGCGATGATCGGCTTCGACAGCGGGATCGCGATCTGCAGGAAGAACCGCAGGTCGCTCGCGCCGTCGATCCGGGAGCACTCCAGCAGCTCGTGGGGGATCGTGGTCTGGAAGAAGGTGCGCGTCACGATCAGCTGCCAGACGCTCACCGCCGTGGGGATGATCATCGCCCAGATCGTGTTCAGCAGGCCCAGCGAGTTCACGACCAGGTAGGTCGGGATCATCCCGCCGGAGAACATCATGGTGAGGATGAAGGCGAAGGTGATGATGTTCCGCCCCACCAGGTCGCGGCGGGAGAGCGCGTAGCCGCCGGCGATGGTGATCGCGGTGCCCAGCAGCATGGACGCGCCGGAGTACAGCAGCGAGTTGAGGAATCCGCGGGGGATCGTCGGGTAGTCGAGCACCGCACGGTAGGCGTCGAGGCTGAAGTCGATCGGCCACAGCCACATCTCTCCCGAGGACACCGCCTGCGGCGAGGAGAGCGAGGCGCTGACGATGTAGACGAACGGATAGATGATCGTCAGCGTGAACAGGCTGAGCACGACCAGCAGCACGACGTTGAGGACGCGGTCCGAGCGCGGTTCCCTGATCCTGCGCGAGGGTCGGTTCTCGGCAGCGGGGGCTGTCGATGGTCCCACGGGCGCGATGGTCGCCATTCGATTCCTTCCGGGTTCCTCGTCGTCGAGGTGAACATGCTCATACTGAGGAAAGATCCCAGGTATGTCAACCGGATGGCCGTGACGGGGTCATGGCGGTACAGGTGGCGCACGGTTCACGACTGATCACACGTCTGCGAACAACTAGACATCCTAGGACTTGCCGGTTGGTTCGAGAGGTGCCCGACCTCGCGCGTGGCAGCGCATGCGTCGTGGGCGGGCTCGCCGGGAGGTGGGCTCGCGGCGAGGGCGGGCTCGTGCGGGCTCGGTGTTCGGGCGGACGGGGAGGGACCGTGGTGAAGACATCCCGACGGGCGCCGTGCGCACATCGTCGAGCCGCCGGCGAGGGGCGCACTCGAAGGCGGCTGAGGGTGCCTGGGCGGCCCACTGTTCGGGCGCCGGGCACCTCGTGCGCAGAGCTCCCCCTGCCGGCGGTCCCCGGCGAGAGGCATGCTCGAGGGGACGGGCAGGCTCAGGGGTCGACCGGCGGATCCCGTCGTTCGGAGACCGTGCGGCCCGGAGCGCTCTGCGTGTTCACCACGGTCCTGCGCGAGCGCAGCGCGAGGAGCAGGCCGACGAGGAACAGGACGGCGCCGGCGACCATCAGGATGGTGCCGAGCATGCCTCCATCCACGCCGGGCAGGTCGACCTCGAGGGCGAAGCGGACGATCGCTCCGAGGACGAAGAGGATGATGCCGCCGACGATGGCGCCCATAGGTGGCTCCTTGCGCACGAAGGTGTGATGCGCGTCATGCTACTGGAGTGCTCGGGATCGGGCCGCTCGTCGACCGCGGGGTAGGTCGAGCGTGCCAGGCCTCGTGGTCCAGCGCGCGGCGCACCTCGGGGATGCCCGGGAGGCGCATGCCGACATGCCCTCGACGAGCAGCCGTCACGCCTGCGGCGAACAGGCGTGGAATCCTCCCCGGGTCCGCGTACTCTCGATCCATCACCACCACCTGACGGGGGAGGACTCATGTTCGAACGCTTCACCGATCGCGCCCGCCGCGTCGTCGTCCTGGCGCAGGACGAGGCACGCCTGCTGAACCACAACTACATCGGCACCGAGCACATCCTGCTCGGCCTGATCCACGAGAACGAGGGCGTCGGCGCCAAGGCCCTCGAGGCCCTCGGCGTGACCCTCGACGCCGTGCGCGAGCAGGTCCGCGACATCATCGGCGAGGGCAACCAGACCCCCTCGGGCCACATCCCCTTCACGCCCCGTGCGAAGAAGGTGCTCGAGCTGAGCCTCCGCGAGGCGCTGCAGCTGGGTCACAACTACATCGGCACCGAGCACATCCTGCTGGGCCTGCTGCGCGAGGGCGAGGGCACCGCGGTCAAGGTGCTCTCCCGCCTGAAGGCCGAGCCCTCGGCCGTGCGCCAGGAGGTCATCGAGCGCCTCTCCGGCTATCAGGGCAAGGAGCCGGCCAACGCCGGCGGCCCCGCCGAGGGTCAGCCTGCGGGCTCGCTGGTGCTGGACCAGTTCGGTCGCAACCTCACCCAGGCCGCCCGCGAGGGCAAGCTCGACCCGGTCATCGGGCGCGAGATGGAGGCCGAGCGCGTGATGCAGGTTCTCTCGCGCCGCACCAAGAACAATCCCGTGCTGATCGGCGAGCCGGGCGTCGGCAAGAGCGCCGTGGTCGAAGGCCTCGCGCAGTCGATCGTGGCCGGCGACGTCCCGGAGACGCTCAAGGACAAGCAGCTGTACACGCTGGACCTCGGATCCCTGGTCGCGGGCTCCCGCTACCGCGGCGACTTCGAGGAGCGCCTGAAGAAGGTGCTCAAGGAGATCCGCACCCGCGGCGACATCATCCTGTTCATCGACGAGATCCATACGCTCGTCGGTGCGGGCGCCGCCGAGGGCGCGATCGACGCCGCCAGCATCCTCAAGCCGATGCTGGCCCGAGGTGAGCTGCAGACCATCGGGGCGACCACCCTCGAGGAGTACCGCAAGCACATCGAGAAGGACGCCGCTCTCGAGCGCCGCTTCCAGCCGATCCAGGTCGACCAGCCCTCCGTGGCCCACACCGTGGAGATCCTCAAGGGGCTGCGCGACCGCTACGAGGCGCACCACAAGGTGACGATCACCGATGCGGCGCTGGTCGCCGCCGCGAATCTCGCGGACCGGTACGTCAACGACCGCTTCCTCCCGGACAAGGCGATCGACCTGATCGACGAGGCCGGCGCTCGCCTGCGCATCCGCCGCCTCACGGCGCCGCCCGAGCTCAAGGAGTTCGACACCCGCATCGAGGCGACGCGCAAGCAGAAGGAGGAGGCGATCGACGGGCAGGACTTCGAGCTCGCCGCGAGCCTCCGCGACGAGGAGCAGAAGCTCAAGTCCGAGCGCGAGGACAAGGAGCAGGCCTGGCGCCACGGCGAGTCCGATGCCGTGACCACGGTCAGCGAAGAGGTCATCGCCGAGGTGCTCGCCGCCTCCACCGGCATCCCGATCGTGAAGCTTACCGAGGAGGAGTCCTCGCGGCTGCTCCACATGGAGGAGGAGCTGCACAAGCGGGTCATCGGGCAGAACGAGGCGATCAAGGCCATCTCCCGTGCGATCCGCCGCACCCGTGCCGGTCTGAAGGACCCCAAGCGTCCCGGCGGCTCGTTCATCTTCGCCGGCCCCACGGGCGTCGGCAAGACCGAGCTGGCCAAGGCGCTGGCCGAATTCCTGTTCGGTGACGAGGAAGCGCTCATCCAGCTGGACATGTCCGAGTTCGGGGAGAAGCACACGGCCTCGCGGCTGTTCGGCTCGCCCCCCGGCTACGTCGGCTACGACGAGGGTGGCCAGCTCACCGAGAAGGTGCGCCGCAAGCCCTTCTCCGTGGTGCTCTTCGACGAGGTGGAGAAGGCCCATGTCGACATCTTCAACTCGCTGCTGCAGATCCTCGAGGACGGTCGCCTCACCGACTCCCAGGGCCGGGTGGTCGACTTCAAGAACACCATCATCATCATGACGACCAACCTCGGCACCCGGGACATCGCCAAGGGCGTCTCGCTGGGCTTCAGCGCGGGCGGTGACCTCTCCACCGACTACGAGCGGATGAAGTCGAAGGTCCATGAGGAGCTCAAGCAGCACTTCAAGCCCGAGTTCCTCAACCGCGTCGATGACGTGGTGGTGTTCCCGCAGCTGTCCATGCGGGAGATCGTCGAGATCGTGGATCTCGAGATCGCGAAGCTCGAGGTCCGCCTGCGGGACAAGGACATGTCCCTCTCCCTCACTTCAGGCGCGAAGGGCCTCCTGGCAGAGAAGGGCTACGATCCTGTGCTCGGCGCCCGGCCGCTGCGTCGCACGATCCAGCGCGACATCGAGGACACGCTCTCCGAGCGGATCCTGTTCGGGCAGATCCAGGTCGGCGACGAGATCGTCGTCGACGCCGAGGGGGAGGGCCTGCTCGGTGAGCTGACCTTCGCACGTCGCGGCGAGAGCGGTGCGCTTGAGGAGATCTCCGAAGTCGTCGATGTCGAGTCGATGACCCAGGCCCGGGCCGAGGACGTCACTCATGCCGACGGCGCCGGCGCCCCGGACACGGACAGCGCAGAGGCCAGCGCCTCCTGACCGCCGGTGCCGGCCCTGCCCGCGGGGGGGGGCGGCACCGCCGTTCCACCCCGGTGCCCCGCCGGGAGATGAGCAGGACCGGGCCCGGACCGACCGGGACCGTGCACCCGCGTCGAGGATTCTGACACGCCCCGACGACGCCCCGAGGACCTCGGCGGAGAGGAAGCATGCGCGACACCATCGACTGGCTGCTGTCTCTGACCGGACAGGCGGAGGAGTGGATCCTCGGCGTCGCCGACGCCTGGTGGGTCCACCTCGTCGTGTACCTCTTCGCGGCGCTCGACGGCTTCTTCCCGACGGTCCCCAGCGAGTCGACGATCGTGAGCCTGTCATCCCTGTGGTCCTCCTCGGGGAAGCCCTCGCTGATCCTGATCGGCCTGGCCGCCTGGATGGGTGCCTGGACCGGCGACAACCTCGGCTACCTCATCGGCAGCAAGGTGGGCTGGCAGCGGTTCCGTTTCCTGCGCGAGGGGAAGGGGCGCAAGGCGGTCGAGACCGCGGAGCGCGGGCTCGAGAAGCGCGCACTGGTCTTCCTGATGACCGCGCGCTACATCCCCTTCGGTCGCACCGCGGTGAACCTGGTCGCGGGAGCGGTGCACTATCCGCACCGGCACTTCTGGCCCCGCTCGCTGCTGTCGACCTTCGTCTGGGCCGTGTACTCGTGCGCGATCGGCGCGATCGCCGGTGCGTGGTTCGCCGATCATCATCTGCTCGCGATCACCGTCGCGCTGATCGCCGCCGTGGTGATGGCCCTCCTGGTGGAGAGGATCATCGCTGCCATCCACCGGGCACTCGACAGGCGGGCTGCCCGTCGAGGACAGGCGCAGGACGCCGTCCTCGATGATGAGCCCGACGATGCCGGCCGGTCGGCCTCCGAGGACGAGTCGGCCTCGTCGGACAACCTGGCCCCCTCGGAGGAGCCGGTCTCCGAGAAGGTGCCTGGCACCGCGGAGGAGCCCGTTGCCGCCGGGGCGGAGCCCCCGGGCACCCCGTCTCAGGGAGAGAACAGCCCCGCATGAGCATCACCCTCCGTCCCGCGCTCCCCGCCGACGTGCGCGGTATCAACCGACTCGTCGAGCCGATGACCCATACGGGGATCCTGCTCGGCAAGGACCTGGTGTCCTACTACGAAGCCGTCCAGGAGTTCCTGGTGGCAGTCGACGGGGACGGCGAGGTCGTCGGCTGCGGTGCCCTCCACGTGATGTGGGAGGACCTCGCCGAGGTGCGCACCCTCGCGGTGGGGGAGGAGCAGCGCGGTACCGGTCTCGGCCACCAGCTGCTGGACGCCCTGCTCGACCGTGCCGAACAGCTCGGCCTGCAGCGGGTCTTCTGTCTGACCTTCGAGGTCGAGTTCTTCAGCCGGCACGGCTTCGAGGTCATGAGCGAGACCGTGGACCCCGACATCTACAGCCAGCTGCTGCGCTCCCCGGACGAGGGGATCGCCGAGTTCCTGGACCTGGCCCGGGTCAAGCCCAACACCCTCGGCAACACACGCATGATCAAGTCTCTCGCCGCGCAGAGCTGAGCCACGTTCCGCAGCGCCGAGCCAGTCCCCGTGCAGCCGATCCTGCGGGGCCCGCGTGGCTGCCTCGGCGACCTTCAGCGCCTGTTCCGGCGCCCCTCAGGGCAGTCGCAGCTGCGACCCGTCCCGGACCGCGAGGCCGTCGACGATCAGCGTCCGCAGGCAGCGTTCCACCCGGCGCGGATCGTCGACGTCGAGGGAGAGCAGCGACTCCTCGGAGGCCGCGCCGTCGCGCCGCAGCAGCGCCATGATCATCCCGCGCATCTGTCGGTCCGTGCCCTCGAACGGCTGGCGGCGACGAGTGCCTTCAGCCGCTGCCGGGCGGCCGGCGGCGAACCATGCGCAGCCTTCCGCGGCCAGCGGGCACTGCTCGCAGCGCGGAGTCCGAGCGGTGCAGACCAGTGCTCCCAGCTCCATCACCGCCTGGTTCCATTGCACCGAGCGCGTGCGCTCGGCGGGCAAGCTGCGAGTGGCGAGCGCGCGCTCCGCAGCGCTGTAGGAGCGGTCCGGCAGCTCGCGACCGAGCAGGCTGCGGGCCAGCACTCGACGGATGTTGGTGTCGACCACCACTGCACGGCCCTGGTGGGCGAAGGCGGTGACGGCGGCGGCTGTGTACTCGCCGATGCCGGGCAGCGCGCGAAGGGACTCCTCACCGCGGGGCACCTGCCCGCCATGCTCGCGCACGATGGCCCGGGCGCACTCCTGCAGGCGCAGAGCTCGCCGCGGGTAGCCCAGCCTGTCCCAGCAGCGCAGCACCTCCGCCGTCGGGGCGTCGGCCAGACCTGCCGGGGTGGGCCAGCGCTGCATCCACTCCTGCCAGCGGGGCAGCACTCGCACCACCGGGGTCTGCTGGAGCATCACCTCGGAGACCAGGATCGCCCAAGGGGAGACGTCAGCGTGCCTCCACGGCAGATCCCGCCCGGCCTTGGTGAACCAGGTGATCACCGCGTCGATGCTCGTGCGGTCGGCAGCGACCTCTGCGGCGTTCACAGGGACGACCTCCGTGGTGGTGGACATTTCGGTGGATCTCTCGGTGGACTCCACGGTCACCTCTTCGGTCGCCTTCCCCTCGCCCGGGCATGCGCGAACGGCGCGGGCCGGAGCCTCTCGGCCCAGGCCCGCGCCGGGGGATGAGGGTGCCGCAGCACCGTCCATGATGCTCAGACCTGCGGGGTGGTCCCGCCGGGCTGGGTGGTGCCGCCGCGGTGCGCAGTGAGCGCGTCACGGATCTCGGTGAGCAGGACGATGTCCTCGGAGACCGCGGTCTCCTCCTCCTCGGGCAGGCCACGACGCTTGCGGTCGAGCTTGCGCGCGTGGGAGATCGGCAGCACGAAGACGAAGTAGACGACCGCCGCAGTGATCAGGAACGCGATGACCGCGGAGAGGATCGCGCCGATGTCGACGAGGGTCGCGTCATTGGTGATCTTGAAGGCGAGGCCGTTGACATTGCCGCCGCCGAACACGTTGATGACCGGCTGGATCAGGTTGTCCACGAAGGCGCCGATCAGTGCGGTGAACGCACCACCGATGACGACACCGACCGCAAGATCGATGACGTTGCCCTGCATGACGAAGTCTTTGAAACCCTTCATGGGGTCTTCCTTACGGGGTCGGGGATGTGAGGAGGCCCGCTTTCGCGGTCCGATCGGGACTCTAACCGATCACGGACACGACCACCCCGCCGACCCCCAGAGCGTGAGCGACTTCTCCGGATCGATCTCGGCGGACTGTGACCACTGCCTGAGGCGTCCCCTCGCCCCCGCCGAGCTCGACAGAGGACGATCCCGGCGCGATGACCTCGACCACCTCCGCCGGAACGCCCGACCCTGCAAAGCGGGTGGGATCCGTCGAGAGCAGCTCGATCCGGGTTCCGGGCCGAAGATGCGGAGACAGCACGTCGGGCACGGGAACGATCATCAGCACGGAGCCGTCGGGGATCGACGGGCCGCCGGGATCCTCGAGCAGGGCACCCCACAGAGGGGAGCCGGCCGGCAACGGGTGTCTCAGGGTGCGGCCCAGGACCTGGTCCGCCTGATGCGGGGTCCCCTCGGGCACCAGCTCAGGAGCGACGCGCACCGTGCGCAGGTGGTCAGAGGCCAGCACGGTGCCGGCGTCGAGCGGCATCGCCGAGACCACCACCTCGACACCGCGGGCCGAGGGCGGGAGCACCGTGGGCAGCAGCGCGGCGAGGAGCATCGCGACCACCAGGGCGGTGAGCAGGCGCCGCCGGCGACGCAGCGCTCGGCGCCAGAGAGGAACGTGAGCACGCAGTCGGGAGAGCATGCTCCGACGCTAGGCCTGCGGCAGGCCCTGAGGGCTCGACCAGCATGGACGGTGGATGACCGAGGGCTGGGGAGGAACGGTCGGCCGTCGGTCAGCCGGTCAGCCGGTCAGTCGGTCAATCGGCCGTCGGTCAGGAGGCCGCGGCGGCAGGCTGGGCGCTGGAGGCGCCGGACTCGCTCGAGGAGGAGGCCGACGACGTCGACGACTCGGAGGAGCCGCCGCTGTTCTCCGCGGACGAGGCAGAGGAGGCCGACGAGGAGGTCGAAGCGCCCGAGGTCGCGGAATCGGTGGAGTAGAAGCCCGATCCCTTGAAGACGATCCCCACCGAGTCGAAGACCTTGCGCAGCGTGTCCTGAGCGCACTCGGGGCAGGCGAGGAGGGAGTCCTCGGTGAAGCTCTGGTACTGCTCGAAACGATGACCGCAGTTCTTGCAGGCGTAGACGTACGTGGGCACGCGGGATCCTCCGGGATGGTCGATGTGCTCGGCCGCGCGGGCGCGACCGAGCTGATTGTACGACCGATGAGCGCTCAGGACGCGGTGGACGTGACCAGCGAGACGAGCCCGTCGGCCGTGAGCACGGCCGGGATCGGGACGTCGTGCGCATCGCGGGGCAGCGAGTCTGCCGGGAGCAGCTCGTCCGGGTGGATCACGGCGACGACCCGGGCACTGCCCGGCACGGTGCCGAGAGCGCGGTCGTAGTATCCGGCCCCGTGTCCGATCCGGGTGCACGAGCGGTCCACCGCGACGGCAGGGGCGAGCACCAGCACCGACTGTTCAAGGGCGCGCGAACCGAGCCGCTCTCCCACCGGTTCCCTGCCGAAGCCGCGACCGGGGGAGTCCTGGAACTCGGAGTCGCCGTCCCAGAGGACCCAGTCGAGCTCCACCCCGGCGGCGGCCGGGAACACGACGCGGGCGCCGGCGCGGGCGAGCCGCTGTGCCAGTGGGAGCACATCCGCCTCGGAGGCCGTCGGGTGATACGCGGCGACCAGCGGAGCCGGGGCGTGGGCCGCAGCCGCGGAACGCAGCATCCCCTCCACCTCGGTGAGCAGGGGCTCTGCATGCACCAGGAGCCGCTGGGCCTCAGCGGCCCGCCGCGCGGCGCCCTCGGTCCCGCTGTAGGCCCGTGCCCGCCGTGCCCGCAGCTGCTGTCGCAGCTCCTGCTTGCGTGACGCCATCGTCTCGGAGTCCATGGCCCCAGAGTCCCACAGTGCTCGGGCTCCCGGGGCCGGCGAGGACGGAACCGGCCCAGGTCCGTCTACGATGACGCGATGGTTCATGTGTGGCCGCTGGCCCTGCACGACGGGGAGCTGACTCTGCGGCCCCTGCGCCGTCGCGATCGCGCGGCGTTCGAACGGCTGCGCGAGCGCAACGCCGAGTGGCTGCGCCCCTGGGATGCGACCGATCCCGAGCACGGGCGGCGGGCTCCGGACTTCCGCACCCTGCGACGCTGGAGCAACGAGCAGGCACGGCTCGGGACGTCGCTGCCCTTGGTGATCTCGGTCCGCGGGCGTCTGGCCGGTCAGATCACGGCCGGCCCCATCCAGTACGGCGCGCTGCGCTCGGCGGCCCTCGGGTACTGGATCGGACGCGACGAGGCCGGGAACGGGGTGGTGCCCCGCGCTGCGGCGATGCTGATCGATCACCTCTTCACCGAGCTCGGCCTGCACCGCATCGAGGTCACCGTGCGCCCGGAGAATGCGGCGAGTCTGCGGGTGGTCGAGAAGCTGCACCTGCGCCCAGAAGGGATGCGCCGCTCTGCGATCCACGTCGACGGGGACTGGCGGGACCATCTCGTCTTCGCCCTCACCGCGGAGGAGGCCGCCGCCGGGAGCCTTCGCTCGGGCATGCTGCGGCGACTCCAGCGCGAGTTTCCTCCCGACACGCCCACAACGTGACCAGGGGAATCACAGCGGTGTCATTAAGGTGTCGGTGTGGAGTCGATCAACCTCGGAGCCGTCCTCTTCGGCATCCTGCTGCTGCTGTGGCTGGCCTATGCCCTGCCGCGCACCGCGAGCCGTCGTGAAGTGATGGGTCGTGCCCGTGCGGCGGACCAGGCCGAGTTGTCGTCCCAGGCGCGGGACCTCTCCGCAGCCGTCCACGCTCGCCGCACCTCCACCGAGGGGAACCCGCCCATGTCCCAGGACCGACTGCTCCTGCGCCCCGCCGATCCCACGCGCCGTCCGCGCTTCGACGCCGATCCCGGCACCCGGATCGACCTCGTCCAGGAGCGCGTCCGCTCGCGCCGTCTGCTCGGGGTGGTGCTGGGCGCTCTGCTGGCGGTCACCGGGCTGCTCGTCGCCCTCGCCGCCGTCGAGATCGTCCGGTGGTGGGCACCGGTGCTCGCCGTCGTCGGTGTCGGCGTGTTCCTCGTGGGCCTGCGCCGCGCCGAGCTCGAGCGTCGGGCGCGCCGCACCCGTGCCGCCGGCCGCGCCCGTCAGGAGCGCGCCGAGGCCGAGACCGCGCGTCGTCGCGCAGTCACGGCCGAGCGCCCGTCGGTGACGGCGGGGGCCGTGACGGCGGGGGAGCGCGCTTCCGCAGCCCCGGTCCAGAGCGCACAGCCGGAAGATCTCGAGACGACCACCCAGCGTGCGGCGGAGCAGGTCTCCCGCGCCGGAGAGTGGATGCCGCGCCCGGTGCCCCGCCCCACCTACGCCCTGCGTGGCGAGGTCGACGACCTCGCCAGCCGCCACGCGGCCCATCGCAAGAGCATGCTGGCGGACTCGATGCCGCTGGAGGGCGAGCGCGTCGAGGAGCTCGAGGCGATCGACGAGGACTTCGCGCCCGCGCAGGATCTGCACCTCGATCAGATCCTCGCCCGCCGCCGGGCCTGAGCACGGACCCTTCCATGGGTGCTGCTCGAGCGGTCGCCGACCTCGCAGAGCTGGTCGAGCGCGAGGGGTATCGCGAGCGTCCGGTCGCGGTGCTCGATCTCGACGCCTTCGACGCCAATGCCGCGGACCTCGCCCGCCGCGCCGCCTCATGGCCGACGCGGACGCCCTGGACGCCATCACGCTCATGGTCGACGAGACCGCGCAGCTGCACCTGATCCTGGACGCCACCGCTGACCTCCGCACCGGAGGGCGTCGGACCCGGATCGCGCTCGAGTTCGTCAACGTCGGCGGGACCGGTTCGATCGAGTCCACCGCCGCAGAAGAGGCCGTCACGGAGATCGCCGCCGAATCCGGGCTGATCGGTCCCGGGCTGTTCGACCACTCCCGGGACTTCACCCCTCTCCCCGCCCTCCACCTCGGCGTGAGCGTGGTGCGCAGGCCGGCTCCCGGGGTCGCGACCCTGCTCGGCGGCGGCTGGATCGCCAGCGGGGCACCGGCGGCGGACCGTCTGCCCACCATCGCGCACCCACCCGGGCTCGCCTTCGCCCCGCAGGAGGCGGCGGGAGAGGTCCAGACCCACGTCCTCGGTCCCGCGGACGACGATCTCCGCCTCGGGGACACCGTCTGGCTGCGCCCCGCCAGGGCGGGAGAGCCCGCCGAGCACTTCGGTGCCTATGTCCTCGTGCAGGGCGAGGAGAGCACAGGATCCCTGCCTACCTATCGCGGCGAGGGTGCAGCCTTCCTCTGAACCCTGCCCGCCACGGAACCCTGCTCTCCCCGAACACCGCCTGCCACCGAGCTTCGAAGGAGCGGCCGATGAGGACGAGCACCACCCCGCTGCGCACCTGGAGCGGAGCCGTACGCTGGACTCCGCGGCAGGTGCTGCCGCCACCTCGCAGGACGGCGTGGTCCCGGCGGCGCAGGCGGCCCGAGCCCGCGGCTGCTCCCTGAGGGTGCTCGGCGGCGGTCACTCCTTCTCCGCCCTCGCAGTGACCGACGGCATCACGCTCAGCCTCGATGGCTACCAGGGCCTGGTGGGCGGGTCCGTGCTGGACCCCTCACCCACCCAGGACCCCGACCTCTTCGAGGCCGCCCGCCTGGGGCTCGGCACGATCGGAGTGGTCCTCGAGGTCACGCTGCAGTGCGTGCCCGCCTACCGCCTCAGGCCGCCGACCCCGACGAGCTGTTCATGAGCCCGTACCTGCGGCATCTGCTGGGGTGAGCGGGCAGCACTCGGCATGGCGGGGTGAAGGGCGGGTGCGTCGGAGGGATGATCCGGTGATCTCCGGGCGGCGACTGTCCGCACACCGTCCGTCCGCCCGGGCCCGTGCGGTGCGGGCTAGCCTGGCGGCGATGAACACCAACGCGCCCCGTCCCTCGCCCGCCGCCGTCCCGTCGCCCTCGCACCTGCTGGACATCGCGCTCGCCGCGGCCTCCGCCGCCGCCGACTACCTGCGCGGCCTGGACCGCGACGGCCTGGCGCGCGAGTACAAGACCTCCAGCCACGACATCGTCACCGAGCACGACCGGGCGAGCGAGGAGATCATCGTCTCCGAGCTGCGCCGACTGCTGCCCACCGCCCGCATCGTCGGTGAGGAGGGCGGTGAGCGCCCCGCCGAACAGCCGGCCGACGGGAACGAGGGGGCAGAGCCGGTGGTGAGCTTCTACGTCGACCCGATCGACGGCACCAGCAACTTCGCTGCCGGGCTGCCGCTGTTCTGCATCTCGATCGGGGTCGCGGTGGACGACGAGCTGGTCGCCGGGGTGATCGACGCCCCGGTGCTCGGCCAGGTCTTCGCCGCAGCCGACGGCGATGCGACCCTGAACGGCCGCCCGCTGCGCCCGCGTCCCACCCGCGACTCCGCGGATGCCCTGGTGCTCTCCGGCTTCCCCGGCCAGCGCACGGGCGCGCAGTTCCCGGAGTTCGCGGGCACCGGCCTGCGTGCCCTGGAGGACTCCGTCTCCGCGGTGCGCCACCTCGGCTCCGCCGCGATCGAGCTCGCCTACGTCGCGGCCGGCTGGGCCGATGCGACGGCGCTGACCCAGATCAACTCCTGGGACGTCGCCGCGGGCTTCCACATCGTGCGCCGAGCAGGCGGCTCCGTACGCACCTGGCCCGGCGCAGAAGGAGTGCAGCGCCCCGACCACCTGCAGCCGGCCTACGTGGCCTGCACCGGCCAGGAGCGGCTCCCGGTGCTGGACGCCCTGCAGGACGAGCTCCAGGCGCTGCGCGCCGCGACGCGCTGAACCCACACGGCGCTCGGCGGCCACCACGGAGCTGAAGGCTGCGCTGACCCCGGTGCTGAACTCGCCGCTGACCGTGGTGCCTTCGCGGGTCAGCCGGCGCTGTGACCTTCGTCAAGGCCCCGTCCCCGAGGCGACAGCACCAGCGCGGCGATGCTAATCTGTCGAGGTCGCTCAGCGACTTCGGGGCTATGGCGCAGTTGGTAGCGCGTCTCGTTCGCAATGAGAAGGTCGGGGGTTCGAATCCCCCTAGCTCCACCCATGTCCTGAGCCGCGACATCCTTGAGAGAGGATGTCGCGGCTCAGGCTTTTTTGCGTGG
>NZ_DASVGJ010000050.1:0-21096 GCF_036379615.1 Brachybacterium sp.
CCCGCTCAGCACCAGCAGCACCACTGTGGTGAGCCAGCCCGCGATCGGGAGGGAGTGGCCACGGGTGGCGAGCATCTCGAGCATCTGCGCTCCGAACCCCGCACCGACCACGAGGATCAGCAGCAGGATCGGTACGTTCAGCGGCTTCACGAGATCCCGTATCCGTCGATCTGCGGTCCGGCCCGCAGCCCCTCACGGTCCTCGGCGACCGCCAGCAGCTGTGCGATCGGACCGCTGCCGGGCAGCTCGGCCTGCGGGCGCGCCGCATGCCAGGGGGCGAGCACGAAGGCACGCTGCCCGGCCCGCGGATGCGGCACGGTGAGGGTCTCGTCCTGGCTGCTCCAGTTCCCGTACGTGATGACGTCCACGTCCAGGGTGCGGGGTCCCCAGCGCACCAGGCGCTCGCGGCGGGCGTCCCGCTCGGCGCGGTGGGCCGCCTCGAGCAGAGCGAAGGGACCCAGCGTCGTGCGGAGACCGATCGCAGAGTTCAGGAAGGATCCCTGGTCCGTCGGGCCGCCCACGGGAGCCGTCTCCATCACCGGGCCGGTCCACTCCACCGCGATGCCCGGGGTCGCGTCCAGCAGCGAGAGAGCTCCCCGCAGGTGCTGTTCACGATCGCCGAGGTTCGTGCCGAGGGCGAGCACGGCCGCGACGGGCGGAGCGTCCCGCTCGATGCTCACGGTGACGTCGCCGACGGGCAGACCGACCGGGGCTGCGGGCTTGTGGACCCGGACTCCGACGCGGCGCACCAGCGGGTGGCCGGTGTCGGTGAGGATCCGCTGCGCGATCCTTTCGGCCAGGGTCTCGACCAGGGCGTACGGCCCGCCACCGAGCTCCTCGTGGACCGCGTGGGCGGCCTCGGCATAGTTCACCGTGCGGGAGAGGGCATCCGTCGTCCCGGCGGGCGCCGTGGACAGGTGCAGGGTGATGTCCGCGACGAACTGCTGGCCGAGATCCGTCTCCTGCGCGAGCACGCCGTGATGGCCCCAGGCGCGGATCCCGGTCACCTCGATGCGGTCGAGGGCATCGGCAGTCAGCGCCGGATGACCGGCGCCGAAGGGCGGGAGCGGGGTCCCGTGGTCAGCGGTCCCGTGGTCGGCGCTCATCGTCGCCTGCCCCGGCGCAGCCTGTCTCCCACACGCACGGCGGCGAGGGAGGAGGCGACCTCATGCACCCGCACCGCCCAGGCACCGTGCTCGGCGCTGTAAGCGCTGATCGCGGCCGTGGCCAGATCCCGGTCCACGCCGAGCGCACTCACGAAGCGCTTGCGGGAGGCACCGATGAGGATCGGCAGCTCGTGGGAGGCGATCGCCTCCCAATCGGCCAGCACCTCCCAGTTCTGCTCCCCGGTCTTGGAGAAGCCCAGGCCGGGGTCGGCGACCAGGAAGCGGTCCTCCACTCCGGCCTCGCGCAGGGCGTCGAGGCGCTGAGCGAGCTCCCCCGCGCTGTCGCGGGCGGCGTCCTCGTAGACCGCGAGCTCGTTCATCACATCGCTGTGTCCCCGCCAGTGCATCGCGATGAACACCGGCGGGGTGCCCAGGCGGGTGCGCAGCCGGGCCATCTCGGGACCCATGTCGACGTCCGCGCGTCCGGCGGAGACGTCGTTGACGATCAGGGCGCCGGCCTCGATGCTCGCTGCCGCGACGGAGGCGCGCATGGTGTCGACGCTGACCACGATGCCCTCGGCGGCCAGGGCGGCGACGACGGGCAGCACCCGGTGCAGCTCCTCGTCCTCGTCCACGCGGGGCGCTCCGGGCCTGGTCGACTCACCGCCCACGTCGACGATCGCGGCCCCCTGCGCCACCAGGTGGTGGCCGTGCGCGATGGCCGTCGGTGCGTCGTCATGGAGGCCGCCGTCGGAGAAGGAGTCCGGGGTGACGTTGAGGACCCCCATCACCAGGGTGTCGTCCCCGTCCAGGCCCTCGGGAAGACCGCAGGGGCGCCGCGACGTGGTGGTCATGCGCTCACGCCCTGTTGATCAGGGCCATGGCCTCGCCGCGGGTGCTGGCGCTGTCCCGCAGCATGCCCCGCACTGCGCTGGTGACGGTGCGGGCACCGGCAGCTCGCACCCCGCGCATCGACATGCACATGTGCTCGGCCTCGATGACGACGATCGCGCCGTCGGCGCCGAGCTCGTCCATCAGGGCGTCGGCGATCTGGAAGGTGAGCCGCTCCTGCACCTGGGGCCGCTTGGCGTACACGTTCACCAGGCGCGCGAGCTTGCTCAGTCCCGTGACGGACCCGCCCCCGGGGATGTACCCGACATGGGCGGTGCCGTGAAAGGGCAGCAGATGATGCTCGCACATCGAGTAGAAGGCGATGTCCCGCACGAGCACCAGCTCCTGGTGCTCGATGTCGAAGGTGGTCGACAGCGGTTCGCGGGCGTCCTGGTCCAGGCCCTCGAAGACCTCTGCGTACATGCGGGCCACCCGGGCAGGAGTCTCCTCCAGCCCGTTGCGGTCCGGGTCCTCGCCGATCGCGGCGAGGATCTCTCGCACGGCCGCTTCGACGCGGGGCGTGTCCACCGCCATCTCAGCGGTCCGTCCCGGCGCCGCCGTCGCGATCAGACGAGGTGTCATAGCCGTAGCCGCCGCCGAATCCGCCGCCGCCCGGCCCCTGCTCCCCGCCCTGGGGGGCGCCGGGGATCTGGGGCCCGTCGCCGCCCGGATGAGGCAGCTCCGGCGGGTTCGGCTGCAGCGGCTCTCCCGCGTCGTGGGACTCGGTCCCCGTCGCGGTGGTGCTGCGCCCGACCGACGGTGCGGCAAGAGCGGGCCGCTCCGCGCTGGAGACCCACACCTCTCGCGGCGGCTGCTTCTTCACGTCCCGGAAGATCTCGGCGAGCTCGTGCTCCGTGAGGGTCTCCTTCTCCAGGAGCTCCTCGACCAGTCGATCCAGCACGTGGCGGTTCTCGACGATCACGGCCCAGGCCTCGTCCAGTGCGGTGTCCAGCAGCTCACGGACCTGCTGGTCGATGAGGCTCGCGGTCTCGGCGCTGAAGCGGGGGCCCTGCCCCTGCTGCATCCCGACGAACACCTCCTGGTCCCCCTCGAGCGCCACCTGGCCGACGGTGCCGCTCATGCCCAGCTGCATCACCATGGTGCGTGCGATCTTGGTCGCGTTCTGCAGGTCGGAGCTGGGGCCGGTGGTGACGTCGTGGAAGATGCTCTCCTCCACGGCGTAGCCGCCCATCGCATAGGCGAGGCGGTCCAGCAGCTCGTTGCGGGACTGGTAGTTGCGGTCCTGGGTGGGGACGACCATCGTGTACCCACCGGCGCGGCCGCGCGGCAGGATCGTCACCTTGGTGACCGGGGCGGAGTTGTTCATGGCCGCCGCCACCAGGGCGTGGCCGCCCTCGTGGTACGCGGTCATCTGCCGTTCCCGCTCGGTCATCACCTTCGAGTACCGCTGCGGGCCCATGGAGACGCGGTCGATGGCCTCGTCCAGGGCGCGGTTGTCGATGATCTGGTTGCCGGAACGGGCGGTCAGCAGCGCCGCCTCGTTGAGCACGTTCGCGAGGTCCGCACCGGACATGCCGATGGTGCGCTTGGCGACGTGCTCGAGGTCGACGTCGTGCGCGAGCGGCTTGCCCTTGGCGTGCACGCCGAGGATGTGCAGGCGGCCCTTCATGTCGGGAGCCTCGACACCGATCTGGCGGTCGAAGCGGCCCGGGCGCAGCAGTGCCGGGTCCAGGATGTCCACGCGGTTGGTGGCGGCGATGAGGATGACGTTCTGGTTCTCGTCGAACCCGTCCATCTCCACCAGCATCTGGTTCAGGGTCTGCTCGCGCTCGTCGTGGCCGCCGCCCATGCCGGCGCCGCGATGGCGACCGACGGCGTCGATCTCGTCGATGAAGATGATCGCCGGGGCGTTCTCCTTCGCCGTGTTGAACAGGTCGCGCACTCGGCTCGCGCCGACGCCCACGAACATCTCCACGAAGTCCGAGCCGGAGATCGAGTAGAACGGCACGTTCGCCTCACCGGCGACGGCCTTGGCCAGCAGGGTCTTTCCGGTGCCGGGCGGGCCGTACAGCAGCACGCCCTTGGGGATCTTCGCGCCGACGGCCTGGTAACGGCCCGGATCGACGAGGAACTGCTTGATCTCGTCGAGCTCCTCGACGGCCTCCTCGGCGCCGGCGACGTCCGCGAAGGTGACCTTCGGGGCCTCCTTATTGAACAGCTTGGCCTTGGACTTGCCGAACTGCATGGCCTTGCCGCCGCCCTGGGCGTTCATGATGAGGAACCAGAACAGGCCGATGAAGATCAGCAGGGGCAGGAAGGACAGCAGCAGGGTGGACCACCAGGAGCTGGTGGCGATCTCGTCGGTGTACCCCTTGGCGGGGGCCGCCTCCTCGACGGCCTGGACGATCGCCTCGCCGCGGGCGTCGACGTAGGAGAAGCGCACCTCGGTGCCCTTGTTCTCCTCACCGTCGACGAAGTCCTCGGTGAGGACGAGGTCGACCCGCTGCTGGTTGCCGCCGGTGATCTTGGCCTGCTCGACGGTGTCGCCCGCGAGCAGCTCGAGGCCCTGCTGGGTGTCGATCTGCTGGTAGCCGTCGCGCCCGAGCAGGGAGAACAGCGCCATCCCCAGCAGCAGGGCCACGATGATCCACAGGGCGATGCCGAACGGGCGACGCTTCTTGCTGCCGGAGCCCTTCGGGGTCTTGGCGGAATCTGCCACGGGATCAGTCCTCGTAGACCGAGCGTGCGAGGACGCCCACGTAGGGGAGGTTGCGATAGTTCTCGGCGTAGTCCAGGCCGTAGCCGATGACGAACTCGTTGGGAATGTCGAAGCCGACGTACTTCACGTCGATCTCGACCCGTGCCGCCTCGGGCTTGCGCAGCAGGGTGGCGATCTCGACGCTCTTGGGGCCCCGCGAGCGGAGGTTGGACAGCAGCCACTTCAGCGTGAGACCGGAGTCAATGATGTCCTCGACGATCAGCACATTGCGTCCGGTGATGTCCCCGGAGAGGTCCTTGAGGATCCGCACCACGCCGGAGGACTTGGTGCCCGAGCCGTACGAGGAGACGGCCATCCAGTCCATCTCGACCTTCAGATCGATCTGACGGGCGAGATCGGCCATCACCATCACCGCACCGCGCAGGACGCCGACCAGGACGGGCGGTTCCTCCGCGTAGTCCTCGGCGATCTGCTGACCGAGCTCGGCGAGACGATCACGGATCTGCTGTGCGTCGAGCAGCACGCGGTCGACATCGGGATGGGGGTGCGTCTGGGGCACGCGGATCTCCTCCATGGAACGTGGTGGGGTGGGCGAGCCGCGGGTCACGAATCGAGGCGGCGCCACACCAACAGGCCGTCGCGGCGAGCGACTTCGATCCTACCCGGAACGGGCACCGCTGCCTGACCGTGCCATGAGACCACCAGCGCGTCGATCGCCAGCACCTGGCGTCGGAGCAGGGACTTCGTGGACCCGGAGCCGGCGTCCTGGGGTTCTACGCGGTCAGCGGAACGTGAGGCGTCGCGCAGGACTCGGGTGCGCAGAGGGGCCGGAGCGGCCGCCAGGGCGTGCACGTCGAGCAGCAGCAGGTCCCGATCCTCCCGCAGCTCGCCGCCGTCCCGGCGCAGGGAGTCCAGCAGCGCCGTCGCCTCGGCGTCCAGGTGATCGGCGTCCGGGCGCACCAGGTCCGCGGTGCGGGCGAGGTTCACGTCGAGGTGCTCGCCGAGGATCTCGCGCAGCAGGGGCAGGGCGCGATGGCGCACGCGGGAGCGCAGCAGGGTCTCGTCGGTGTTCATCGGATCCTCCCACCACTCGAGGTCGTGCAGGCGGCAGATCTCCTCGGTGTCACCCCGGCGCAGCGCGGTGGCCTCGTCCCGCCCGCTGCCCAGGAAGGGCCGCAGCAGCGCACCGCGGGCGCGAGGGATCCCGGCCAGGGCACGGGGCCCGCCACCTCGGGCCAGCCCCATCAGCACCTGCTCGGCCTGGTCGTCGAGCGTGTGCGCCATGAGCAGAGCAAGGGCACCCCGCTCCTCGCGCAGCGTCTCGAGCACCTCGTGGCGCGCGCTGCGGGCGGCGTTCTCCAGCCCGCCGGCGGCCTCGCGATCCACCCGGACGCGCAGCACGTGGGTCTCGGCCCCCAGGTGCTGCGCCTGGACCGCAGCCCGCTCCGCGACCTGCGCAGATCCCTCCTGCAGACCGTGGTCGACGATCGCCGCCTCGGTCTCCAGACCCATCCGCGACCCGACCCACACCGTGGTGGCGAGCAGGGCGAGGGAGTCCGCTCCCCCGCTGAGACCGACCAGGAGCCGAGGGGACAGCGTGCCCACGGCCGTCTCGTCGGCCAGCAGCTCGAGCCGGGCGGCGAGCGCGGCACGGACTGCGGTGCGGGCACGGGCGACGACGGGGGGCGGGCCGGCCATCAGTCGACCTGCACCATCTCGGCGGCGACCGCATCGACCGCGGCGCGTGCGGCCGGGGCGTCGGATCCGTCGAAGCCGTGCACCGCGATCGAGTAGCCGACAGTGCGGCCATCGGGCAGGACAGCCACCCCCGCGAGGGTCGCGACACCGCCCAGGTATCCGGTCTTGCCCCGGACCAGCCCGCTCGCGTCCTGCGTGTCCTCGTCGTCGAAGCGATCGGCCAGGGTGCCGGAGAGTCCCGCCACGGGCACGTCGAACAGGATCTGCTCGAGCACCGGGACGTCCCCGGAGGCGACCTCGGCGAGCACGGCCGAGAGCAGGGCGGGTGGGACCCGGTTCTGCCGGGACAGTCCGGAGCCGTCGTGGATCTCGAGAGAGGCCACGGTCTGTGCGGACACCCCGAGCTCCTCGGCGAGGTCCCGGATCTCCGCCTCCACCGCCGCGGCGGCACCGGCGGGCGTGGTGTCCTCGCCACGCTCCCGGGCCACCAGATGTGCGAGCAGTTCCGCCGTGGTGTTGTCGGAGATCAGCAGGGTGTGGCGCACCAGCTCCTCCAGCGGTTCCGAGGTGATCTCCGCCGTCGGCGCGCCCCGCGGTGCGGTGTCCTCGGAGATCCCGTCCTCGACGGTGAGCCCGGCCTCGGCCAGCAGCGCGGCGAACCGCTCGGCGGCGTCGTGGGCGGGGGTGGCGGACTTCGGCCCGTACTGCTCGCCGTCCAGCCATCCCTCGTCGAGGGCGATCGAGGCGGTCGGCGTCACCCAGCCGCCCGAGCGGCCGTTGTCGCCCCAGGCCTCGTTGGCGCCCCCGACGAGATAGCTGTCGTCCAGCGCGACGGAGACCTCTCTCGTGCCCTGGTCCTCGGCGAGCTCGGCCGCCCGAGTCGCCAGCACACCCAGCTCGTCCTCGGTGAGAGTCATGTCACCGCCGCCGATGAGTGTGACCACACCGTCCTGGACAGCGGCCCGCGTGGTGAGGACCTCGTCCGCGTCGATCCGGCGCAGCACCGCCGCCGCGGTGAGCAGCTTCAGGGTGGACGCGGGCACCAGTGCGGTGTCTCCGTCATGGTCGGCGAGGGTCTCCCCGGTCTCGGCATCGACCACGCTGACGGCGAGTCCGCCGGAGACCACGGGCAGATCGGCCTTCGCGGCCATCCGTCGCTCGAGGTCATCGGGATCCACGTCGGCGCCGACCGAGGAGCTGGCCGGGATCAGGTCCGGCGCGGAGACGCGCTCCCAGTCCTCCGCGATCGCGCGAGGTCCAGCGGCAGGATCGGACTCCTCGGTGCGGACGGTGAGGAATCCGGGGAAGGCATCGGTGAGGTCGCCGAGCAGATAGAAGCTCGCCGGCACCGCCGCGCACATGATGATCGCGGTGGTGCGCCAGATTCTCTCGAGTGTGCTCGCCCCCATGGTCCCCACGATATGGTGTCACGGTCTTGACCAGTGGCCTACGGGGCCGGAGCAATGGAGCCGCTGTCGTGGAATTCGACGTGACCATCGAGATCCCTCGGGGAAATCGGAACAAGTATGAGGTGGACCACCACAACGGGCGCATCCGTCTGGACCGGATGCTGTTCACCGCCACCCGGTATCCGGATGACTACGGCTTCATCGAGGGGACCCTCGGCGAGGACGACGACCCGCTGGACTGCCTGGTGCTGCTCGAGGAGCCGACCTTCCCGGGCTGCCTGATCCGCTGCCGTGCACTGGGCATGTTCCGGATGCGCGACGAGGCCGGCGGCGACGACAAGATCATCGCGGTGCCGGTCGGTGACCAGCGCCAGGTGCGCCGTCAGGAGCTGACCGACGTCAGCGAGTTCCATCGCCTGGAGATCCAGCACTTCTTCGAGGTCTACAAGGACCTCGAGCCGGGCAAGAGCGTCGAGGGCGCGCACTGGGAGGGCCGCAGCGACGCGGAGGCGGAGATCCGTCGTTCCTACCAGCGTGCGGTCGGCACCGAGCACGCCAACGAGTTCACGCAGGAGATCTGAGCGAGCGGGCCCGCCTCGGACGGGCCCGGCACCGCAGCGCAGGAAGGGTCGACCCCGCACGGGGCCGACCCTTCCTGCTGTGCTGAGGGAGCTGTGCTGGCTGACCTGTGCTGACTGACCTGTGCTGGACGCGATGCGCTGACCGGACCCGCGTGCGGCGCGCGGTCCGGCCAGGGGCCGTTCAGCTGCCGAGGGTTCCCGGCTGATCGCCGAGCTCGCCCTCCAGGGTCATGCCCTGGGAGAAGATCTCCAGCATCGCCTCGACGACGGACTTGGAGACGGAGCGGGCGCCGAACCCGCCGATCACGGCACCGATCCCGAAGGGCAGCAAGCGGGCGACCCACATCCGGCCCGCCCGGGCGACGAACCGGCGACGAACGTACCGGGAGACCTGCTTGGAGATCAGGCCCGGCAGGAAGCCCCCGCCTCCGCCCAGGACCGAGTGCCACTGCAGCCCCTGCTTGCCCATCGCCTTGGCGATGATCTCGGTGCCGCGCTCCCCGCTGAGCACGCCCATCAGCACCAATCGACGAGTGCTGCGGTCGGACATGTCCACGCCGTGGATGTCCGCTGCGGCGAGCGTGAGGAAGGCGCAGGCCTCCGCGAAGGAGACTCCCTCGCCGACGGTCAGTCCGAGGGCGGCGACGGTGCCGAGCCCGGGCAGCGCGGCGACTCCGCCGATCCCGGCGCCGGCTGCGGTGGTCAGAGTGACGAAGCGCTTCGTGACGTGCTCGAGCAGCTGCCTGTCGGTCGCGTCGGGGTGCTTGGCCCGCAGCCGCTCGACATAACGGTGGGCCAGCGGTGCCTGCACGTTCAGCGCGGCATCGATCACCTCGATCCAGCGCTCGTCGATCTGCTCCGTGAAGTCGCCGTCCTCGGCGAGCTCCCGCGGCGCGGTGGGCGGGGTGGAAGGATCGGTCTGTGCCACCGTCTGCTCCGTTCTGTCGGGTCGTGAACAGGGTCAAGCTATCGCGTCCGGCCGAGCCCGGCCTGGGCGGGGCGCGGTGCTAGCCCCCGATCCTCACCTCTCCAGGGGCGAGCTCGGTGATCTCCCCCGTCAGCCCGAGGCGGCGCACGGCCTCCCCCAGGTCCGCGTAATGGCTCATGTACCCGGCGTCGACGAAGGAGCGCGGCACGGATACGTCGTGGCAGAGCGTCCCGGCCAGATGGTCGGTCTCGTGCTGGAGGATGCGCGCGGTCCAGCCCACGTGCTCCTCGTCGATCTCCTGGATGCTGCCGTCCCCGAGGAGCTCGGTCGCTCGCAGGCGCACCGTGCGCGAGCGCGGCACGATCGACTGCCAGCCGTCCACCGACAGGCACCCCTCGAAGGCGTAGACGCGCTCGCTCCCCAGCGGCTCGAGCACCGGGTCCAGCAGCGCCCGCAGCGGGAGCGGTCGGCGCTCGAGCAGATCGTCGTCCTCGTCCTCCCCCTGCTCGCTCGCGAAACGGTCCTCGACCACGTAGAAGCTCAACGGGAGGCCCACCTGGGGCGCGGCCAGGCCCACTCCGGGCGCGGCGCGCATGGTGACGACCATCGCCTCGGCGAGCTCGAGCAGCAGCCCGCTCTCGAGCCTGTCCGTGGCACGGACCGCGCGGCGGCGCAGGGCGGGGTGCCCGGCCTGCACGATCCGCAGGGGGTCGCCCACCTTCGCACGTCGGTCGAGGATCTTCCGGGTCAGCTCAGTGATGTCCACCGAGCCAGTATCCCGCAGCGGTCGCGGCGCCGCCCGCTCCTCGCCGCAGCCCGTGCCTGCGGTCGATGCGCAGGTCTCGACACGCGAGATCCCGAGAGCGGGTGTGCCGCATCACGGTGAGACGTGGGCTACACTTCTGCGAGCCGGTGCGATGGTGCACCTCGTCAGAGAATGACCTCGACCCGGCCACGTATCACTTCACAACGGACCGTCCGGCACGTACCTGCCGGTGAAGGAGAACCATCATGGCAACAGTCACGTTCGACAACGCCTCGCGCGTCTACGCGGGCCAGGAGCGCCCCGCGGTCGACAACCTGAACATCGAGGTCGGGGACGGGGAGTTCCTCGTACTGGTCGGCCCCTCGGGCTCGGGCAAGTCGACCGCCCTGCGCATGCTCGCCGGTCTCGAGGAGATCGACGCCGGCCGCATCCTCATCGGCGATCGTGACGTCACCGACGTCCCGCCGAAGGACCGCGACATCGCCATGGTGTTCCAGAACTACGCGCTGTACCCCCACATGACGGTCGCCGACAACATGGGCTTCGCCCTGAAGATCGCCGGCAACCCCAAGGCCGAGATCCGCAAGCGCGTCGAGGACGCCGCCGAGATCCTGGACCTCACCGAGTACCTCGACCGCAAGCCGAAGGCGCTCTCCGGCGGTCAGCGCCAGCGTGTGGCCATGGGCCGCGCGATCGTCCGCTCCCCGCAGGTCTTCCTCATGGATGAGCCGCTGTCGAACCTCGACGCGAAGCTCCGTGTCGCCACCCGTACCCAGATCGCGTCGCTGCAGCGTCGCCTCGGGGTCACCACGGTCTACGTGACGCACGACCAGACCGAGGCCATGACCATGGGCGACCGGGTCGCGGTGCTGAACTTCGGCGTCCTGCAGCAGCTGGACACCCCTCGCCGCATGTACGACCACCCGAACAACGTCTTCGTCGCCGGCTTCATCGGCTCTCCCGCCATGAACCTCGTCGATGAGAAGCTCACCGACCAGGGCGTCCGTTTCGGTGACGCGGTGATCCCCGTGGACCGCGCGACGCTCTCCGACACCGACCAGTCCACGGTCACCGTCGGCGTGCGTCCCGAGGACCTCGAGATCGTCAGCGACGATCAGGGCATCGCGATCGAGGTCGACGTCGTCGAGGAGCTCGGCGCTGATGCCTTCATCTACGGCCGCCGCGCCGGCGCCGACGAGTCGGACAAGCCGTTCATCGCGCGCGTCGACGGCCGTCGCCCCCCGCAGAAGGGCGAGACCGTGTACTTCCGTCCCAAGCAGAACCACCTGCACCTCTTCGACACGAAGACGGGCCAGCGCCTCGGCGACTGACCACGCTGCAGCACCGCGCGACGGGCGTCCGGCTTCTGCCGGGCGCCCGTCGCCGTCTCCTCGGGGCCGTGGGGTGACCTTCCCGTCGAGATGACGTGAAATCTGGCCCCGAGTGGGCGAAGCGACCCGACTCAGGAGACAATGTCGTCATGGCACCCCTGGAGATCACCGCGTCCCGCGCCGATCCGGCACTGCTGGACCTGCCATGGGAGAAGCCGCTGGAGCAGTGGCCCGACGAGATCCTCGCCGCTCTCCCCCGCGGCATCTCCCGCCATGTCGTGCGCTTCGTGCGCGTCTCCGGCCGGGTGCTGGCCGTCAAGGAGATCTCCCGTGAGCTCGCGCAGCGCGAGTACGAGATGCTGCGCGTGCTGGGACGGATGGAGATCCCTGCGGTCGAACCGTTCGCCGTCGTCTCGGGCCGCACCTCCGCCTCGGGCGAGCCGCTGGACGCCGTGCTCATCACCCGCCATCTGCAGTTCTCCCTCCCCTACCGGGCCGTGTTCAGCCAGGTCTCCCGCAGGGACACGGCGCACCGTCTGCTCGACGCGCTCGCGGTGCTCCTGGTGCGGCTGCACCTGGACGGCTTCTACTGGGGCGACGTCTCGCTCTCGAACACGCTGTTCCGCCGCGACGCGGGAGCCTTCGCCGCCTACCTCGTCGATGTCGAGACCGGCTCGCTCCATGAGCAGCTCTCCACTGGGCAGCGCCACTACGATCTCGATCTGGCCCGCACGAACATCATCGGCGAGCTGATGGACCTGCAGGCCGGTGACATGTTCGATCCGGAGGCCGATCCGGTCGAGGTCGGGGACGACCTGATCTCTCGCTATGAGGAGCTGTGGGATGCGCTCACCTCCCGCGAGCGGTTCTCGGCCGATGAGCGCTGGCGGGTCTCGGCGAGGATCGAGCGGCTCAACTCCCTCGGCTTCGACGTGGGCGAGCTCGAGATCACCACCGACCTCGACGGCACCACCCTCTCGATCATGCCCAAGGTCGTCGACGCCGGACACCACTCCCGCCGACTGATGCGCCTGACCGGCATCGATGCCCAGGAGAACCAGGCCCGCCGACTGCTCAACGACCTCGACCAGTATCGGGCGGACACCGAGCAGCAGCTCGAGGACGAGGAGTTCGTGGCCCACGAGTGGCTCCAGCGGCAGTACGAGCCGGTGGTGCGCGCGGTTCCGCGATCGATGCGCTCCAAGCTCCAGCCGCCCGAGTTCTTCCACGAGATCCTCGAGCACAAGTGGTTCCTGTCCGAGAAGGCCGGCCAGGACGTCAGCCTCGACGAGACGGTGCGCCACTTCATCCTCAACGTCCTCATCCACCGGCCCGACGAGAAGTCGCTGGTGACCACAGAGACCTCGGCGCTGCCGATCTTCGATTCCTGAGCGGGGACCGCACCTCATGACACGCGACCGGGGACGAGCGCCCGCACGTCTGGACAACCTCTCGCTGCGGGACCAGCTGGGAGTGGATCGTCTCCCGCTGCGCCTGCTGCAGATGATGGCGGGGCTGACGGGGTTCGGCGTCTCCCTGGCGATGCTGCTCGAATCGGGGCTCGGCGGTGCTCCCTGGGACGTCCTGCACGCGGCCCTCGCCGACCGTCTGGGCCTCACGGTGGGATCGCTCAGCATCGCCGTCAGCTTCGCGGTGCTGATGCTGTGGTTCCCGCTGCGCGAGCGCATCGGGATCGGCACCGTCGCGAACTCGATCTGGGTGGGAGTGAGCATCGACCTGGGCATGCTGGTGCTGCCTGCGGCCGACGGACTCCCTGCCGCCGTGGCGATGATGCTCGCCGGGGTCGGGCTGAACGGGGTCAGCGGTGCCGTGTACATCGGGGCGCAGCTCAGCGCCGGTCCCCGCGACGGGCTGATGACGGGCCTGGCGCGGGTGCTGTCGCGACCCGTCGGGCCGGTGAGGATCGTGCTGGAGGTGATCGTGCTGCTGAGCGGCTGGGCGCTGGGCGGTCCGCTCGGGGTCGGGACCGTGGTCTACGCGATCGGGCTGGGACCGATCATCCAGCTGACCCTGCCGCACGTGACGATGCCCGTGCGCGCCCTGCGCGGTCGCGCCGTCGACGTGCCGGGGCAGACGCCACCGACCGGCCAGGCACCGGAGCCGGATCCGGCCTGAACCGGCGCGAGAGACCGCGGGCCCTCCGGCCAGGGTCTCTCCCGCCGGCTCACGCGGGCCGGACCGTCACGCGCCCCGTTCGAGCGATGGCGGGCCCGGTCGGGACACGGCTCAGGCCAGCCCCTTGCGCTCCCGCACGCCGGAGATCTCGTAGAGGGCGATCGCGGCGGCGACCGAGGCGTTCAGGGACTCCGAGCGTCCGGCCATCGGGATCGACACCACCTGGTCGCTGATCTCCCGGGCGAGACGGGACAGGCCCTTGCCCTCCGCCCCGACGACGAGCGCGGCCGGCTGCGTGCCCAGCTCGAGCCCGCGCGTGGTGACATCCCCCTCGGCGTCCAGGCCGAGCACGAACACGCCCTTCTCCTTGAGGGAGGTCAGGGCACGGTTGAGGTTGGTGACCTGGGCGACGCGCACGCGACCGGCCGCACCGGCCGCCACCTTCCACACGCTCGCGGTCATCGAGACGCTGCGGCGCTCGGGGAGGATCACGCCGTGCGCGCCGAAGGCGTCGGCCGAGCGCAGGATCGCACCGAGGTTGCGGGGATCGGTGATCCCGTCGAGCGCCACCAGCAGCGGCGGCTCGAAGCGGTCTGCGGCGATATCGAGCAGCTCCTCGATCTCGGCGTACTCGTACGGCGGGATGGTCAGGGCGACGCCCTGATGGACCGCGTGGTCGGTCATCCGGTCCAGGTCGGTGCGGGGTGCCTCGGCGATGGGCAGTCCGCGAGCCGTGGCCAGACGCATGATCTCGCCCACCCGCTCGTCGCTGTCCAGCCGGACCATGACGGTCAGCTGGGTGGCGGGCACGTCCTCGCGCAGCGCCTCGAGCACCGCGTTGCGGCCGGCGACCTGATCGCTCCCGGGGTGCTTCCGCATGCCCTTGCCCCCGGCGCCGCCACGTCGAGCGCCGCCGCTTCCGGAGCCGCTGCCGGAACCCTTGTACGCCTTGTGGGCGGGCCGGTCCTCGGCCTTGGGCGTCGGGCCCTTGCCCTCGAGCGCTCGTCGGCGCACACCGCCGGAACCGACGGATGCGCCCTTCTTGCCCTTGCGCACCGCGCCGCGGCGCGAGCTGTTACCTGCCATCAGAGTGCTCCTCAGTCCTTCAGTTCGTGGTGTCGAGGGACCAGCGGGCCCCATCGGGCCCGTCCTCGATGCGGATCCCCGCAGCGATCAGGGCATCGCGCAGCGCGTCTGCGCGAGTCCAGTCCTTCTCGGCGCGCGCCGCCTCGCGGGCGGCGAGCTGGGTGGTGATCAGCGAGTCCAGCGCGGCATGCTCGGCGCCGAGGGAGGCGTCGCCGCTCCCCCACTGCGTGGACAGAGGGTCCAGGCCCAGCACGTCCAGCATGGCTCGCAGCCGTCCCAGGCGCGCCGCGCGCTCGGCCTGCGCGCCCCCGGTAGCGAGCAGGGAGTTCAGTGCGGACTGCTCGCGGTGGATCACGGCCAGCGCCTCCGGCACCGCGAGGTCGTCCTCCATCGCCGTGATGAACTCAGCGGGCAGCTCCACGGCGGCCAGCTCGGCGCCGGGCGCGGCCAGGGGATGCTCGCCGAGCTGCTCCGCGGCACGGCGGGCGGTGGCGCTGAAGCGCTCCCACACCGTCTCCGCCTCCGCCATCGCCCGGGCGTTGTACTCGACGGTGGCGCGGTAGTGGCCGCTGATGAGCGCGAGTCGCACAGCGGGCGTGGGGTGCTCGGCCAGCGCCTGGGCGGCGGTGACGAAGTTGTCCAGGCTCTTGCCCATCTTCAGCCCGTCGACCGTGAGCACGCCGGAGTGCATCCAGCGCTGCGCGAAGCCGAAGCCGGCGGCGTGGGACTGCGCCTGTTCGTTCTCGTGGTGCGGGAAGCGGAGGTCGAGGCCGCCGGCATGGATGTCGAAGGTCTCGCCCAGGTACTTCCGGCTCATGGCGGAGCACTCCAGGTGCCAGCCGGGTCGGCCCCGGCCGAAGGGGGTGTCCCAGGAGGCCGTGTCCGGCTCCGTGGTCTTGGCGGCCTTCCACAGCGCGAAGTCGCGGCGGTCCCGTTTGCCGGGCTCCATCTCCTCGCCCGCATCCTGCATGTCCTCGGGGGACTGCCGCGTCAGCGCGCCGTAGGTGGGGTGGGAGGCGACGTCGAAGTAGACGGAGCCCTCGCCGTCGGCGTAGGCGTGGCCGCGCTCGATCAGCAGCTGCATCAGCTCGACCATCTCGGGCACGTGCCCGGTGGCGCGCGGCTCGTAGGTGGGGCGGCGGTTGCCGATGGCGTCCAGGGTGTCCTGGAACTCCCGCTCGAAGCGCAGGGACCAGGCCCACCATTCGGTGCCGGCGTCGGCCGACTTCGCGAGGATCTTGTCCTCGATGTCCGTGACGTTGCGGACGTGGGTCACCTCGAACCCGCTCCGTTCGAGCCAGCGCACCAGCACGTCGAAGGCGACGAAGGTGCGCAGATGGCCGAGATGCGGGGCGCCCTGTGTGGTCGGGCCGCACACGTACAGCGACACCGCCCCCTCGCGCACCGGGGTCAGCGGTGCGGTGGTGCGGGTGGCGGTGTCGTGCAGGTGGAGAGTCACGTGCCCCAGGGTACTGCCCGTGGGACCGGGCGACCGCACGGCGCGCTCGCGCCCCAGGCCGCCGCCGAGCTCACTCGGTGCGAGCGCTGACCTGCTTGCCGTAGAGCTCCTCGAAGGTGTCGTCATAGGAGACGGCGTTGTGGCGGCGCTTGCCCTGGATCGCCTGGACCGCGGACTGCGCGGTCTCGATGGTGGTCTCGGGCGCTTTGAGCTTCCGGTAGACGAGGAAGGCGACGAGGCCCGCGATCGCTCCGAGCACGATGAACGCGCCGGCGATGATGAGGAAGGCGCCCCAGTACGGCAGGCCCAGCGCCTCGAGCCCGGTGGCTGCGGCGAACAGCAGCATCACCCAGGCGGAGAGGAGCAGGAAGAGCAGCACCGCTGCGCAGGCCGCGATGATGCCGGCCTTGATCGCGAGGGCGGTGACCTCTTTCTTCGCGATGTCGATCTCGTGGTGCACGACACCGAGCATCTCGTCGCGGATGGACTGGACGAGCTCGCCGATGGACCGCTGGGTGGGCGGCGTGCTCGGGTCGTTCGTGGTGTTGATCATGATCGGAGCCTATCGCAGGGAGGAGAGCGGTCGCAGGTGGGATGCCCGGGCTGCGGGGAATCAGTCGATGCTGATCCGCTTGCGTCGGGTGGTCTCGGGGCGGGGGCCAGCGGAGGTGGTGCGCCGCGCCACGATGGAAGGGGCCACGGCCACGTCGCGAGTGACGCCCTCGTGGCCGGAGACGCGCTCGACCAGGAACTGGGCGGCGAGTGCGCCGAGGCGGTCGGAGTTGGGGTCGACGCTGGTGAGCTGGGAGACGCCGGAGGAGGCGAGCGAGGTGTTGCCGTAGCCGGCCACCGCGAGCTCTTCGGGGATCGAGTACCCGGCATCGCGGGCAGCGGAGAGGACCCCGACCGCGGTGACGTCGTTCGCGCAGGTGACAGCGGTGGGCACCTGACTGCCGCGCAGGAGCATCGACCCAGCGGTCTGGCCGACCTGCTCGGTGAAGTCTCCGGGCTCGACCCTCGCCTCCTCGCCCAGTCCGTGGCGCTCCATCGCCGCACGGAAGGCTTCGGCGCGCTCGCGGGCGACGGCGGCACCGACCCCGCCGACGTGAGCGATCTCGCGATGGCCGAGACCCACCAGGTGGTCGACCAGGAGGCCCTGACCCACTTCGTCGTCGATGCGGACGGTGTCGAAGCGGCCGGTGAAGCTCTTGGAGCAGCCGATGCCCACGAAGGGGCGCTGACCGCTGGCCTCGAGCACATGGTCCATGTCCACGAGATCGGAGACCATCAGGAAGCCGTCGACCCCGAGACGCACGAGGTCTTCGATCGCATCGGTGTCCGCGGCCACCGGGTACTCGGGGATGCGGCGCCGGGTCGGGACCACGACGGCGGTCCGGCCGGTGGCGGCCAGCTCGATGCGGATGGCGCGCACCAGATCCGAGATCCAGGTGTTGCGCATGGTGTTCACGAGCACGGCGACGACACCGCGGTGCTCCGTCTCCCCGCTCAGCTCCTCCAGGGGGAAATGGAGCCGCTCGGCCGTCTCGCGCACCCGGCGGGCCAGCTGCGGCTTGATCTCGTCGGAGCCGCGCAGGGCGCGCAGAGCGACCGCGCTCGAGATGCCCAGGGAGTTGGCGACGTCGTGCAGGGTGCCGCGGTCCTGGCCCTCGGCGTCCATCTCGGCGGCTTTGTGGTCGACGTTCTCGACCACCTGGCCGCTCGTGCCCTCGGCGACCGGCGGGGTCCCCGCATCGGAGGCAGGATCGATGGTCTCGTCGGAAGAAGTGGCGTCACTGCTCATGGACCCATTGAACCGCATCCCGGTGCCCCCTCGGGACATTGCGAGCCGACGCGCATCCCCGGGGGCGACTCCCTCCGGGGGTTTTCCCCCACAGCGACGGAGGGCGGACCCGGTGTGACGGACGCGCCCGGCCGCCTAGGGTCAAGGTATGGACGACACCCCTGTGCGGCGCGAGCCGCCACCGCGCCCCCGACTGACGCCCTCCTCGCTCGCGTCCGTCGCCGTGGGAGGGCTGCTGTTCGGCACCTGGTTCTGGATCAGCCTGGCCGTGCTCGTGACCGGGCTCAGCGCCCTGCCCGCCCTCGGCAGCGGCCTGCTGCTGCTGATGCCCTGGCTGCTGGTGATGCAGCTGGTGGTGCGCATCGAGCGGCGTCGTGCCGTCGCGATCCATGGCCTGCTGGTGATCCTGCCCGCCCAGCGCCGGTCGCGGCGCACGGGCGTGGGCGGCTGGCTGCAGAACCGCTGGTTCGAGCTGGGGACCGGTGCGTACTGGCGCGGAGTGCTCCACCATCACCTCGCGATCCTGGTCACGGGCCTGTTCTTCCTCGCCTTCGTGCTGCTGCTGTGGGGCGGCTGGACCGCGGCAGAGGTGGCGCTCGCGCACGGCGCCGTGGAGCTCGGCTCACTGGACCTGTCCCGCTGGCTGCTCGGTGTGACGGCCATGGTGTGCCTGCTGCTGGCAGCGGTGATGCTCGCCCTGGGGGCGCTCGCGGACCGCGGCCTCGCGCGCGGGCTGATCTCCGGCTCCGAGGAGGAGCTGCGGGAGCAGGTCGCCGAGCTCGCCGAGCGCCGCCAGGGTGCCGTGGACGCCGCGTCCCAGGAGCGACTGCGCATCGAGCGCGATCTCCACGACGGGGTGCAGCCGCGCCTGGTGAATCTGGCGATGACGCTCGGCATCGCACGCAGCGCGATCCGTGCGGATCCCGAGCGCGCCGAGCGCCTGGTCGGCGAGGCGCATGCGGAGGCGAAGGCGGTGATGACCGACCTGCGTCAGCTCGCCCGGGGGATCCATCCCGCTGTGCTCACCGATCGTGGGCTGGACGCGGCGCTCTCGGCCCTCGCCGCCCGCTCCCGGATCCCTGTCGAGCTGGAGGTCGACCTGAGCACCGGCGGCGGACCGGAGCTCGACCGGGAGCGGGAGGCCGTGGCCTACTTCGTGGTGGCAGAGGCCCTCACCAATGTCGCCAAGCATGCCGAGGCCACGAGGGCACAGGTCACCGTCACCCGCAGCAGCGAGGAGCTGCAGGTGCTCGTCGAGGACGACGGACGCGGGGGCGCGCAGATGCGTCGCGACGGGCGCTCCACGGGCCTCGCGGGGCTCACCGACCGGGTCCGTGCCACCGGCGGCACCCTCGAGGTCGGCGACGCTCCCGGCGAAGGCACCCGCGAAGGCCCCCTCGAAGACCCCGGCGGAGGGCGCGGCAGAGGCACAGCGCTGCGGGCCTCGATCCCGCTGGGCGGCCCCCTCGCCGCCCGACCCGCCCCGCGGGGCATCGCGCCCCGCACCGCCGCCCCCGGCGCCCCCACCACGTCCGGCGCCACCAGGTCCGACTCCCCCGCTCCCAGAACCACCACCCAGGAGGTCCCCCGATGAGGATCGTGATCGCCGACGACGCCGTGCTGCTGCGCGCCGGTCTCGAACGCCTGCTCACCGACGCCGGGCACGAGGTGGTCGCAGCCGTCGGCGACGGCACCGCACTGCTGTCCGCGATCTCCCACCACCGTCCCGATCTGGCGGTGATCGATGTGCGGATGCCGCCCACCTTCACCGATGAAGGGGTCCGGGCCGCGATGCTGGTCCGTCGGCAGGATCCCGCGGTCGCACTGCTGGTGCTCTCGCAGTACGTCGAGGAGCGCTACGCCTCCGACCTCATCGCCGACTCCCCCCATGGCCTGGGCTACGTGCTCAAGGACAGGGTCGCCGACGTCGAGGACTTCCTGGGGGTGGTGGCCGACGTCGGCTCCGGAGGCACCTGGCTGGACCCCGAGGTGGTCCAGCAGATCTTCGTCCGCTCCCGTCGGCGACGGACCCTCGAGGGTCTCACCCCGCGCGAGCGGGAGGTGCTCGCCCTGATGGCGCAGGGCCGTTCGAACCAGGCGATCGCCGACACCCTGTTCGTCTCCGCCGGGAGCGTGGAGAAGCACATCTCCTCGGTGCTCACCAAGCTCGACCTCCCACCGGTCGACGGCGAGAACCGGCGCGTGATGGCCGTGCTGCGTTACCTGGAATCCGAGGAGAGAGGATGACCCTCACCGACCCCCGGGCCAGCGCCTCCCTGCCTCCCATCCCGCCTCCGGGGGCACCGCAGCGCCCTCCCTCCGCAGAGCCGCTCCTCCTCCCTGCGAGGCGCCTGGAGCCCTCTCCCGGACGAGATCGTCCGTGGCGTCTGCTCACCACGCTCATCGGCACCGTGCTCGTGGGCCTGGTGGTCCTCGCCCTGGCCGCGGCCTCGACCGCGACCTGGCTCTCCGGACGCGGATACTCCGATGTTCCCGCGGTGACCGCTCTCGGCAGCCCGACCTCCCTGGATCTGACGAGCTCGGTAGGGACCGTGCGAGTGCTCCCCTCGGGCGACGTCGAGGAGCTCACCCTGGCACTGGTCGCCCCGGGGAGCACCGCGCTCCCGGACGACAGCGCCACCGCGCAGGCCCGCGTCACCGAGGGCTCCACCGCGCACGGCACGACGGTCGAGGTGCGCCAGCCCGAGCGCTCCTTCGGTCCTCCCTGGACAGGGCAGACACTGGACGTGCTGCTGTTGGTCCCGACCGGCCTGGAGCTCGATCTCACGGTCAGTGCGGAGGTCGGCGACCTGCTGATCGACGGGGACTACGCCGCGATCGAGGCGCACAGCACGGTGGGCGACCTCCGGATGGAGTCGCTCACCGCCCCCGGAGGTCTGAGCGCGACCACGGACGTCGGCGACGTCGACATCGAGCTCGGCGCTCCCGCCCCCGAATCCGTCGACATCACCACCTCGGTCGGAGAGGTCGATCTGACGCTGCCCACCGAGGCGGGCGGACAGGTGGAGATCAGCACCGACTTCGGGAACGTCCGGGTGGCCGCCCCGGGCACCGCGCGCTGGACGGTGGACGCCACCTCGAACCTCGGCGACGTGAGCACGGACCCCGGGCTCTCCACCGGCTCCGGCTCACCCGTCGGCGCCCTCACGGTGACCTCGGAGCTCGGGGACATCGAGATCACGCGCTGACCCGGGGCGGTGCAC
>NZ_DASVGJ010000051.1:0-40878 GCF_036379615.1 Brachybacterium sp.
CGCAAGAAGTACCTCCGCGCCCTCTCCCGCCTCGCCTCGCTCACGAACGACGGGGGAGCGCTGCTGCGCCCCGGGGCGCCGGACGACGCTCAGCACTCCGGGACGGCGGACGCCGCCTCCTGAGGGCGCTCAGCCGAGGGGGCCGTCGGCCGGTCTCAGCACCACGGCTCCCGCCCCGGCGAGCCGGAGCGCGCCAGCCGCGTCCTGCGAGACGTCGCCGAAGGAGGCCAGCACCTCCAGCGTCCGCGGCCCCGCGCCGAGCGGGCCCGGGCCCCGGTGCGCGAGCACGGCCACACCGCCCCGGCGCAGCAGCACCGTCTCCTCCGCGATCACCTCGAGCGAGGTCCTGCCCAGGTCAGGGTCGTGGAGATCCGGGAGCTCGCGCCGCAGTGCGATGAGACGGCGGTACCACTCCAGCATCGACGCATGCTCTCCCTGCTCCCGCTCCTGCCAGCGCAGGAAGGAGGACTCGAAGGTCGAGCGGGCCTGAGGATCGGGGACCTGATCGCTCCAGCCCATCGCGGCGAACTCCTGCACCCGACCGGCGCTCACCAGCGCCCCCAGCTCGTCGTCGTGGTCGGTGAAGTAGGTGAACGGCGTCGACGCCGCCCACTCCTCGCCCTGGAACAGCATCGGCGTGCCGGGGCCCAGCAGGATCAGAGCGCTCGCCGCTGCGTGCTGCCCGGGGGTGATCCCGTGGTGGATGCGATCGCCGGCGGCGCGGTTGCCCACCTGGTCATGATCCTGGAGGAAGGTCACGAAGGAGTGGGCGTCGTACGCGGTGGAGGCGGGATCCACCGGTGCTCCCCACACCGCCTCCCGGAAGCTGGACCAGGTGCCGGCATGGAGGAACACCTGCTGGAGCACCGTGGCCAGCGCCTCGGTGCGTCCGAAGTCCGCGTAGTAGCCGGTGCGCTCGCCGGTGATCCAGGCGTGGACGCCGTGGTGGACGTCGTCGGCCCACTGCATGTCCATGCCGAGGCCGCCCAGGCCGGTGGGGCTCACGGTGGAGGGCTGGTTCCGATCGGATTCGGCGATCAGGGTGAGCGGGCGCCCCGTCTCCTCCTCCCACGCGGTCACCGCGTCGGCGAGCTCGGCGAGGAAGTGGCGGGGGGAGTCGTCCTTCAGCTCGTGCACGGCATCCAGCCGCAGCCCGTCCAGCCCCATGTCCACGAGCCAGTGGTGGGCGCTGCCCACCAGGAAATCGCGCACCTGACGGGAGCCGGGCTGATCGAGGTTCACCGCCGAACCCCACGGCGTCTCGTGGCGGTCGGTGAAGTAGGGACCGAACATGCCCAGGTAGTTGCCCGAGGGGCCGAGGTGGTTGTGGACCACGTCGAGGACCACTGCGAGACCTCGCCGGTGGGCGGCGGCGACCAGACGCGCAAGACCTTCGGGCCCGCCGTAGGCGGCATGGACCCCGTACAGCCCCACCCCGTCGTAGCCCCAGCCGCGGTCCCCGGGGAAGGGCGCCACGGGCATCAGCTCGATCGCGTCGACGCCGATATCCACCAGCTCGTCGAGGCGCTCGATCGCGGAGTCGAAGGTGCCGCCGGTCCCGTCGGCCCCGGCGGTGAAGGTCCCCACGTGCACCTCGTACAGCACCTGCCCTCGCACGCTGCGGCCCTCCCATCCGGCCTCCTGCCTCAGGGAGGCCGGGTCGACCACCTCACTGTCGGCATGGACGCCGTCCGGCTGCGAGAGCGATCGCGGGTCGGGCAGCCACAGCTGCCCGTCGTCGAGCCGATAGGCGTAGCGGGCGCCGGGCACTGCGGGCACCTCCGGCAGGTCGAACCAGCCGTCCGCCTGCTGGCGCATCGGATGCTCGGCCCCGTCGACCCGTACGGTCACCCGCCGGGCCGCGGGTGCCCAGACACGGTAGCGGGCGCCCGCGGACGGGCCGTCGGGCGTGGTGCTCATCGGGCGTCCTCCTGGTCACCGGCGCGCACCAGCAGCGCGACCGGCCAGTCGTCCAACAGCGTGTCCAGCGGGGTCTGCCCGCCGGTGAGCTCCCTGCCGGTGAGCGTGTCCCGCCAGCGGCCCGGAGGCAGGGCGATCCACGCCTCGCCCCAGCCCCCTCGCTGGGCGAGACCGTGGGCGAGTCGGGTCACCACGGTCACCGTCCCGATCGGTCCCTCGCCCGCCGCACGCCCGAAGGCGAGGGCGTGCCCGGTCGTGGTGGGCAGCGGACGGTAGGAGGCCTCGCGTCCCTGGAAGAGCTCCGGCCGCTCGCGACGCAGCCCGAGGGCGCGGTGGGTGAGCCACAGCTTCTCGTCCGCGATCCCGTCGGGCCCCGCCCCCTCGATCATCCTCTCCAGACGAGCCCGGTGCGCCGCGTGGTCCACCGGCCGGCGATTGTCCGGGTCCACCAGGGACAGGTCGATCGTCTCGTTGCCCTGGTACACGTCAGGGACGCCGGGCATCGTCAGCTGCACCAGCTTCTGGCCGAGGATCGCGCTGCGCTGTGCGGCGAAGGTGCGGCGGGTCCAGTCGGTGAGGATCTCGTCGACCTCGGGCGCATCCAGAGCCGCTCGTCCCAGGGTGAGCACCTGCTGCTCGTATTCGGGATCCTGCTCGGTCCAGGTGGTGTGGACCTTCGCCTCCCGCATGGCCTTGAGGAGGTAGCCCTCGAGCCGTTCGGGAGTCAGCGGGGCGGTGGTTGCGCCGGGCAGGCCCCAGCAGGCGGCGAGGATCTGCCACAGCAGCAGCTCGATCGCGCCATCGACCCGGTCGCCGCGGTGCGCGGCGGTCGCCCGATCCAGGTCCTGCACCACCAGCGCCCATTCCAGCGGCTGCTCGGTGAGCACGGCGAGACGGGCGCGAACGTCCTCGCTGCGCTTGGTGTCGTGGGTGGACAGGGTGGTCATCGCATCGGGACGAGTGCGCACCATCGTCAGGGCGTGATCGTGCAGCTCATCGGGGTCCACCCCGATCCGGTCCGGGTTCGCCCCCACCTCGTTGACGGCCACGAAGCGGGAGTAGCGGTAGAACGCGGTGTCCTCCAGGCCCTTCGCGTGCACGGGGCCGCAGGTCTGAGCGAAGCGCACCACCACTTCGTCCCTCTCCGCGCTGCGCGTGCGCCCTGCGCTGCCCACCTCGTCGCCGCAGACCAGGGCCACGACCGTCTCGAGGGTCGCCATGAGGTCCTCGTCCTCGCCGAGCCGGTGACGTGCCCGAGCAGCGGCCTGCTCGATCACCGCCCGCTCCGCCCCGGAGGCAGGCTCGCCCGGGACGATGTAGGCGCGGTAGCGGTCCATGGACCCCAGCAGCGCCACCACGACCTTCTGGAGGTTGCGCCGGGTGGTGTCCCGCAGCCGGATGTCCTCCTGGCAGATGCGATGGATCAGCGTGGTCAGGCGCTCGATCTCCGCCCAGAGGCTGGTCGAGACGATCAGATCGGTGGACTCCTCGGCGACCTCGTCGAAGGGTCGCAGGTCACCGGTGCGGCGCTGCCACAGATGGGTCAGGCCGATCGCACCGTGAGGATCATGGAACAGGCCGCCCACCCTCCACAGCGCGTCGTAGCCGGTGGTCCCCGCGCAGGGGAAGTCCCCTGGCAGCTGCTCCTCGCCGTCCAGGATCTTCTCCACCACGGTCCAGGCCCCACCGGTCGCGCGCTCGAGATCCCGCAGGTAGCCCCGGGGATCCGCCAGTCCGTCAGGATGGTCGATGCGGTAGCCGTCGATCACCCCTTCGCCCTGCAGCCGCAGCAGGGTCGCGTGGGTGGCGTCGAACACCTCCGGCAGCTCCACCCGCACCGCGGCGAGCGTGTCCACGTCGAAGAACCGCCGGTAGTTCAGCTCGTCGTCGGCGACCTTCCAGTACGCCAGGCGGTACCACTGCCGATCCAGCAGGTCGGCGAGCCCGAGATGCTCCGTCCCCGCGGCGACCGGCAGCGCATGGTCGTAATAGCGCACCACGTGCTCGATCCGGGTGGTGCCGTCGGCCTGAGGGACCTCCGCCTCCCCGAGGGTGATCTCGCCGTCGGCCAGCACCGCGCCGATCGGGCGGCCCAGCACCGGCACCAGCACCGAGAGCTCCCCGGCGAGGTCCACGTCGAACCAGTCCGAGAAGGGGGAGTGCGGCCCCTCGCGCAGCACCGACCACAGGGCACGGTTGTGCCAGATCGGCGTGGGGATCGCCATGTGGTTGGGAACCACGTCCACGATCAGGCCCATCCCGTGGGCATGGGCGGCGTCGGCGAGGCGTCGCAGCGCGCCCTCCCCGCCGATCTCCTCGCCGATCCTGGTGTGGTCGACCACGTCGTAGCCGTGCATCGAGCCGGGCGCCGCCTGGAGGATGGGGGAGCAGAACACGTGGCCCACGCCGAGCCGGGCGAGGTAGGGGATGACCTCTGCGGCGTCATCGGCGGTGAAGCCCGCATGCAGCTGCAGGCGGTAGGTGGAGGTCGGGACCGGGCGGACGGCCGGCAGGGCCCCGGTGGTGGCGCTCTCAAACCGGCGCGGGGAGGGACGGTGTCCGGGGTCGATGCTCACGGGGCGGATGCTCTCCTTCGTCACGTCCGGGCCGTCCTCATGGCGCCGGGGCAGGGCGGTCGTCGTGGAGGGGTCCGGTTCAGGCCCGGGTGCTGCGGGTCTCGTCCTGCTCGGGGAGGGAGTCCTCGGGATCCGTCATGGGGGGCCGCATCAGGATCAGGAGCGAGTGGCTCGGCCGGGTCAGGGTGGTCTCTGCGGTGAGGGCCTCACCGACCTCGATGGTGTCGCCGGTGCCCAGCTGGACGCGCCACTCCCGGCCGTGGTCGGCCGGGGGCAGGGTGAAGTCCACGGGGTTCCCTGAGGCGTTGAACATCACCAGCGCCGAGCTGTCGACGATCCGCTCCCCCCGCAGGTTCGGCTCGGGGATGCCGGAGCCGTTGAGGAACATCGTCAAGCACTTGTTCTGCGGGTTGTCCCAGTCCTCGTCGGTCATCAGGGCGCCGTCGGTGCCGAGCCATTCGACGTCCGGGAGCACCGAGTCGGCGCCGTCCTGGGTCACGCCCTGCAGGAACCGCCGACGGCGGAAGATCGGATGGTCGCGGCGCAGCGCGATGATGCTCTGGGTGAACCAGAGCATGTCCATCTCGTACGGATCCAGCTCCCAGTCCATCCAGGACAGCTCGTTGTCCTGGCAGTAGGTGTTGTTGTTGCCGCCCTGGGTGCGGCCCATCTCGTCGCCGTGCAGGATCATCGGCACGCCCTGGCTGAGCAGCAGCGTCGCCATGAGGTTCTTCGCTCGACGCAGGCGCAGGTCCCGCACCTCAGAGTCCTCCGTCGGCCCCTCGATCCCGGAGTTCCAGGACCGGTTGTGGCTCTCGCCGTCCTTGCCGCCCTCGCCGTTGGCCTCGTTGTGACGATCGTTGTAGGAGACCAGATCCCGCAGGGTGAAGCCGTCATGCGCGGTGACGAAGTTGATCGAGGCGATCGGGGTGCGGCCCGTGTGCTGGTACAGGTCCGAGCTGCCGGCCAGACGCGAGGTGAAGTCACCGATCTTGCCCGGCTCGGAGCGGTGGAAGTCCCGCACCGTGTCGCGGTACTTGCCGTTCCACTCCGACCACAGCGGCGGGAAGCCACCCACCTGGTAGCCACCCTCGCCGAGGTCCCAGGGCTCGGCGATGAGCTTGACCTGGGAGATGATCGGGTCCTGCTGGATGATGTCGAAGAAGGCGGAGAGCCGGTCCACCTCGTGCAGCTCCCTGGCGAGGGTGGAGGCGAGGTCGAAGCGGAAGCCGTCCACGTGCATCTCGGTGACCCAGTAGCGCAGCGAGTCCATGATCAACTGCAGCACGTGCGGGGTGCGCATCAGCAGCGAGTTCCCGGTGCCGGTGGTGTCGTAGTAGTGCGCCTTGTCCTCCTCGACCAGGCGGTAGTAGGCGGCGTTGTCGATGCCGCGGAAGCAGAGGGTGGGGCCGAGCTGGTTGCCCTCGGCGGTGTGGTTGTAGACCACGTCGAGGATCACCTCGATGTCCGCCTCGTGGAGGTTCTTCACCATCTGCTTGAACTCCTGGACCTGCTGGCCCAGCTGACCGGCGTGCGAGTACTCGTTGTGGGGAGCGAAGAAGCCGATGGTGTTGTAGCCCCAGTAGTTGCGCATGCCCTTCTCGACCAGGTGCCCGTCCTGCACGAACTGGTGGACCGGCATCAGCTCGACCGCGGTGACGCCCAGCTCCTGGAGGTGCTCGATGATCGCGGGGTGCCCCATGGCGACGTAGCTGCCGCGGATGTCCTCGTCGATATCGGGATGCAGCATGGTCAGGCCCTTGACGTGGGCCTCGTAGATGACGGTGTCGTGGTACTCGTGGGCCGGCGGATGATCGTTTCCCCAGTCGAAGTAAGGGGAGACCACCACCGAGTGCATGGTGTGCTCGGCGGAGTCGTCGGAGTTGCGCTCCTGGGGGTTCTCGAAGTCGTAGCTGTACAGCGAGGGATGGTTGCTCGCCATCCCGGCGATGGCCTTCGCATAGGGGTCCAGCAGCAGCTTCGAGGGATCGCAGCGATGCCCGGCGGCGGGGTCGTACGGGCCGTGCACCCGGAATCCGTAGCGCTGCCCGGGCTGCACCGACGGCAGGTAGACGTGCCATACGTAGGCGTCGACCTCCGTGATCTCGACCCGGCGCTCGGCGCCCCGCTCGTCGACGAGGCACAGCTCGACGCGTTCGGCGACCTCCGAGAAGAGGGCGAAGTTCGTGCCCGAGCCGTCGAAGGTGGCGCCGAGGGGATAGGCCTGTCCGGTCCAGATCTGCATGAGCCCACAGTAGACGGGAAGTCCCGGCGGGGTATCAGGCACGGCGCGTCCGTGCGGGCAGTGGGGGCGCAGAGGCGGTGACCTGCCTCGAAAGCTCCCCGAGGTGGTGCCCCGGGGGAGCACGAAAAGGCCCCCTCGCTGCTGCGAGGGGGCCGTCGTGGTGGGCGATACTGGGATCGAACCAGTGACCTCTTCCGTGTCAGGGAAGCGCGCTACCGCTGCGCCAATCGCCCGGTGCGTCCGAGGACGCGGGGGAGGGATGGAGCGGACGACCGGATTCGAACCGGCGACCCTCACCTTGGCAAGGTGATGCTCTACCAACTGAGCTACGTCCGCACATCGGCTGGGCCGACGAAGGAAGACAATATTCCGCCCTGGGCCGTCGCGCAAATGCTGAGGGTCGACAGTGTCCGAGGTCACCGGGGTGACGGGCGGTGCCGCGGCAGGTCGCTGCGGTGCGCGGCGGAGTCGCGGTCGCGCATCGGCGGGGCGTGCGGGTCGTGGCGGACGGGTGCGTGCACGGAGGGGCGGTCGCGCGGGCGCGGCAGGCATCGGCTGGGGGGCCGGCCGTTCGCGGCCGGGATGTAGGTCACACGCCGAGTGGTGCGGAGCCCCCGTCACACCGTGTAAGCTTCTTCGAGTCCACTCAAGAGGGTGGCCAGCACCTTCGGGCGATTGGCGCAGGGGTAGCGCGCTTCCTTCACACGGAAGAGGTCACTGGTTCGATCCCAGTATCGCCCACGACAGGATCCATGGATCCCGGTCATGCGGACGTAGCTCAGTTGGTAGAGCATCACCTTGCCAAGGTGAGGGTCGCCGGTTCGAATCCGGTCGTCCGCTCCGAGGAGCGGCGCGCTCGACGACTCGTCGGGAGCGCCGTTTCCCATAGATGCGAGAGCATCTGTGGTGGGTTGGCCGAGAGGCGAGGCAACGGCCTGCAAAGCCGTGTACACGGGTTCGAATCCCGTACCCACCTCCGGTGGCATCTCAGGATGCCGTCCCGGGCGATTGGCGCAGCGGTAGCGCGCTTCCCTGACACGGAAGAGGTCACTGGTTCGATCCCAGTATCGCCCACCAGCACGAAGGAGCCCCGGCCGATGGTCGGGGCTCCTTCCACGTCCCCGGTCCATGTCCCCGCGCCCCATGCTCATCGCACCTCGGCGGCCTCATCGACCTCCGTCGCAGGGAGGGCGTCGGGCCCTCCTGGCAGTCTGATCTCGATGCCATCACGGCACGACCTCGGAGGGCGCCGTGCCGGACACGGACGAGGGCCCCTGCCGTGAGGCAGGGGCCCTCGTGGTGCACCGGCGTCGCGCGTGACGCCGCCGTCGTCAGCTCCGAGGGGAGTCGGTCTCTCCGTCGTGGCGCGCCGCCTGCGCGCCGTCTGCGGGCGTCGACCCCGGCGTGGAGGCATCGGTCGCCTCGGCGGACGTCGCCGAACGTGCCGCGCGGGACTTCTTGTCGGATTCCATCTTCTCGGCATCGGCCGCGGTGACCTCCACGACCGCTTCGACCGTGCGGAGCTCGAAGGGCTCGCCATCATGACGGCCGATGGCTGTCTCCACCGAGTCCTCCAGGATGTGCCGCGCCAGGCGGTTGCGGATCATCAGCGGATCCTTCGAGAGGTCCTTCCAGATCGCCACGCACAGCAGCAGCATGACGATCACGAAGGGCAGGGAGGACACGATCGTGATGTTCTTCAGCCCGTTCAGCGCCGCTGCGGGATCGTTCCCGCCGGCCAGCAGCATGATCGCGGCGACCGCACCGGTGGCCACGCCCCAGAAGACGACCACCTTGCGGGTGGGCTCCTGGGCGCCCTTCTCGCTCAGACCGCCCATGACGATCGAGGCGGAATCCGCGCCGGTGACGAAGAAGATCGCGATCAGCACGACGGCCAGCACCATCAGCGCGCCGATGATGACGCCCGGCAGGGGCAGCGCCTGCAGGGTGTCGAACAGAATCAGGTCGAAGTTGATGTCCGGCGCGCCGTCGACGATCTGCGAGAGCATCGCGGAGGTGTCCTCGGACTTCTCCGCACGCTCCTGGATGCCGATCGCTCCGCCGCCGAAGACGGAGAACCACAGCAGGGAGACGACGGAGGGCACCAGCAGCACGCCCACGACGAACTGGCGGATGGTGCGGCCACGGGAGATGCGGCCGATGAACAGGCCCACGAAGGGGCACCAGGAGACCCACCACGCCCAGTAGAAGACGGTCCAGCTGCTCATCCACTCGGAGAGCGACTCGTCGCCGGAGGCGGCGGTGCGCGAGGCCATCTCCGGAAGGTCGCCGATGTAGCCGCCGACCGCGTTGGGGATGACGTTGAGGATGAAGAGGGTGGGCCCACCGATGAAGACGATCAGGGCGAGGAGCACTGCGAGCACCATGTTGATGTTCGAGAGGTACTGGATGCCGCGCTCGACGCCGGAGACGGCCGAGGCGACGAAGCAGGCGGTGAGGATCGCGATGATGATCACGAGCGCCGGAGAGCTCACATCGCTCATGATTCCGACGGACTCGATGCCGCCGCCGATCTGCAGGGCGCCGAGGCCGAGGGAGCAGGCGGAGCCGAACAGGGTCGCGAGGATCGCCAGGATGTTGATGACGCGGCCGCCGATGCTCTCGGAGATCCGCTCGCCGAACAGCGAGGCGAACATCGAGGAGAACAGCTGCGAGCGGCCCAGGCGGAAGGTGCCGTAGGCCATGCCGAGGCCCACGATCGCGTACATCGCCCACGGGTAGAGGGTCCAGTGGAAGAGCGTCGTGCCCATGGCCGTGGTCATCGCCTCGGGGGTCTGGCCCTCGACGGTGCCCGGCGGCGGGGACATGTAGAAGAACAGCGGCTCGCCCACGCCGTAGAACACGAGGCCGATGCCCATGCCGGTCGAGAACATCATCGAGATCCAGGAGGCGGTCTTGAACTGCGGCTCCTCGCCGTCGCGCCCCAGCGGGATCCGGCCGAAGCGGGAGAACGCCACGACGATCACGAAGACGGTGAACACCGTCGCGGCGATGACGTACAGCCAGCCGAAGTTGCCCATCACGCCGTTCAGGGCGCTGGTGGCCACGGAGCCCAGGCCGGTCGGCGAGATCAGGCCCCAGATGACGAAGCCGATCGCCAGGACGGCGGCGATGACGAAGACTGCCTTGTCGAGGCCTGCTTGGTGACGCTTCCGGCGCCGTGGAGCAGCGGTGCGGAGATCCTCGAGGAGCTCCTTGGTGGTCTGTGTGCTCTAGCTCATGAAGACGCCCCGGCGCGCCCGCGGGGCGGTGAGGAGGGGCGCACTCCTTCCTGGGGAGGGGATGTCGTGCCGGCACAGACTAACGATCCGACAATCCGCAGATCCGCGCTCCCGCCTCCCACCAGCCAGCGCGGCCTGTCGATGTGCAGGGACTCACCTCCTCGGCGTGACCCAGCGAACCCGCGGGCCCGGGGGAGCAGCGGCGGCCGGGAGCCCGATACCATCACCCGTGGAGCCGGCATCGTCGGCCGGCTCGACCCGAACTCAAGGAGCACCCCCGTGGCCCAGATCGCCTTCACCCTCGACGGTTCCCCCCAGCACATCGAGGAGGGGACCACGGGCACCGAGCTCTTCGCGGCGACCCCCTCGATCATCGCCCTGCGCATCGACGGGGAGCTGCGTGACCTGGACACCGCCCCGGCTGCGGAGCAGAGCGTCGAGGGCGTGGACATCTCCAGCCCCGACGGCCTGTCCATCCTGCGCCACAGCGCCGCCCATGTGCTCGCCCAGGCGGTCCAGAAGACGAATCCGGACGCGAAGCTCGGCATCGGCCCGCCGATCACCGACGGCTTCTACTACGACTTCGATGTCGCCGAGCCCTTCACCCCCGAGTCCCTCAAGTCGCTCGAGAAGGAGATGAACCGGATCGTCAAGTCCGGCCAGCGCTTCGTGCGCCGCGAGATCACCGACGACGCCGCGCGCGTCGAGGAAGCGGGTGAGCCGTACAAGCTCGAGCTCATCGGGCTGAAGTCCACCGCCGAGGACGCCGGCGAGGGCGCGAGCGTCGAGGTCGGCGAGGGTGGGCTGACCATGTACGACAACGTCGACAAGAAGGGCCAGACCGTCTGGACGGATCTGTGCCGCGGGCCGCACCTGCCCAGCACCAAGCTGATCGGCAACGGCTTCGCGCTCACCCGCTCCGCCGCCGCCTACTGGCGCGGCAGCGAGAAGAACCCGATGCTGCAGCGCGTCTACGGCACCGCCTGGCCCACCAAGGAGGAGCTGCGCGCCCATCAGGAGCGCATCGCCGAGGCCGAGCGCCGCGACCACCGCCGCCTGGGCAGCGAGCTGGACCTCTTCTCCTTCCCGGACGAGATCGGTTCCGGCCTGCCGGTGTTCCATCCCAAGGGCGCCATGGTCAAGATGGAGATGGAGGACTACTCCCGCCGCCGCCACGTGGAGGCCGGGTACTCCTTCGTCTCCACTCCGCACATCACCAAGAAGAACCTCTTCGAGACCTCCAAGCACCTCGAGTGGTACGCCGAGGGCATGTACCCCCCGATGCACGTGGACGAGGAGGTGGACGCGGACGGCAACATCACCAAGCAGGGCCAGGACTACTACCTCAAGCCCATGAACTGCCCGATGCACAACCTCGTCTTCTCCTCCCGCGGTCGCTCCTATCGTGAGCTGCCGCTGCGGCTGTTCGAGTTCGGCAGCGTCTACCGCTACGAGAAGTCCGGCGTGGTGCACGGCCTGACCCGTGCCCGCGGCTTCACCCAGGACGATGCGCACATCTACACCACCCGTGAGCAGATGAAGGACGAGATCGCCTCGACCCTGGACTTCGTCCTGGGACTGCTCAAGGACTACGGGCTGGATGACTTCTACCTGGAGCTGTCCACCCGCGATCCCGAGAAGTCCGTGGGCGACGAGTCCACCTGGGAGGAGGCCACCCGCACCCTCGAGGAGGTCGCCACCGCCTCCGGTCTCGAGCTGGTCCCGGACCCGGGCGGCGCCGCCTTCTATGGTCCGAAGATCTCCGTCCAGGCCAAGGACGCGATCGGCCGCACCTGGCAGCTCTCGACCATCCAGCTGGACTTCTTCGAGCCCGAGCTGTTCGAGCTCGAGTACACCGCCCCCGACGGTTCGCGCCAGCGCCCGGTGATGATCCACCGTGCCCTGTTCGGCTCGATCGAGCGGTTCTTCGGTGTGCTGCTGGAGCACTACGCCGGTGCCTTCCCGGTGTGGCTGGCCCCCGTGCAGGTGGTCGGTGTGCCGGTCGCGGCGGAGTACGTGCCCTATCTCGAGGAGGTCGCCGCGAAGCTGCGAGCCCGCGGGGTCCGGGTCGAGGTCGACTCCTCCGACGACAGGATGCAGAAGAAGATCCGCACCCACACCAAGGAGAAGGTGCCCTATCTGCTCATCGCCGGCGGCGAGGACCAGGAGAAGGGCGCGGTCTCCTTCCGTCTGCGCGACGGCAGCCAGGACAACGGCATCGACGTCGACGAGGCGGTCGAGAGGATCGTCGCCTCGATCCACGACAAGGTGCAGGTGTGACCTCGCAGCAGGGAGCCGCCGGAGAGGCAGTCGTCGAGGACGCCCGTGACTTCGCGGGCGTCCCCGACGACACCCAGCGGCTGTGGACCCCGCACCGCATGGCCTACATCGGCGGGGAGAACAAGCCGCAGGACCCGCACGACGATCAGCAGTGCCCCTTCTGCGTCGGCCCGACGCGCAGCGACGAGGACGCGCTGATCGTCCACCGCGGCGAGAGCGCCTACGTGATCCTGAACCTCTATCCGTACAACTCCGGGCACCTGCTGGTATGCCCCTACCGTCACGTCCCGGACTACACGGAGCTGGACCAGGCAGAGGTGCTCGACGTCGCCGAGCTCACCCGCACCGCCATGCAGGTGATCCGCGCGGTCTCCGCACCCGCGGGCTTCAACCTGGGCATCAACCAGGGTGAGGTCGCCGGGGCGGGCATCGCCGCCCATCTGCACCAGCACGTGGTGCCGCGCTGGCCCGGGGACTCCAACTTCCTCCCTGTCGTCGGCCGCACCAAGGCGATCCCGATCCTGCTCGCGGACACCCGCGCGCTGTACGCCGACGCCTGGCCCTGAGCTAGCATGACTGCGGCCGACCTCGACGCGCCCCGCTGCTCTCGCAGAGGCCACGGGGACAGCACGGGGACAGGTCGCACCGACCGGGGGAGAGGCAGGACTGCCAGTGACGAGCACGACCGGGACCCCCTCGCGCGCCGCCGCGCCCCGCACCGATGACCCGTACGGCTACGACGTCGACAGGGTCGATCCCCGTGCCCCCGGCAGGATGGGGCGGTCGAGCTCCTCCCCATCGCGTCGGAGACGTCCCTGGCTGCGCTGGGTGATCTTCGGCCTGTCCTTCCTGAGCCTCGCCGCGGCCGCGGTCGCGCTCTACGTCTTCGTCATCCTGCCGCTCGGCTTCGGCACCTCGCTGGTCGCGTTCACCGCCGCCCTGGTGCCGGTCGCGATGGTCTTCGCCGCGGTGTGGTGGCTGGACCGCTACACCCCCCAGCCGCGGATGTCGTTGATCTACGCCTTCGCCTGGGGAGCGATCGGCTCCGTCCTGCTGACGCTCTTCTTCGGCGGCTTCTTCACCGCGTGGATCACGCCGGCGGAGACCGATGCCCTGATCAGCTCCTTCCTCGGGGCCGTCATCCAGGCCCCGGTGATCGAGGAGGCGATGAAGTGCGCCGGTCTGATCGGTCTGCTCATCTGGGGGCGCCGGTACATCTCCGGCCCGCTCGACGGGGTGGTCTACGCCTCACTCATCGCCGGGGGCTTCGCCTTCACCGAGAACATCCTGTACTTCGGCAACTCCTTCCACCAGGCGCAGGCCGCCGGCGAGGTCGCCGTCTTCTGGCAGACCTTCTTCCTGCGGGGCATCCTCTCGCCCTTCGCCCACGTCTCCTTCACCGCGCTGTGCGGGCTGGGCCTCGGGATCGCGGCCGAGCGCCGCTCGCTGATGCTCTACTTCGGGCTCGGCGTGGGCGGCATGTCGCTGGGCATGGTGCTGCACGCGCTCTGGAACGGCTCCACCTTCTTCCTCCCCGTCGATCCTGAGGCGCCGCTGGCGGGCTTCCTGCGCTACTACGTCAGCGTCCAGGTGCCGATCTTCGTGCTGCTGGTGGGCATCGTGCTCTTCCTGCGCCTGAGGGAGAAGCGGATCCTGCGCCGCCAGCTCTCGGAGTACGGCCGCGCCGGCTGGTTCTCCCCGGACGAGGTGGAGACGCTGATCTCGATGCGCCGCCGCCGACGCGCCGAGAAGTGGGCCTCGCGCCACGGCGCGGTGGCCCGCATGGGGATGCGCCACCTGATCAGCTCCGCGATCGTGCTCGGGATGGAGCGGCACAGCGTGCTGTTCGGCAAGCGCACCGCCAAGACGCGCGCCCGGGAGCGCGAGCTGCTGGAGTCGATCACCGCCGATCGCCGACTGATCGGGGCGCTCACGGCCCCTGTCGTGCGGAGCTGAGCGGCCCGCACCCGCGTCTCCGGGGTCGCGCCTGAGCGGCCCCGACCCGACCAGCCACTAGACTGGGCCGGCAATCGGCCGCCGGACGGCGGCGGAGTCGGAAGGAGCGAGATGTCAGGGCATTCCAAGTGGGCGACCACCAAGCACAAGAAGGCCGTCATCGATGCCAGGCGAGGCAAGCTGTTCGCCAAGCTGGTCAAGAACATCGAAGTCGCCGCGCGCATGGGTGGCCCTGACCCAGCTGGCAACCCGACGCTCTACGACGCCATCCAGAAGGCGAAGAAGACCTCCGTCCCCAATGACAACATCGATCGCGCCGTCAAGCGCGGCGGCGGCCTGGACGGCGGCGGCGTCGACTACGAGACGCTCATGTACGAGGGCTACGCACCCGGCGGCGTCGCCGTCCTGGTCGAGTGCCTCACCGACAACAAGAACCGTGCGGTCTCCGAGGTCCGGCTGGCCTTCAACCGCGGCGGCGGCAACATGGCCGACTCCGGATCGGTGTCCTACCTCTTCGAGCGCAGGGGAGTGGTGACGGTCCCCAAAGGAGAGCACAGCGAGGACGACCTGCTCGAGGTGGTGCTCGACGCGGGCGCCGAGGAGATCAACGACGAGGGCGAGACCTTCGAGATCATCTCCGAGGCGACGGACGTGGTCGCCGTGCGGACCGCCCTGCAGGCGGCGGGCATCGACTACGACAGCGCCGAGGCGCAGTTCATGCCGACCATGCGCACGCCGGTCGACCTCGACGGCGCCCAGAAGGCTCTGCGCCTGATCGAGGCCCTCGAGGACAGCGACGACGTGCAGAACGTCTACTCCAACCTCGACATCCCCGAGGACGTCGCCGCCCAGCTCGCGGAGACGGACGCGGGATGACCCCGACGGACGGCGCAGGCACCGCGCGAGCGGCCCTGTCGTCCGTGCGGAGGCGGGGCAGATGACCACCCTGCGGGTGCTCGGGGTGGACCCCGGCCTGACCCGGTGCGGGATCGGGGTGGTCGATGCGCTGGGCGGGCGCCGGGCGCGGCTGGTCCACGCCGGGGTGCTGCGCTCCGAGGCCGAGGACCCGCTCGATGTGCGCCTGCTGACCATCGCGCGCGGCCTGCGGGGCGCCCTCGAGCAGTTCGCCCCGGATGCGGTCGCGGTCGAGCGGGTCTTCAGCCAGAACAACATCTCCACGGTGATGGGCACCGCGCAGGTCTCCGGCATCGCTCTGCTCGAGGCGGCCGAACGCGGCATCCCGACCGCGCTCCACACCCCCTCCGAGGTGAAGGCCGCAGTGACCGGCAGCGGCCGCGCGGACAAGAAGCAGATCCAGACGATGCTGATCAGACTGCTGGGACTGGACGCGGCACCGCAGCCGGCCGACGCCTCGGATGCCGTCGCGATCGCTCTGACACAGCTGTGGCGCGGTGGGGGACCGGTGGCGCTGGACTCGACGGGCGGAGCCCGCACCAGCGCTCAGGCCGTCTGGGCTCGCGCCGAGCGGGAGGCGCGACGCGCCCGGGAACGCTCGACCTCCCGGCACTGATCGAACAGGTGTTCTAGGCTGATCGGGTGATCGCATCCCTGACCGGCCGGGTCGCCCGCATCGACCTCGATTCCCTCGTGCTCGAGGTGGGCGGCATCGGCTACCTCGTCCGCACCACGCCCCAGGCGCTCAGCGCCACCCGGCACGGGGCCGAGCTCACCCTGCACACCGAGCTGGTGGTCAGGGAGGACTCCCTGACCCTGTTCGGCTTCCCCCACGCCGAGGAGGCGGAGACCTTCCGCGTCGTGCAGTCCGTCTCCGGCATCGGGCCGCGCACCGCCCTTGCGGTCCTCGCCGTGCTGGACCCCGAGGAGCTGCGCCGGGCCGTCGCCGAGCAGGACGCCAAGACCATCACCCGCACACCCGGCATCGGTCCGAAGGTCGCCAGCCGCATGCTCCTCGAGCTCGGCGGCAAGCTCGCACCACCATCCACGGCCTCCGCCGCGCCGGGCGGGGCGGCCCCTGCGAGGGCCGCCGCCGGTGGGCCGGACGCCGATGTGGTCGAGGCCCTTGTGGGCCTGGGCTGGGCCGAGAAGGCGGCACTGCAGGCCGTGGAGTCCGCACGGACCGAGGACGGTGCTGACCTCGACGCCGCCGAGCTGCTGCGCCGGGCGCTGCGAGGCCTCGGAGGGAATCGATGACGGAGCCCGAGGAGCTCCCGCTGACCAGTGCTGACGCGGTGCCGCCGGAGCGTGCCGCGGAAGCCGCGCTGCGCCCGCGACGGCTCGACGAGTTCGTCGGCCAGCAGGTCGTGCGCGATCAGCTGTCGCTCGTCCTGGACGCCGCCTCCGGGCGCGGTCGCACGCCCGAGCACGTGCTGCTCTCCGGGCCGCCGGGGCTGGGGAAGACCACGCTGGCGATGATCATCGCCGCCGAGCTCTCCGCGCCGCTGCGCATCACCTCGGGTCCGGCGATCCAGCACGCCGGCGATCTCGCCGCCATCCTCTCCTCCCTCGACGAGGGGGAGGTGCTGTTCATCGACGAGATCCATCGCCTGGCACGGCCCGTCGAGGAGATGCTCTACATCGCCATGGAGGACTTCCGGGTCGACGTGATCGTCGGCAAGGGGGTCGGTGCCACGTCCATCCCGCTGGATCTGCCGCCGTTTACGGTCGTCGGCGCGACCACCCGGGCAGGACTCCTGCCGGCGCCGCTGCGGGACCGGTTCGGCTTCATCGGCCATCTCGACTTCTACGCCCCGGACGAGTTGCGGGAGGTGGTCCGCCGTTCCGCGGCACGCCTGGAGGTGCAGCTCGAGGACTCCGCCTCGATCGAGATCGCGACCCGGTCGCGGGGCACACCGCGCATCGCCAACCGTCTGCTGCGCCGGGTGCGGGACTGGGCCCAGGTGAGGGGCAGCGGCGAGCTGGACCTGGCCGCGGCGAAAGAGGCTCTGCGCGTCTACGAAGTCGATGAGAGGGGATTGGACCGGCTGGACCGGGCCGTGCTCTCGGCCCTCTGCGGTCGCTTCGCCGGGGGGCCCGTGGGCCTGTCGACGCTCGCCGTCGCCGTGGGGGAGGAGACGGAGACCGTCGAGACGATGGTCGAGCCCTACCTGGTGAGGGAGGGGTTCCTGGTGCGCACCCCGCGCGGGCGCGCCGCGTCACCGGCGGCCTGGACCCATCTGGGGCTCGAACCACCGGCAGGATCCGAGGGCACCGCCCCCATGCTGGGCAGGTTCTGAGCCCGTACCCGTCCTCACGCGATCGCTGGGAGGACGACGGTACGGCGACAGGTACAGTGGTGCGGTCAGTCGTCCGCGGCGGCACCCGCATCGTGCAGCAGCACCTCCGGGGGCCGACCGCCGAAAGGAACTCCGTGGAACTTCTCCCCCTGCTGCTCATCTTCGCTGTGATGATGCTGCCCCTGCTGTTCATGTCGAACCGCCAGAAGAAGGCGCAGCAGAAGCAGCTCGAGCTCGTGCGCCAGCTCGGCGTCGGCGACGAGGTCCGCACGCATTCGGGCTTCTTCGGCCTGATCGTGGAGGCCTACGACGATGTCGTGGTCCTCGAGTCCGAGGACGGCACACAGACCAAGTGGGCTCGTCAGGCGATCGCGCAGGCCGTCACCCCGGTCGAGGACGAGGCCGAGGAGCCCTCGGAGGTCGAGGACCAGGCCGAGGGCGAGGTCCCCGGAGTGACTGCGAAGGATTCCGATCAGGACGCATTCCGTGATGATTTCGGTCGCAATGACACCGTCGGCGATGAGGACTCCCGCCGCGACCTGCGCTGACCCCGGGGCTCGACCCCGGCAGGGGCCGAGCTGCGCTCCGCGTCCCGACCATCGATCTTCCGACGTCCAGAGGAACAACTCATCATGCCCGCACGTCGCATCGCCCTGGCGGCCCTTGCGGCGCTGATCCTGCTGCTGGGCGGTGGGATCGGCGCCGGGGTCTGGAAGGGCGGCTGGGAATCAGCACCCAAGCTCGCTCTCGACCTCGAGGGCGGCACACAGATCATCCTGCAGGCGCAGTCCCGGGACGGCTCCTCGATCGATGCCGCCGCCATGGAGCAGGCGCGCCAGATCATGAGCCAGCGAGTGAACGCCATGGGCGTGTCGGAGACCGAGATCACCGTCCAGGGCGGGACCAACATCGTCATCGACGTTCCCGGTCAGCTCGACCAGGAGACCTCGCAGGCGATCCGGCAGACGGCGGCGATGTCGTTCCGGCCGGTCCTGGGGATGGTCGCCCCCGAGGGAACGGGAGAGGCGCTGCCCTCCGACGGCGGCGGGGCCTCGGACGGCGGCGGGGAGGCGTCCGACGGAGGGGGAGAAGGCTCCGAGGAGTCCTCTCGGCCCCAGGTCGATCCCGCGCAGCACCATTTCGACGGGCTCCTCGGCACGGACTCCTCGATGGCGCCCCCGGCACCTCCGGCTGAGGGCGAGCTGCCCTACCCGGCCTGGACCATGGACTGGCTCACGCCGGAGATCCAGACCGAGCTGATGAGTGCCGACTGCACCGATCCGAGCACACAGCAGGACAAGGTCGCCGAGGCCTCCGCCGACGAGCCGGTGGTCGCCTGCGACCCCGACGGCACGGTGAAGTACCTCCTGGGTCCCGAGGTCGTGGCAGGGTCCGCGATCGAGAGCTCCGGGGTGGCGTCCGATGTGAACCAGACCGGTCAGGCCACCGGCTACTACGTCGTGAACATGAGCTTCTCCGAGGAGGGCGCCCAGGCGTTCGGCGACATGACCACCGCCCTCTACGGCGGGCAGGGCGCCACCGGCGCCTTCGGCATCGTGCTGGACGGACTGGTGATCTCGGCTCCCGAGGTGCAGGAGCCCTCCACCGGCGGCGAGGCCTCGATCTCCGGGAACTTCTCGCAGGACCAGGCGAGCCAGCTCTCGGACCAGCTGCGCTTCGGCGCCCTGCCCCTCGAGTTCGAGGTCGCCTCGGAGCAGCAGATCTCCGCCACGCTCGGCGCGGATCAGCTCCAGATGGGACTGATCGCCGGGCTGATCGGCCTGGCGCTGGTGGTGCTCTACGCCTTCGCCCAGTACCGCCTGCTCGCACTCGTGACCACGTCGAGCCTGCTGATCATGGGCCTGCTCACCTACGCCACCCTCACCGTGCTCTCCAACATCCCGGAGATCGGCTACCGGCTCTCGCTGGCGGGCGTGGTGGGCCTGATCGTGGCGATCGCCTTCACCGCCGATTCGTTCATCGTCTACTTCGAACGGGTGAGGGACGAGATCCGCGAGGGGCGAGGGATCGTCGCCGCCGTCGACCACGGCTGGGATCGCGCCAAGCGCACGATCCTCGCCTCCGATGCGGTGAACCTCATCGCCGCGGTGGTGCTCTACGCGCTCTCCACCGGAGGCGTGCGAGGCTTCGCGTTCGTGCTGGGCCTCACCACGATCCTCGACCTGGTGATCGTCTTCCTGTTCACCCATCCGCTGCTGCAGTCTCTGGTCCAGTCCCGCTTCTTCGGCAAGGGCCATCCCTGGAGCGGTCTGGACCCGGCCAGCCTGGACCGGCAGGTGCCCGCCTACGCCGGGCGCGGACGGGTCCGAGCGACACACGAGCGCGGTCGGCGCGGTGCGGCGACGGAGGACGAAGAGCCTCGCGAGCCGCTCGCCGTGCGACGGGCCCGACGGGAGCGCGAGGCCGCCGAGCGCGCTGCCGCGGCAGGGAGCACCACAGCCGCGGGGAGCATCGCCGGGGATCGCAGCGAACGCGGAGGAACCGTGGACGAGTCGACCACGGACCCTGCCGTCGAGCCCGACAGCGCAGAGGACGACTCCGAGGAGCAGAGCCGATGACCGCGACCTTCTCCCGCTTCGGCAACGACCTCCACGCCGGTCGGCGCACCGTCCCGATCGTGACACGGCGCCGCACCTGGTATCTGATCAGCCTCGCCATCGTGGTGCTGCTCGCGATCGGTTCCGTGGTGCGCGGACCGAACCTCGGCATCGAGTTCACCGGCGGGTCCGAGTTCCAGATCGCCGGGGTCGCAGATACCGAGCAGACCTCCGCCCGCGACGTGGTCCGAGAGCATCTCCCGGACAATGAACCGAAGATCACCGTGCTCGGCCAGGACACGATGAGGGTCCAGACCGAGCAGCTCGACTCCGTCGAGACCGCCACCATCGCGGGGGACCTCGCTGAGGCGTACGGGGTCTCCTCCGAGTCCGTCTCGACCTCCTACATCGGACCGGTGTGGAGCGGCGACGTCACCCAGAAGATGCTGCGCGGCGTGATCGTGTTCCTCGCGCTCGTCGCCGGGATGATGGCGCTGTACTTCCGCAACCTCAAGTCCTCGCTCGCCGCGATGGGCGCTCTGCTCCACGACATGCTGGTCACCGCCGGCGTGTACCTGGTGGTGGGGCTCGAGATCACGCCGGGCACCGTCATCGGCTTCCTGACCGTCATGGGGTACTCCCTCTACGACACGATCGTCGTCTTCGACAAGGTGCGGGAGAACACCGCCGGCCTGACCAGTCAGCGGCGCACCACCTACGCCGACCAGGTCCAGCGTGCTGCCAACCAGACCCTGGTGCGCTCGATCAACACCTCTGTCGTGGCGTTGCTCCCGGTGGGGTCGATCCTCGTGATCGGCGCCCTCATCCTCGGTGCCGGGACGTTGAAGGACATCTCCCTCGCCCTGTTCATCGGCATCATCGCCGGCACCTACTCCTCGGTGTTCCTGGCCCCGGGATTCCTTGTGGACCTGCGCCGCGGGGAGCCGGAGCTCGCCGAGCACACGGAGAAGGTGCTGCGTGCACGCCGCGGTGCGGAGGATGAGTCCTCGGGCGCGGCCGCGCGGGGTGGGCGACGCGCCAGCTCGATCTCCCGGACGCCGGCGGGCGAGGCCGCCGGCGACTCCGACGAGGACCCGGACGTCGACACGGGTTCGGACACCGCCGAGAGCCCGGACTCCTCCGAGAGCCCGGACTCCGCCGAGAGCCCGGACTCCGAGGCGGTGGCCGCGGGCGATACCGTGCCTGAGCAGTTCGGTTCCTCCGCCGATGCCACCCGTGGGAGGCAGCCGCGCCGCGCCACGCGCCGCCATCGCACCACCGAGCGAGGACCCCGATGACCGACTCCGCCCTCGCACCCATCGACGCCCTGCTCCGGACCCATATCGCCGAGTACCCGGGCTTCCCGACACCGGGGGTGCTGTTTCGCGACATCACGCCGCTGCTGCGCGATGCGGCGGCGCTGCGCACCGTGATCCAGCACTGGAAGACGCTGATCCCGGAAGGGATCGAGTACATCGTCGGGACGGAGGCCCGCGGATTCGTGCTCGGAGCGCCGCTGGCCTACGAGATCGGTGCAGGCTTCATCCCTGTCCGCAAGGCAGGGAAGCTTCCTGGGAACCCCGCGGGGCTGTCCTATGACCTCGAGTACGGCAGCGCCCGCATCGAGATCCCCGAGAACTCCCTGCCAGCCGGTGCCCGCACACTGGTGGTCGACGATCTGCTCGCCACCGGTGGCACCGCCGCTGCGACCCTGGAGCTGGTCCGGCGCTTCGACGTCGAGGTGCTCGGCGCGACGTTCCTCATCGAGCTCGCAGGGCTCGCGGGCCGCGATCAGCTTCCCGGCGTCCCGCTCACGGCGGTCTGGACGATCCAGGACTGACTCCGGCGCTCGAGCGGCGCAGCGCCCGGCTGGGTGGCTGTGCCCGGCCGCGGGGCCGTGCTCTGCCGAGGGGGCGCTCCCGGCCATGGCGTCGGGACCAGTGGTGACCCGCGCGTAGACTGAGCCCCTCAGCCAGGAGGTGTGCATGTCCCAGGAACCAGCGTCCCCCTCCTCGAGAGCCGACGGCACCTCGAGCGACGAGCGCACGGTGCCCGGGCCCCCTCCTGCCTCGACACCGCGCAGCCCGTCGTCGGCGCCCCGCAGGAACCGCTCGCGGCTGTCCTTCTTCTCCTCCCGTTCCGGTGCCTCCGTCGATCCTCTGCTGGCTCCGCTGCTGGAGACAATGACTGCGGTCAGCCCGAAGGAGAACCTGGAGCTCGTGCGTCGGGCGTACACCGTGGCGGAGCGTGCCCATCGAGGGCAGTCCCGCAAGAGCGGCGACCCGTACATCACGCATCCGGTCTCCGTCGCGATGATCCTCGCGGAGCTCGGCTCCCCGGCCGAGGTCGTGGCTGCGGCTCTGCTGCACGATACGGTCGAGGACACCGAGTACTCGCTGGAGCGCCTGCGCACCGAGTTCGGTGACGTGATCGCGGTGATGGTCGACGGCGTGACCAAGCTGGACAAGGTCACCTACGGCGAAGCCGCCCAGGCCGAGACCGTGCGCAAGATGATCGTGGCGATGAGCCGCGACGTGCGGGTGCTGCTGATCAAGCTCGCCGACCGGCTCCACAACGCCCGCACCTGGAAGTACGTGCCGGCCGCCTCCGCGGAGCGCAAGGCCAAGGAGACGCTGGAGATCTACGCGCCGCTCGCGCACCGCCTGGGTCTGAACACCATGAAGTGGGAGCTGGAGGACCGCTCCTTCCAGGTGCTGTACCCGAAGGTGTACGAGGAGATCGTCTCCCTCGTCGCTCAGCACGCGCCCGCTCGGGACCAGTACCTCGCCACGGTCTCCTCCCAGATCAACGACGACCTGCGCAAGGCGAGGATCAAGGCGGAGGTCACCGGACGGCCCAAGCACTACTACTCCATCTATCAGAAGATGATCGTGCGCGGCCGGGACTTCTCGGACATCTACGACCTGGTCGGGGTGCGGGTGCTCGTGGACACGGTGCGGGACTGCTATGGAGTCCTGGGCACCCTGCACGCACGGTGGTCGCCGGTGCAGGGGCGGTTCAAGGACTACATCGCGCTGCCGAAGTTCAACCTCTACCAGTCGCTGCACACCACGGTGATCGGTCCCACCGGCAAGCCCGTCGAGATCCAGATCCGTACCCGGGAGATGCACCGTCGGGCGGAGTACGGCGTCGCCGCCCATTGGAAGTACAAGGCGATGGCCTCGGCCCAGGGCGGCGCTGTGGCGACTCCGGTGAGCAATGATGCGGCGTGGCTGCGACAGCTCATGGACTGGCAGAAGGAGACCACGGACTCGGGGGAGTTCCTGGATTCGCTGCGCTTCGAGATCAACACGCAGGAGGTGTACGTCTTCACGCCGAAGGGGGACGTGCTGGCGCTGCCTCAGGGGGCGACTCCCGTCGACTTCGCGTACTCGGTGCACACCGAGGTGGGGCATCGGACCATCGGTGCCCGGGTCAACGGCCGGCTGGTCTCCCTCGAATCCTCTTTGTCCACCGGCGATGTGGTCGAGGTGTTCACCTCCAAGTCGCCGGATGCCGGTCCCAGCCGGGACTGGCTCGGTTTCGTGAAGTCGCCCCGGGCGCGGAGCAAGATCCGGCACTGGTTCTCGAAGGAGCGCCGGGAGGAGGCTCTCGAGAAGGGCAAGGAGGAGCTCGCGAAGGCGCTGCGGCGTCAGGACCTGCCGATGCGTCGCCTGCTCACGCACGACACCCTCGCCACTGCGGCCGATGATCTGAGCCTGCCCTCGGTCGATGCGCTGTACACCTCGATCGGAGAGGGGCACACCGGCGCCCAGCACGTGGTCGAGAAGCTGCGGGCGTCCTTCGGTGGTGCCGACGGGGCCGCGGAGGACCTCGCCGAGATCACTCTGCCCTCCCGCGTGCGGTCGCATGCCGGTCGCGCCGAGCGGCGCGCGGCGGAGACGGATCAGGGCGTCATCGTGGACGGGCACGCCGATCTCTGGGTGAAGCTGGCCAAGTGCTGCGCTCCGGTTCCGGGCGATCCGATCGTCGGCTTCATCACGCGGGGCTCGGGCATCTCGGTGCACCACGAGACCTGCACGAACGCCGTCCAGCTGCAGGCGCAGCAGCCGGATCGCATGGTCGATGTCGCCTGGTCGGGGCGTCACAGCACCGCCTATCTCGTGCACATCAAGATCGAGGCGCTGGACCGACCGCGACTGCTCACCGATCTTGCGCTGGTCATCTCGGAGCAGCAGGTGAATCTGCAGTCGGCGTCCGCGCAGTCCAACAGTGATCGCCTGGCCACCAGCTTCTTCTCCTTCGAGCTGGCGGATCCCTCGCACCTGCAGGCGGTTCTCGCGCAGGTACGGCGGATCGAGGGCGTCTACGACGTCTATCGCGTCACGGCGGACGGCAAGCCGGTGGGCGCGGCGGCGCCGCTCACCACGGGCTGATCGCCGCAGCGCCACCCGCGGCGGGCTGATCGTCACCCAGGCCGGCCTGATCACCGTTCACGGTGGGGCGAACACCGAGCAGCAGCATCTCGAGCCGGTCCCTGGCGGCCTGCACGCCGGGGTGCCGATGCATCCGGTGCAGGCGCTGGAACACCTCCTCGGGCTCCGTCTGCCCGCTCTCCACCAGCCGGCGCAGCCATGGCGCTGCGAGCGGTGCCGGGGTGAACCGCAGCAGGTCCATCGCCGTCCTCACCGGGACCGTGACGGGCGCGCCACCGATCGTCTCGACGTCGCCGGGGTGCAGGCGGGCGTGGCGCAGCACCACGCCGGCCAGGTCCCCACGGTGCGCGGGCGAGAGCAGCTCCGCCGTCGCCGGGGGATCCCCTCCCAGCACCACCCAGGCCGCGGAGGGCCCGGCGATCACATGGTGCGACTGCAGCTGGGCACCGAGGGCGCTGCCGAGTGCGAGGGAGCGCTGCACCGCGCTGCGCAGCAGATCAGGCGGGATGTAGCGGCCGGGCAGCAGGCGCGCGAGCTGCCCCTCGGCGACCAGCACCCGTGTGGAGGGCGTCTCCTCCCAGCGCTGGAGCGCGGCGCCGATCGGTACGGCGAGCTCTGCCGCGTGGTGCGACCAGGCGGCGCACAGGCCGATGGAGACCGGCGCCGGGTCCGGGTGCCGTGCGGGGATCGCGACCCGCCCGGCGGTGGCGAGCCGGTCACCCTGGACGGGTCGCCGGGGTGCGAGGAGCTGTTGCATGCACCGACTCTGGTTCCTCTGTCCCCGAAGAGCAACGCCCCCGCCTGTCGCTGTGGACAGACGGGGGCGGTGGAGGAACGGTCCTCGGCTCTGGTCAGGTGTGGGTCTGGACCGGATGCGGGCCCCGTTCAGCCCAGGTCGCGGGCCGAGCGTTCGATGACCGCGAGCCACTCCTTGCGGGCCTCGAGCGCCGCCTCGGCCTCAGCGATCTTCTTGGGGTCGCCGCCGGCGATCGCCTTGTCGAGCGTCTCCTGGTACGAGGCGATCGCGGAATGGAGCTGCGAGGACGCGCCTTCCACCCGGGCCTTGGTACGGGGATCCGTGCGTCGCCACTCGTCCTGCTCGGCGCTGTTGACCGCACGCTCCACGGCGCGGAGACGATCATCGACCCTTCGCATGTCGCTGCGCGGCACCTTGCCGGCCGCCTCCCAACGGTCCTGGATCGAGCGCAGGGTCTTCTTCGCCGCGTCCAGATCGGCGGTGACGTCGAGGGCCTCGGCCTCGGTGAGGAGCGCCTCCTTGACCTCGAGGTTCTGGCGCTGCTCGGCCTCCGTCTCATGGAGATCCGCGTTGCGGGCCTGGAAGAAGGTGTCCTGGGCGGCCTTGAACCGCTTCCACTGGGCGTCGTCCTTCTTGCGGCTGCCACGGGGTGCGCCCCGCCACTCGTCCATGAGGTCCTTGTAGGCCCGGACGGTGGGACCCCAGTCGGTGGACTCCTGCATCGCCTCGGCGCGGGAGATCAGCTCCTCCTTGACCCGCGCGGCCTCGGAGTGCTTTGCATCGAGCTGGGAGAAGAACTGCTTGCGCATCCGGTCGAAGGTGGCACGCGATGTGGAGAGGCGCTTCCACAGCGCCTCCTCGGTGGGTCGGTCCAGGGAGACGTCCTCGGACTGCATCTGCTTCCAGGTCGGGACCATCTGGCGCATGGTCTCCCCGGCGTTCTTCCACGAGATCTGCTCGGGATCGGTGGCGACCAGTGCCTCGATGGACTCCACGAACTCGGTGCGACGGCGAGTGGCCTCCTCACGACCCTCGGCGCGCTTGGCCTCGAGCGCCTTGATCTTCTCCTTCGCCTGCTCGCGCAGATCGCCCGCCCGGGCGCGCAGAGCAGGGATGTCGCCAACGACCTGAGGCTCCTTCATGTTCTTGCGCAGGTTCTCGAGGAGCCGGTTCAGCTCGTTCTGCGTGTGCTCCGGAGCGTTGAGCGTGGTCTGGGTGAGATCGAGGAAGGCCACCAGGTCCAGGTAGGCCCGCGCGAACGGGTCGAGGGCGGCGTCGTGGTCGCTCTCCGTGGTGGTGCCGAGCGTGCGGACCTGGGTGCCGTCCTGGACGGTGATGGTCCCGTCCGCGGCGACGGCGCCGAAGGCTCGGGCGGCGGCGATCTGCTCCGCGTCGTACTCGGCGACCGGCGGGGCGACCGGCAGCAGCGCTGCACTGGGCTTCTTCGCCGCCAGGGCGGCCGGGGAGGGAGCGGCCGGACGCGGTCGAGGCGTGCCGGGCGTGCCGGCGCGCGGCTGCGGGCGAGGGCTCGGTGCAGCGGGCGTCGGAGCGGACTGTGCGTCCGTCTGCTCGGCAGCGACGGGGTCAGCCGCCGGAGCGGGCTCGTCGGCAGGGACCGGCTCCCCCGCGGGAACGGGGGCAGTCGCCTTGGCCGGCTCCTCAGCAGGGGCAGGCTCCTTAGCAGGGACCGGCTCCTCGGCAGGGACAGGCTCCTGCACCGAGGGACGCCCCTCCTCGGCGTCCGGGGCTCCGGAGTGCGATGTTCCAGCATCCGGTGCCGCGGTGTTCTGTGCCGTGGTGTCCTCTGCCGCGGCATCCGGTGCCGTGGTCTCCGACGCCGTGGACTCCGATGCCGTGGCGTCCTCGCCGACGGAAGGGACTGCGGGAGAGGGCGCGGGCTGATCAGCAGCCTGGTCGCCTGCCGGCTCAGCGGACTGAGGGGCGGGGGAGGATGCGGGGACGGGGGTCTCGGACTCGCTCACGGGAGAGCTCCTTCGAAGGGATCCGCTGCAGGGCGGGACACTGCCACCGGGTTCGGTGGTCGGGCTGGAATGCGGTCGCTCCCCGAGGAGAGCGCACCACGTCACGGAACTCTACAGCGACCCGCACCTGCGCGAGGACCTGTCTGGCACGGACCGCGTCGTCCCGTCCGGTGGGATAATGGGTCTCGGCATTCAGCCCATGAACCAGAAGGATGTGCACCGCATGGCGAAGATCGCCGCCCTGTCAGGATTCCCGGAGTGGCTCCCCGCCGAGCGACTCGTCGAACAGCATGTCATCGACGTGTTCCGCGAGGTGGCCGAGCTCCACGGGTTCTCGGGCATCGAGACGCGCGCCGTGGAGCCGCTGGAGCAGCTGCTGCGAAAAGGGGAGATCGACAAGGAGGTGTACGTGCTGCGCCGCCTCCACGCCGAGGAGGAGGGCGCGGAGACCGTCGGCGAGGATCGCTCCCGCACCCTGGGACTGCACTTCGACCTCACGGTGCCGCTGGCTCGGTACGTCCTCGAGCACCAGAACGACCTCGTCTTCCCGCTGCGCCGCTTCCAGATCCAGAAGGTGTGGCGCGGGGAGCGTCCCCAGGACGGCCGCTTCCGCGAGTTCTACCAGGCGGATCTCGACGTCATCGGGCAGGACGCCCTGCCCGGTCACATCGAGGCCGAGGTGGCGGTGGTGATGGCCGAGATCCTCGACCGGCTCCCGATGCCCTCGGTCACGATCCATGCGAACACCCGGCGCCTGTCGGAGGGCTTCTTCCGGTCGATCGGGTTCGAGGACCGGTCCGCCGTCCTGCGCAGCCTGGACAAGCTGCCCAAGATCGGGCCGGAGGCCGTGCGGGAGCTGCTGCTCACCGAGGCCGCCGCGAGTCCCGAGCAGGCCGACGCATGCCTCGCCTTCGCCTCGATCCGCACCCGTGACGGATCCTTCGCCCAGCAGGTGCGAGACCTCGGCGGCAGCGGTGAGATGCTCGAGCAGGGCATCGCCGAGCTGAACTCGGTCCTGGAACGGGTGGAGGCTTCGGTGCCCGGCGTCATCATGGCTGATCTCTCCATCGCGCGCGGACTCGACTACTACACCGGCACCGTCTTCGAGACCTTCCTGGCCGGTCATGAGTCGCTCGGCTCGATCTGCTCGGGGGGCCGCTATGACTCCCTGGCGGCGGACAACCGCCACACCTATCCGGGCGTCGGGCTCTCGATCGGCCTGTCACGGCTGGTCTCCCGACTGCTCAGCGCGGATCTCGCCAGCGCCTCCCGCTCCGTGCCCACCTGCGTGCTGGTCTCGGTGGCCGATGAGCAGCACCGCCACCTCAGCGAGGCCTCCGCCCGGGCCCTGCGCGCACGCGGAATCCCCTGCGAGGTGGCGCCCACCGCAGCGAAGTTCGGCAAGCAGATCCGCTATGCGGATCGGCGGGGGATCCCCTTCCTCTGGTTCCCGGGCGTCGATGGCGCGGTCGACCAGGTCAAGGACATCCGGAGCGGTGAGCAGCTCGATGCGGACTCCTCGATCTGGGAGCCGCCGGCGGAGGATCGGACCGTGCGGATCCTGGGCGGCGACGCGACCGGATCCGCGTCGCGCTGACACGAGCGATGACCTGAGTCACAGTGCGGGGCCGAGGGAATGTTCCCCGGCCCCGCGGCGTTCCACCGGTCATGGCTACGCTCACCCTGACCACCGAGAACCACGACAAGACCGTCGAGGACGGCATCGTCCTGATCGACTTCTGGGCGGGCTGGTGCGTGCCGTGCCAGCGCTTCGCCCCGATCTTCGAGGACTCCTCCGAGACCCACGAGGACGTCACCTTCGCCAAGGTCGACACCGAGGACCAGCAGGAGCTGGCGATGCGCTACGGCGTCACCTCGATCCCGACCCTGGTCGCCTACCGGGAGGGCATCCCGGTGTTCTCCCAGGCCGGCGCTCTGCCGCAGTCCGCGCTCGAGGACCTCATCGGTCAGGTCAAGAACCTGGACATGGACGACGTGCGCAAGGCCTACGCCGAGGCGCAGGAGAAGCAGGACTGATCTCCGCCGTCGCCGCCTCGTGATGAGGGGCTGAGAGTCCCGCTCTGAGCTCCCTCGCACGACAGCGCTCTTCGCACAGCAGAGCTCCTCGCACGACAGCGAACGGCCCCGCCACCGGCATCGGTGGCGGGGTCGTTCCTCGTCAGGAGGTGCTCAGGACGGGGGTCAGCCCTCGTTGCGGCGGAACGGACGGCGCTTCGAGTCGACGCGGCCTCCGCGGTCCCCTCGGTCATCACGGCGGGGCCGATCATCACGACGGAAGGGGCGATCGCCCTCCCGGCGCGGGCCCTTGCCGCCGCGCGGTCCCTGATCGGGACCGATCCGCAGCTCACGGCCGCCCACCTTGGCGTGGGAGATCCGCTCCATCTGCTCCGTGGAGAGCGAACCCCGCACCTGCACCAGGGCGAAATGCGGGAAGATCTGGATCTTGCCGATGTCCTTGCCGTTCAGACCGCCCTCACCGGTCATCGCGCCGACGATGCCCGGCGGACGCGCGCCGTGGGAGTGGCCCACGCCGACCTTGTACGAGGTGTAGCCGTTCTCGGTCTGCAGCGGCTCGCGGGACCCGCCGCGCTCCCCGCGGTCGCCGCCGCGACGGTCATCACCGGAGAGCTTCGAGCTGGTGAACTCCTCCTCCTCGGACGCGGACCCGGGTCCCTCATCGCCCACGGTCATCGCGCCCAGGACAGCAGCGAGCTCGAGCGGATCGATGTCGTTCTCGGTGACGAACTCGCTGATCAGCTCGCGGTAGAGCTCGAGACGACCGCGCTCGATGCGACCGGGCACCTGGGTCAGCAGGGCGGCCAGGCGGTGCTTGGACACGTCGCGGGGCGACGGGATCACAGCCTCGGCGAGCGTCTGCTTGGTGGCGCGCTCGATGTTCTTCAGCGCCCGCCGCTCGTGCGGGCCGATGAAGGTCAGCGCCTCGCCGGAGCGGCCGGCGCGGCCGGTGCGCCCGATGCGGTGCACATAGGACTCCGCCTCCTTGGGCACATCGAAGTTCACGACCAGGCCGATCCGCTCCACGTCCAGACCGCGGGCAGCGACGTCGGTCGCGACCAGCACCTGGAGCGAGCCGTCACGCAGTCGCTCGACGATCTTCTCGCGCTCCTTCTGGGGCACGTCGCCGCTGATCGACGCAGCGATCAGACCGCGGGAGACCAGCGAGGAGCCGACCTCCTCGGCGGCGGCGCGGGTGCGCACGAACACGATCGCGGCCTCGGCCTCGGAGGTGGCGAGCACGCGGGCCAGGGCCCCGGTGCGGTGCCGGAAGGGCACCACGGCGTAGGACTGGGTGACGCTCTTAACCGTCGAGGACTGCGGCGACACGCTCACGCGCACCGGGTCCTTCATGTGGGTCTGCGCGACGCGCTGGATGGCCGAGGGCATGGTCGCGGAGAACAGGGCGACCTGACGGCTCTCGGGGGAGTGGGAGAGGATCTCCTCGACGTCCTCCGCGAAGCCCATCCGCAGCATCTCGTCGGCCTCGTCGAGGACGGCGAAGCGGATGGTGTCCAGCCGCAGGTTGGTGCGACGCATGTGGTCCATCACGCGGCCGGGGGTGCCGACGACGACCTGGGCACCGCGCGCGAGCGCACGCTCCTGGGGGCCGTAGGGGGAGCCGCCGTAGAGGGCGACCACGTCGAGACCGCCGAGCGAGGTCGCGAACGAGGCGATGGCGTCGGCCACCTGCATCGCGAGCTCGCGGGTCGGTGCGAGGACCAGTGCTTGCACCTGGCGGAGATTCGGATCGATCGCGGCCAGCAGGGGCAGGCCGAAGGCGGCGGTCTTGCCGGTGCCGGTCTGGGCGACGCCGATCACATCGCGCCCCTCGAGCAGCGGCGGGATCGCCTGAGCCTGGATCGCCGACGGGGTGGTGAAGCCGAGTTCGTCGACTGCCCGGCGCAGCGGAGCAGGCAGGTCGATGTCATCGAAGCTCGGGCCGGCCGGGGCCTCGGGCTCCGCGGGGGACTCGGGGGACTCGGGGGCGGCGGCGTCAGCGGCTGCGGAGGTGAGGTCAGACGAGGCGCCAGCGGCCGGAGCGGCCGTCTTGGCAGTCGACGAGGTGTCCTCGGACTCGGCGGGGAGGGCGGAGTCGGAGACAGGGAAGGAGTCGGTCATGGTGTCCTTAGACAGTCAGGGGTGGAGCCAGCCCCAACGTGTCGCAAGGGCGAGGATGCCCGATCTTCGGGCGTGGGCGCCCATACATGTCGCGCGGCGGGCGTCCTGCGGTGGCAGGGGACGGCTCGGGCGAACTCGGGCGTAAACAGACCTGCGATCTCGCAGGTCGGACCATCGTCGAGTTTACGGGCGTCGAGGCCGGTGCAACAGTGCCGCGGTGGCGAGATCCCTCACCCTGCGCGGTAGGGTGAGCTGTCCACGCCTGCGGGCGTGAGGGCCGCCGGAGGGAACTCCGCCCGCCCGGACCATGACCTGTCGACTCCATCAGAAGGACACCCCGTGCTGCGCACCCATACCGCCGGTGAGCTCCGCCAGGAGCACATCGGACAGACCGTCACCCTCACCGGCTGGATCGGCCGTCGCCGTGACCACGGCGGCGTGACGTTCCTCGATCTGCGCGACGCGAGCGGCGTCGCCCAGGTGGTCGTGCGCGAGGACGAGGCGATGCACCTGCGCAACGAATACGTGCTGAAGGTCGTCGGCTCCGTGGGCCGCCGGCCCGAGGGCAACGAGAACCCGCAGCTGCCCACCGGCGACGTCGAGGTCACTGCCGAGAACGTCGAGGTGCTCAGCGCCTCCGCCCCGCTGCCCTTCCAGCTGGACGAGCACAGCGAGGTGGGGGAGGAGGCCCGCCTGCGCTATCGCTACCTCGATCTGCGCCGGCAGGGGCCCGCCGCGGCCATGCGTCTGCGTTCCGAGGTCAACCGCGCCGCTCGCGACACCCTGCTCGAGCAGGACTTCGTCGAGGTCGAGACCCCGACCCTGACCCGCTCCACGCCGGAGGGCGCCCGCGACTTCCTGGTCCCGGCCCGCCTGGCCCCGGGCTCCTGGTACGCGCTGCCGCAGTCGCCGCAGCTGTTCAAGCAGCTGCTCATGGTGGGCGGCATCGAGAAGTACTTCCAGCTCGCCCGCTGCTACCGCGACGAGGACTTCCGAGCGGACCGCCAGCCCGAGTTCACCCAGCTCGACGTCGAGATGAGCTTCGTGGACCAGGAGGACGTGATCGCCCTGGCCGAGCAGATCCTCAGCGCCGTGTGGGCCAAGGGCGGTCACGAGATCGCCGGGCCCTTCCCCCGGATCACCTACGCCGAGTCGATGCGCCGCTTCGGCTCGGACAAGCCGGACCTGCGCTTCGATCTCGAGCTGACCGAGATGACCGACTACTTCCAGGACACCCCCTTCCGCGTGTTCCAGTCGCCCTACGTCGGCGCCGTGGTCATGGCGGGCGGAGCCTCCCAGCCGCGCCGTCAGCTCGACGCCTGGCAGGAGTGGGCCAAGCAGCGCGGAGCCAAGGGCCTGGCGTACGTGCTGGTCCAGGAGGACGGCACCCTCACCGGTCCGGTGTCCAAGAACATCTCCGAGGCCGAGAAGGCCGGCCTCCTCGAGGCCACCGGCGCCGCGCACGGGGATTGCATCTTCTTCGCCGCCGGCGAGGTCAAGTCCTCGCGCGCGCTGCTCGGTGCGGCCCGGGCCGAGATCGCCGAGCGTCTGGGGCTGATCGATCACGACGCCTTCGCCTTCGTGTGGGTCGTCGACGCTCCGATGTTCGAGCCCGCCGCCGACGCCCGCGCCGCGGGGGACGTCGCGGTCGGCGAGGGCGCCTGGACTGCGGTGCACCATGCCTTCACCTCGCCCAAGCCCGAGTTCATGGACACCTTCGACAGCGATCCCGGCTCGGCGCTGGCCTACGCCTACGACATCGTGTGCAACGGCAACGAGATCGGCGGCGGCTCGATCCGTATCCACGATCAGTCGGTGCAGCAGCGTGTGTTCAAGGTCATGGGCATCTCCGAGGAGGACGCGCAGGAGAAGTTCGGCTTCCTGCTGGACGCCTTCCAGTTCGGTGCCCCGCCGCACGGCGGCATCGCCTTCGGCTGGGACCGCATCGTGGCGCTGCTCGCCGGGGAGGACTCGATCCGCGAGGTCATCGCCTTCCCCAAGACCGGCAACGGCTACGACCCGCTCACCGCGGCGCCCGCCGCGATCACGCCGCAGCAGCGCAAGGAGGCGGGCGTGGACACGAAGCCCGCACCGCGCGGCGACAAGGCGGCGACGCCGACGACCACGGCTGAGGCCGGCACCGAGTCCTCTGACGGGACCGAGTCCGCCGGCGGGACCGGGTCCCCGGGCGTCGGCGCCTGAGCGGCCGCTCCCCGGGGAGACGGTCCAGAAGGGACCCAGGCCCGGGAGCGGGCCCCACAGCGCACCCGCTCCCGGGAAGATGGTCCCGAGGCGGACGACGAGGAACGGCCGACGCGGAAGATCGCGTCGGCCGTTCCGTGTGCATGCGGCGAGGCGGTGGCGGCTGGGGGAGTGCAGGACCGGCCTGCCCGGTCGCCGGGGGACTCAGCGCGGCATCTCGCCGTGCTTGATCTGGGGGCGGGGGAGCCGGAAGCGACGGATCTGGATCGCGCGCATGATCCCGTAGCCGACCAGGCCGCGCTGCACATCGCCGAACTTCTCGGAGAGCAGACGACGGAGCCGCTTGCGCAGGAACAGGCTGTCGACCACGCACACCGCGATGCCGCCCCACAGGATGATGATCATCCCCGTGCTCAGCAGCGTCGTGAGCTCCGGGCGGATCAGCGGGAGCACCAGCGCGACGAGCATGAAGATCAGCGCGATCGGGAAGAAGAACTCCGCGATGTTGCGGCGTGCGTCGACCACGTCCCGCACGAAGCGGCGCTCGGGGCCGCGGTGCTGGAGGGGCATCTTCTTCTCGTCGCCGGTCATCAGCGCCTGCTGCGACTCCATGCGCTCACGGTTGGCGCGCTCCCGGTCCCGACGACGCGCTTCCTTGCGGTCATCGACCACCAGGGGCCGACGGCGAGCCGCCTCGGCCTCTTTGCGGGAACGGGTGGGACGACCCTTGGAGCCGGGGCGCGCGGACTGCGGCTCGGGCTCAGGGCTCTGCGGGGGCTCTGACTTGCGGAAGATCACCGCAGCAGTCTAGGTGACACCGGCTGGGACCCCGTCGGAGCTCCGCTCCGGGGAGCCACGAGGGTCCTCGGCCGGCCCTCTCCGGCGGTACGGTGACGGACATGAGCACTCCTGATCCCTCCACCACTGCTGTGCCCACCGGCGATGCCGAGGAGGTTGCGGCGCTGCGGTCACGTCTCGACTCGCTGCTGCCGGCCGCCATCGAGGATCTCAAGGACCTCGTGCGCATTCCGTCGATCGCCTTCGCGGGCTATGACCGGGAGCCGGTCCGGCGCAGCGCCGAGGCCGTGGCCGCGCTGCTGCGCGAGGCGGGAATGGCCGAGGTCGTCATCGAGTCCGTCGAGGACGGCAGTCCGGCCGTGATCGGCCGCACTCCCGCCGCAGACGGACGGCCGACGGTGATGCTCTACGCACATCACGACGTCCAGCCCACCGGCGACGTCGAGGACTGGACGAGCGCACCCTTCGACCCCGTCGAGCGGGACGGTCGGCTCTACGGCCGCGGTGCCGCCGACGACAAGGCCGGCGTGATGGCACATGTGACCGCCCTGAGACTGGTCGGCGAGGAGCTCGCCGCCGACGGCATCGGGGTGACCGTCTTCGTCGAGGGCGAGGAGGAGGCAGGCTCACCGACCTTCCGTCCTTTCATCGAGACGCACCGGGACCGGCTCGCGGCCGATCTGATCATCGTCGCGGACTCCGCCAACTGGGCTGTCGGCACCCCCGCCCTCACCACCAGCCTGCGAGGCGTGGTGGACCTGGTGGTCGAGGTGCGGGCTCTGGATCATGCCGTCCACTCCGGTCTCTTCGGCGGGCCGGTGCTCGACGCGCTGACCCAGCTCTCGCGTCTGCTGGCCACCCTTCACGACGAGCACGGCGAGGTCGCGGTCGAGGGGCTGCTGCGCGCCGAGGACCCGACCGTCGAGATGGAGGAGTCGGACTACCGCCGGGATGCGGGTGTGGTCGAGGGACTCGATCTCTCGGGTCGCGGCTCCCTGACCTCGCGTCTGTGGACGCGGCCCGCCCTCTCCGTGATCGGGATCGACGCCCCCGCTGTCCGGGACGCCTCGAACACCCTGGTCCCCGTCTCCCGCGCGAAGGTCTCCCTGCGGATCCCCCCGGGTGAGGATCCCGCCACCGCGATGGAGGCTCTGGTCACCCACCTCGAGCGGCATGCGCCGACGACTGCGGAGGTCACCGTGCAACGGGGTGAGCAGGGCAAGCCCTACCAGGCCCGCCACGAGGCTCCGGCGATGGACCTCGCCCGAGGAGCCTTCGCCCGCGCCTGGGGCGTGCCGGCCGTCGACACCGGTCTGGGCGGCTCGATCCCGTTCATCGCAGACCTGCTGGAGGTCTTCCCGCGGGCCGAGGTGCTCGTCACGGGCGTCGAGGACCCTGAGTCCCGTGCCCACGGCGTCGACGAGTCGCTGCACCTGGAGGAGTTCGCGAAGGTCTGCCTCGCCGAGGCCCTGCTGCTGCGCGGTGCCGGCGCGCTCGACAGGAGTCGCGCGTGAACCACCCGAACCAGCGCTCCGGCAGGGGTGACCGCTCCGGCCGCAGCGACCACGACCGCAGCAGGAGCAGCACACCGGTCTCCCCGCTCATGGTCCCGATGCTGTTCCTCGGTCTCCTCGTCGGCTTCGTCGCCGGCTACTTCCTCCTGTGGTGGGGACTGGTGGCCGTCGCGGCCGTCCTCGCGATCGCGGCGTCCCTCGTCCTCACCGGCAGGAGCAGGGACGGCGCCACGGGGATCGTGACGGGCGTGGTGCTCGGCTATCTCGGGATCATGCTGGTCGCGCTCTTCCGCGGGGCGCTCTGACGCCCCGTCGCTGTGCGCGCGCGGCGGGCGGGGAGCGTGAGGCGGATCGCGATCCCCTCCGCTCCCCGTTCCTGGTCGGGGGGGCGTATCCTGAGCGGACACGAGCTTCGAGGAGGACCTCATGACCACGCCCACCACTGAGCGCCCCGCCGCCGCGCATGGCGTCGACCTCACCCCCGGCGCCGCGCAGAAGGTGACCACCCTGCTGGAGCAGGAGGGACGCGATGATCTCCGCCTGCGCATCGCGGTGCAGCCCGGCGGCTGCTCCGGCCTGATCTACCAGCTCTACTTCGACGAGCGCGTCATGGACAACGACCTGGTCGCCGAGTTCGACGGGGTCGAGGTCGTCGTCGACAAGATGAGCAGCCCGTACCTGACCGGTGCGGTCATCGACTTCGCGGACACGATCGAGAAGCAGGGCTTCACCATCGACAACCCCAACGCCGGCAGCTCCTGCGCCTGCGGCGACTCCTTCAGCTGAGCCCCACCGGGCGCCGCGCCCCCGCGAGGCGACGCCCCCGGCCGACGGATCCTCAGCTGAGGGAAGGGCCCGGCCCGGTGACGATCACGTCACCCGGCCGGGCCCTTCTGTCTGTGATCACCACGACCGTGAGGTCACGGACGGGTCACGGACACGGGGCGTCCGGGGCCTCGGCGAGTCGAGGTGGCCGCACCACCTCCCGAAAGCCGTATGATGACGAGGTGCCGTCAAATGGCCGACCGCGGTCGGGCATGGTCCTCTCCCTGCGGAGAGGACGCGGCACTGTGGGCATGCCCCGCCCACGATCAGTACCAGCTCCACACCGCGGAGCCGGCCGAGCCCGAGCGCACGGTCCGGTGACGAGGTCGGGAGACGACGAGCGGAAGGTCATCCCCTGTGATCCCCCAGGTCCCTCAGCGCGCGCGGCGTGGTCGCCTCGCAGCGGCAGCAGGCCTCGCCCTGGCCACACTGGTCCTCGCCGGCTGCACCCAGGCGCAGCAGCGCGGGTTCTTGCCCGGTCCGGCTGATGGACAGGAGGTCACCAACCAGACCGAGCGGATCACCAATCTCTGGGTCGGCTCCTGGACGGTGCTGGTCATCGTCGGCCTCATCATCTGGGGCCTGACGATCTGGTGCGCCGTGGCCTACCGCCGCCGCAAGCACGACACCGGCTTCCCGGTCCAGCTGCGCTACCACGTGCCGCTCGAGCTGATGTTCACGCTCGTGCCCGTCGTCATGGTGCTGACCTTCTTCTACTTCACCCAGCGTGATGCCCGTGAGATCGAGATGCACGTGGCCGAGCCGGACTACACCGTCAACGTGGTGGCCAAGCAGTGGAGCTGGGACATCAACTACGTCGACGACGACGTCCACGAGCCGGCCGGTGTGCAGTCCTTCGCCACCGGTGAGCCGGGTGCCGCGGAGTCGCTGCCCACGCTGTACCTCCCCGTCGGCCAGACCGTCGAGTTCCGCCTCGACTCGCGCGACGTCATCCATTCCTTCTGGGTCGTGGACTTCCTGTACAAGAAGGACATGATGCCGGGCCACACGACCAGCTTCCAGGTCACGCCGACCCGTGAGGGCATCTACGAGGGCAAGTGCGCGGAGCTGTGCGGCGAGTACCACTCGGACATGCTCTTCAACGTGGTCGTCGTCTCCCAGGAGGAATTCGACGCCCACATGGAGGAGCTGCGCTCCCAGGGCTACGAGGGCCAGCTCGGCGTGGACCTGAACCGCAACGAGCAGGAGTGGAACATGCGCGAGAAGCATGACGACGCCGGTCCTCGCTACACCGAGGAGACCGCCTCCACCGGGACCGAGGGAGACAACGAGTGAGCACCGAGACCACCGCCGCGCCGAGGAGCTCGGCGCCCGCGCGGTTCCAGGACGAGCGGCCGACGAACCTCGGCAGGCAGTTCTTCAACCTGCTCACCACCACCGATCACAAGCTGATCGGCATGATGTACATGGCCATGGCGTTCGGGTTCTTCGCGTTCGGCGGCCTGCTCGCGCTCGGCATCCGCACCGAGCTGTGGGAGCCAGGACTGCAGGTCGTGGTCTCCAAGGACCAGTACAACCAGCTGTTCACCATGCACGGCACGATCATGCTGCTGATGTTCGGCACGCCCCTGTTCAACGGCTTCGCGAACTACCTCGTGCCGCTCCAGATCGGCGCGGTCGACATGGCCTTCCCGCGTCTGAACATGTTCGCCTTCTGGGTCACGCTGTTCGGCTCGCTGATCGTGGTCTCCGGCTTCCTCACCCCGCAGGGCGCCGCCTCCTTCGGCTGGTTCGCGTACGCGCCGCTGTCGGACACGACGTTCTCCCCGGGCCTGGGCGGTGATCTCTGGGTCTTCGGATTGGCGTTGCAGGGCTTCGGCACGATCCTGGGCTCGGTCAACTTCATCACCACGATCCTGTGCATGCGCATGCCCGGCATGACCATGTTCCGGATGCCGATCTTCACCTGGAACTCGCTGATCACCGCGGTCCTGGTCCTGATGGCCTTCCCGCCGCTCGCCTCCGCGCTGCTGGCCCTGGGAGCGGACCGACGCTTCGACGCCAACATCTTCGATCCGGCCAACGGCGGACCGGTGCTGTGGCAGCACCTGTTCTGGTTCTTCGGCCACCCCGAGGTGTACGTGCTCGCGCTGCCGTTCTTCGGCATCGCCTCCGAGATCATCCCGGTGTTCTCCCGCAAGCCGATCTTCGGCTACAAGACCCTGGTCGGTGCGACGATCTCCATCGCCGCTCTCTCGGTCACCGTGTGGGCCCACCACATGTACACGACCGGCGCCGTGATGCTGGACTTCTTCGCCTTCATGACAATGCTGATCGCGGTCCCGACGGGCGTGAAGTTCTTCAACTGGATCGGCACCATGTGGCGAGGGTCGTTGACCTTCGAGACGCCCATGCTGTTCACCCTCGGCTTCCTCACCACGTTCATCTTCGGTGGTCTGACCGGAGTCATCCTGTCCTCGCCGGTGCTGGACTTCCACATCTCCGACACCTACTTCGTGGTCGCGCACTTCCACTACGTGATGGCCGGTACCGTGGTCTTCGAGATGTTCGCGGGCTTCTACTTCTGGTGGCCCAAGATGTTCGGCTACAAGCTCAGCGAGAGCATCGGCAAGCTGCACTTCTGGCTGCTGACCATCGGCTTCCACATGACCTTCCTCATCCAGCACTGGCTGGGCGTCTACGGTGCTCCGCGCCGGTACGTGAACTACCTCCATGAGGACGGCTTCGACTGGATGAACCAGATCTCGACCGTCGGTGCGTTCATCATGGGCGCCTCCACCCTGCCGTTCCTGCTCAACGTGGTGCTCACCCACCTCAAGGGCAAGAAGGTCGAGGTCGATGATCCGTGGGGCTACGGTGCCTCCCTCGAGTGGGCGACCTCCTGCCCGCCGCCGCGCCACAACTTCCACTCGCTGCCCCGAGTGCGCTCCGAGCGTCCCGCCTTCGATCTCCACCACCCGGAGGTCGCGCTGCAGGACCACATGCTCGCCGAGGAGCCCGCCGCGAACCCGAGGACGAACTGACATGAGAGCAACAGCAAAGATCTTCTGGATCCTGGCGGTCTTCTTCCTGATCGTCGCCATCGCGTACGGAGCCATCACCGCGCGCTTCGAACCGATGGGCATCGAGACCGTGGGCTTCCCGGCCATGCTGGCGGTGGCTGGCCTCGCCTTCATGATCGCCATGACGGCGAGCCTCGTCGCGCGCAAGAACGACCTCGGTGCCTCCGACGAGCTGGACGGCGAGGTCTCCGAGGATCACGGCGTGCAGGGCAGCTTCTCGCCCTACAGCTGGGCCCCGCTCTGGGCTGCACTGGGTGGGGCGCTCTGCTTCCTCGGCGTGGCAGCCGGCTGGTGGATCTTCGCCTTCGGCGTCATCTTCGCCATCTACGGCGTGCTCCAGTGGGTGCTGGAGTTCTCCAACGGCCAGCACGCTCACTGAGCCACCACGAAGCCCCTCAGGGGAGCTGACAGCGAGAAGGCCCTGCATCGAGAGGATGCAGGGCCTTCTCGCTGTCCGGACCGGTGGGCTCTTCCCATGATCCTCACCGTGAGCGCCACATGCGGTCCGCTCCGAGCGTGCCTCAGAGGGCTGCGCTCGGCAGCGACCCCGTCTCGACGTACGGGACGTTCTGACGCGGACGTCATCACTGGAACGCACGAATAAGGGTGTACCGTCCTCTTCGAGTCGCCGATGCGGATCCCTTCAGGGAGCTCGTGATCGCCGCGCCCTGCGGTGCTAGCGTGGCCTGCACCAGTCACAGGACCTGTGGAGGCGTGCCCTCCCCGGCTCCGCACCTCCGGACAGAGGGAGAGCAGTCATGATCGGTGGGAGGACCGACCCGGTGGGGAAGGCCGAGGAGGAGCTGCATCGGCTCTTCCCGGGGGAGCGGGATCTCTCCGGCGCCACGGCCTGGGCGGCCGAGACGCTGCGGGATGCAGGAGTCGATGCGACCTCAGCTCCGCTGCGCTCCGTGCGCGTGCTGCGGCGGGCCGAGCGTCGACTCAGTGCCGTGACGGCGAGATATCTCGTCGAGACCGTGTCTGACAGACCCCAGGGCTCGCGCCGCCGAGAGAGCGGCAGTCCCCACCTGGAGTGAGCGGAGGCTCCCAAGGAGCGTCGAGGCGCCCAGCGATGCCGGTCGGGCTGCGAGGTGCCCGCCGACGAGGGTCGTGCTGCGAGGCACCCGCCAATGCCGGTCCAGGTGCGGACGATGCTCCTGTCGACTCCGCCGATTCTCTTGGCCCGCACGACGAGAGCGGGGGCGCGAG
>NZ_DASVGJ010000052.1:0-172691 GCF_036379615.1 Brachybacterium sp.
GTAGGGGCGGGTGAGATGGCCCAGCCCTCCCTCGACCGCCGCCTCGAAGGGGTCGCGCCCCGCCTCGAAGGTCGACTGCATGGGGGCGAAGCCCTCGGCGTCGCCGAGGGTGGGCCGCTTCCAGTAGCTGCCGAGCTGGGCGGCCTTCTCCTCGAGGGTCAGTGCGGCCAGGAGGGCGTCGACGCGCTCTTCGGTGCCGCGGCTCCGGTCGTTCCACAGGGGAAGGTTCATGATGCTCCTTCGCTCGTCACGGGACGATCGCGCACGACAGGCCGGCGACGACGCCGGTCTCGTCCGCCGCGGCGCGCGCCTCGGAGGCAGTTCAGTCGAAGTTTAGCAATCTTTTCGATCGCTTTCGGTGGCGTGAGCGTACGACAGGTGGGATCATGCGGTCAACAGATCAAGTTCGATAGGCTTGGCCTCGGAGTCGCACCTCCGTGCGGCTCACGTCGGGAAAGCGCTCGACGACCAGTCGACCTGCTGAGCGAGGATGCCGCCCCTCCAGTGCCGTGGGACGGATGCACACCCTCCCCTGACCACCGACCACACCCCCGACATCGTTCGAAACTTTTACACAGGAGCAGTGCTTCCCACGATGACCACGACGCACGCACCCACCGACGCCCTGCGCGTCGGCATGATCGGCTACGGCTTCATGGGCGCCGCCCATTCCCATGCCTGGCGCACCGCCCACCGCTTCTTCGACCTGCCGCTCACCCCGCAGCTGCACACCCTCGCCGGGCGCACCGAGAGCACTCTCGCCGCGGCCGCGGAGCGCTACGGATTCGCCTCGTACACCACCCGCTGGCAGGACGTGGTCGAGGATCCCGAGATCGACGTGATCGACATCTGCACCCCGGGCGACACCCACTACGAGATCGCGATGGCCGCGCTCGCGGCCGGGAAGCACGTGCTGTGCGAGAAGCCGCTGGCGAACTCCGTGGAGCAGTCCGAGGAGATGACCGCGGCCGCCGCGGCCGCCCGCGCCCAGGGCGCTCGATCGCTCTGCGGCTTCTCCTACCGCCGCACCCCCGCGCTCGCCTACGCGCGCCAGCTGGTCGCGGAGGGGGCGGTGGGCGAGATCCGTCAGATCCGCGCCCAGTACCTGCAGGACTGGCTCTCCGACGCCGACGCCCCCATGACCTGGCGCCTGGACAAGGACAAGGCCGGCTCCGGTGCGCTCGGCGACATCGGGGCCCACATCATCGACCTCGCCCAGTGGATCTCCGGGCAGGACATCGCCTCCGTCTCCGGCACCTTGGAGACCGTGGTGCCCACCCGCCCGGCGGCCGGCGACATGCAGGGCCTGGGCGGCAAGGGGGACACCTCCGGCGAGCGCCAGGACGTGACGGTCGACGACGTCGCCCTGTTCACCGCGCGCTTCGAGACCGGTGTGCTGGGCTCCTTCGAGGCCACCCGCATGGCGCAGGGGCGCAAGAACGCGATGCGCGTGGAGATCAACGGCTCCGCCGGGTCTCTCGCCTTCGACTTCGAGCGGATGAACGAGCTGGAGATCTACGACGCGACCGCTCCCGGCGGCCGCCAGGGCTTCACCCGCGTGCTGACCACCGAGCCCGAGCACCCCTACGCCGCCGCCTGGTGGCCCACCGGGCACGGCCTGGGCTACGAGCACACCTTCACCCACCAGATCGCCGATCTCGTCACGGCGATCGGGGAGGGCACCGACCCCTCTCCCTCCTTCGAGGAGGCGCTGCAGGTCCAGCGCGTGCTCGCCGCGGTCGAGGCCAGTGCGGCCGACGGCAGCAGCTGGACGAGCACCGCCCCCGACGCGCCCTCCGGCACGACCTCAGGCACGACCACGCAGTCCACCACCCAGGAGCACACCCGATGACCGAGCAGTCCCCCGCCCCCGCCGGTGACGGCACCGCACCCCGCATCTGCCTCGTCGTCCGCGGCGGATGGGACGGCCACCAGCCGATCGAGGCCACCGACCTGTTCATCCCGTTCCTCGAGGAGAACGGCTTCTCGGTGCGGATCGAGGACTCGCCGGCGATCTACGCCGACGCCGAGTACATGGCCACGGTGGACCTGATCGTCCAGTGCAACACCATGAACACCATCGAGCGCCCCCAGTTCGAGGGCCTGCGCGCCGCGATCGAGGCGGGCACCGGCATGGCCGGCTGGCACGGCGGCATCGCTGATTCCTACCGCAACGAATCCGACTACCTCACCCTGATCGGCGGCCAGTTCGGCTGCCACCCGGGCAAGCACCCGGACGAGCGCAAGGGCGAGCAGGCGGACAACTACGTCCCCTACACGGTGAACATGCTGCCGGCCGCCGCCTCGCACTGCATCACCGAGGGCATCACCGACTTCGACCTGGTCACCGAGCAGTACTGGGTCCTCGCGGACGACTACTGCGACGTCCTCGCGACCACCACCCAGAAGGTGCGCGAGTGGGATCCGTGGCACCGAGAGATCACCTCGCCGGCGCTGTGGACCCGCCAGTGGGGAAAGGGGCGCATCTTCGTCTCCACCCCCGGCCACCGCGTCGAGGTCCTCGAGGACCCGAACGTCCGCACCGTGATCGAGCGCGGAATGCTCTGGGCCGCGCGCGGATCCGACCAGCCCTACGGCGACCACGGCCGCCCCGCAGTGAAGAAGGAGTCCTCCCTGTGAAGATCGGAATGATCGGATGCGGAGTCATCTCGCAGCAGTACCTGAAGAGCTTCGACCTGCTGCCTGACGTGCAGCTGGTGGCCGTCGCCGATCTGGATCCCGCACGCGCCGCCGCGGCGGCCGAGGGCCGTGAGGGCGTGCGCGCCCTGACCGTCGACGAGCTCATCGCCGACCCCGAGGTGGACACCGTCCTGAACCTCACGATCCCCGCGGCGCATGCCGAGGTGGATCTGACGGCGATCGCGGCGGGCAAGAACGTCTACTCCGAGAAGCCCTTCGCGGTCACGACCGAGGAGGGTGCCGAGGTGCTCGCCGCCGCGCAGGCCGCGGGCGTGCTCGTCGGCTCCGCGCCGGACACCGTGCTGGGCACCGGCACCCAGACCGCCCGCGCGGCGATCGACGAGGGCGTGATCGGCACGCCCACCGCGGCGATGGCGACGATGGTCTGCCCCGGCCACGAGCGCTGGCACCCGCACCCGGACTTCTACTACGTGCCCGGCGGCGGTCCGCTGCTGGACATGGGGCCGTACTACATCCATGCCCTGGTCACGCTGCTGGGCCCGATCACCTCGGTGATCGGTGCGGCCAGCCGCCCCCACGAGGAGCGCACCATCGGCTCGGGCCCGCGTGCCGGGGAGAAGATCCCCGTCAGCACGGACACGCACGTCACGGGCGTGCTGGTGCACGAGTCCGGGGTGCTCTCCACCCTGGTGATGAGCTTCGACGCGGTCGCCACCTCGGCGCATCCGATCGAGGTCCACGGCACCGAGGGCACCCTCGCGGTCCCCGATCCCAACCACTTCTCCGGAGAGGTGTCCGTGCGGCGCCTGGGCGGTGAGGGCTGGGAGGCGCTGCCGGTGACCGGCGGCTACGAGGAGGCCGGGCGCGGCGTCGGCCTGCAGGACATGGCCGTGCGCGGTGCGGAGCTGCGGGCCAGCGGCGAGCTCGGCCAGCACGTGCTCGAGGTGATGAACGCGGTGCTGGAGTCCGCCCACAGCGGCTCCCGGATCGAGATCGCGAGCCATGTGTCCCGCCCGGCGGCAGTTCCCGTGACCACCCACCCCGCCCCCGTCGGCTGACCCACCGGAAGGCGCTGCGCATGCTGTCCATCGGAATCATCGGCACCGGGAGCATCTCGCGGGCCCACCTCACCGCCTATCTCGCGTTCCCGGACGAGGTGCGGATCGTGGGCCTGGCGGACATCGAGCCCGGCAAGGCAGAGGCCACCCGCACCGAGTTCGGCCTGACCGAAGCGCGGGTGCACGACTCGGCGACCGCTCTGCTCGCGGCCGAAGACCTGGACCTGGTCTCGATCGCGACCCCTCCCGGCACGCACTGCGCGCTGAGCGTCGAGGCGCTCGAGGCCGGGGTGCACGTGATCGTGGAGAAGCCGATGGCACCCTCGCTCGAGGAGTGCGATCGGATGCTCGAGGCGCAGCGTCGCTCCGGCAGGCTCCTCTCCGTCGTCGCGCAGAACCGCTTCCGCGACGACATGGCCCGGCTGAAGGCCGTGCTGGAGAGCGGGCGGATCGGCCGCATCGCCCACGCCCGCATCGCCTCGGCGTGGTGGCGGGGACGGGCCTACTACGACCTGTGGTGGCGCGGGACCTGGGAGTCGGAGGGCGGCGGCCCCACCCTGAACCACGCCATCCATCATCTCGACCTCGCACTGTGGCTGCTGGGCCGGCCCCAGGCGGTCACCGCGATGATGACCAACGCGGGGCACGACAACGCCGAGGTCGAGGACCTGTCGGTGGCGATCCTGCAGTACGAGCGCGGTCTGGCCGAGCTGACCAGCTCGGTCGTCCACCACGGCGAGCAGCAGGAGATCGTGGTCCAGGGCGAGCACGCCCGCGTCTCCCAGCCCTGGCAGGTGGTCGCCGAGACCGCCCGCCGCAACGGCTTCCCCGAGACCGGTGGGGACCAGGAGCTGGTCCGCGAGCTCGACGCCCTCGCCGCCGCCGAGCCGCCGCTGACGCACGCCGGTCACACCGGCCAGATCGGCGACGTGCTCGCGGCGCTGCGTGAGCAGCGTGCCCCGCTGATCGACGGCCAGGCGGGGAAGGACGCGATCGAGCTGGTGACCGCGATCTATGCCGCGGCGATCGAGCGGCGCACGATCGATCTGCCGATCCGGCCCGAGGATCCCTGGTACCGCGCCGGCACGCTCGTCCAGCGGGCCCCGCACTTCTTCGAGAAGACCGGTTCCGTGCGCTCGCAGGAGGGCGAGACCATCATCGGCGCGACGCACGCCTGACGCGGCCGACGCCCCCCGGGGCCGACGGGCCACCCCGTCGGCCCCGGAGGCGTCAGAGCGTCCAGATCACCGGCACCAGCAGGATCTTCACCACGATCGAGAAGGCGAAGAGCGTGGCGTAGGCGGCCTCGATGCGGTCGTCGGCCTGTCGGGAGTTGGCCGCCTCGAGCACGGCGGGCTGGCCGAGGAAGCCGGCCACGGCGCCGGCGGCGCGCGGGGCGGAGAGGTCCAGCACCCAGCGCCCCGCGATCACCAGCGCGAGACAGCTCAGCGCGGCGACGACCGCGGAGAGCACGGCCGCGCGCCAGGCATCCGGGGTGGCGAGCATCGCGGCGACGGCGGGTCCGGCGGTGAGGCCCAGCCCGGCGAGGAAGAGCAGCAGCCCCAGCTGGCGCAGGGTGCGGTTCGCGCTGCCCGGCAGCGCCCACACCACGGGCCCGGTGCGGCGCAGGGCGCCCAGCACCATGCCCACCAGCAGCGGGCCCGCGGCGGGACCCAGCGAGAAGGTGCCGCCGCCGGGCATCGGCAGGGTGACAAGGCCCAGCGCGAAACCGAGCACGAGCCCGAGGCCCAGCGAGAGCACGTCCAGCTCACCGGCCTTGCGATCCGAGTCGCCGAGGAAGGTGTGCACGGCATCGAGCCGGGTGCGGTCCACGACCACGGCGATCCGGTCCCCGGGCTCGAGCACGAGGTCGTCGCGGGCCAGCAGCTCGAGGTCACCGCGCCGCACGCGGGTGACCACGGCGCCGAAGCGCACCGGCAGGTTCAGCTCCGCGATGGAGCGGGAGGCGAGATCGGGGTTGGAGACGGTGAGCCGGGTGAACTCCACCAGCGAGCGGTCGTGGGCGATGTGGCGATCGCTGGTCCCGCCGAGCTCGGCGGTCACGGCCCGGACGTGCTCGGGCATGCCGACGGCGACCACCTCGTCCCCGGCCAGGAGGTCCTCCCCCGGCACGATCACCCGCACCCTGCCCTCGCGGCGCAGGTAGGAGAAGCGCACCAGCTGCTGATGCCACTGGGGGACGTCCCGCAGGTTCACCGTGCGGTGCACCGTCACCGTGGTCGAGGCCAGAGCGGTGCCTGCCAGGGCCGGGGTGTCCTTCCGCCCGGGCCAGGCACGGGTGACGATGCTGGAGACCAGCACGATCCCGACGATCACCCCGATCGGATACCCGAAGGCGTAGCCGACCGACGGGCCGGAGGTGCCGGTGAGGCGGGAGGCCGCATCGAGCGCCGGAGCGGCGGTGAGCGCGCCGGTGAACAGCCCCAGGGAGAGGTCACGGGCCAGGCCCAGCACCTGCCCGAGCACGAGCGTCGCGACCGCGGCCAGGAGCGTGCTGAGGGTGGCGGCGGCGAGCAGTGGCAGCTGGCGGTTCAGGGACCCGAAGAAGGCGGCGCCGGCGGAGATCCCGACGGTGTAGACGAACAGGGCCAGCCCCAGGGACTGCACGATCTCCATGCCGGCCCCGAGGTGCGGGGCGAGGGCGGAGAGGGCGAGGCCGGTGAACAGGGCACCGGCCGCGCCGAGCCGGATCCGGCCGAAGGGGATCGCGCCCAGCAGCGCGCCGGTCGCGACGACCAGGAACAGCGTGAGGAGCGGGCTCCCCTCGAGGACGTCGATCACGGTGAACCTTTCCCGTGCCCGCGGCGGAGCACCGGGCCAGGGGCTGCGTGCGCGGGCACCGCAGTGTGGAGTGGCCTCCACGATAGACCCGGCCCGCCGCCCCCGGGCAGTCGAGTTGTGCGAGGTCACGACCGCGGAGAGACGCCTCGGTGCGCGGCCGACGGAGCCGGGCCGGCAGAGCCCGGTCGGCAGAGCCCGGTCGGCAGAGCCCGGTCGGCGGAGCCCGGGCGACGGAGCCCGGCCGGCGGAGCCCGGCCCGCGACCGCAGGCGGCAGCGCTCAGCGGAAGGACAGCGGCAGCATCTCTCCGCGCGGGCCGAGGGAGTCCAGCTCCGCCTGTTCGGCCTCCGTGGCGGGGCGGCGGCCGGTCGCGATGCGCAGCGCGGCGGCGTCGTCCCAGGTGGTGGGCAGTCGCAGGCGCAGTCGTCGCTCGAGCATGTCCCGTGCAGCGGCGAGGGACTCCGCGGGCGGGCCGTCCGTGGGCGCATGCTCCGACGAGGCACCGTCGGCCGGATCCAGGTGGGCGATCAGGTCCAGGTGGTGCAGCGTCCACTCGAGCACATGGGCGTCGAGGTAGTCGCGCACGGTGAGGGTCATGCCCTGGGTGGCGACGGGCAGCTCCGGATGGGCCAGCAGTGCCGCGCGACCTGCGGCGGCGCCGACGTCCTCGAGATGGCCCCGCAGCAGGTCGGGCTCCTCGTACGCCCCGGCGAGGCGCACGGTGAGCGCGTCCAGGGGGTCGGTCCCCTCGGGCGGGGTGGGGCGTGGGGTCCAGTAGCTGAGGGCATCCGCGGTGGGGGCCGTCTCCGCCGGGGTGGACAGGGTGATCAGCACGTCCTGCGCGTCGATGATCAGGTGGCACAGCAGATCCCGCACCAGCCAGCCGCGGCAGCCGGAGGGACGGGACAGCGCGTGATCGGCAAGGCCGGTCGCGGCGGTGCGCAGCGCCGTCCAGCTGAGGGTGAAGAGGTCCACCCGGGCACGGTAGCAATCGGTGCCCGCCGCCGGAACGGATGCTGGACGGCGCCGCGCACGCTGCCGAGACCTGGCAACATCCGGCATACCCCCTCCGTCGGCGGCGTGGTGCAGGACACTGCTGTGCAGTGCGCCGAGGGAATCCGGGTGCCCAGCCCGCGACGGTGCGGCCGCGACCAGCGGCAGCAGCGTCGCCGCTCCGCCCTCCTCGCACCGTGCCGACGCAGTTCCCGGTGCGTCGTTGTTCACCGTTCACCTCGATCGTTCACCCTGATCATCCGCGATCACCCGTTGAAAGGACCCCCATGGCCGTCTCCGAAGGAGCCAACTACGCCCCGGACTCGATGCCGAAGCCGGTCGTCGAGCCCGGAGAGTTCGTCTTCGCCGCGATGCATCTCGACCACGGCCACATCGGCGGGATGACCCAGGGGCTGCTCGATGCGGGCGGCACCCTGAAGTGGGTCTACGACACCCAGCCCGAGCGCGCCGCCGCGTTCATGGAGCAGTTCCCGCAGGTCGAGATCGCGACCAGCGAGGAGCAGGTGCTCTCCGATCCCGCAGTGCACCTGGTCGCGGCCGCCGCCGTGCCCGTGGACCGCGCACCGCTGGGCATCCGCGTGATGGAGGCCGGCAAGGATTACTTCACCGACAAGACCCCGCTGATCACCCGTCAGCAGCTCGACGAGGCGAAGGCCGCCGTGGAGCGCACCGGCAAGAAGTACATGGTCTATTACTCCGAGCGGATCCACGTCGAGGCCGCGGTGCTGGCCGGCCAGCTCATCGAGCGCGGCGCGATCGGCAAGGTCCTGCAGGTCCAGGGCATGGGCCCGCACCGCATGGGCGATCCCGCCACCCGCCCGGACTGGTTCTTCGAGCGTGCCCGCTACGGCGGCATCCTTACCGACATCGGCAGCCACAACTTCGAGCAGATGCTCACCTTCACCGGCTCCGACGACGCGGAGATCCTCTCGAGCTCGATCGGCAACTTCGGCAACCCCGAGCACCCCGAGCTCGACGACTACGGCGATGCCCACATCGCGCTGTCCTCCGGGGCGACGGGCTTCGTGCGCGTGGACTGGTTCACGCCGAAGGGCCTGCGCACCTGGGGCGACGGGCGCACGTTCATCCTCGGCACCGAGGGCTACATCGAGCTGCGCAAGTACGTCGATGTCACGACCGACAACGGCGGCGGCCAGGTGATCCTGGTCGACGGCGAGGGCGAGCACCGCATCAACGCGACCGGCGAGGTGGGCTACCCCTTCTTCGGCGAGCTGATCCTCGACGTCCTGCACCGCACCGAGAACGCCATGACCCAGGCCCACGCCTTCAAGGCGGTGGAGCTCGCTGTCGTCGCGCAGGAGCAGGCGAGGGAGCTCACCGGTCGCGCCTGAGCGCCCGCACCCGCGACCCCCGGGTCGCACCCCCACACCCCCGATTCCCGCCAGTCAGGCGGGAGTCGGGGGTTCTTCATTGCCGTGACGCCGAAAGTTTAGGTTCACATCTCCCCGTGTCGCGAGTGCCACACCTCACCCTTCGTGCAGTGATGCCGCACGTCGTCAGGTATCGCAGCACCCAGCAGCCCAGGAGGCGCCCCCGCTTGACCGCGCGTAGGACGAGTGCTTAACTTACTCTCATCGACATAGTTTCCGAAATCTTTCCGCTACATGTCGGTCCGTGATCCAGGAGGCAGCAATGATGCAACCCACCCGTCGTGCCACTCTCGCAGGCCTCGGCCTGACGATCCCCGCCCTCGCCGGCCTGAGCGCCTGCGGCGGCGGCACCCAGCCCAGCGGAGGCGCGGGCTCGTCGTCGAGCCTTTCCGTCTGGGCTCTCACCGGCGCGAAGCAGGACACCTACCAGGCCTCCTTCGACGCCTGGGACGAGGCCAACCCCGACAACACCTTCGCCGTGGAGTTCTTCGCCAACGACTCCTACAAGGAGAAGATCCGCACCGCCGTCGGCTCCGGGAACGCCCCCACCCTGGTGTTCAACTGGGCCGGAGGCACCCTGGCCGACTACGTCGCCAGCGAGGCGGTCGTGGATCTGAGCGGCAAGGTCGACGACGTGCTCTCGCGCACCATCGAGTCGATCGGCGCGGTCGGCCAGATCGACGGCGCCCAGTACGGGGTCCCTAACAACGACACCCAGCCGGTGATCCTCTACTACAACACCGCTCTGTTCGAGGAGCACTCGGTCACCCCGCCCACCACCTGGGACGAGCTGATGACCGCGGTGGAGACCTTCTCCGCCGCCGGCATCACCCCGATCTCGCTGGCGGGCCAGAGCGTGTGGCCCGAGCTGATGTACATCCAGTACCTCACCGACCGCATCGGCGGTGAGGGCGTGTTCCAGAAGATCGTCGCCGGTGACGCGGAGGCGTGGTCCGATCCCGCGATCACCTCCGCGCTCGAGTCGATCATCGAGCTGAAGGACGCCGGCGCCTTCGGCGAGGCCTTCGGATCGGTCGCGGCCGACGCCGGCGCGGACGCCGCGCTGGTCCACACCGGGCAGGCCGCGATGCTGCTGCAGGGCAGCTGGGTCTACGGCACCTTCAAGCAGGATGCCCCTGACTTCGTGGCCGAGGGGAACCTCGGGTTCCTGAACTTCCCGGCGATCGACGGCGGCAGCGGCGATCCGGCCAACGTGGCCGGCAACCCCGCCAACTACTGGTCCGTCTCCGCAGCCGCCGAGCCCGAGGTCCAGGAGCTGGCGATCACGTACCTCAACGAGTTCAACCTCAACGAGGACATGGTCGACAACTTCCTGGCCATGGGCGCGATCCCGGCCGTTGCCGGGCTCGAGGATTCCTTCGCCGGCCTGGACGACGAGGAGTTCCTCGCCTTCGCCTACGACATGGTGCTGGGCGCTCCGCACTTCCAGCTGTCCTGGGACCAGGCCCTCGCCCCGGCCGCCGCGCAGGAGCTGCTGAACAACCTCTCCCGGATCTTCCTCGGCGAGCTGCAGCCGGAGGACTTCGTCAGCGCGATGAACGCGACCCTGTCCGCATGACCTCCAGCACCTCACCCCCTCTCGTCAACGGTGCTGCAGGCCCCGCGCCGGAGGTGCGCTCACCCCGCCGCCGCTCGCGCCTGAAGACGGAACCGAGCAACTGGCTGCTGCTGCCGGCGCTGAGCTTCTTCGGAGTCTTCGCGCTGCTGCCGCTGGCGGGCGTGGTGCTGCTGTCCTTCTTCGCCTGGGACGGGCTGGGCACGCCGCAGTTCGCCGGCCTCACCGCCTGGTTCCAGGTGTTCCAGGACCCGGTGACCCTCAACGCCATGTGGCTGACGCTGCTGATGACGGCGCTGAGCTTTGCGGTGCAGTTCCCGCTGAGCCTGCTGCTGGGCACGTTCATGGCCGGCCACCAGCGCTACCGCGAGGCCTTCTCGGTGCTGTACTTCCTGCCGCTGCTGTTCTCCGCGGCGGCCACCGGCATCGCGTTCAAGGCGCTGCTGGATCCCAACTTCGGCATCTCCCGGGCCTTCGGGCTGGACTTCCTGCGCCAGGACTGGCTGGGCTCGCCCACCTTCGCCTTCTACACCCTGATCATGGTGATCTCGTGGTCCTTCGTGCCCTTCCACTCGCTGCTGTACCAGGCGGGCGTGCGGCAGATCCCGACCTCGATGTACGAGGCGGCCACGCTCGACGGCGCCGGACGGGTGCGGCAGTTCTTCAACGTCACCCTGCCGCAGCTGAAGTACACGATCGTCACCAGCTCCACCCTGATGCTGGTGGGTTCGCTGACCTACTTCGACCTGGTGTTCATCCTGACCGGCGGCGGGCCCGGCAACTCCACCCGCATCCTGCCGCTGGACATGTACCTCACCGGGTTCCGCTCCTACCAGATGGGTCCGGCCAGCGTGATCGCCGTGATCCTGGTGGCCGTGGGCCTGACCCTGTCGCTGGCTCTGAACCGCATCTCCGGGTCCGACCGCATGGAGAGCCAGATGGAGGGCGCCTGAGATGAGCACGAGAACCCACCGTTCCCCCAACGTCGTCGGCGGCCTGCTGGGCTTCGCCTGGCTGCTGGTCATCCTGGTGCCGATCTACTACATCGTCGTCACCAGCGTGCGCCCGCGCGAGGACTACTTCTCCTCGAATCCGCTGTCGCTGCCCTCGGAGTTCACGCTCGAGCCGTTCCGCTACGTGCTGGAGAACGACTTCCTGCGCTACTTCGCGAACTCCGTGTTCGTCACGGTGATCACCGTGCTGGCCGTGGTGACCGCGTCGCTGCTGGCCTCGTACGTGATCGTGCGCTCCCGCACCCGCCTGGCACGCTTCAGCCAGAAGCTGTTCCTGATGGGGATCGCGATCCCGCTGCAGGCCACGATCATCCCGATCTACTACCTGATCGTGCAGCTGGGGCTCTACGACACCCTGTGGGCGCTGATCCTGCCCTCGATCGCCTTCGCCATCCCGATCACGGTGCTGATCCTGACGAACTTCCTGCGGGACATCCCGGGGGAGCTGTACGAGTCGATGACCGTCGACGGCGCGAGCGACTGGCAGATGTTCCGCTCCCTGGTGCTGCCGCTGGCGAAGCCGGCCGTGGTGACCGTGGGCATCTATGACGCGCTGCAGGTGTGGAACGGGTTCCTGTTCCCGCTGGTGCTCACCCAGAGCTCCGAGATGCGCGTGCTGCCCCTGTCGCTGTGGGCCTACCAGGGTGAGTTCACGGTGAACATCCCGGCCGTGCTGGCTGCGGTCATGCTCTCCGCACTGCCGATCCTGGTGCTGTACATCGCCGGCCGACGCCAGCTGATCAGCGGACTGACGGCGGGCTTCAGCAAGTAGGGCTCGTCTGTGTGCCGGCCGTCTGCGTGCCGGCGCACCGGCCTCGCTCCGTCGACGACGCCCGGGCCTCTCCGGTGGAGAGGCCCGGGCGTCGTCTGTCGGGTCAGGGTGGTTCGCGTGGGCCCGGCGGGCCGGGGCATCCCGCCGCCGGCCCACCAGCCCGACCTCAGGCCTTCGCCGGCCCCGCGACCTCGAGCGAGCGGTCCAGCAGGCCGGAGATCTCCTCGAGCACCTCGTCCACCGGGCGCTCGGCCAGGGACTTCATGAAGGGCTCGACCTTCACCGGGCCGGTGTATCCCGCGGCGCCCACGGCGCCCATGAACCCCTCGAGATCGATGACCCCGGTGGCGAAGGGGAGCCGACGGTCGAGGTCCTGCTGCTCGTCGCGCTCGCGATCGTCGCGCGCGTCGTTGACGTCGACCGAGACGATGTCGGCATCGGTGAGACCGGCCAGGTCGTCGGCATCCTCCCCGGCGGTGTACCAGTGGTAGCTGTCCAGGATCAGGCCCACGTTGGAGGCACCCGATTCGGCGATCAGCTCGCGCGCCTCGCGCAGCGAGTGGATGAACGGGAAGCGCTCCGTGGACCAGAAGGTCTTCGGGCCGATGTACTCCAGGCCCAGGCGGATCCCGGCGTCCTCGAGCAGTCCGGCGACCAGGGAGAGCCGTCCCAGGTGCAGCCGCCAGTTCTGGCGGTGGTCGAGCACGTCGTGCATGGGACGGACCCAGGTGCCCATGCGGGTCACGCCCGCGGCGCTGAGCAGGTCCAGGCTCTCGGGCAGGTCCACGAGCGCCTGGCGGAACTCGGCCGGGGTGCCGTCCAGCGGCACGGGCAGGCCGGCCATGCCCCACTGCAGCCCCTTCTCGCGGACGGCGGCGGCGTGCTCGCGCGTCCCCTCGAGGCCGAGGGTGCGGAAGTGGCCGAGATCCGGGTCCACGCCGCCGAAGCCGTGGCGGGCGGCGAGGTCGACGGCGGTGGGGTGATCCAGCGACAGGCCGAGGGCGCCGGGCGAGAGGGTCGAGAACATGGGTGCTCCTTCTTCGGGTGGGTTCAGCGGTGGGTGGGGGCGAGCGGACTGGATTCGAGGGAGAGCGGGGGCAGGGCGGTCAGGCGGGAGTGGTCGAAGCGAGTGACGGTCGTGGGCGTGGACGGCGGTGCGTACGGTGGGTGCGCGGCCGGCGGATCAGTCGCTCTCCGGCCGACGACCCCCGAGGTCCTCGAGCAACAGGGTGATGCGGCTGCTGAGCAGCGCGACGGCCATGTCGATGGCGACGCCGGCCCCGAGCAGCAGCGCGAGCGGCCACGCGAGGGAGGTCACCACGGTCCAGGCGAACAGGCCCAGCATCAGGCCGAGGCTCCGCAGCGGCAGCGCCCCGGGCATCAGCACCGCGAGCCGCCAGCTGACCAGCAGCTCCTGGTCCCGCACCCGGGGTGACACGGCGAGTGCCGCGAGCGCGACGGTCGCCCAGCTCGCGCTGATCGCGGCGAGGATCCCGAGCGCCAGGATCACGGTCGACTCCCCGGCCATCCCGACGGCGGCCTGCCAGACCATGGCGAGCGAGCCGAGCTGGATCAGGAGCAGCGGGAGCATCCGGACGTTGGAGCTCACCAGCTCCCGCCGGTACACCTCCCACATCAGCGGCATCACCCGCACCTTCTCGTCGCTGCGGAACGCGACCAGCGCTGCGGCAGCCGCCGTGCTCGCCGGGGAGATCCCGACGACGACCAGGCCCAGCAGCGTGAGCCCCAACCACATCAGCTGGACCCGGAACACGACGTAGACGTGCTCGACGGCCTCGGTGATCCGGGTGGCCAGGGCTCGGGGAGCGCGCCGCTTCTCGGGAGCGCCGCTTCCGGCGCTGCGTGCTCCCCGGCTCTGCGCTCCAGGGTCCTGCGCTCCAGGGTCCTGCGCCTCGGGGCTCTGCGCCGTCGGGTTCTGCGCCTCGGGGCGACGGTCGGCATCGATCATTCGATCTGTCCTCCTTCGGTCCCGACGCCGCGCGCCGGTGACAGCTCTCTCTCCAGGAACAGGCAGGCCGCGCCGATCGCGCCGACGGCGTTGCCGAGCTCGGAGGGCTGCAGGATGCCATGGCGCGACTCCGCCCAGCCAGCCAGCTCCTCCCGGATCCTCGGGGCCTCGCGCGGGCGGAACGCCGTCCAGACCGGCCCGCCGACGATGATCCGCTGCGGGTCGTGGATGCTGGACAGGATGCGCAGCGCCGCCGCGATGGCGGTGGTGTGCCGCGAGATCGCCGCCCGCGCCTCGGCATCCCCCTGCTCGGCGGCGGCCGCGAGGGCCTGCACCGCTCCGGGGATCTCGAGCTCGCTGGGGATCGGCACCCCGCGGCTCCGGGCGGCCTCGATCAGGTCGCGCACGTCGGTGTAGAGGCTGAGGCACCCCAGCCGACCGCAGTGGCACGCCTCATCGGTCAGCCCCGTGGGGAGATGGCCGATCTCGCCGGCCTGGGTGCTGCCGCCGCGGTGGACCGTGCCGTCGACGCTGAGCGCCGAGCCGACGCCGTGGCTCAGATAGAGGTAGAGGACGGTCTCGTCGGCCGGGAGGTGGCCGGCCCAGATCTCTCCGGTCAGCGCCGCGTTGGTGTCCTTGTCGAGCATGGCGGGCAGCCCGGTGGCCGCTTCGAGCTGGGCCACGACGGGCACGCCCCGCCAGCCCGGCATCCAGGGCGGCTCCTGCACCACGCCGGTGAGGGAGTCCAGCGGCGCGGGCGCCGCGATCCCGATCCCCAGCAGCACCCTGGACAGCGGGGCATCCTCGGAGCCCGAGCCGGAGTCGGTCTCCGTCGGCACCTCAGGTCCCGACCCCTCGGGCCCCGGCTCGCCCAGCTCTGCCACGGCCGACGGCAGCGGTGCCCCGAGCTGCGCGCACAGCGCCTGGATCTCCTCCGCGATGCGGGCGATGTCCGCCGCCGGATCCGCGGAGGGCGCAGCGAGCGTGGAGCTGGCCAGCGGCTTCGCCTGCAGGTCGCAGACCACCACGGAGATCTCCGCGGGATCGAGGTGGACGCCGACCGTCAGCCGGGCATCGGCGACCACCCGCAGAAGGGTGTTGGGCTTCCCCCGTCCCGAGATCCGCCGGCCCGCCGTGCGGACCAGCCCGTCGGCGAGCAGCCTGCGGGTGATCATCGAGACCGTCTGCCGCGAGAGGTTGCTGCGGCGCACCACCTCGGACTGCGCGATGCCCTCCTCCGAGGCGCGGATCATCGCCAGCACGAGCTTCTCGTTGTAGGACCCGATATCGGTCATCGATGTTCCTCGCACAGCACCCCTCCCGAGGATCGTTCGCGACACCCCTTGATTAAGTCATTCGGTGTGAGTAATCTACCTCACGTCCTCGGGAGCATCTACCCGGCCCATCGCGACGGCAGAGACGCCGATCGCCCGTACACCGCACCACAGAAGATGCGGTACCTAACGGAAGGGAACATCATGAGTGCGAGCGATGCCGTCGCAGTGGGCCGAGCGCCCACCGACACCGCCGCCGCGGGCTCCACACCGCGCAGCGACTCACCGCCCCGCAGTCCCCGGAGCGGCGACAAGAAGAAGCTGTCCCTGCGGGAGAAGCAGAACCTGAAGATCGGTCTGCTGTTCATCTCCCCCTGGGTGATCGGCGTGCTGGCCTTCGTGGTCTATCCGCTGATCTACTCCTTCGCGATCAGCCTCACGCAGTACTCCGGCATGCAGTCCCCGACCTTCATCGGGATCCAGAACTACATCGCCGCGATCGCCGACCCCATGGTCCACACCGCAGTGGGCAACACGGTCTACTACATGCTGATCGCGGTCCCCGTCGGCCTGGTGGTCGCGCTGATGCTGGCGCTGGCGATGAACCGCAACGTGCGCGAGGTGGCGATCTACCGCACCCTGCTGTACCTGCCCTCGCTGATCCCCATGTTCGCGATGTCCTTCATCTTCATCGTGTTCGTGAACCCGCAGTTCGGCATCGTCAACCAGTTCCTGGGCCTGTTCGGGATGCCCACCACGGACCTGCTGGGCGAGCCGCGCTACGCGAAGATCGTCATGATCGTGATGGCCCAGCTGGGTGCGGGCAACGCCGCCCTGATCTACCTGGCGGGCCTGCGGAACATCCCCTCCACCCTCTACGAGGCCGCACGCATCGACGGTGCGGGCCGGATGAGGCAGTTCACCGCGATCACGCTCCCGCTGCTCACCCCGACGATCCTGTTCAACCTGATCACGGGCGTCTCCGGCGCGATGATGGTGTTCACCGAGGCGTTCATCATGACCAACGGCGGTCCGGACAACTCGACGCTGTTCTACATGCTCTACCTCTACCGCAACGCCTTCTCCTACGGGCAGCTGGGCTTCGCCTCCGCACTCGCGGTGATCCTGTTCCTGTTCGGCATGCTCCTGGCCGGACTCATCTACTGGCTCTCCCGCCGGTTCGTCAACTACGACGTCGCGGCCGGCTGAGGGAGAAGGAGACATCATGGTTAGCACTCAGATACCCACCGGGACTCCCACGGCCGGGAACACCCCGGTCATCAAGTCCCGCTCGAACTACGGCCGCAACCCCGACGGCTCCCGGCAGAAGGGCGCCAGCGCCTGGGTCTCGCGACTGGTCATGCTCGCGATCCTCGTCCTGTTCTCGCTGCCGATGTACTGGATGATCATCTCGGCCCTCAAGGGGCCCGAAGAGCTCGCGCTGGTCCCGCCCACCCTGTTCCCGCAGGAGTTCCACTGGTCGAACTTCCGTGACGCGACCACGGTGATGCCGTTCTGGCTCTTCTTCCGCAACAGCGCGATCATCACCATCTCCGTGGTGGTGTTCTCGGTGATCTCGAACTTCATCGTCGCCTACGGCTTCTCCTGCATCGACTGGCCGGGACGCAACAAGGTGTTCTTCATCGTGCTGGCGACGCTGTTCCTGCCGTTCCCCGTCACGCTGATCCCGATGTTCGACATGTGGGCGGCGCTCGGGTTCGTCAACACCTGGGTCCCTCTGATCCTCCCCGCGCTGTTCGCGGGCGGATTCTTCACCTTCCTGCTGCGCCAGTTCATGCTCCAGACCCCGCGCGACATGCTCGACGCCGCACGCGTGGACGGTGCCAGCGAATGGTCGATCGCCTGGCGGATCGTGTTCCCCACGGCCCGTCCCGCCCTCACCGTGGTCGCGATCTTCGCGGCAGTGGGCACCTGGAACGACTTCATGGGCCCGCTGATCTACCTGCAGGACACCGACAAGCAGACGCTCTCGATCGGTATGCAGGTCTTCCGCTCGGTCAACGCCCAGGACGTCCCCTTCAACCTGCTGATGGCGGCCTCGTTCCTCGTGCTGCTCCCGCTGGTGATCCTGTTCTTCGTCTTCCAGCGCTACTTCATCAGCGGCATCTCCCTCGGAGGTTTCAAGTGATCAATCGCAGAACACTCCTGCGCGCCCTCGGCGCCGGCGCCACCGTCTCCGTCGCCGGAGGCTCGATCGTCGGCTGCACCAACCGCCCCACCGGCGAGAGCCGCGACCCCAACGTCGTGCGCCTCTGGGGGATCTGGGCCTCCGACGCTGACATCGAGGCCGAGATCATCGAGGCGTTCACCGAGCAGAACCCGGACGTCACGATCGAGGTCTCCCAGGTCCCCTCCAACGGTCAGGGCGACGCCTCGAGCGTCATCACGGCCGTGCGCGGCCGCACCGGGCCGGACATCTATTTCATGGACCGCTTCAACACCTCGCAGTTCGCCTCCCTGGGGCTGCTCGAACCGATCGACGGCCTGATCGAGGAGTACGAGGGGGTGACCCCCGAGGAGTTCATGGCGGGATGGGTCAAGTTCGCGGCCGACGAGGTGTTCTACGACGGGCACTACTACGGCCTGCCGATGGACACCGATACCCGCGCCATGTACATCAACATGGACCTGGCGAAGGAGGCGGGCATCGATCCCGCCCTGCTGGACCCGAAGAACGGCCCGATGTCCTACGACCAGATGTGGGAGATCGAGGAGAAGTTCAGCGTCCAGGACGATCGCGGCACCTATGAGAAGGTCACGTGGATCCCGTGGGACGACCAGGCCTCGCTGCTGATGTGGGCGATGGCCAACAAGGTCCCCATGTACGACAACGAGAACTGCAGGATGCTGCTGAACGAGCAGCCGATGCTCGACATCGCGACGATGTACGCGGGATGGATCGAGCGGCTGGACTTCGCGCGGCTGGGTGCCTTCAAGGCGACCTACCAGCCGCCGAACGCCCCGCCCACCCAGACGTCCTTCTTCTCGGAACGGCAGCTGTTCCAGATCACGGGCCCCTGGGGCGTGCAGGGCCAGGCGGACTACAAGCCGGACATGGAGTACGCCGTCACCCACCTGCCCGTGCCGAACGAGGGCGATGACCCGTTCACCTGGGCGGGAGGATTCGCGCTGACCATGCCCAAGGGCGCGAGCATGTCCGAGGCGGCGTGGAAGTTCTTCCGCTTCTACGCCGGGTACGAGGGACAGAAGATCCTGATGAACGGGATCAGCCGCATCCCCACGAACCTCGAGTGCGTGGCGGACCCCGAGGGCTGGAACCCGGACATCCGGTTCTTCGTCGAGCTGCTGGACGTCGCCCAGTCCCGTCCCCCGCTGCCCGTGGGCACGAAGCTGTGGGACTCCATGATGACCATGCAGGGCAGCCTCAACCAGGGCTCCGACACCCCGGAGAACCTGGTCGAGGAGGCACAGGCCTACGTGGATCCCACCATGCAGCAGTTCTGTCCGTTCCAGCTCCCGGAAGGGTTCGGCGAACCGGACCCCAACCTGACGCTGCCCGACGCCCCCGCCTGACACCCCGCCCCGTCCGAGGGGCCCTTTGATCCGCGCCGCCCCTGCGGGGGCGGCGTCGGCAACCGCGGCACTGCCGCACCACCGAGAAGAGAATGTTGAGGATCGTGACCGCACCACTGCGCATCGCCACCCTGTCCGCCTGGCATGTCCATGCCGAGGAGTACGCCAGAGAGGCCCAGAACCATCCCGAGACCGAACTGGTCGCCGTCTGGGATGACGACGCCGAGCGCGGGAAGGCTCTGGCTGACACGCTCGGCGTGGAGTTCACCCCCGATCTCGACGCCCTGCTCGCCCGGGAGGACCTCGACGGGGTCACCATCACCACCGCCACCACCGCGCACCTCGACGTGATCGGGCGCGCGATCGCGGCCGGCAAGCACGTCTTCACCGAGAAGCTGCTGGCGCCGACCGTCGAGGAGGGCGAGCAGCTGCTCGCCGCCGCGCGGGAGCAGGGTGTGCGCCTGACCGTCTCCCTGCCGCGCCTGGCCCACGGCTACACCCTCGCCCTGCAGAAGGTGCTCGCCGAGGGCACCCTGGGCCGCCTCACCTACGCCCGGGTGCGCCTGGCCCACAACGGCTCGATCGGCGACTGGCTGCCGGCGCGCTTCTACGAGCCGGCCGGCGCGATCGGCGGGGCGTTCAGCGACCTCGCCGCGCACCCCGTCTATCTCACCCAGCTGATCCTGGGCACCGATGTCACGGTCCGTTCGGCCACCTACACCGACATGACCGGCCGCGGCGTCGAGGACAACGCAGTGGTGACGGTGACCAGCCCCGATGGCGCCATCGGCGTGATCGAGACCGGTTTCGTCACCCCCACCAGCCCGTTCTCGATCGAGGTGCAGGGCACCACCGGCTCCCTGCAGTTCGGTCTCGGGGCCGACGGCGCCTTCACGGTGAACACCGGTGACGGCCCGCAGACCCTCGAGGTCCCGGCCGATGCCGAGAACCCCTTCGCCCAGTGGGTCGAGTCGATCCGCTCCGGCGAGGAGACCACCGAGAACCTCGAGCGGGCACAGGCGCTGACCTCCGTGGTCGTCGCCGCGAACGCCGCCGCGCTCGCACCCGCGGGCGTCTGATCCGACCCCGCACCCCTGCACAGACCAGCACCACTTCCCCCACAGGAGCATCCATGAGCACCAGCACGCCCGTCCCCTCCCCCATCCGCATCGGCATCCTGGGCGGCGGCGGCATCGCCACCGCGCACCTCAACGCCTACGCGACCGTCACCGACCGCGCGAAGGTCACCGCGATCGCCGACGTCGACGAGGAGGCGCTGGCCCGGCGCGAGGCCGAGACCGGCGCCAAGGGCTACACCGACTTCAACGACCTGGTGAAGGACCCGAACGTCGACGCGGTCGACATCTGCCTGCCCCACCACCTGCACACCCCCGCGATCCTCGCCGCCGCCGCGGCCGGCAAGCACATCCTGTGCGAGAAGCCGCTGTGCCTCACCCCCGAGGAGGCGAAGCAGGTCTCCGAGGCGGTCCAGAAGGCGGGCGTGACGCTGATGTGCGCGCACAACCAGCTGTTCATGCCGGCGGTGGCGAAGGCCAAGGAGATCATCGACGCCGGGACCCTCGGCGACGTCTACGAGGTGCGCACCACCGACTCGTTCTACAACGACTTCAGCCCGGAGTCGATGGGCTGGCGCGGCAGCGCCAAGACCTCCGGCGGCGGCGAGCTGATCGACACCGGCTACCACCCCACCTACCTGATGCTGCACCTGGCCGGCTCGGTGCCGGTCAGCGCCTTCTCGATGCTCTCGACCCACCGCCTGAAGTTCATGGAGGGCGAGGACTCCGCCCAGGTGCTGGTGCGCTTCGAGAACGGCGCGGTGGGCCAGATGGTGACCTCCTGGGCCTACCAGGCGGCACCGGGCACGGACCGCTTCTCCGTGGTGGGCGAGAAGGGCTCGCTGAGCTCCGACGGCTCCACCCTGCGCGTGCATGTGCGCGGGGAGGAGGAGCAGGTCATCGAGCACGAGCAGGTGGAGACCTTCTCCGCCGAGGTCGCGCACTTCGTCGACTGCCTGATCAACGGCGAGCGCCCGATCAACACCGAGGTCGAGGGCGTCAGCGTGCTCGGCGTCATCCTCGCCGCCTACGAGTCCTCCCGCACCGGGAAGCTCGCGGACGTCATCCGCCTCTGATCCTGTGCGCCGCCCCGTCCTCGGACGCGGTGGCGAGAAGGACGACGGCCTGCAGGGCCCGGCGCAGCGGTTCACCGATGCGCCGGGCCCTGCGGCCTTCACAGGCCGAGCACGACCGTGGCGATGGTGAAGTAGATGATCAGCCCGGTGGCGTCGCAGAAGGTCGAGATGAAGGGGTTGGAGAACACCGCCGGATCCGCGCCCACCTTCTTCGCGACCAGCGGCATGAGCCCGCCCACGATCGCGGCCATGGTGCAGATCGAGAGCAGGGTCAGGCCCATCACCGTGCCGATCGCGAGCCCGTACACGAGCCCCGAGACCATGAACCCGAGGGCACCCAGCACCGTGCCGAGCACGGCCCCCACTCGCAGCTCCCTCCACACCACGCGCGGCAGGTCCCGCACCCTCACCTCGCCCACGGCGAGCGCCCGTGTCACGGTGGTCGCGGCCTGGTTCCCGGTGTTCCCGCCGGTGCCGGTGAGCAGCGGGATGAACAGGGCCAGGATCACCACCTGCTCGAGGCGGTCCTCGAAGATCTCGAGCACCTGCACGGTGAGGATCGCGGAGATCGCGAGCACCAGCAGCCACACGATGCGGCTGCGCACCACCCGCAGGATCGGTGTGGAGAGGTAGGAGCGCGGCAGCGGCTCCGAGCCGCTGGTGCGGGCGCTGTCCTCGTGGTTCTCGCGCTCGAGGATCTCGATCGCGTCGTCGACGGTGAGGATGCCCACCAGCCGCTCCTCCCCGTCGACGATCGGCATGGCCAGCAGCTTCGCCGCGAAGAACCGCCGGGCGGCGTCCTCGCGATCGTCCGTGGCCTGCGAGCGGACCGCCTCGTGGGCGAGATCGCCGACGAGCGCGTCCTCCTCGGCCAGCAGCAGGCGCCGCAGTCCCACCACGCCGAGCAGCACGCGGGAGCCGTCCACCACCGGCAGCAGGTAGATCGTCTCGGCGTCCTCTGCGTGCTCGCGCACGTGCTCCCGGGCGTCCCGGACGCTCATCGAGGGGCTCAGCGTGAGGACCTCGGGGGACATGTACCGCCCGATCGCGTGGCGGGGGTAGCCGAGCACCGCCGTGGTCATGGCGCGCTCGTCGGCATCCAGGCCGTGCATGAGGCGCTCGGCGACCGCCGCGGGCAGCTCGTCGAACAGGGAGGCGCGGTCGTCGGGGTCGAGGTCGCCGATGAGCTCGGCGACCTGCGGGGTGCGCAGGGCGGAGATCAGCTCGGCCTGGTGCGGGGCCGGCAGCGTCTCGAAGACGGCGAGCGCCGTGCCCTTCCCGAGCACCCGGAACAGCATCGCCGCCTCGGTCGCGGGCCGAGTCTCGACCAGGTAGACGAGCTCGCTCGTCGGCAGGGCCTGTGCTTCCCGGGCGAGGTGCTCGAGCTGCGACTCGCTCCGCGGTGCCTCGCGGAGCAGCGCGAGGACGGTCTCGAGGGTCGCAGGATCCTCAGGGGCAGGCGTGCCCGCTGCGGAAGAACTGCCGGTCGTGGAACTCCCCGCCGCGGAACTGCCGCTCGCGGAACCGCCCGCCGTGGAGTTGCTCGCGGTGGTGCTCCTGGGCTCCGGGTTCTCGTTCACAGGACCCATCGTCCCAGAGCCCGGCCGCGAGGTCGGTGGGGTGCCTGGTGGTGAGCTCAGCGGTGAGCCCGGCGGTGAGCCCGGCGGTGAGCGCTGCACCGAGCCCGGCGGTGACACCGGCGCACCGCCTTGATACCCTGTTGCGACCAGCGGAACCATCGTTCCGCATTCCGAAACACTTGGTGTGGGCATCCACTTCGCGTCATGCTTCGGCGAGTGCTCGATCACCCACCGCTCAGGAGGCTTCCCCGATGGCGTCCCCCCTTCCCGGACTGGACCGCTCCCGCCTGCACGGTCTGCCGCAGCTCGGCGCCTCCGCCCCGCTGGACCCGGCGCGCGCCGGGATCATCCATCTGGGTCTCGGCGCCTTCCACCGCGCCCACGCCGCCGTGCACACGGCGAGGGCCCTCGCCGCCGAGGAGGGCGATTGGGGCATCATCGGCTTCGCGAACCGCTCCCGCTCGGTGGTGGATCCGATGGCTCGTCAGGACGGCCTGTACAGCGTGCTCGAGCTCTCCGACGCCGGCACCCGCGCCGATGTGGTCGACGTGCATCGCGGGTTCGGGGTGATGGCCGAGGATCCGGAGGCGGTGGTGCGCGAGATCGCCGATCCGCACCGTCGGATCCTCACCCTCACCGTCTCCGAGGGCGGATACTTCGTCTCGGCGCGCACCGGCCGCCTCGACGTCGACCACCCGGCCCTTCGCGCCGATCTCGAGGATCCGGCCCATCCGCGCACCGTCATCGCTCTGCTGGCGCGGGGGCTCGCCAGGCGGGCGCTCGGCGGGGAGCCCTTCGCGGTGCTGCCGTGCGACAACGTCTCCTCCGCGGGCACCACCGCCCGGGCGATGGTGATCGAGTTCCTCGAGCTCACCCGAGCCCCGCAGGACGTCCTGGACTACGTGCGGGACCAGGTCGCCTTCCCCAATGCGATGGTCGACCGGATCGTCCCGGCCACCTCCCCCGGCACCTCCGAGCAGGTCGGTGAGCTGCTGGGCAGGCGCGACGAGGCCCCGGTGCGCGCAGAGCGGTTCTCCATGTGGGTGATGGAGGACCTCTTCCCCGCGGGCCGCCCGGCCTGGGAGCACGGCGGCGCGATCATGTCCGTCCAGCCCGGGGACGTCGAGAAGTATGAGCAGGTCAAGCTGCGGATCCTCAACGGGCCTCACTCCCTGATCGCCTACCTCGGAGCGCTCGACGGCCGCGTCACCATCCCGGCCTCCTTCGAGCAGGACTGGATCGCCGAGGCGACGCTCACCCTCATCCGGGACGAGAATCTGCCCACGATCGATCTCCCCTCGGGGTTCGACGTCGACGGCTACATCGAGGACCTCACGCACCGTTGGCACAACCATGACCTGGGCCATCGCACCCGGCAGGTGGGGTCCGACGGGTCCATGCGCCTGCCGCAGCGGATCCCCTCCCCCGCCCTGTTCCACCTCACCAGCGGCCGGATCCCGGCGATGCTCGCCCTCACCGCCGCCGCCTGGTTCGCGTGCGTCATCCCCCCGCGCGGCTTCGAGCCGGGCGAGCAGGCACGGGCGATGACCGATCCCGACCAGGCGCGGCTGCAGGAGATCGTCACGGGCGCCGCTCCCACCACCCCCGCGCAGCATGCTCGCCTCCTGCTCGAGAGCGGCTGCCTCTCCGAGGAGCTCGCCGCGCACGAGAGCTTCGTCGAGCTCGTCGGCGCACTGCTCACCACGATCGTCACCTCGGGACCGCGCGCCGCGACCACCGAGGCCCTCGCCGCATCTCTGAAGGAGAACCGCTGATGAAAGCCCTGTCGATCCACGCCGCCGAGGACATCCGCTGGGAGGACGCCCCCGAGGTCGAGCCAGCACCGCACGAGGTGCGGCTGCGCATCGCGTACGTCGGAATCTGCGGATCGGACCTGCACTACTACTACAACGGCGCGAACGGCGCCTTCGTCATCACCGAGCCGCTCACCCCGGGCCACGAGCTCTCGGCCGTGGTCGACCTCGATCCCAGCGGCGAGTTCGCGCCCGGCACCCCGGTGACCGTGCACCCGGCCCGCTACGGCACCAGCGCCCCCGACATCGAGGACCGCCCGCACCTGTGGGCAGGCGGTGACTACCTCGGCAGCGCGAGCGTCACCCCGCACCGCCAGGGCGCCGCCGCCGAGTACATGCTCATGGACCGCGCGAACCTGCGCCGCCTGCCCGAGTCCCTGCCGCTGCGCCGCGGCGCCCTGGCCGAGCCGCTCGCCGTCGCGCTGCACGCCGTGACCATCGCAGGAGACGTGACCGGCAAGAAGTGCCTGGTCCTGGGGTCGGGCCCGATCGGGCTGCTCGCGGTCGCGGCGCTGCTGCACCGGGGCGCCGCCTCCGTCGACGCGACCGACGTGCGCCCCGAGCCGCTCGAGCGCGCCACCGCGCTCGGCGCCTCCCGCACGCTGCTGGTGACCGAGGAGTCCCCGGAGGCGAACACCTACGACGTGGTGCTCGAGTGCTCGGCCGCCCCGGTCTCGCTCTCCTCCGGGGTGCTGGCCGTGCGCCCGGCCGGGATCCTGGTGCAGGTCGCGATCCTGCCGGATCGGGAGATCCCGGTGAACCTCGCCGCGCTGGTGGCGAAGGAGGTCCAGCTGCGCGGCACCCAGCGCTTCGACGGGGAGATCGACGAGGCGATCGAGATCCTCGCCGCAGATGACCGCTTCGACGAGGTGATCACCCAGGTCCTCCCCGCCTCCGACGCCGTCCATGCGTTCGCGACCGCGCGGGACGCCTCGCTCTCCGCCAAGGTGCTGCTGGAGCTGTGAGGCGGCGCCGCCCCGTCCACCCGTCATCGACCCCCAGGAGCACTCCATGACCACCGCATCCCGCCCCTCCCTCCCCGAGCGCACTGCCGCCGCCCGGCTGATCGTCGTGATCCGCGGCGAGCGGGCCGAGCAGTACGGACCGGTGCTCGAGACCCTCGTCGGGGCCGGGATCCGCTCGGTCGAGCTGACTCTCTCCACGCCCGGAACCCTCGACGAGCTGCCGGCCCTGCGGGAGGCCTTCGGCGACCGGATGGACCTCGGGATCGGCACCGTCACCGACCCCGCTGACCTGCGCACCGCTGCCGAACGGGGCGCCCACTACATCGTCACCCCGATCACCCGCACGGACCTGCTCGAGGCGGCGCAGGAGGCCGGGATCCCGCTCGTGCCCGGCGGCCTCACGCCGAGCGAGCTGCACGCGGGCTGGGCCGCGGGCGCCGCAGCGGTCAAGGTGTTCCCGGCCTCCGTGGTGGGCCCCGGCTACGTCAAGGACCTGCGCGGCCCCTTCCCCGGGATCCGCGTGATCCCGTCGGGCGGAGTGGATCTCGAGGCCGCAGCGGCCTGGCTGCAGGCCGGGGCGGAGGCGGTCTCCGTCGGCGGGCCGCTGCTGGGCGATGCGCTGAAGGGCGGCAGCCTCGACGCGCTCGCGGAGCGGGCATCCCGCTTCGTGGGTGTCACCACGCGCGAGGCGGGGGCATGACCTCAGCTCAGAGCGCGGCCGACGGGGTGCGAGGCGCGGCGGGCGGCGGCCCCCGTGTGGTCACCGTCGGCGAGACGATGGCGCTGATGCGCAGCTCCGCGATCGGCTCCCTCGCCCACCTGCCCACCGTGGACGTCGGCCTCGGCGGCGCCGAGTCGAACCTCGCGATCGGGCTGCGCCGCCTGGGCGTGAGCTCGGCCTGGGTGAGCCGGGTGGGCGATGATCCGCTGGGAGCACGGGTGGTGCGCGAGATCCGCGGCGAGGGGGTCGAGGTGCACTGCGCGGTCGACCCGGAGCGGCCGACGGGCCTCATGGTCAAGTCACGCCCCACCGCGGCCACCACCCGGGTGGACTACTACCGCAGCGGCTCGGCCGCCGCCGCGCTCTCGCCCTCGGACCTGCCGGGCGGACTGATCGAGCAGGCCGAGCTCCTGCACCTCACCGGCATCACCTCGCTGCTGTCCGCGAGCGCGCACGCCACGGTCCTCGCCGCCGTGCACAGGGCGGTGGAGGCAGGGGTGAGAGTGAGTCTCGACGTGAACTTCCGCTCCCGCCTCGGCTCCCGGGAGCACCTGGCCGCGCAGCTGAGCGAGATCCTCCCCCACGTGGACGTGCTCTTCGGCGGGCCGGAGGAGCTCTCGATCCTCACCCCGGGCCTGGACGAGGCATCCCCGGAGGCCCTGCTGCGCGCCCTCGCCACGGAGGGTCGCCAGGTGGTGGCCAAGCTCGGGCCCGACGGTGCCGCGGCCCTCGCCGGCGACAGGATCCATGAGGCGCCCGGCCATGTCGTGGACGCGGTCGACACCGTCGGCGCGGGCGATGCCTTCGTGGCCGGCTACCTCAGCGCCCTGCTCGAGGGGCTGGATGTGCCGGAGCGGCTGGCCCGCGCCAACGCCTGCGGCGCCCTGGCCTGCATCTCCCCCGGCGACTGGGAGGGTGCGCCGCACCGTCACGACCTCGACGCCCTGCTCGCGGGAGGCATCGCGGACCCCGTGACGCGCTGACCGGGAGCCCCGCGCCGCGCCGTCCTCGGGGGCAGCGGAGCGGGGCACGACGACGCAGGACGGCGCGAGGCCCGGCGAAGCGCGGCGGTGCGGGCCCGGCGAAGCGGGGCGGCGTGGGGCGAAGCGCGGCGCGAGGGTGCGGGCGGAGCGGCGTCGAGCGGCCATGTCCGGTGGCACACCCCCGTCTTGCAGTAGTTAGCATTGCGAACTACAGTGGCTCCTCGTGTCGATCACCTCTCCCACCCCCTCCGCTCCCGGCGAGCTCCCCCAGGACCTCGCGCTCGTATGCAGCCAGTTCTCCCGGCTCGCCGCGCGGCGCTCCGAGGTGGGAGTCGGGACGGTGTCCTGGCGGGTGGTGGCCACCATCGAGCGTCACGGCCCGCTGCGCCTGAGCGAGATCGCCGACCGCGAGCGGGTCTCCCGCCCCACGGCCACGACGGTGATCAAGCGCCTCGAGGAGGAGGGTCTGGTGGCTCGCGAGCCGGATCCCACCGACTCCCGCTCCTCGCTGATCAGCACCACCGCGCAGGGGTCCGCGCAGCTCACCGGCTGGCGCGAGCAGCTCGCAGGCGGCGTGGGCGGGCTGCTCGAGCACCTCCCACCGGGCGACATCGCCGCCCTCGAGCGCGCCGCCCGGATCCTCTCGGCCCTCGTCGACGCGCACGACGGGTAGCGCCGCCGCGCCCCGTCCCACCCGCTCGACCGAAGGACTCCCCCGCATGACCTCCTCCACCGCCGCGACGGCCGCCCCGACCCCGGCACGGGACGCCGCTCCCACGCTGCGTGACGCCTTCCACCAGCCGAAGCCCGTCTGGGCGATCGCCTTCGCCGCGACCGTCTCCTTCATGGGCATCGGCCTGGTGGACCCGATCCTGCCGGCGATCAGCACGCAGCTGGACGCCTCCCCGTCCCAGGCGATGCTGCTGTTCACCAGCTACCTGTTCATCACCGCCATCGCCATGTTCTTCACCAGCTGGTGCGCCGCGAAGCTGGGCGTCAAGCGCACCCTGCTGGCAGGCCTGGTGCTGGTGGTCCTCTTCGCGGCGCTGGCCGCCGGGGCCGGCGGGGTGTGGGAGATCATCGGGCTGCGCGCCGGCTGGGGGCTGGGCAACGCCCTGTTCATCTCCACCGCACTGGCCGCGATCGTGGGCGCCACCACCGGCCCCAGTGGCGGCGCGATCGTCCTCTACGAGACGGCCCTCGGGATCGGCATGGCCCTCGGGCCGCTGCTCGGCGGACTGCTGGGCAGCGTGTCCTGGCGAGCCCCGTTCGCCGGCACCGCAGTGCTCATGGGCGTCGGGTTCCTCGCGATCGTGCTCCTGCTGCAGAAGGAGGAGAGGCCGGCCCCTGTCTCCCCGCTGGCCTCGCTGCGCGCCCTGGCCCATCCCGCCCTGCGCACCCTCGCGCTCACGGCGATCTTCTACAACGTCGCGTTCTTCACCCTGCTGGCCTACTCGCCGTTCCCGCTCGAGGCGGCGGCCGCCGCGCGCGGCACGGAGTTCGGCGCGATGGGCATCGGCGGGGTGTTCTTCGGCTGGGGCGTGGCCCTCGCGGTCACCTCGGTGCTCGTCGCCCCGCTGCTCACGCGGCGACTCGGGCTGATCCCCACGCTGCTGACCACGCTCGGGCTGCTCGCCGTGCTGATGCTGGCCATGGCGCTCCTCCACACCTCGATGCCGGGGCTGATCGTGCTCATCGTGATCGGCGGCCTGCTGCTGGGCATCATGAACACCGCCCTCACCGGGACGGTCATGGAGGCCACCGACCTGCCGCGAGGCGTCGCCAGCTCCGCCTACTCGGGCGTGCGGTTCCTGGGTGGAGCGATCGCCCCGGCGGTCGCGGGCCCGCTCGCCGCAGCGACCGCGGCCGGCGCCCCGTACCTGCTCGCCGCCGGCGCGCTGGTGCTCTCCATGCTCATGCTGGTCCTCGGCCGGCGCCACCTGGCCGCCGTCGGCACGCTCCACGAGCTCACTCCCGTCGAGGAGGCCGAGGCGATCACCGCCGGCGACGAGGCCTGACCGCCCGGCCTGAGGGCTCAGCGCCCGGCGGCGTAGCCCTGGGCGCCGCGGGAGTTCGCGGCGGCGCGAAGGATTCCGGTCCCCGGATCGCGCATCACGCAGGAGAGCCGGCCCAGCGCCCAGTCCCCGGCCCGCACCACCTCGTGGCCACGCGCCTCGAGGCCCGCGATCACCGCGTCGCCGAGCCGGTCCTCGACCACGGCCCGGCCCGGGGACCAGGTGCGGGGCCAGAACGACCCCGGCATCGAGAGGGTGTGCAGGGACGGCGCATCGATCGCCTCCTGCAGCGGCATCCCGCCCACCAGCACCCGCAGCAGGAACAGCAGCTGCCACTGGTCCTGCTGGTCGCCGCCCGGGGAGCCGCAGGCCAGGACCGGCACGCCGTCCCGCAGCACGAGCGTGGGGGTGAGGGTGGTGCGAGGTCGCGCACCGGGCCGCAGCGCCGTCGGCAGCGACTCGTCCAACCAGGTCATCTGCAGCCGCGTGCCCAGGCAGAATCCCAGCTGGGGGATGGCGGGCGAGGACTGCAGCCAGCCCCCGGAGGGAGTGGCGCTGATGATGTTGCCCCAGCGGTCCACGACATCGAGATGGCACGTGTCGCCCCTCGCCTCACCCGTGGGGCGGACCGTCGGCTCGCCGGAGCCGCCGAGGTCGATCGCCGCGCCGCGGAGTCGGGCGAGCTCGTCCTCGGTGCGCAGGGGCGGCAGGGGCGCAGGGCTCTGCCCGAGCATGCTCGGGCGGAGCTCGCGGGAGGCGGTCCCGGTGATCAGCGCACGGCGGGAGGCGAGGTGCTCCGGGGAGAGCAGCTGCGCGAGGTCCACGTCCCCGTCGCCGAAGTGGGCGTCCCGGTCTGCGTAGGCGAGCTTGAGCGCCTCGAGGATCGTGTGCGCGCCCTGCTCCGTGGAGGGATCGAGCTCATGGTCCGCGAAGCCCTCGAGAAGGCCGAGCGCCTCGAGCAGCGCCGGGCCCTGCCCCCAGGGGCCGGTCTTGGCGAGGGTCCAGCCGCGGAAATCGCCTGTGGTCGCGGGCTCGAAGCGGGCCACGGCCCCGGCCAGGTCCGAGGCGGTGAGCACACCCGCGTGGTCGGCGCCGTCGGAGTGGCGGTGCGGGGTGCGCACGAACTCGACGATCGCACGGGCGACCGGGCCGGTGCGCCACCGCTCCCGGGCGGCGGCGATCCGGGTCCGGCGTCCGTCGGCCGCCGCTCCCCCGTCGGCCGCGCCCTCGCCCGCGGCGACCAGATCCCGCAGCACGGCGGCGTACTCAGGGTTGCGGAGCAGCTGTCCGGGCTCGGGCGGGACGCCCTCCGGCATCCACAGCGCGGCGGAGGTGGGCCAGTGCTCGGTGAAGGTCCGGGCGACGGCGCCGATCTGGGCGGCGACGCGGGCGAGCACGGGGTGGCCGTCCTCGGCGTACCCGATCGCCGGAGCGAGGACGTCCGCGAGCTCCCAGGTGCCCTTCTCCTCCAGCAGCAGCAGCCACGCATCCACCGCCAGCGGGATGGCGGCGGCGAGGGCGCCGGTGCCGGGCACGGCGTCGAGACCCTCTGCGCGGTAGTGCGCGATCGTCGCGGCCGACGGGGCGGCTCCCTGCCCCATCAGCACCACGGGGGCGGGATCCTCGGCGGTCGCGAGGATCGCCGTCATATCCCCACCCGGACCGTTCAGGTGCGGCTCGACCACGTGCAGCACGAAGGCGCCGGCGGTCGCGGCGTCGAAGGCGTTGCCTCCGCGCTCGAGCACGCTCTGCATGCAGGCGGTCGCGATCCAGTGCGTGGAGGCGCTCATCCCGAAGGTGCCCTCGAGCGTGGGCCGGGTGGTCGGGCCGGGCGGGGCGAGGAACGAGGTGGTGGGGTCAGCGCTCACCAGGGAACTCCTCAGAGGTGCAGGGCCGAGCGCCCGGTCGGAGAGCACGGGAACGGCTCCGGACTCCCGTCGCAGGCCTCGACGACGGACGCTCCCATCGTGCCCTGTGCAGGCAGGTCCTGTCTCCCACCCCCGCCGCTAGACCGGCCCGGGCGGGGAGAGCCGGAGGGGACCGGGCCGGACCCGACCTGGCCAGAACCGACATGGCCGTATCTGGCCGGATCGGATCCGACCTGATGAGAATGTCGCCGCTGGGGTGGGATGCCGGCATATACGGGTTTCACTCCTCATCAGCGACGCAGATTTCGTCGGATCATCTCGCCCGCGAGCGACAGCGGAACACCGCCGGCGCTGTCGCAGACCGCTGTAGGCTTGGCGGCCATGGCGGAGACCACGGGCGGCGCTCACGGGGGATGGCATCACGGCATCGATCAGGACGCCCCGTCCAGCGTCAGGACCTGACCCTGGAACCCCGCCCTTCCGCCCAGAACTGCCCCGTCGACCGCACAGAACTCAGAATCGATGGCCATGCACCAGGACGTTTTCGCACTCTCAGTACTCGACATTCTGACGTCGATCGCTGAGCGACGACGCCGCGACGAGCATCTCGAGCTCCACGCGTCCGAGATCACCGTCGAGCGTCCACGCGATCGAGCCCATGGCGACTGGTCGACGAATGCTGCGATGAAGTTCGCCAAGAGGCTGGGCATGAATCCTCGCGAGCTCGCGCAGGAGATCGTCGGCGGGCTGTCCCACGTCGACGGCATCGCGTCGGCGGATGTCGCGGGACCGGGCTTCGTCAACATCCGCCTCGACACGGCGAGTGCTGGTCGGCTGGCGAAGACGATCGTGGACGCGGGACCTGACTACGGGCGTGGCGACGCCTTCGCGGGCCAGAAGATCAATCTCGAGTTCGTCTCGGCGAACCCGACGGGACCGATTCATCTCGGCGGCACCCGATGGGCAGCCGTCGGCGACTCCCTCGCGCGACTTCTGTCGTCGCAGAAGGGCGACGTCACCCGCGAGTACTACTTCAACGACCACGGTGCACAGATCGATCGTTTCGCTCGAAGCCTGGTCGCCGCCCACAGGGGAGAGCCGACGCCCGAGGATGGCTACGGCGGTTCCTACATCGGCGAGATCGCGCAGCGCGTCGCACGCTCGCACTCCGGCGAAGCTCTTGACGACATGACGCTCGAAGCCCTCACCGAGACGTTTCGTGCGACCGGGGTCGACTTCATGTTCGGCGACATCAAGCAGAGCCTGCGCGACTTCGGTGTGCACTTCGACGTGTACTTCCACGAGAACCAGCTGCACGAATCGGGCGCGGTCACGCGCGCGGTGGACAGGCTGCGCAGCCTGGGGCAGATCTTCGAGAAGGACGGTGCCGTCTGGCTGCGCACGACAGCTTTCGGGGACGACAAGGACCGCGTCGTCATCAAGTCCGACGGGCAGCCCGCCTATGTCTCGGGCGACCTCGCGTACTACCTCGATAAGCGCGAGCGCGGCTTCGACCGCTGCCTCGTCATGCTGGGAGCAGATCACCACGGCTACGTGCAGCGCCTCATGGCGATGTGCTCGGCGTTCGGTGATGAGCCCGGGATCAACCTCCAGGTGCTCATCGGTCAGATGGTGAATCTCGTGCGCGACGGCGACCCCGTGCGCATGTCGAAGCGTGCTGGCACCGTCGTCACGCTCGAGGATCTCGTCGAGATCGTCGGAGTCGACGCGGCGAGGTACGCGCTCGTGCGCAGTTCGGCGGATTCGAACCTCGACATCGACCTGGACCTCCTCGAGAAGCGCTCGAACGACAACCCCGTCTTCTATGTCCAGTACGCCCACGCCCGGACGACCAACGTTGCCCGGAGAGCGTCTGACGAGGGCGTCACCCGCTCAGAGTTCCAACCTCAGCTGCTCGAGCACGACACCGAGTCCGCGCTGCTCGGCGCCCTCCAGGACTTTCCCCGCATCGTCCGATTCGCCGCGGAGTCGCGCGAGCCCTACCGGGTGGCGCACTACCTCGAGGAGCTCGCGGGCCTGTATCACCGCTGGTACGGCAGCTGTCGGGTGACCCCGCTGGGTGACGCACCGATCGAACCTGTGCACAGCACCCGCCTCTGGCTGAACGACGCCTCGGGCCAGGTGTTCCGGAACGGCCTCGATCTGCTCGGAGTCAGCGCGCCCGAGCGCATGTGAGGCCGCACGGGGCGGCCGTGGAAGCACTGCTGCCGACCGCCCCTCCCGCTCCCGCTCAGAATGTCGCCGCTGGTGAGGGGTGAACTCCCTGACGAGCTTCACCCCTCACCAGCGACGCAGAGTTCGTGCGGGCCGACGGCCACGGCCTCACCAGTCGTGGACGGTCCCGTCCCGCAGCCGGTTCACGGGCAGGTAGGCGGGCTGGTACTCGTACCCGGCCGCCGCCTCCTCGTCGAGCTCGACGCCGAGGCCGGGGGCCTCGCCGGGATGGAGCATGCCGTCCGCGAAACGGTAGCTGGTGCGGAACACGGACAGCGTGGTCTCCGAGTGCGGCATGTACTCCTGGATCCCGAAGTTGTGGATCGCGAGCCCGAGGTGCAGGTTCGCGGCCATACCCACCGGTGAGACGTCGGTGGGGCCGTGGAAGCCGGAGCGGATCCCGTAGACGGCGGCGAAGGCCATGATCTGGCGCAGGCCGGTGATGCCGCCGGCGTGGGTGGCGGAGGAGCGCACGTAGTCGATCAGCCGCTCCGTGATCAGCTGCTGGTAGTCGTGGATCGAGTTGAACACCTCGCCGATCGCGAGCGGGGTCACCGAGTGCTGGCGCACCAGGCGCAGCACGGCCTGGTCCTCCCCGGGGGTGCAGTCCTCAAGCCAGAACGGATCATAGGGCTCGAGGGACTTCGCGAGCTTCGCGGCCTCGATGGGGCGCATGCGGTGGTGGCCGTCGTGCAGCAGGTGCAGCGCGGGACCGAACTCCTCGCGCACGGCCGCGAAGACGGTGGGCAGGTGGCGGAGGTAGGCGGCGGTCTCCCAGGTCTCCTCCGACGGCCGCATCGCGGCGCCCGCCGCAGAGCCCGCTTCCGGCCCCGCCGCCGGTCCCGTCCCGCTGCGCGCCTCGACGCGTCCGGCCGGCTCGTACTCGTACTTCCCGCCCGGGGCGGCGTCGTGGACGCCGTAGATCTGGCCCAGCCCCGGCACCCCGGACTGGATCCGCACGGCCTGGAAGCCCTGGTCGACGTAGCCGCGGATCGCGTCGTTCAGCGCGTCGATCGTGGTGCCGGAGGCGTGGGCGTAGGTGAGCAGACCCGTGCGGGAGGCGCCGCCGAGCAGCTTGTACAGCGGCTCCCCGGCCTTCTTCGCGGCGATGTCCCACAGCGCCATGTCGATCGCGGCGACCGCCGCCATGGTCACCGGTCCGCGGCGCCAGTACGGGCTGCGGTAGAGGTACTGCCAGATCGACTCGATCTGGGACTCGTCGCGTCCGATGAGGGTGGGGACCACGTGGTCGCGCAGGTAGGAGACGACGGCGAGCTCGCGCCCGTTCAGGGTGCCGTCACCGAGGCCGGTCACACCCTCGGAGGTGGTGACCTTGACGGTGACGAAGTTGCGGCCGGGGCTGGTGACGTTGACGTCGATGCGGTCGATGGCCATGGGGTGGAACCTCCGGAGTGCGGGGCGGACGGGTCGAAGCTGGGGCGGGGCGGGGGGCCGCAACGTGGAGAGGGCGCCGCGGCTCTCGACGGTACGGCCCCGCTCGCTCACATGGCGGGGCGGGGGTCGGTGAGGTCGCGCCCCGCGACCTCCTTCATCCATAGTGCGGCGAACAGGGCGCAGCCGCTGAAGAACATGATGATCACCGCGACAGGGATCCAGGAGCCGGTGGCCGCGACGATCGCGGCGGCGATCACCGGGGTCGCGCCGGTGGCGACGATGGCGGCGACCTCGCGGACCACGCCGGTGGCCTGGTAGCGGTTCTTCGCACCGAAGATCTCGGGCAGGGCCAGGTTCTCCATCGAGGCCAACGACATCACGCCGATGTTGTGGATGATCACGTAGCCGACGATGACCTGCCAGGTCACGCCCGAGACGATTAGAAGCATGCAGGGGATGGCGACGACCACGCCGACCGCGCTCATGATCGTGTACATCGTCTTGCGTCCGTAGCGGTCGCCGAGCAGCCCGATCACCGGGACCGTCACGAAGGCGACCAGCGAGGAGATGATGACGACCTCGGTGGAGAGCTGCTTGTCCAGCAGCAGGAACACCGTCATGAAGCTGATCAGGTAGGTCTGGATCATGCCGGAGTTGCCGGCCTGGCCGAAGCGCAGCAGGAAGGCGACGGCGACGGACTTCACCGTGAGCGAGCGGGCCTGCACGAACTCACGGGCCTCGTCGGGGATCTCGCCCTCCGGCGCCTCGGCGGTGTCCACGGCCGCACCGTCGACCACGTCGTCACGCGCCTCGAAGACCGGGCTCTCCTTGAGGTTGAAGCGCACCCAGACGGCGAACACCATCACGAGGGCGCTGGCGATGAAGGGGATGCGCCAGGCCCAGTCCAGCAGCTGCTGCTCGGTGACGACCACCAGCAGGATCGCCCAGATCGCGGAGGCGAACAGGGTGCCGCAGTTGGTGCCCAGGGCGACCAGCGAGGCGACCAGGCCGCGGCGGCGCACCGGCGCGTACTCGGCCAGCATCACGCCGGCGCCGGAGATCTCGGCGCCTGCACCGAAGCCCTGCAGCAGCCGCAGGGTGACCAGCAGCGCCGGAGCCAGCAGGCCCACCTGGCCGTAGGTGGGCAGGAATCCGATCAAGGTGGTCGCGACACCCATCAGCACGATCGTGTAGAAGAGGACCTTCTTGCGGCCGATCCGGTCGCCCATCCGACCGAAGTACCAGGCCCCGACGGGGCGCGCGACATAACCGACGCCATAGGTGGCCATCGCGCCGATGACGGCCATGCCTGCGTCCTCGGAGGCGAAGAACAGCTGGCTGAACACGAGCGCCGCGGCGAGGGAGTACAGCTGGAAGTCCATGAACTCCAGCGCCGTGCCGAGCCAGCCGGAGATGGCGGCACGCACCAGGTCCGCGACGGAGCGGGTGGGCTGGGGCGCGCCGAGCGGGGAAGGACCGGCGGACCCTGGCGTCCCCGGGGCGGCGTCATGGGTCGAGGGGGTGGTCATCGTGCTCCTTCGCGCGAGAGGGCAGAGGGCGGAGCCTCCTGGGCTCTCCGCTGCCGGACGATCCACCTCACGGCGATCGACGCTTGCTGTTTCGTCATTCAAAACGTATGTTTCGTAATGCGCGATCACTATAGGGCGTCGTCGTCCCTCACGGCAACGCGGAACCACGGCGGACTCCGCCGGAGAGAATGGACCCCATGACCACGACCCCCGCCACCGAGAACTCCCCCGTCGGCAGCGTCGACAAGGCCCTGGTGCTGCTGGGGATCCTCGCCGAGGCCGGCCCCGAGGGCATGACGCTGCGCGACATCGCCGCCGCCGGCGACCTGAACAAGGCCTCGGTGCACCGGCTGCTGCGGGCCCTCATGCATCGTGGCTACGCCGACCAGTCCCCGAACGATCAGCGCTACCGCCTCGGTGATGCCGCACTCGAGCTCGGGCACGCCTTCGGGGCCGGGGAGAACCTCTCGGCGCTGTTCGCCCCGGCGCTCGCGAGCATCTCCCACCGCACCCAGGAGCTCGTGCACCTGGGGCAGATGGACGGCGTGCGCGTGCTGTACCTCGACAAGGTCGAGCCCGAGCGCACCCTGCGGGTGTGGTCGCGGATCGGCAGCCGCACCCCTGCGGCCCGCACCGCGATGGGGCGCGCGATGCTCGCGGCCGACGGGATCCGCGGGGCCGCCCTGACGGCATATGCGCAGGCCACGGAGGCAGCGGACACCGCTCACGCCGGGACCGCGATCTCACCGGCGCACCTGGCGAGCGTCGTGGACCTCACCGCCGAGCGCGGCTGGTCCACCGAGATCGAGGAGAACGAGCAGGGGATCGCCTGCGTGGGCGCCGCGCTGACCCGGCCGGGCGGGCGCTCGGTGGCGGTGAGCGTCACCGGCCCGATCGAGCGGATGGACGAGTCACGGCGCGCAGAGGTCGCCGCCCTGCTGCGCGAGGAGCTCGACCGACTCGCCCCGGCGGGATTCGTGCTCGCGCCGCTCGGCTGACGCACGCAGCGTCGTCCGCTCTCTGCTCATGCCGACCGTCCACTCCCGGCTACCTGCTGCTCAGGTTGGCCCGCTCCTCGGGGCGGCCCGCTGCTCAGGAGGCGAGGTCGGCGTACTCCTGCGAGAGCGTCATGTACTGGCTGTCCCAGACGTCCATGCCGGGGATCGGACCGCCGGTCACCGCCCCGGTGAGGCGGTCGAGGTACCACTCCCAGCCGGGGCCGACGTAGGCCAGCATCTCGAGGGGGACGTCATGATGGCACAGCACGACCTGTGTGCTGCCGGCGCTGGCCGCGCCGTCGGCCATGCCGCCGAGGGTCACCGTGCCGTCAAGAGTCGCGGTGGCGTCGAGGGTCGCCGTGCCGTCAAGGATCGTGGCGGCGTCGGCCGAGGTCGCCGGGGCGAGCTCGAGGCTGAGTCGCCAGGCACCCTCCCCCATCGACGAGCTGACCGTCAGCAGGCGCTCCGGCTCGCAGTCGTGGATCGTGTACTCGGCGGCGACAGCCTCTCCGGGCTCGGCGGTCATCGTGACCTGGACGGTGCCGGTGGCGGGGTCCCCGGAGAAGGTCCCGTACCAGGTGGCGAGGCCGTCGGACCGGCTGACGTGCTCCCAGATCTGGGCGGCCGGTACGGGCACGATGCGGGTGAGGGCGAGGTCGTGGCCCGAGTCGTCCAGGCGTCCGGAGATGCTCATGCGCTCAGTGTGCCCCGCCTCGACGTCGGTTGTCTCGGCGTGGTGCGCCCCAGCGTGGTCTGCCTCAGCGTGGCCTGCCTCAGCGTGCCGCGTCGGCGGGCGCGACCTGCCGTCGGGACCGCACCGAGATGAGCACTCCGCCCACCACGCTGCCGATCACCAGTGCGGCGAGGGTGGCGACGAGCGTGACCACCTGCGGCAGCTGCGGCACAGGGCCTCCGAGGACCTCGTGGAGCAGGAACAGCACCGTGGCGACCGCGATGAGCACACCGCCGACGATTCCCGCGGCAGCGACACCGATCTGCAGCGCCCACACCCGGCCGGCCAGGGCGACCAGGGCGCCGACGAGGAGCACCAGCGCGACCGCCTCGACCACCACTCCGGCGAACACCACCAGGAACGAGGAGCTCAGGCCGAACATGGCGGGCAGGGTCTGGCCGGGCTCCCCGAGCCCGATCAGCACACAGGCGACGATGCCGACGGCGGCGGAGAGGCCGGTGCCGTCCTTCAGCACGATCACCAGCACTCCAGCGGCGATCGCGCACAGCAGCCCCAGCAGCAGGACGAGGCCGCTGAGGGAGGCGCCCTGCCCCGGGGCCAGGGCCATCGCCCCGGCGGCGGCGGCGATCACCCCGAGCAGCAGTCCCAGACCCATCCCAAGCCCGGCCCGGTTCCAGGTGCGGCGCGGCCCGGCGATCGCGGCGGCGGCGAGGACGAACGAGAGAGGGACGGCCAGCAGCACGGCGATCAGTGCGCTCGCGAGGAGCTCGGCGGGGACCAGATCGAAGGACATGCCTCATCGTCCCCCTCCCTGGCCCCTATGGGGTCGGAGTACGCACAACCGTGACCCAGGATGTCGGTGAGGCCGACGGAGGCGGCGAGGGCGCAGACTCTCCTGGACGGTGCGCAGCCCGACGTGGGTGCCGCACCCGCCCGCTCCCACGACCGCTGGCTCGCCCGATCGCTCGCTTCCACGACCGCTCACCCCACGCCTGCCGACTCCCCCGTTCACTCGCCCCACCATCGCCCGGGAGGGCCCACCCCGTGACCGCCTCCGTCGACCCCACCGGACCGTCCGGATCGCCGCCGGTCCGCGTCCCCTACAGCACGTTGATCTGGCTCGCGGTGGCGATGTTCACCACCGGGATCGACGGGTACGTGCTCGCGGGCCTGCTCCCGGACATCGCCGCGGACCTCGAGGTCACCGCGGCCCTCGCCGGGCAGCTGGTCACCGTCTTCGCCCTGACCTCCGCGGTGGCCGGGCCGATCCTCGGCGCGACCACGAGCGGCTGGGAGCAGCGGCGCGTGATCATGGCGGCGCTGTCCACGTTCGTCCTCGGCAATCTCCTCAACGCGGTCGCCCCGACGTATCCCCTCGCGCTCGGCGGCCGGGTGATCGCGGCGCTCGGCGGCTGCCTGCTCGGCGCGGCCGTCACCGGGTACGTCGTGCACCTCGTGGACGAGAGGCATCGCGGCAAGGCCCTGTCGTTCGTGCTCGGCGGCTGGATGACGGCCACAGCCCTCGGCGTCCCCGTCGGCCTGGTCCTCGGGCAGACCAGCTGGAGGTTGCCGCTGGTGCTCGTCTCCGCCGTGGGTGCCGTCGCCCTGCTGGGGATCGGGCTGCGCCTGCCGCCGCTGCGCTACCCCTCCTCGACCCTCGCCGACAGGCTGCGTCCGCTCGCGCGGCCGCGTCTGGTCGGCGGGCTCCTGGTCTCCACCGGCGTGCTGTGCGCGAGCTACACGTGCTTCACCTACGCGGTGCTCATCCTGTCGCCCACGCACCCCGCCGGCTGGATGATGATCGTGATCATGTGCGCCTACGGCGTCGCGAGCCTGATCGGCAACGCCATCACGGGCCGTCTCGTGGACCGCTTCTCCCCGGTGAAGGTCCTCACCGTCATCCTGTGCGGCCTGCTGGTCGACGCCCTGTTCGGGGCGCTCGCCTTCACGCTCGCCGCCCCGGCCGCCGTCGCCGTGCTGAGCCTGGTGTGGTTCATGCTGGCCGGCATCGGCAACGGCGGGCATGCCGTTCCGCAGCAGGCGCGGCTCGCGGCGATGGCCCCGGCGTCGGTCGCCGTGGTCATGGCGTTGAACGCGAGCGCGGTCTCGCTGGGCGGCGCGCTCGGCGGCGGCGTGGGCGGCATCGCGCTGACCGCCGGCCTCCTCCCAGGCCATCTGCCGTTCGTCGCCGCCGCGGTCCTCGCGATCACGCTGCCGCTGCACCTGCTGGTCGCCCGCTGGTCGCGGAGGGAGCCCTCAGCTGCCCCCGCGAGCGCGTCCTGACCGGCGCTGAGACGGACAGGTCACCCCGAGGTCGCCCCGCGACGCTGCAGGGTGCCCCGGTGCAGCAGACGCGGGACCTCGAGGGCCAGGCGCACCGGCCTCTCCGGCGCCTCGACGAGGGCGACCGCGGCGATGCCGAGGTCGACGCCCAGCTGGTGGGGCAGGTGATCGAGCACCGCGATCGGCGGAGCGTGTGTCTGGCAGGCGGGAGAGTCGTCCCAGGCCACCACGGAGAGGTCCGCAGGGATGCGCAGACCCTCCTCGACGGCGGCGCCCACCCCGCCGATGGCCATCGCGTCGTTGTCGTGCACGATGACCGTGGGGCGCACGGGGGCGCGCAGCAGATCCCGCGTGGCAGCGGCGCCGCTCTCAGCACCGTAGTCGCCCTCGGCGACGAGAGTCGGCAGCCCGAGCTCGTCCACGACCTCCTGGTAGGCCTCGCGACGCCACCGGCTGTGCAGCAGGTGCGCCGGGCCGCCGACGTGCCCGATCGCGCGATGGCCGCACTCGTGGAGGTCCTCGAGCAGGTGCCGCATCGTGCCGGCGTTGTCGATGGCCACCGCGGAGACGTCCCGCTGGCGCACATCGCCGATCATCGTGAACGGCAGGCCGAGGGCACGCACCTGAGCCGGGCGGGGATCCTCGGCGAGCAGGTCCTTGAGGATCACCACGTCGACCATGCCGAGTGCGGCCCAGCTGCGGAGCACCTCGAGCTCCTCCTCGACACTGCCGGTGACACGGCTGAGCACGGCATGGCCGTGGGCCACCGCGGTGTCCTCGAGGCCGTGCAGCACCTGGGCGTAGTACCGCTCCGAGCGCGCCGACCACACCGACTCGGGGATCGTGATCCCGATCGTCGCCATCGACGCCTCCCCTCGGTCAGGCGGTGCGGGCACGGGCCCTGGCCACCAGGTCGTTCGCACTGATCAGCACATCATCGGCCAGGAACGCCTCCGGGTCCATACCGGCGTCGGTGCGCACGCGCACCGTGGTGCTCTCCCCTGCCAGCAGGGTCACCAGCTGACGATCCACCGTGGCGTCGGGATCGACCTTGTCCGCCAGCACGCACAGGTCCCGCACGGTCGAGGAGGCCGCCGCGGTGATCAGCACCCCGCCCTCGACCTTCTCCGCACGCACCGTGAGCGCCTCACCCGCGAGCGCGGAGTCGCGGTCCTCGGCGAAGGGGTGGACGATGCGGATGCCGGTGTCGACCAGTTCGACCAGTTCGACCAGCAGCACCTCGTCGGCGGGAGCATCCGCTGCGGCGAGCGGGAGGGGGACCGGAAGGGTCGCGGCGGAGCGGGCCGGGACCCGCGCGGCGAGGGTGGTCTCGGCCAGGACCTGCCCATCGTGCCGTTGGCGGCGCAGGCGCAGAGTCCCGCTCAGCGGCTCGTCGGTGTCGTTGCCGAGACTGATCGCGGGGCCGTCCGCGCGGGGCTGGATGGTCAGCAGCACGGGGGCGTAGACGTCCCGCAGCGCGTACCAGAGCAGCTTGCGGCGCCGGTCGCCGTCGACGGCCGCCCAGGAGGTGACGGGCCAGCAGTCGTTCAGCTGCCACACGATCGTGCCCGAGCACACCGGCCAGTGGGAGCGGTAGTGACCGATCCCGCTGAGCAGGGCGCGAGCCTGGTTGAGCTGGGTCGCGAAGTGGAAGTCGTCGAAGCCCTCCACCTCCGGCAGGTGCGGGGCCATGCCGCGGCGCAGCTTGTCCTGCCCGCCCACCGCCTTCTGGTGGGAGAGCATCGTCTCGGAGTCCTCGTCCAGGGGCCGCTCGGTGATGGCCCGGGCGATGGTCGCGTGGTTGGCAGGGCCCTGGTACCCGAACTCCGCGGAGAACCGCGGGATGGTGTCGCGATATCGGGTGTAGTCGTTGTCCTCCTCGGAGGCCCAGGCCACCCAGTTGTGCACGGTGCCGTGATCGGGATTGCGGGGATCTGCGGGCAGGGGCCGCGAGTAGGGGCTGGTGGGTGTGTAGCTGCGGGTGGGGTCGAGCTCCGCGAGCAGCGCGGGGAAGAGCTCGGTGTAGTAGCCGAGCCCCCAGGCCGCGCCCTCCGGGATGTGCTCCTGCCAGCCCCAGTGGTGATAGCCCTCGACGTTCTCGTTGCTGCCGTTCCAGTGGACCAGGGAGGGGTGCCAGGCCAGGCGCACGATGTGCTCGCGTGCCTCGGCCTCGATCTCGCTGCGCAGCGGGTCGAGCTCGGAGTAGGCGGCGCAGGCGAGGGTGAAGTCCTGCCAGACCATGATCCCCAGCTCGTCGCACAGCGCGTAGAGGTGCTCGGACTCGTAGAGCCCGCCGCCCCAGATCCGCAGGATGTTCATGCCCGCCTCGACCGCATCGGTGATGCTCGCGCGGTAGTCCTCGGCGGTCAGGCGCACCGGGAAGCAGTCGTCGGGGATCCAATTGGCGCCCTTGGCGAGGATCGGGCGGTCGTTGACGAGGATCGTGAAGGAGGTGCCGATCTCGTCGGGCTCCTCGGCCACTCCGGCGGTGCGGAAGCCGATGCGGTGCTCGCGCACGTCGTGGGGGGTGCCGTCCGCGTCGTGCAGTGCGATCTCCACCGTGTACAGGGGCTGATCGCCGTAGCCGCGAGGCCACCACAGCTGCGGGTCGGCGACGCTCAGGTGCAGGTCGAGCTCGTCGTGCGCGGTCTCGAGGGTGGTCTCGTCCACGAGCTGGCCGGCCGGGTCCCGGAGGCGGGCGGTGACCGCGAGGGCCGAGTCGTCCAGCAGGTCGGCGCGCTCGATGAGGGAGTGGAGGGCCACCTCGCCGCGCCCCTCGGCGACGGTGACGCGGGGTCGCACCTCGGCCAGTCGGGCGGCGGACCACTCCTCGAGCCCGATCGGCCCGGCGATGCCGCTGGTGACCAGCACCGGCCCCCAGTCCCAGCCGAAGTTGCAGGCCATCTTGCGGATCGCGTTGTAGGGCAGGTCGTTGCCGGTGACCGGCATGGTCCCGAGCACCGTCTCGTTCTCGCGGGCGGTGCGCAGCGGGGACGCGAAGCGGATCTCGAGCCGGTTCTCCCCCTCGACCAGCGCGTCGGTGACGTCGAAGCGCCAGGAGCGGTGCTGGTTCTGCACCTCGGCGAGGCGGTGGCCGTTCAGCAGCACGGTCGCGGCGGTGTCGAGGGAGGCGGCGACGAGATCCACCCTGTCGGCACCCGTGGGCTCCCAGGCGAAGGTGGTCGCGTACAGGACGTCGCATTCCCCGGTCCAGGAGAGGTCGTGCTCGTGGCGGTCCAGGTACGGGTCCTCGATCAGCCCGGCGGCGTGCAGGTCGGTGATCAGCGTGCCGGGCACCGTGGCCGGCACCTCACGGACCTCGAAGGGCGCGGGGCCGGCTGTGAGGGTCAGCGTCCATGCCGTGTGCAGGTCGCGGCGCCCGATGGGGGCGAGGGTGCTGGCGATGGTCATGAGGTCTCCTCGGCGGGGGCGAGATGATCGGGCATGGGCACACCGCGGCGCCGTGCCTCGGCGAGGAATCGCGGGTTGCTGCCCGGCTCAGGGGCGGCCACCAGCAGCTGCTTGGTGAACTCCGCCTGCGGGCTGAGGATGACGTCGTCGGCCGGTCCGCGTTCGACCACCTCGCCGCGGTACATCACCAGGATCTCGTCGGAGAAGTGGCGGGCGGTGGCCAGGTCATGGGTGATGTAGAGCATCGCGAGGTTCTCCTCGCGCTGCAGGCGGGCCAGCAGGTTCAGCACGCCGAGGCGGATGGAGACGTCGAGCATCGACACGGGCTCGTCGGCGATCAGCACCGTCGGCTCCGGGGCGAGCGCGCGGGCGATCGCCACGCGCTGGCGCTGCCCACCGGAGAGCTCGTGGGGACGGCGATCGATGAAGCTGTCCGCGGGAGTGAGGTTGACCCTCTCGAGCAGCTCGCGGACCTTCCCGCGCAGGGTCGCGCGGGTGGCCTTGCCATGCAGCAGCAGGGGCCGCTCGAGATGGTGACCGATGGTGTGGAAAGGATTGAGGGAGGCGAAGGGGTCCTGGAAGACCATCTGGACGTGGTCGCGGTAGCGGGTGAGGGCCCGGCCACGGGTGCCGATGGGGTCGCCGTCCAGCATGATGGTGCCCGAGGTGGGCTTCTCCAGCTGGGCGAGGATCTTCGCGATCGTGGACTTGCCGGAGCCGGACTGCCCCACCAGTGCCACGGTGCGACCGGGGCTGAGGTCGAGGTCGACGTCCTTGACCGCCTGCAGCGTCGTCAGCCGCAGGCCGTTGCGCAGGGTGTAGGTCTTGTTCAGGCCCGTCACGGTCAGGGTGGTCATGAGGCGCTCTCCTGGTCGGTGGCGTCGGCCTGTGAGAAGCCGGCCCGCACGAAGTCGCCCGCCTCGCCGGTGAGGGAGGGGAACGATCCGAGCAGCGTGCGGGTGTAGGGGTGCTTCGGCTCGAAGTAGAGGTTCTCGGCGGTGTCGAGCTCCATGATCCGCCCCGCCTTCATCACGGCGATGCGGTCGGAGATCTCCAGCAGCATCGGCAGGTCGTGCGTGATGAACACGACCGCGAAGCCGAGCTCCTGGCGCAGCCTCAGCACCTCCTGCAGGATCTCCCGCTGCACCACGACATCGAGCGCGGTGGTGGGCTCGTCCATGATCATCAGCTGCGGGTCCAGCGCCAGGGCCATGGCGATCATGACTCGCTGTCGCATGCCGCCCGAGAGCTCGTGGGCATATGCGTCGATGCGTCGCTTCTCCACGCCGACCAGCTCGAGCAGCTCCTCGCTGCGCCGGCGGCGCTCCTCCCGATCCATCTGGGGACGATGGGTGGTGAGCACGTCGGCGAGCTGGGTGCGCACGCTGAGCACGGGGTTCAGCGAGTTCATCGCGCCCTGGAAGACCATTGCGACCTTGGACCAGCGGAAGGCGCGCAGCCGTTCGCCCTCGAGGCCGAGCACGTCGATCGCGGTGCCCTCGTCGCGGTCGTGGAAGGTGACCGAGCCGCTGACGATCCGGGCGGGCGGGCGGTGCAGCTGGTTCAGGCCGTAGGCCAGGGTGGTCTTGCCGCAGCCGGACTCTCCCGCGAGGCCGAGGATCTCACCGCGGCGCAGGGTGAAGGAGGCGTCCTTGACGGCGTGGACCCCTTCGCCGACCTCGTAGACGATGTTCAGGCGATCGACGGTGAGCACCGGCTCCTCGAGCACGGGCGAGTCCTCGCCGCGGGCGGCCTCGAGGCTCGCGCCGAGCGTCTCCCCGGCGACGTCGCCGCGGGTCGTGGCGGGCTCCGGCCCGACGTCGGGGTCCTGTCGGCGGGAGGGGTGGTCCGGGGGGACGGAACCGGTGAGAGGGGTGCTCATGCCGCGGTCTCCTTGCTGGGCGTGCTGCGCTGCGTGCCCTGGGCGTCGTCGGTGTCGGGGGTCCCGGCACCCGCATCAGTCGCCTGTTCCGCGCGTCGCACGGAGCGGGCGGCCTTGGGGGCGGTGCGCAGTCGCGGGTTGATGATCCCGTCGATCGAGAAGTTGATCAGCGACAGGCCGCCGCCCAGGATCGCGATCATCGCGCCGGGCGGCACGAACCACCACCAGGCACCGAGGGTGAGCGCCTGCGCGTTCTGGGCGTAGAAGAGCATCGATCCCCAGGTCTGCGTGCCCACCACGCCCAGGCCGATGAAGCTCAGCCCCGCCTCCCCGAGGATCGCGGTGATCAGCGCGAAGACGAATCCGCTGGACATCACCGGCAGCAGGTTGGGCAGGATCTCCACGGCGATGATGCGATGCGGCTTCTCCCCGGCGATCTTCGCGGCCTGCACGTAGTCACGGGTGCGGATCGACAGCGTCTGGGAGCGCAGCACGCGGGCGGCGGCGGCCCAGGAGGTGATCGCAAGGATGAACGCGATCAGCAGCAGGCCGCGCTGCTGGACATAGGAGCCGATCACGATCATCAGCGGCAGGCCCGGCAGGATGAGCACCACATTGGTGAACAGGGAGAAGCCCTCGTCGATCCACCCGCCGAGGTAGCCGCCGAGGATCCCGAAGAAGGCGGAGAGGAACAGGGCCAGCACCGCCACGATCACGCCGACCAGCAGCGAGCCGCGGGTGGCCCAGGCGAGCTGGGCGAGCACGTCCTGGCCGGTCTGGGTGGTTCCCAGCCAGTGCTCGGCCGAGGGCGGCTGCATGCCCGCGCTGGAGATGGCCAGCGGGTCGGCCACGAAGAACGGCGCGATGATCCCGAACGCGAGGATTGCGATCACGAGGCCTGCTCCGATGAGCAGGGAGGGTGTGGCCAGCCGGGTCAGCGCGGCGCGCAGCCGGCCCGGGGAGGGGATGTCGGTGGGGGTGCCAGCAGTGGTGGTCATCGATGCTCCTCAGCCTCGGGCCCGGGTGCGGGGGTCGATCACGCCGTACAGCAGGTCCACCACGAGGTTCGCGGCGAGGACGGAGACGGTGATGATCAGGAACATGCCCTGCATGAGCGAGTAGTCGTTGTTCTGCACGGCCTGCAGCATGGTGAATCCGACGCCCGGGTAGGAGAACACCGTCTCCACCACGATCGACCCGGAGACCACGAAGCCCAGGGAGATCGCGAACCCCGAGACGCTGGGCAGCATCGCGTTGCGGGCCGCATACATGAGCATCACGCGGCGCGGCGACAGGCCCTTGGCCTCGGCGGTGAGGATGTAGTCCTCGCTGAGGGTGGAGACCATCATGTTGCGCATTCCCAGCAGCCAGCCGCCGAGCGAGGACAGCACGATCGTCAGCGCCGGCAGGAAGCCGTGATAGATCGCGTTGGACAGGAAGGGGTAGTCGAACGCCGGCCGCACCAGTGTGAAGTCGTAGCCGCCGGAGATCGGGAACATCCCCAGGTTCACCGAGAGCACGTAGATGAACAGCAGAGCAAGCCAGAAGTACGGCACGGCCTGCAGGATCGTCGTCGCCGGGATGAGGGAGTCCAGCCAGGTGCCGCGCCGCCAGCCGACCACTGTGCCCAGCACCATCCCGAGCACGAACGTGAAGGCGGTGGCCAGGCCCACCAGGACCAGGGTCCAGGGCAGTGACTGGCCCACCACCTCGACGACCGGGGTGGGGAAGTAGGTGACCGAGACGCCGAGGTCACCGGTGAGCAGCCCGCCGAGGTACTCGAAGTACTCCTGGGGAAGCGGCTTCTCGGTGTCGGCCCCGAGCATCACCTCGATGGCCCGTCGGGTGCCCGGATCCACCGGACCGCGCAGGGCGAGCTTGGCCAGCACGGCATCGACCGGGCTGCCCGGGAGGAGGCGGGGGATGAAGAAGTTGAGGGTCACCGCGGCCCAGAGGGCCACCAGGTAGAACCCGAGCTTGCGAAGCAGATGCACGTCCGAGGGATCCTTTCGTCACGGCAGGCGCGGGCCCCGCACCCGGCCCGCCGCCGTGGCGCGGTGGACCGGGTGCGGGGGGCCGATGGGTCAGGTCGCGGGGACGACTGCCTTGAGGACCATGGCGCTGTCGGGCGAAGCCCAGGACATCGGGTAGGCGTAGAGGTCGTCCTGGGTGGGCCACCCGGTGACCTTGGAGGTGTTGTACTGCGTCAGGCTCGAGCCGATCAGCACCGGGATCGCGGGCATCACCTCGACCAGGCGCTGCTGGATGATGAAGTACTGCTCCTTCTTCGCCTCGGGATCATCGGTGGCCGCGGCGGCGGCCACGGCGGCGTCGACGTCCGGGTCCGAGAAGCGGGTGATGTTCTCGTACGGGTTGCCGTTCTCGCCCACGGGAACCGTGTTGTCGGTGGAGAACTGGTTGCGGTACGGGTAGTACGGGTCCGGCGCGGGGCCCTGGCCGACGGCGTCGATCACCAGCTGGAACGTGCCGGTGGCCTTCGCGTCGTTCCACTCGTTCACGGAGACCTGCTGGGGGATCAGCTCGATGCCGACCTGCTTGTACTGCTCAGCGAGGGTGTCCAGCGCGGTGACGTAGTCGGACCAGCCGGTGGGGCAGGAGATCGTCATCGAGACGCGCACATCGCCCTTGGCGTAGACGCCATCGGAGCCGAGCTCGTAGCCGGCGTCCTCGAGGACCTTCTTCACCTCCTCGGGCTGGGCGTTCCAGGGCGCGAGATCGATCGAGGGATCGATGAAGTCGGCATCGCGATCCGGCAGGGCGAAGGACGGGGAGATATCCGCACCCAGATCGAAGAACGCGAGCTTGGACAGCTGCTCGCGGTCCATCCCGAAGTACAGCGCCTTGCGCACGGCAGCATCCGTCTGCGGACCCTCGCTGCCCAGCTCCGGGTTGGAGGAGGCCATCAGGGCGATCTGGGAGATGCCGGTGTTGGTGAAGGTGAGGTCAGGATTGTTCGCGACGTGCTCCTCGAGGTTCGGGATCGCCGCGGACATGTAGTCGATCTCGCCGGAGAGCCACATGTCGGTGGCGGACTGGTTGCCGGCGGTGGTCATCACGCGCACACCGCCGATGGCCGGCTTGCCCTCCTCCCAGTACTTCTCGTTGGCGAGCAGCAGATAGGACTCGGGAGTGAAGTCCTCGAAGCGGAACGGACCGGTGCCCACCGGCTCCTCGTTGGCGTCGGTGGCGAGGTCCTCGACATCGGCGAAGAGGTGCTCGGGGATGATCCAGGTGCGCGACAGGGCGTTGGGGCCCTCGGTGAACGAGGGCTCCGCATAGGTGATCTCGACCGTCGCATCGTCCAGCGCCTCGGCCGTCGGAGCGGAGCCGCCGGCGTTGAGCGCCTCGGTGTCATGGATCTTGGTGAAGGTGAAGGCGACGTCGTGAGCGGTGAAGGGGGTGTCGTCGGTCCAGACCACACCCTGGCGCACCATCACGGTGAGGACGGTGCCCTCCTCGTTCCATTCGAAGCTCTCCCCCAGCAGAGGCACAGGCTCCTGATCGATGGCCTCGAGGGGGTTGAAGTAGAACAGGGTCTCGTAGAGCAGGCCCTGGATCATGTGCACGACGGACGGTGAATGCGGGTTGAAGTTCTTGGCGAGCTGACCGGCGGTGGCATTGACGGTGAGGATCGGCTTCTCGTCGCCCCCTCCCCCGCCTCCGGTCTCCAGGTTGGAGGCAGTGCCGCATGCGGCCAGTGCCACGGGCGCCGCGCCGAGCGCGGTCAGCTTGTACAGGTCTCGACGACTCAGGTGCATCGTTGCTCTCCTTGTCACGCATCGGCGCGTGAGGCCTTGTCACGCATCGATGCGTGAGGATCGATCGCTCCCTCGGAGCTTTCTTCATTTGTTTAATGAAGTAAGAATAGTATGGAGACCTGGGTCACGCCGCGTCAACAGCGTCGACATCACCGGCAGGCAACGAAACAATCACGGCCCGGTCCGTCATGGCGCCGTCGCCAGAGTGCGAGACTGGCTCGACGGACACCCCGAGACCGCCTCACCTGCGGCGGTGGACTTCTGTCCAGAAATCACGGAGGGCGCCACGGCGAGCGCGGAGAGGAGACGGGATGGGCACCACGGGCGAGCGGCGAGCATCGGCCACCGATACCGACACGGCGATCCTCGAGATCGTGCGCCGACGCCACGAGACCAGCCGGGTGGAGATCTCCCGCGAGCTGGGGGTGACCGCGGCGACGGTCACCTACGCCGTGAAGCGACTGCTCGAGGCGGAGCTTCTCCTCGAATCGGGCTTCGCGCGCTCCAACGGCGGCAAGCGCGCCTCCCTGCTGCGACTGAACGACCAGGCCCGCTGGGCGATCGGATGCACGATCGACGCGGACCGGCTCTCGCTGGCCGGCGTGGACCTCACGGGCGCCCTGCGCGCCCGGGTCGCGGTGCCGCTGGGCCCCTCTCCCGAGCTGGCGGAGGTGGGCGGGGCACTGCGCCGGGCCCTGACGATGATCCGCCCGGAGAGCCAGGCGCACTCGGCGACCGGGATCGGCCTGGCGATCCCTCACGGGTTCGGCGACCACGGTCCGGAGCTGCTGCAGGGACTCACCGACGGACTGGAGATCCCCTTCATCAGCGCGAACGCACCGGCCTGCGCGGCGCTGGGCAGCTTCTGGAGCGGCGAGCAGCCCGAGAGCGGCCTGTGCGCGACGGTGCACATGGACGCGGGGCTCGGTCTGGCGATCCTGCAGGACGGCCGGCCCCTGCAGCTCGGCCCGAACAGCTCCGCCTCCCTGGACCATGTGGGCATCGATCCCGGGGGGCCGCCCTGCGTCTGCGGCGGACGCGGCTGCCTGCACCAGTACGCCTCGGCCCGCGCCATCATCGAGCGCGCCTCACGCACAGGCGATCTCGCCCACCATCTGGGGCTGCGCCTCACCGACTCCTCCCTCAGCAGCGATGTCGTGCTGATCGCGCTGGCCGCCGATCGCGGCGACCCCCGGGCACGGGACGTGTTCGTCGCTGCGGTCTCGGCGGTCGCACAGGCGGTGTGGTCGGCGACCAGCTGGCTGGGGATCCGTACGGTGGTGCTCTCAGGGCCGGGCATGCAGGCGGCACCGGCGCTGGTGGGAGAGACGATGGACCGTCTGTTCACCGCCCGCGCCCGCAGTCTCGGCACGGAGGTGTCAGCATCCGTCTCCCAGGTCCAGCCCCATCCCTGCGCGGTGGGTGCCGCTGTGCTCGCTCTGCAGACGTTCATGACGCCGGGTCGGGCCTCGCGCAACGGGCTGGCGGGCGCAGGCGTCCCCGCCGGGCAGGGCGACTGAGCACCTGCGTCCGATCACCGACACGTCGCTCATCCCCGATGCGCCCACAGGTCGCGCAGCAGCGCGATCTCGGCGAGGTGATGGATGAGCTCGCGATTGATGTGCGCGACGAGGGTGGCGCGGGAGTGCTCCGCCCACGGACCCTCTGCCTCGCCGACGGCGACCAGGAGGTCCTCCGCGCTCCAGCTGCGCACGCCCGAGATCCAGCGTTCGTACTCGGCGTCGAACTGGGCGAGCGCCTCCGTCGCGGTGGCGGCGTAGTCCCAGGTCATGTAGTCCGCGGTCGGTCCCCTGAAGTGGGAATGGCTGCGCAGCGCGAGCACGCCGACGATGAGGTGGCCGAGCCGCCAGGCGATCGTGGTGAGCGGCGCGGGCGTGGGCTCCGGCGCCTCGAAGTCGATGACCATCTCGCCGGACCCGCCCTGGAGCCGGGTGGGCGGGAGCTCCGCGTCCGGGATCCGGGGGTGGACGGTCCAGGCGCGGCCCCGTCCGCTCGGGTCGAAGAAGTACTCCTCGTCGGTGAGCCCCTCGAGACGGGGCCGCAGGTGCTCACGGACATGGACCTCGATCTGGTCGATGAGCACCGAGGGCAGGTCGCCGCCCCTTCCGCGGGGTGATGCGGGCGCGCCGCCGTGATCTGCAGAGGGGGCGTCGGCATCCGGTGCACGGTCGCTGGTCATGGGAGATCCCTTCTCGTGGCGGCAGGTGGGGGGTGCGGGCGCGGGGCCCGAGCTCGGAGCCCGGGCCCCGCTCCGGAGAGCTCTCACCAGCCGGCGGGCGGCCAGGTCTCCCCGGCGGCGAGGGCGTTCAGCTCATAGGCCCCCTTGCCGTCGATCGATTCGCGCAGGATGTCCGCGTGGCCGGCGTGACGGGCGTTCTCCTCGACCTGGTGGAGGGCGTACCAGCGCATGCTCCAGGTGGTGCGCCCCTCGAACCAGGGTGCCGCGGGCACGGGGCCGAGGGTGTCGAGCTCGGCCGCGCGGATCGCCGCGGCGAGATCCTGCCCGGCCTGGTGGAGCTCGTCGATGAGCGACTGCGCCGTGTCCTCCTCGCGCAGTGCGTCCGGCGCGAGCCCGCCCTCCCGCTGGGCCTGGTCGGGCGTGCGGTCGGGGTCCAGACCCGGCCCGGGCGCCGCGGCGATGGTCCGGGCCGCGCCGCCCCCGATGAAGATGACGTGCCGGGCGAGCGCCCCGAGGCTCATCCCCGACGCGCTCGGCACGGCGGCGAGCTGCTCGCGGTCCAGCCCGTGCAGGGCGGTGGCGACCTGGTTGATCTGCTGCTGGGCGAAGGTGGCGAGAGTGTCGTTCTCGTCGGTGCTCTCGGGGGTCAGGAAGGGCATCTGGGTCATCTCCTCGGGTGGGCCGCACGGCGGTGCGGCCGGGCTGGTCGGGCTGGTCGGGCTGGTCGGGCAAGAGCAACTCTTCGCGCCATGGCGGACAGCTTCTGTCCGTGAAGTGCGGCAGAGTGCTCCCATGAGCGATGTGACGACGAGGGCGCTGCGGCTGCTGGCCCTGCTGCAGTCGAAGTCGGTGTGGACCGGGCCGGAGCTCGCCCTCGAGATGGGGGTGACCACGCGGACGGTGCGGCGGGACGTGGACCGGCTGCGGGAGCTCGGCTACCCGGTGCTGACCTCCGCCGGCCACGGCGGCGGCTACCAGCTGGGGGCGGGCCGCGCGCTGCCGCCGCTGCTGCTGAGCTCGAGCGAGGCGACCGCCGTGGCCGTCGGCCTGCGCCTGGCCGCCGCCTCCGGGGTGGAGGGTCTGGACGAGGAGGCGCTGCGCGCGCTCGCGGCGCTGGACCGCATCCTGCCGGCACCGGTGCGGGCGGAGGTCGGTGCGATCAGCGAGGCGACGGGCGTGATCTCGCGCCCCGCCGCCGAGATCCGCTCCGAGGTGCTGATGAGGCTCGCGTCCGCCGTGCGCGACGGCGTGCGGGTGCGGGTGGACTACGAGCGGGCAGACGGCGACCGCGCCGAGCGTCGCCTCGAGCCGTACCGGGTGCTCTCGGTGGAGGGGCGCTGGTACCTGTTCGCCTGGGACCTGGGCCGCGAGGACTGGCGCACCTTCCGCCTGGACCGCATGCATGCGGTGCACGCCTCGACCTTCACCTTCACCCCTCGCCCCACCCCTGACATCGAGGCGTCGGTGCGGGAGTCGATCACGGTGGGCGGCTATCCCACGACGGCGACGGTGCGGATCCTCGCCCCGATCGAGGAGGTCGCCCCGCAGGTCCCCGCCCGGTCCGGCACGGTCACGGCCGACGGGTCCGACGCCTGCATTCTGCGGGCGGGGGCCCATGAGATGCACTGGCTCGCGATGCAGCTCGCGCTCATCGGGGCGCCCGTCGAGGTGATCGATCCGCCCGAGCTGCTCACGGCGATCGAGGAGCTCGGCGCCTGGTCGGCCGGGGCGCATCGGGCTCCCGGCGCCCTGTCGGATCCACCGACAGCGGACTGAGCCGAGCACCCTGCTCGGACCGGCTCAGGGGATCAGCAGGCCGATCGACGCGAGCACGGTCAGGCCCAGCACGAGCTTGTCGAAGACGGACTGCGGGATGCGGCGCGCGACCCTCGCCCCGAGGTAGGCGGCGATCAGCACCACCGGGACCAGCAGCAGGTCCAGCACGAGGATCTCGCGCGAGAACAGGCCGAGCCCTGCGGAGAACGGCAGCTTGAACAGGTTGATCACCGCGAAGAACCACGCGGAGGTGCCCAGGAACGTCATCACCGGCATCCGCATCATCAGCAGATACAGCGACATCACGGGCCCGGCGGCGTTGGCGACCATCGTGGTGAAGCCGCCCAGCAGTCCGTAGCCGATCCCCTGCGCGGTCGCGGCGGCGCCCCGCCGACTGCCGGTCGCCGGCTCCTCGCCGGCCGCGCCGCCCCCGCCCGATCCGGCGTTCTCACCCGACGCGGCGGTTCTGCCCGACTCGGCGGTTCTGCCCGACGCGGCGCCCGTGTCCTCCAGGGCACGGCGGCGGGCGCGCAGGCGTCGGCCGAGGGTGAGGGTCACGAGGACCAGCAGGATCACGCCGATGGTGAGGCTGACAGTGCGGTCATCCACCGCGGCGAAGAAGAACGCCCCCAGGACCACGCCGATCATCGCGCTGGGCAGCAGGCGCGCGAGGGTGCGCCAGTCGGGTTCGCGTCGGTACACCCACAGCGCGGTCATGTCGCCGACGATGAGCAGCAGCAGGAGCGCGGCCGTTGACTCCTTCGCCGGCATGGCCAGGGCGAACGCACCGGCAGCGAGCGTGCCGGCTCCGGGGAGGGCCGTCTTCGAGAAGCCGACGATCAGCGCACCGAGCACCACCAGCAGCCACGACGACGCGCTGAGCTCGGGGAGCAGGGTGAGGAGATCCGACACGAAGAGCGAACCTATCAGCGCACCACCCCGGCGGGAGCGGCGGTCCGTCGCGGGCGGTGGGGTCCCGGGTGCAGCGCGGATCGGGCGCCGTGGCCCGGGTTCAGCGCGGGCCGGGCACCGACGCGGGCTCGATGGTGCGGTCCAGCCGCAGGCACAGCAGCGCCGCGATCACGCCCAGGACCGCCGCGCTGGCGAGGGCGACCTGCATGCCGGTGACGAAGCCCCATCCCCCGGCGATGAGGGCCCCGAACACGGCGATGGCGAGCGCCCCACCCACCTGGCGGAACATGTTCGCACTGGCGCTGGCGATCCCTGCCTGCCCCGGCTGTGCGTGGCTGAGGACCACCCCGGCGAAGGGTGGGGTCGCGACGGAACCGCCTGCGCCGACGAGCACCACCAGCAGCGTGATCGCGAGGACCGACTCGCCGCTCGCGGCGAGGATCAGGCCGATCACGCCCAGCGTCATCGAGGTCAGGCCCAGCGCCGTCGGGAAGCGGGTGCCGAAGCGATTGGCGAGGTGGCCGCTGGCGACGTTGCCGAAGAAGCTCACCACTGCGGAGGGCAGGAAGCACAGTCCCGCGATCGCGGGACTGAGCCCGAGCTGCTGCTGGAGGAACAGGCTCGCCAGGAACACTGTCCCGAACCAGGTCAGGATGAACACGAACCCGCCGAACATCGCGATCCGGAGCGGGACCGGCCGGAACAGCGACAGCGGCATCATCGGATGCGCCACCCGAGCCTGGGCGAGCACGAAGCCGAGAATCCCGATCCCGGCGAGTGCGAACAGGGCGAGGATGGCCGGCGACCCGTAGCCGGGCCCGGCCCCTTCGATGAGCGCGACGATCAGCGCCCCGAGGCCCAGGAGCGCGAGCCCCTGACCGAGCCAGTCGAAGTGGCCCGGCCGGCGCGGCGAGGCGTCGATCCGTCGGCCGAGCACCAGCATCACCAGGCACACCGGCACGTTGATCCAGAAGATCAGCCGCCAGTCGAGGGCGGAGAGGGTGCCGCCCAGCAGCGGGCCCGCCGCCGAGGCCACCGCTCCCCCGGATGCCCAGACGCCCAGCGCCGTCGCGCGCTCGCGCGGGTCCTCGAATGCCTCGCGCACGAGCGCCATCGAGGCGGGCAGCATCAGCGCGGCCGCCGCGCCCTGGAGGCAGCGCGCCGCGACGAGCAGCACGACCGACGGCGCGAGCGCGCACAGCACGGAGGAGATCAGGAACACCGCGAGGCCGATGGCATAGGCACGATGCGCCCCGAGACGGTCGGAGAGGTTCCCCGCGCACAGCAGCAGGGCTGCGAAGAAGAGGGTGTACCCGTCGAGGATCCACTGCTGGGCGCTGGTTCCGCCGCCGAGGCCCTGTCCGATGCTGGGCAGGGCGAGGTTGACGATGAGCACGTCGAGGGTGATGAGGAAGAAGCCCGACGAGGCGAGGGCGAGGGTGAGGCGCGGCGACGCCCGGCGGTCGGCGGGGCGCGCCGCGAGCTCCCGTGTGGAATCCATCCGACGAGCGTAGGGCGAGGCGGCCCCGGCAGGGAGGCCCTGGCAGTACCTGTCAGTGGCGGGTGCCGCCTGCGATGGCGGTCGTGGCGGGCGGGGTCAGAGGATCCAGCCGAGGTTCGCGACGCCGGAGCCGTCGGCCCCGGCGCGGGCGGAGCTGATCACCAGGGCCATGGCGGCGGCGCCGGGGTCGATGATGCCCTGGGAGGCGTCGCCGACGTAGCTGGCACGGCCGCGGCGCGCGGTGGTCCGCGCGGTGGCGGTGGCTGCGGCGACCGCCGCATCCTCGGCCGCGAACAGGGCCTCGACGGCGGTGGTCTCCTCGTCGGCCTCGAGGGCCTCGCGCAGGGCGGTGACGGCCGGATCGAGCGCGTCGATCATCGTCTTGTCGCCCACCTTCGCCTCGCCGTAGCGCTGCACGGTGGCCTGGCCGGCGGCGAGCGCGTCGGCGAACTGGGTGATGGTGGGCGCGTCAGCGCTCCCGCCGGCGTCCGGGGCGGCGCTCGCGGCAGCGTCCCCGTCGGCTTCTCCGTCTGCGCTCGCCGCCTCCCCGGCCTTGGCGAGGTCGCGGAAGAACATGCCGAACAGGGGGCCGCTGGTGCCGCCCACGCCGAGCCATGCCATGTACAGCGCGGTCAGCCACTCGCGGTAGCTGCTGGGGTCGTCGGCCTCGAGGTTCTGGTCGAGGTGCTTCATCGCGGTGCGGACATTGGTGCCGAAGTCGCCGTCGCCGGCGCGTCGATCGAGGTCTCCGAGCTCGTCCGCGGAGCCCACGAGCGCCTCGCGCAGGGTGAGGACGAAGGCGCGGCCGAAGCTCGCGGGGAGGGTCCTGCTGGGGGTCTGATCGTTCATGGGGTGGTTCCTTACCAGGTCAGGGCGGGGGTGCGGACGGGAGCATCCCACAGCCCGCGCTGCTCGTCGTCCAGCGGCATCAGGGTGATCGAGATGCCGTGCATGTCCAGGCTGGTCACGTAGGAGCCGACGAGGGAGCGGTCGAGGGAGACGCCGCGGCCTGCCAGGCGATGGTGCAGGGCGCGCGCGACGAGGTTCAGCTCGAGCGGATAGGTGCCGCCGAGCCCGTTGACGATCGCGAGCACGTCATCGCCGCGCTGCAGCCCGAGCTCCTCGACCAGCGGGTCCAGCAGCAGGTCGGTGAGGCCGTCCGCACCGGTGAAGGGCACGCGCCCGCGGCCGCGCTCCCCGTGGATGCCGACGCCCAGCTCCACCTCGTCGTCCTCGAGGGTGAACTGGGGTTCGGCGTCCCCGGGATGGGTGCCGGCGGAGAGGGCGAGGCTCATGGTGCGGGCGCGGGAGGCGGCGCGGCGGCCGATGTCGGCGACCTCGGTGAGGCTCGCCCCGGCCTCGGCGGCGGCGCCGCACAGCTTCTCGACGATGACGGTGGCGGCGGTGCCGCGGCGACCGGGGCCGTCCTGGTCCCCGGTGTCGGTGGCCAGGTCGTCGTCGACCAGCACGATCTCGGTGTCGATCCGGTCGTCGCCGCTGATCTCCCCGGCGATGCGGAAGTTCAGCACGTCGCCGGTGTAGTTCTTGACGATCTGGACCACGCCTCGGCCTGCGTCGGCCGCCTTGGTCCCCGCGAGCACCTGCAGGGCGGTGGGGCTGGCGAACACGGCGCCGGCGACGGCGACGTCGAGCATCCCGGTGCCGACGAACCCGGCGTGCAGGGGCTCGTGGCCGGAGCCGCCGCCGGAGACCAGGCCCACCTTGTCCGTGGCGCGTTCGCGGCGGGTGATGACGCGGTGCTCCTGATCCAGCTCGAGCAGCTGCGGGTGGCTGAGCACAAGGCCCTCGAGGGCTTCGGGGACGAGGTCCTCGGGATCGTTGACGATGCTGCGGCGCATGGAGGTGCTCCCTTGGCGAGGATGCGGAGGTGTGGCGAGCGTAGCCCGCGGGGGACGGCCACGACAGTCCACGACGACGAGACCAGCCCACGACGACCAGGCGACCCGCAGCGACGAGGCCGAGTTCGCGTACGGTGCGAGCCATGCGTCTTCTCCTGCTCCGCCACGGCCAGACCCCCAGCAACGTCGACGGGATCCTCGATGCCGACCATCCCGGGCCGGGGCTCACTCCCCTGGGCCGCGCCCAGGCGGAGGCGGTGCCCGCCGCGCTCGCGCACGAGCGGATCGACGGACTGCACGTCTCTCCCCTGTTGCGAACCCATGAGACCGCCGCCCCGCTGGCCGCTGCGCTGGACATCAGCCCGCGGATCACCCGGGGCCTGGAGGAGATCAGCGCCGGGGACCTCCAGGGCCGACGCGACGAGGACGCCGTCCATCTCTACCGCAGCGGCCAGGCGCGATGGGCCGGCGGCGATCTCACAGGCGCTCTGCCGGGTGGGGAGAGCGGGGAGCAGTTCTGGGGCCGGTTCACCGGCGCGCTGCGCCACATCGCGCGGGTCCACGGGCCGGACGCGACGGTCGTCGCGGTCAGCCACGGCGCCGCGATCCGGGTGTTCGCCTCGGTGGTGGCCGGTCTCGGCGCCGATGCCTGGCACGACCGGCCGCTGTACAACACCGGCATGGTCACTCTCACCGGCGACCCCGAGGAGGGCTGGGAGCTGACGGACTGGATCAGCGACCCCGTCGGCGGCGCCCACCTCCTGGCCGACATCGAGCACGACGTCACCGCGGACGACGACGCCGAGGCCGCGGTCTGAGGAGGGCCGGCAGGCTCGTCGGCTCGGGGGATGGCCTGCGGCGATCGGCTCAGGCCGTCGGCCACTCCAGCCGGGGCGTGTCCGGGCCCTCGTACGGGGCGTCCCCGTACTCCGCCTGCAGCTGTGCGGTGAGGGACCTCAGCTCCTCGAGCACCTCCGCGTACGCGGGATCCTCCACCACGTTGGTCATCTCGCGGGGATCGGCGACCAGGTCGTACAGCTCATCCTCGATCGGCATGATCCGGTCCGAGGAGCCGGGGGTGCCCAATCCGTCGTTGTAGTAGCGGATGTACTTGTGGGTGGGGGTGCGCACGCCGTAGTGGGCGGGGGCGTGGTGCTCGGGGTCGTCGTGCTCCCAGTAGCGGTAGTAGACGGCCTGGCGCCAGTCCTCCACGTCCTCGCCGCGCAGCTGGGTCAGGAAGCTCCGCCCCTGCTGATCGGGCAGGGCCGAGGGCTCGGCGCCCGCGGCCTCGAGCAGGGTCGCGGCGAAGTCCACGTTCGAGACGATGTCGGTGACGCGGGAGCCGGCCGGCACCTGCGCGGGCCAGCGCACCAGCATCGGCATGGTGAGCGACTCGTCGAGCATCAGGCGCTTGTCGAACCAGCCGTGGTCGCCGAGGAAGAACCCCTGGTCGGAGGTGTAGATGACGAGCGTGTTCTCGGCCAGTCCGTTCTCCTCGAGGTAGTTCAGGATCTCGCCCACGGAGTCGTCGACCGCCTGGACGCAGCGCAGGTAGTCGCGCATGTAGCGCTGGTACTTCCACGACGACCGCGCCCGGCGCGTGGCCTCGTCATCGCCCTCGAGCTCGGCCGGCAGCTCGTCCTTGTAGTCGGTGGGCCGCAGGTCGTCGAGCTGCATCGCGACCTCGCGCACCACCTGGGCACGGGAGGCGTGGTCATCCCACATGGTCTCGGGCTCGGGGATGGTGCCGGCCTCGTACCTCCCCTCGTAGCGGGGGTGCGGGACCCAGGGCCGGTGCGGGGCCTTGTGATGGACCATCAGGCTGAAGGGCCGCTCGGGATCGCGGCGGTCCAGGAAGTCCAGGCTCTGCCGGGTGACGATGTCGGTCGCGTAGCCCTCGTGGGTCTCCTCACCGTCCGGGCCGATCATCACCGGATCCACGTAGGCGCCCTGGTCGGGATAGATCCGCCAGTCGTCGACGCCGCGCGGCCGCGAGCGCTCGGAGCGGCCCAGATGCCACTTGCCGTACAGCGCGGTCTGGTAGCCGCACTCGCTGAGCACCTCGGGGACGGTGCGCACCCGATGGTCGAACTCGGAGTAGATCGACGGGGCGCGGTTGATGTGGCTGTAGGTGCCGGTGAGGATCGAGGCGCGAGAGGGGGTGCAGATGGCGTTGGTGCAGTACACCGCGTCCATCCGGGCGCCCTCAGCGGCGAGGCGGTCCATGTGCGGGGTGGTGTTGACCCGGCTGCCGTAGGCGGAGATCGAGTGGGCGGCGTGGTCGTCGCTCATGATGAACACGATGTTCGGACGGGTCATGGGGAGTGCTCCTCAGGGGCGGGCGGGGCCGGACAGGGTCGGATCTGGGGTCGGGTCGGGTCGGGTCCGGGGCCAGGTCGGGTCGGGTCAGGCCGGGGCCGGCCGGGGCCGGGTCGGGGCCGGACAGGGTCGGGGTCAGGCCGGGGCAGGCCGGGTCAGGCCAGGTCAGGCCAGGGCCGGCAGCACGCCATTGTGCGCTCCACTTCCACGACGGGAAGCCAGGCGCACAATCGCGTCCCGACCGACGGGACGGAGCGCCGGCCTCGGCCGACGCTCTCACCAGCGCGGGTGGATGTCCTCGCGCAGCAGCTCGTCGTAGGTCTCGTGCACGGCGGTGCCGAAGCGCTCGAGGACCTGCGCCTGCTCGGCGGTGGGGGCGCTGCCGGCGGCGGCGTTGCGGCGCGCCTGCTCGCCGCTGCTGGCGCCGGGGATGGCGGCGGTGACCCCGCTCTGCGCGAGGATCCAGCGCAGGCTGGCCTCGGGAAGCGGCATCGCCCCGTCGAGGGCCTGCTCGAGCCGTGCCACAGCGGCCAGGCCGGTCGTGTAGTCGACGCCGGAGAAGGTCTCGCCCTGGTCGAAGGCCTCGCCGTGACGGTTGAAGCTGCGGTGGTCGTTCGCGGCGAAGCGGCTGGACGGGGAGAACTTGCCGGTGAGCAGACCGGAGGCGAGCGGGACGCGGGCGATGATCGCGACGCCCTTCGCCTCAGCCGTCGGCAGCACCGTGTCCAGGGGCTTGAGGCGGAACGGGTTGAGGATGATCTGGATCGAGGCGAGGTGCTCCCGCTCGAGGCTGATCAGGGCCTCCTCGCAGGTCTCGACGCTGACGCCCCAGGCGGCGATCTTCTGCTCCTGCGCGAGGGTGTCGAGCACGTCGAACACGCGGTCGTCGCGGTAGACCGCGGGCGGCGGGCAGTGCAGCTGGACGAGGTCCAGGGTGTCCATGGCGAGGTTCTTCCGGGAGCGCTCCACCCAGGCGCGCAGGTTCTCCTCGGTGAAGGTCTCCGGGGCGAAGGGGTCGGCGCGACGGGAGGCCTTGGTGGCGATGAACGGCGCCTCGGCTCCCGCCGCACCCCCGGCCTCGGCGACGCGGGCGCGCATCGCGCCCACCAGCTGCTCGCTGCGTCCGTCGCCGTAGACGTCGGCGGTGTCGAAGAAGGTGACGCCGGCCCCGAGCGCCGCCTCGAGCACGGCGTGTGCGGAGTCGTCGGTGACCTCGCCCCAGTCGGCCCCGATCTGCCAGCAGCCCTGTCCGATCACGGACAGGGGGCGGCCCAGGCGGGCGGGGGTGCGGTACTGCATGGACATCATCGACCTCGTATCTCGTCAGGCGCATCGAAGCGGGCAGCGCTCCGGGCCAGTGTTCCAGACCACGCGGGTCGGGAGCAGGAGCATGGTGCGGAAGCAGGAGCGTAGGCCGACGGAACCTGCCCCTCGCCCGACGTCGCACCATGCGGTACGTCGGCCCCGGCGCTGAGGGGAAGGACCGAGGTGGTGGTGTCACAAAGGTGGTGGATAACGTGAGCTGATAGCCCCGGTTCGTGACAATGGAGGTGGCTCGGGGTGGGGACGCGCGTCGCGCAGGGGGTCGGGGTGGGGTGAGCGTCGCGCAGGGGGTCGGGGTGGGGATGCGCGTCGTGCCGGGGTTGGCGTGCGCACGGTGCGGGGTGCGCGAGCCACGGGGGCTGGGGAGACACCGTCGCGCCCACGAAGAGTACCGACGTCTCGCCCGCACTGCCGAAAGAACCTGCACGCGATCCAAGATTCTTATCCCCCACCCCTCGTAGACGTCCCACCTTTCTGGAACACTTCTCGCATGGCATCTACGACGATCCTCCGCCCCACGCCCCAGCAGCTCGCCTGGCAGAAGTCCGGCCTCGGTGTGTTCTTCCACTTCGGCGTGAACACCTTCGCCGGGAAGGAGTGGAGCGACGGCACCGTCCCCGCCGCCGACTTCGACCCCTCGGACCTCGACGCGGACGAGTGGGTGCGCGCCGCGCGCGACCTCGGCGCCGCGTACGTGATCCTCACGGCGAAGCACCATGACGGCTTCTGCCTGTGGCCCACGGCGACCACCGAGTACTCGGTCGCCTCCTCCCCGTGGAAGGACGCGAAGGGCGACGTGGTGGCCGAGGTCGCCGAGGCCTGCCGCCGCCACGGGCTGCAGCTGGGGCTCTACCTCTCGCCCTGGGATCGCAACGCCGAGTGCTACGAGGACGCCGAGCGGTACGACGAGTTCTACCTGGCCCAGCTGCGGGAGCTGTGCACGCACTACGGCGAGCTGGTGGAGCTGTGGTTCGACGGTGCCGGGTCCGCGGGCCGCGAGTACGACTGGGACCGGATCGGGGCGCTGATCGACGAGCTGCAGCCGGGCGCGATGGTCTTCAACATGGGGCCCGCCACGATCCGCTGGGTCGGCAACGAGGACGGTCTCGCCTCGGATCCCTGCGAGTACGTCACCGATTCCACCGATCTGAACAACTACGACGAGGACGTGGTGGGCATCGGCGAGCGCCGCTACCTGCCGCCGGAGTGCGATGTCTCGATCCGTCGGGGGTGGTTCTGGCAGCCGGGCGATGCGCCCAAGTCCCTCGAGCATCTGCTGGCGATCCACGACAGGTCGATCGGGCTGGGCGCGAACCTGCTGCTGAACATCCCGCCGGACCGGCGCGGACGGATCGATCCCGAGGACCTGGCCCGACTCGCGGAGTTCGGCGACGCGCTGCGGGCGAGGTTCGGCGCCGGGTGCGAGGCGTCGCTCGACCCGTCGGCCGATGTGGCGACCGATGCAGCGACCGACGGTGACGGCGCTGCAGGGTTCGACGCAGTGAACGGCGCCATCACCCACTCCGTGACCGCGAACCTGCCGGGCCCCACCCGTGCCGACCATGTGGAGCTGCGGGAGGACGTCTCCGGCGGACAGAGGGTGCAGTCCCACCGGGTCCTCGCGGCCGATGGGACGGTGCTGGCCGAGGGCGGCACGATCGGCGTGCGGCGGATCCACCGGTTGACGGAGCCGGTCCAGCTGGAGACCCTCCGCCTCGAGGTCGACGGGCCGGAGCCGGTCATCGAGGCCGTCATCGTCCACGATGCGACGGGGGCCCCGGTGCCGGCTCTGCCCGAGGACTACCGCGCCCCGACCGAGGCGCCGGTGGACTGATCCGCGGGCGCCCGGGACGTCACGGCAGTGCCCGGGGCGCTCAGCTCAGCCTGCGCCTCCCGGACCCGCTGCGCGGCCACCCGGATCACCGCGGGATGGTCCCCCAGCGGAGCCGAGACGAGATCTGCCCCGGCGGCGTCGATCAGCCCCGCGAAGTGACCTGGGGCCAGCACATAGCTCGCCGCGATCACGCGGTGCGCGCCGGCATCACGGGCGGCGGCGACGGCCTCGGCGATCGAGGGGGCGCAGCCCGCGCCGTAGCCGATGCTCACGGGGCAGGGCAGGCGGGCGGCGAGCAGGTCGCGCATGTGCTCGACGGCACGGGCTGCGGCCGGGTCCGAGGAGCCGGCCGCAGCGAGCACCACATGGTCGCCGGGACGGTGCCCTGCGTCGCCGGCGCTGACCGCCGCGAGCCGCTCCCGCAGCGCCGCGACCAGCAACGGGTGCGGGCCCAGGGGCGCCGCAGCGGAGGCCGCGGAGTGCGGGCGGACGGCTGCGGCGATGTCCACGACGGTGTGGAAGCCGGTCGAGAGCAGCAGCGGCACCACGATCACGGGGCCCCGCGCCGCGGCGCGGACGACGACCTCCGCGACCTCGGGCTGTTCGACGTCGACGTACGCCTCGCGCACCGCGGCCTCGGGCAGGGCGCGGGCGAGCGCGGCACGGATCCGGGCGATCACGGCGCGGCCCGCCGGGGAGCGGGTGCCGTGGGAGCAGGCGACGAGGGTGAGAGTCATGGCATCTCCTGGTCGGTGGGGGCCGTGATGGGGGCCGGGACCGTGGTGAAGTGCGAGGTCACGGCCTTCACGAGCGCGCCCATCCGGCTGCGGGCGGGGAGCAGGGCAGGCAGTCCGCGCGCAGCGAGGGGCGCAGCGGTGAGAGGGCCGACGGCGGCCAGCAGCAGCTGCCCGGAGCGGGCGCGGGCGGTGATGCCGGGCAGGGCGCCGGCGCGCTCGGCCGCGGCCATCCAGTTCTCGGTGCCGGGCGCGGCGGTGAACAGCACGCCGTCGGCCGTGCCCGCGGCCGCGTCGAGCACCGAGCGGTGCACGGCGGCCGGGTCACGGGGCGGCCCCCAGCGGTAGACGGTCAGCGCCGTGACCTCGGCGCCGGCGCCCAGGAGCGCCTCGTCGAGGCCGTCGGCCCCAGAGCCGTGATGCTGCACGGCGACGCGGAGCCCGCACAGGTCGTGGCCTGCGAGAAGGGTGATCAGCTCGGCGGAGGTGCCGCTGGCGGCGACCGTGTCCACGGCCAGTCCCAGCTGCTGCAGCGCGCCCTGCGCCTTGGCGCCGCGGGCGAGGATCCGGGTGTCGGCGAGCGCGGAGCGCAGGGCGGGGGCGAGCCCCGCGGCCTCGGCCGCCTCGAACCAGCCGCGCATCCCCACCCCGGTGGTGGCGATCAGCAGCTGGGGCGGAGCGGCGATGAGCGCGACGGTGCGCTCCAGCAGCAGCGGGTCGTCGACATGGGGGATCATGCTCATCGCCGGGGCGTGCTGGATCTCGGCGCCGCGTCGCTCGAGGGCGGCGGCGAGCTCGCCCGCCCGGCGGTCCAGGGCCAGCACCAGGCGGAGTCCTGCGAGCGCACCGGGCGCCGCGACGGGACTGCTCATGCGGCGGGGACCTGCACGGGGACGCCTGCCGGCACCGGCTCGAGCAGCCCGGCGCGCGCCACCTCGCCGATCACGATCACGGCCGGGCTGGTGACGCCTGCAGCCGCGGCGGCCTGGACCGCTCGGGCGAGGGTGGTGCGGGTGGTGCGCTGGCGCGGGGTGTGGCCCTGCTCGACCAAGGCGACGGGCCGCTCCCCCGGCACTCCGTGCGCGAGCGCCGCGGCGACGAGCCCGGGCAGGGCGGCGACGCCCATCAGCACCACGGTGGTGACGGTCTCGTCGGCGAGGGCGGCGAGGGTCGCGGCCGACGGGCCCTTCGGGCCACCCACGTCATGCCCGCTCAGCATGTGCACCGTGGAGGCGATGCCGCGGTGGGTGACCGGGACGTCCGCCGCCTGCGGCACGGCCAGCGCGCTGCTGACCCCCGGGACCACCTCGACCTCGATCCCGGCCTCGCGGCAGGCGAGCAGCTCCTCGCCGCCGCGGCCCAGCACGAAGGGGTCACCGCCCTTGAGGCGCACCACGGCGCGGCCGGCGCGTGCGTGCTCGATGAGCAGGGCGTTGATCCGCTCCTGCGGGACGGTGTGGTGACCGGGGAGCTTGCCCACGTCGAGCACCAGCGTGCCGGGGCGCAGCTGGTCGCGGATCTCGGCGGCGGGGCCGAGGCGGTCGGCGACGACCACGTCGGCCCGGCGCAGCAGCCGCAGGGCGCGCACGGTCATGAGATCCAGCGGACCGGGACCGCCGCCCACCAGCGCGACCCGGCCCGCCGCGGGGCCCGTCGGGATCGGCGCCGCAGCGGGGCCCGTCGGCCCCAGCCCCGCCGGGCCCAAACCCGCCGGGCCCAACTCCGCCGGGCCCAGCCCCGCCGGGCCCAACTCCGTCGGCCCCTGCGCCGTCGTTCCCGCACTCACCGTGCTCATCGCGCGCCGCCGCGCAGCACGTAGAGCTCGCCGTCCAGGGTGCGCACAGGCCAGACCCGCAGGCGCCGCACCTCCTTGCCGCGGGTCTCGACGCTCACCCCCGAGCGCAGGTCGAAGACCTGCTTGTGCATCGGGGAGGCGATGGTGGGGCGATTGCCGCGGGAGCCGACGATGCCGCGGGAGATGACGTTCGCGCCCGAGTAGGGGTCGTGGTTGTCGACCGCGCGCACGTCGCCGTCGGCCAGCAGGAACAGGGCCACCTGCTCCTCGCCCACGAGCGCGGCGCGGCCTCGCTCCACCTCGAGCGCGCTGAGCGGGCACAGGCGGATCCAGTTCGCAGCAAGCCCCGGGGCGAGTGCCGGGGCGCCGGTGCGGCGGGCGGCGAAGCGATGCGTCGCCGTCGCGGGCAGCGTGCTCGACAGGGTGCGGGTCGAGGTGCCCGACGGGCTGCTGGTCGGGGTGCTGGTGATCGTGCTGCTCATCGTCGTACCTCCAGGGTCGTGCCGGCGATCAGGACCTTCCGGGTGCCGTTCTCCCCCGGCCGGGCGGGGCGGGGCTGCCCGCGCTCCTCCACATACTCCAGGCCCGGATCCGGGGTGGTGGGGGCGTTGACGAAGGAGTCGAAGCGGGCGAGCTTGGCCGGATCGGCGAGGGTTTCCGCCCATTCGTCGCGGTAGTTCTCGACGTGGCGGGCCATCGCGGCGTCGAGGTCCGGGGCCAGGCCCAGGGAGTCCTCCATGATCACGGCGTACAGGCCGTCGATCCCGCCCTCGAGCGCCTCGAGCCAGGGGGCGGTGCGCTGGAGCTTGTCGGCGGTGCGGAGGTAGTACATGAAGTACCGGTCCAGGGTGCGGATCAGGGTCTCGTCGTCCAGGCCCTCGGCGAGCAGCTGCGCGTGGCGCGGGGTGGCGCCGCCGTTGCCGCCCACGTACAGGCTCCAGCCCTGGGCGGTGGCGATGATGCCGGCGTCCTTGCTGCGGGCCTCGGCGCATTCGCGGGCGCAGCCGGAGACCCCGAGCTTGAACTTGTGCGGGGCGCGCAGTCCGCGATAGCGCAGCTCGAGCTGCACGGCCATGGAGGTGGAATCCAGCACCCCGTACCGGCACCAGGCCGAGCCCACGCAGGATTTCACGGTGCGCAGGGACTTGCCGTAGGCGTGGCCGGATTCGAAGCCGGCGTCGGTCAGGCGCTGCCAGATCAGGGGCAGCTCCTCGAGGCGGGCGCCGAACATGTCCACCCGCTGGCCGCCGGTGATCTTGGTGTAGAGCCCGAAGTCGCGCGCCACCTCCCCCACCGTTATCAGGCCCTCGGGGGTGACCTCCCCGGCGGGCATCCGTGGGACCACCGAGTAGGTGCCGTCCTTCTGGAGGTTCGCCATGACGTGGTCGTTGGTGTCCTGCAGGGCGGCGTTCTCGCCATCCAGCACGTGCTGGCCGCCGAGCACGGCGAGGATGCTGGCGAGCACGGGCTTGCAGATGTCGCAGCCGCGCCCGTGGCCGAAGCGCTCGATGACGGCGCTGAAGGTGGTCAGGCCCGAGACGTGCACGGCGTCGAACAGCTGGCGACGGGAGAGCTCGAAGTGCTCGCACAATCCGGTGCGCACGGCACGGCCGAGCGTCGCCAGCTCCCCGCTGACCAGGGAGGAGACCGTCGCGGTGCAGGAGCCGCAGGTGGCGCCGGCCTTCGTGCAGGCGGCGACCCCGGCGGCGTCGGTGCAGCCCTGCTCGCGCACGGCGTGGCGGATCGCTCCGGCGCTCACCGAGGAGCAGGAGCAGACGATCGCCGCGTCGGGCAGCTCGGCGCTGGGCGCCGCGGTGCCGGCGGGCAGGAGGTAGGCGGCGGGGTCGCCGCCGAGGGGGCCGCCGACGAGGGGTCGCAGCGCCCCGTAGGCGGAGGCGTCGCCCACCAGGATCCCGCCCAGCAGGGTCTGCGCGTCGTCGGAGAGGACGAGCTTCTTGTGCACCCCGCCGACGGGGTCGGTGTAGACCACGTCCAGGGCGCCGGGGGTGGTGGCGAAGGCGTCGCCGAAGCTCGCGACGTCCACGCCGGAGAGCTTGAGCTTGGTGGAGAGGTCGTAGCCGGCGAACGTGGCCCGGCCGCCGAGGATCCGATCGCACACCACCTCGGCCATCGCGTAGCCGGGGGCGACCAGGCCCACGCACTGTCCCTCGAAGGAGGCGACCTCGCCGATCGCGTGCACGGACGGGTCCGAGGTGGTGCAGGCCTCGTCGATCCGCACCCCGCCGCGGTCCCCGCACTCCAGGCCGGCGGCGCGGGCGAGCTCGTCGCGGGGGCGCACGCCGACGGTGAAGACCACCAGGTCCGCGCGCTGCTGCGTGCCGTCGCGGAAGGTGACGGCAGCGGCCTGCCCGTCGGCGTCCGGGAGCACGGCGGTGGTGCGAGCCTCTGTGCGCACCGCGATCCCTCGCGCTTCGATGAGACGGCGCAGCGACGTCCCGGCGGGGAGGTCGAGCTGGGCGGACATCAGCCGGTCGGCGGACTGGACCACCGTCGCCTCGGCGCCGAGGCCCTGCAGGGCGCCGGCGGCCTCGAGGCCCAGCAGCCCGCCGCCGACGACGATCCCGCGCACGGGCCGGTCGGACTGCGCGGGGTTGGACTGCGCAGCGCCGAGCTGCGCGGCGCGAGCCTCGACGTGGGCGCGGAGCGCGGCGACGTCCTCCAGGGTGCGGTAGACGAAGCAGCCGGGCAGCTCCGCGCCGTCGATCGGGGGCCGCGAGGCGGTCGAGCCGGTGGCGAGGACCAGGTGATCGTAGGGGTGGAGGGCCCCGGAAGCGGTGGTGACGGTGCGGGCGGTGCGGTCGATCGCGGTGGCCGGGTCGCTCTCGTGGAGGGTGACGCGGGGGTCCTCGAAGAGGGTGTGCGCGAGGGTGAGCTCCTCGGGGGTCGCGCCGTCGAAGAAGCGGGTCAGGCCCACCCTGTCGTAGGGGCGACGCGCCTCGTCCCCCAACACGGTGATGCTGATGCGGTCCTCGGCGCGGGTGACCAGGGAGTCGACCAGGCGGTGCGCGGCCATCCCGGCGCCGATCACCACGATGCGGGTGCTGGTCGGGGTGCTCATCGGGGTGCTCCCACCAGCTCGGTGGTCTCCGCGGGCCCTTCGGCGGGCGGGGTGAGAGGCGCGGGAGCGCCGCCCGGGGCGGTGTCCGCCGCGGCGGAGGTGGCCGGGGCGGTGATGGCCGGGGCGGGCGCGACCTCGGCGAGGGCGGCTTGGGCGGTGCCGGCGGAGGTGCGGCGGCGGTGGGCGTAGTAGAGCGGGAGGCCCACGAATACCAGCCCGCCCACCAGGTTCCCCAGGACCGTCGGGATCTCGTTCCAGATCAGGTAGTCCATGATCGTGAAGTCCGCGCCGAGCAGCAGGCCGGAGGGGAACAGGAACATGTTCACGATGGAGTGCTCGAAGCCCATGTAGAAGAACAGCATCACCGGCATCCACATGCAGGCGATCTTGCCCAGCACGTTGTCGGTGAGGAACGCGCCGACCACGCCGGTGGAGACCATCCAGTTGCACAGCACCGCGCGCACGAACAGGGTGAGCATGCCGGCGGCGCCGTGATCCGCGTAGCCGACGGTGCGGCCGTGGCCGATCTCGGAGATCGCGAGCCCCACCTCGCTCGGCGGTGTGGAGAAGCCGTAGGTGAAGAAGATGGCCATGAGCACCGCGACGGTGAACGCGCCGAGGAAGTTCCCCAGGAACACGAGCCCCCAGGTGCGCATCATCGAGCCGAACGTGACGCCGGGCCTGCGCGCGATCCACGCCAGCGGCACCAGGGTGAACACGCCCGTGAGCAGGTCGTAGCCCAGCAGGTACAGCAGGATGAAACCGATCGGAAACAGCAGCGCACCCAGCAGCGGCTCCCCGGTCTGGGTGGAGACGGTGACGGCGAAGGCGGCGCCGAGGGTGAGGATCGCCCCGGCCATGGTCGCGCGGAGCACGGTGACCCCGGCGGGATAGGTGACCTTCGAGGCGCCGGCGGCGACGAGCCGGTCCACCAGATCAGCGGGCTGGACGTAGGACATGGCTGCTCCTTCAACGAGGAGGGGAGGGTGGGCATGTCCCGTGCGCCTGCAGCGGGGTGCGGCCATCCTGGGCTCTCGAGGAGCTGGGGCGAAGGGCGGGAGGCCGCCGTGACCTTCTCGTGACGTGGCGTCTCAGGGGCGGGTGGGCGCTGGGCTGACCTTCCAGGGCACCGGGAAGAGAAGCAGCCTGCTGCGCGTTGTCCCTGCTGGTGCCCCCGATACCGGGCGCTCCCCACACGTCGAAAGGTGCCCCATGCCCGTCCCGCTCTCGATCCTCGACCTCGCCACCGTCGCCCGTGACCAGTCCGTGGCGGAGGCGTTGGAGGGCACGGTCGCCCTGGCCCGGACGGCGGAGGAGACCGGGTATCAGCGGGTCTGGTACGCCGAGCACCACAACATGGCGGCGATCGCGTCCTCCGCCACCGCGGTGCTGATCGGCCACGTCGCCGCGCACACCAGCACGATCAAGCTCGGAGCGGGCGGCATCATGCTGCCGAACCATTCCCCTCTGGTGATCGCCGAGCAGTTCGGCACGCTCGAGACGCTCCATCCCGGGCGGATCGAGCTGGGACTGGGGCGGGCGCCGGGCACCGACCAGAACACGATGCGCGCACTGCGACGCAACGGCGCCTCCGCGGACTCCTTCCCCGAGGATGTCATGGAGCTGCAGGCCTACCTGCAAGGACAGTCCCGGATCCCGGGCGTGAACGCCTACCCGGGCACCGGCACCGACGTGCCGCTGTACATCCTCGGCTCCTCGCTGTTCGGCGCGGGCCTGGCCGCCACCCTCGGCCTGCCCTACGCCTTCGCCTCGCACTTCTCGCCGGGCGCCCTGCACGAGGCGATCGCGCTGTACCGCCGCGAGTTCTCACCGTCCGAGCAGCTCGAGAAGTCTCACGTCATCGCCGGCTTCAACGTGATCGCCGCCGACGACCAGGCCGACGCCGAGCGCCAGCAGCAGGAGATGATGCGCAGCCGAGTCGCACTCCTGCTGCGCCCGGGCACCGAGTACACCGACGAGCAGGCCGACGAGCTGCTGGCCGCTCCCCAGGCCCAGCACCTGCACCAGATGGCGACGTACAGCGCCGTCGGGACCCCCGACCTGGTGCGGGACAAGGTCACCGCCTTCGCCGAGAACACCGGCGCCGACGAGCTGATCATCGCCCACCAGGGCCCGCGGGTGGAGCAGCGGCTGCGGTCTGCGGAGCTGCTGGCCGAGGCGTACATGCGCTGAGAGTCGCGTCCCGCCGCGGTGCCGTTGTGCGCCTCTTTCGGGGACAGGATCTGACCGTCCCGCTGCCTAGCGTGACGTCCCCGATCGGAAGGAGACCGCCCCATGCGGATCGCAGTGACCACTCCCAGGGGCCACGTCGGCCATCATCTCGTCCGCATGCTGATCCGGGCCGGCACACGGCCACTGCTGCTGACGCGACACCCCGATGATCTCGACTCAAAGATGCGCGAGCACGTCGACGTCGCGCAGGCGGACTCCTGGGACCAGGACCAGGTGGTCGCGGCGACACGTGGAGTGGACGCGGTGTACTGGGTGAATCCGCCCCCGGCCTCGGGTGACCCGCTCGCCGATCACGCCCTCGCCACGGAGGCGATCGTCGCGGCAGTGGCGGCGAACCGGATCCCGCGCGTGGTGTTCCAGAGCAGCGTCGGGGCCGAGAAGCGCCACGGCGCCGGCGAGATCGACGGGCTCGCGGCGACCGAGATCGCTCTGGATGCGCTCGGCACCGACGTCACGCACCTCCGCTGCGGCTACTTCTTCACCAATCTGGCCCTCGATCTCGACGCCCTGCGTGCCGGGGAGCTGCAGACCGTGCTGCCGCTGGATGCGCCGATGGCCTGGGTCGCACCGCGGGACATCGCCGAGGTTGCCGCCGCGACCCTGCTCAGCCCGTCCTGGAGCGGGCGTCGCGTCCAGGCGGTGCACGGGCCGGAGGATCTCAGCTGGTCGGAGGTCAGCGAGCTGCTCACCGCCGAGCTCGGCCGGGACATCGCCGTGGAGCGGATCGAGGATCAGCGGATGCGCGAGCAGCTGCTCGCCGCCGGAATGCCCGAGCCGATGGCCGACGCGATGCTCGGCATGTCCACCGGGCTGCGCGACGACTTCGTGCCGGAGCAGCCGCGGTCGCTGGTCTCCTGCACACCGACGACCTTGCGGTCGTGGGTGCGGGAGGAGTTGGCGGGGAGGGCGTGAGCTCGGACGACGCTGTCGGACGGGGCCGAGACTCCCGCTCCGCGGACAGCCCGTCACAGGGCGGTCTCACCCCCGGGGTGGGGACGCGGCGGTCGCGCCATTCCTTCTACGATGCCGGGCGACCATCCCGACGACCGCAGGAGCACGCACCCCATGACCTGGACCCCCACCGCCGAGGACGACCGCCGATTCCTCGCCCTCGCCGTCGAGCAGGCCCGCAAGAGCTGGGACGAGGGCGGCGTGCCGATCGGTGCGGTGCTCGTCCATGACGGCGAGGTGCTCGCCGCCGGGCACAACCAGCGCGTGCAGAAGGACTCCGCGATCCTCCACGGCGAGACCGACACGATCGAGAAGGCCGGCCGCCTGCGGGCGAGCGTCTATCGCGAGTCCGTGCTGTACACGACCCTGTCGCCGTGCATCATGTGCTCCGGCACCGCTCTGCTCTACGAGATCCCGCGGATCGTGGTGGGCGAGAACCGCACCTTCGAGATGGCCGAGTCCCTGCTGCGCGAGCGGGGCGTCGTGGTGGACGTGCTCGATGATCCGGAGTGCATCGCCCTGATGGAGCGGATGATCGCCGAGCGCCCCGAGATCTGGAGCGAGGACATCGGCGTGGAGGCCGACGAGCTCGGCGCCGCCGAGGGCCAGGCCCGGTGACCGCCGCCGAGCTGCGCGAGGACGGGGCCGAGCAGCCCGTCGATCCCGACTACCCGGTCACGCCGGTCCCCCGCTCCGCCCGACGCGGCGTGGTCTCGATCTCGGTGGTGCTGATCGGCTTCACGGTCTTCGCGCCGACGCTGATGGCCGGGGCGAGCATCGGGGTGGGCTTCCCCTTCTCCGAGTTCCTCGCCGTGCTGCTGGTGGGCTCCGCCGTGCTCGGCGCCTACGTCGCCGCGATCGGCTTCCTCGGCGCCCGTACGGGCCTGACCACGGTGGTGATGTCCCGATACACCTTCGGGACCGTCGGCTCGAAGGTGGTCTCCCTGCTGCTGGGCGGCACCCAGGTGGGCTGGTACGGGGTGGCGGTCGGCTCGATCGGCCAGATGACCGCGCTCGCCTTCGGGTGGGAGCGCGCGTGGGCACCGGCGCTGGTGATGATCGCCGTCTCCGCACTGATGATGCTCACCGCCCTGTACGGCTACGAGGGCATGTACTGGGTCTCCCTCATCTCCACCCCGCTGATCCTGATCCTCGCATTCTGGATCACCGGCATGGCGCTGACCGAGGTGGGCGGGGTGCGGGGCCTGTTCGACATCGCCCCCACCACCACCATGACCTGGGCCGCCGCGGTGACCACCGTGGTGGGCACCTTCGCCTCCGCCGGCACCCAGGCCGCGAACTGGACCCGCTTCGCCCGGCGCGGCCGCGACGCCGTGATCGCCTGCGCGATGGGCTTCGTGATCGGCAACGGTCTGATGGTGTTCTTCGGCGCCGTCTCCGCGCTCGCCTTCGGCGAAGGAGACTTCACCACCCTGCTGCTGAGCATGGGCATGATCGGCTGGGGCCTGTTCTTCCTGTTCGGCAACCTGTGGAAGTCCAACGCCGACGCCGCCTACGCCTTCGGCGTCGCCGGGGCCGAGATCGCGAACTCCCGCCGCAAGGGCCCCTTCATCATGATCGGCGTCGCGATCGGCACCGTTCTGGCGCTCGCCGGCGTGGAGGGCCACATCGTGGGCTACCTCAGCCTGCTGGGCGTGCTGATCCCGCCGCTCGGCGGAGTGCTGATCGGCGACTGGATCGCCCGCTGGCGGGGCGGGCAGCCGGAGCTGTCGACGCTCACGGAGAAGGTGCGATGGCAGGCGCTGGTCCCGTACGTGCTCGGATGCCTGGTCGCATGGGTCTCGAACGACTTCGGGATCGGGATCGCACCGCTGAACGGGATCGTGGTGGCGCTCGTGCTGGCGTGGGTGCTGGGGCGGCGCAGCGTCGCCGGCCGCGCCGAGGGTGCAGTATGAGCGCATGAGAATCGCAGTGACAGGTGGCTCCGGCAAGCTGGGACGGTCCGTGGTGCGCGACCTGCGCGAGAACGGCCACCAGGTGGTGAACCTCGACCGGGCCGGCGAGCGCGGCCCCGGGTTCGTGCAGATCGATCTGCGCGACGCCGGTCAGGTGCTCGACGCGCTCACCGGCATCGACGAGCAGGCACCGGACGGCTTCGACGCGCTCGTGCATCTCAGCGCGATCCCTGCCCCGGGCCTCGCCCCGAACTCGGCGACGTTCCAGAACAACATGCTCAGCACCTACAACATGCTCACCGCCGCGCTCAAAGCGGGGATCCGCAACGTGGTCACCGCCTCGAGCGAGACGGTGCTGGGCCTGCCCTTCGACACCCCGCCGCCGTACATCCCGGTGGACGAGGGCTACGAGGCCCGGCCCGAGTCCCACTACTCGCTGTCCAAGCACCTCGAGGAGCAGCTCGCGATCCAGCTGTGCCGCTGGCACCCGGACCTGAAGATCATCGCGCTGCGCTTCTCGAACGTCATGGACGAGCAGGACTACGCCCGCTTCCCCGACTTCGACGCCGACCCTGCCGCCCGCAAGTGGAACCTGTGGGGCTATGTGGACGGCCGCGACGCCGCCCAGGCCGTGCGCCGCTCCCTCGAGCACGCCGAGACCGGCTTCGACCGCTTCATCGTCGCCGCGGCGGACACCGTCATGACCCGCGACAACCGCGACCTCGTCGCCGAGGTGTTCCCCGATGTTCCCGTGCACGGCGATATCGCCGGCCACGGCACCCTGCTCTCGATCGACAGGGCCCGGCGCGTGCTCGGGTACGCGCCGGAGCACTCCTGGCGGTAGTCGGCCGACGGGCGAGACCAGGCTCCGCTGCATCCCAGGCAGAAGGGCCTGGGTCGCTTCAGGCGCTCAACTGCTCGCCGTCCACGGCGGAGAGTCCGACGCTCGTGCATTGATGCGCTCGCAGGCCTGCCCGAGGGTACGGACCTGCGACTTGGTGAGGGCACCGAACACGAGGTGCTCCACCAGCGCCAGATGCCCGGGCAGAGCCTCGCGCACCGTGGCCGACCCGGAGTCCGTCAGGGCAGCCAGGGTGTATCTGCCGTCGTCGGGATCAACCTCGCGCCGCAGCCATCCTCGATCCTCCAGGCGCGTCACTCCCCTGGAGAGTCGCGACAGCGTCGCGTTGGAGTACCCGGCGAGCACACTCAGACGGAGCTCCCGCTGCGGCGCCCGCTCGAGCGCGTAGAGCACTCCGAACTCGAAGTGGGTGAGCCCGCTGTCGCGCTGCAGCTGCTGGTCCAGAGCCGCCGGCAGGCGCTCGAGCAGAGTCGCCAGCGGCCCCCATACACCCAGGTCAACGCCGCTTCGGGCAGTGAGTGCCTCTACTGTCTCCATGCCTCAAGGGTACGCCACAGCCCGGCCCCACCTCCTGCGCATTCGCTTGCTCGGGCACGTCATGCTGAGCTACGGTCACTTGCGCAAGCAAGTCAACGAGCACGCACCGGAGGGTCGCACATGGATCTCAACCTCGCAGGCAGGCGGGCCTTCATCAGCGGCTCGACCCAGGGCATCGGGTTCGCCGCGGCAGAGGCTCTCGCAGCCGAGGGCGTGGATGTCGTGCTGAACGGCCGCACGGCCGAGAAGGTCGAGCTCGCGGTCGAGCGCCTCCGGGAGCAGTTCCCGGCGACGAACCCTGCAGGGATCGCCGCCGACTTCGCCGACTCGGAGAGCGTCGACCTCCTGCTCGCCCAGCTGGGGAGCATCGACATCCTGATCAACAATGTCGGGATCTTCGGTCTCGAGGCGTTCGCCGCGATCACCGACGCCGACTGGCAGCGCTACTTCGACATCAACGTGATGAGCGGCGTCAGGCTCTCGCGCGCTCTGCTGCCGCTCATGCTGCAGCGAGGGTGGGGGCGGATCATCTTCGTGAGCAGCGAATCGGGAGTGAACATCCCCGCCGACATGGTGCACTACGGAACCAGCAAGGCGTCGATGATCGCTCTCGGCAACGGACTCGCCAAGCTGACCCGCGGCACCTCCGTCACGGTCAACACTGTCCTCGGCGGGCCCACCTACTCGGACAGCGTCGACGAGACCGTCAGGTCGATCGCAGAGGCGCAGTCCGCTCCCCCGGAGGCGGTCAAGCAGGCCATCATCGCGCAGAATCAGACGACGCTGCTCGAGCGGTTCCTCGACCCCACGGAGATCGCGGATCTTGTGGCGTTCCTGTCCAGCCCGAGGTCGTCGGCCACGAACGGGGCTGCCGTCCGCGCCGATGGCGGCGTTCTCACGGCGATGCTCTGAGGGAGCAGGAGCTCCGGTCACCTCACTCGGTCGGGAAGAACCTCGTGCGCAGCAGCTCGGACTGCACGGTGCTCCCGTTGCGACGGTCCAGCGCCGCAGCCACCTCGCGCGCCTCGTCGCGCAGCCGCGGGCCGCGCTCGTCGGCCGGTGCGTGGTCCAGCAGGACGCGCGCCGCCCCGGCTGCGGTGTCGAGATGGTTCGGGTCCCCCGGGGCCGCGTCCGCGAGTGCGGCATCGACCAGCCATCCCAGCACCCCCGGGACCCGGGCTGTGACCTCGAGCAGGACCGATCCCGGCACGTCCCCGAACTCCTCGAGGTCTCGATCGACCTCCTCGAGCTGCGCAACGACGGCGGTGGCGGCCTCTTCCACGGGCTTTCCCTCGCGCAGCGCCCCCCAGACGGTCCAGGTGAGCGCCGCCCGCTGCTGGGCCGGATCGTTCGACGCACGCAGCACTCCGGCCACGATCCCTGGCACGGCTGTGACGTCCACGGGTGCGAGGATCCGCGCCAGATCGAGCAGCACGTCGAAGGGGTCCACGTCCCCCGCCTCGGCACCGAGCCGAGTGCGGACCTCCTCGAACAGCGCACCGATTTCAGCAGACTGCCCGAGGTGGACCGCCCGGGCGAGCTGCGCCACGGCGATCGGTGTGGTCGGCATCCCCGTCACGGCCCGCAGAGCGACCTCCGCGGTGACGATCTCCTCGATCCGGTCCAGCGGGATCGCGGGCAGATCCAGCGCGGTGAGGATCACCGGGAGGAAGAGCCCCGCGGCGGCCTTCTCGAGGGCCGGGTCGACGCCGTCCGGTGCGAGCGCCTGGGCCCTCTGCGCCCTCTCGTACCGCAGCACCAGCGCCACGTGGTCGCCGGCCTGATAGGCCTGGAAGGCGTGCATGAGGTGGGCGACGAACTCCGCCGCCGGCATCCTCAGCTCGCGGCTGCGGGCGATCGTGGCCGCGACGATCGCCTCGGCCTCCTCCTCGGAACCGGCCTCCAGGACCGACCTCGCCTGCTCATGGAGCGCCATGTAGCGGTCCTTGAGCGAGAAGGGCACGGACTCGACCGTCACCGGCGAGGTGCGCCTCGAGATCCACCCGGCGCGCAGGATCCGCTCGGCCAGCGCCTCGGGGTCGGCGTCGGCTCCGTGCGTCACGGGCGTGGCGGGTGCCAGGCCCGCGAACCAGACGTCCTGCAGCTCCCGGGTGTGGACGTCGGTCCCTCCGCGGGCGTCGTGCGCCGCGGCGGCCTCCGTCGCCAGGGCGCGCAGCAGCTGCGCCTCCTCGCCCGTCGGGTCCTCGAGGGCACGGCTGCGGGCGAGGGCGGCCTGGAGCCGCCACTCGGTGTGGTCCAGGCTGCTGTTCTCGAGACCGAAGTCGGCGGCGACGCGGGCGTCCTCCGGGCGATGCTCCAGCACGAGCAGCAGATCCTGGATCTCCGCGGACCGGACGAGGCGGTCGATGCCGAACTGGGCGACCAGCTCATCCCCGATACGGGCGGCGACGTCCTTCTGCCCCGCGCGCGCGGACAGCGACCCCAGATCCGTCCGCAGCAGCACGAGCTGGATGCTGTCGCGCCGGTCCATGTCGATCGGTCCGGGCGGGACGCCCATCGCCGTGAAGCGGCGGGCGAGAGTCGCCGCGGCGAGGGCCGGATCGAAGTGCTCGAGGAGCATGATCTCGCGAGTGACGGTGTTGGCGTCGAACGGGGGCCAGTCGGGGCTGCCGATGCCCTGCCACTGGTCCAGCAGAGCGAGCGCGCGCTCCTGCTCCCCGAACTCGACGGCGAGCGAGGCACGCGCGAGCGCCACGTTCGCGAGGTCGTCGCCGTGCTTCACCGTCTGCTGCTCGACGAGGTCGACGATCCTCTCGAGCTGCGGGCGCGCGAGGGACGGATCCTTCGCCACCGTGACGACCAGGTCCGCGACGGAGCCGAGGAACCCGCGCCGGTTCTCGGGGTTGATGTGGTCGCCGTAGCGGCCGACGATCTGCATGAGCCGCACGTACGCGTCCAGAGCCTCCGCCGGCATGCCGCCCGTGCTGTAGATCGCGTACTGGCCGAAGCGTGCGCTCGCCGCGAGGTGGGGCACGCCCTCCGCCTCGCAGTCCGCGATCTGCTCCTCCCAGGCGCGGATCGTCTCGAGGTCATCGGGCATGTCCCAGATCTCGCTGCTGCGGTCGATGAGCGCCTGCACGCGCTGCGCCTGCTCGCCGGTGAGATCGGCGACCTCGTCATACCGGATCATCGTCATCCCCTGCCCTCGGTGGTGCGGTTGTCGGTGGCGCGGTTCTCGGTGCGTGCCGCTGCCAGCAGCAGGGTCTCGAGCGCCCCGGCCAGGCTTGCCTGCTCCTCGGCGCGCAGCCGGATGCCGGCCTGCAGCAGGCTCAGCAGATGCAGGGCACGGATCGCCTCGGCCCGGGTGGCCGGGGCGAGCCCGCCGCCGAGGGCGCGCACCGCCTCGGCGCGGAGGTTCAGCACGAGGGTCGGCCGCGGGTCCGCGGGGCCGACGGGGTCCAGGGGCGTCGCGCCGCCGAGCAGGTCGGCCCACGGATCGTCCTCGACCTCCTCGAACACGAAGCCCGCAGCGCGGCCCGGGACATGGAGCACGAGCTGGCTCACCGGGCGGAAGGCCCGCACCTCGGCCGCGACACCCAAGGCGTCGAGCACGGCACGCGCCGCATCGCCGATCTGCCCGGCGAGGACGGCGTCCTCCCCGGGCGGGGCCGGGAGATCCTCCAGCAGCCGCGCCAGCTCGAACTCGCGCGCGATGAGGCGGGTCTGCGCCCCGTCGTACGCCCGCAGCATCGCGGCGCCATGGGTGTAGGTGCCGTTGACGAGCAGCCCGCCCTGCGCCTGCACCAGCGGCGCGTAGGTGGTGAACTCCCGCTCGTCCGTGGTGAAGGTGATCCGCGCCGGCATCTCCACGAGCCGCATCGCCCCGGCGCTGGTCTCCCAGGTGAAGTGACGGGCCACGAACTCCAGCATCTCCGCATGCGCGACGGCCAGCGCGAGCAGGCTCTGCCCGTGCACGGCGACGAACCGCGCGAAGACGACGGGATCCCCGGCGGCGAGCCGTTCGATGCCCGCATGGACCTGACGACCGATCTCCTCACGGGCCGTGGCGAGGGCACCGGAATCGTGCAGCGACTCGCGCGAGGCCGTGAGGCCCAGCGATCCCGCCTCGACGGCGACCCGTGCGAAGGTGACCCACTCGGGCACCAGCTGGGTGTTGTCGGCCGCGACGGACATGCCGTGGGAGAACACCCGATCCCCCGCGCGTCCCCGCCCGGGCGTCGCCTCCCCGGTCACGAAGGCGACGCCTCGGATGCCGAGCATCGGCACGTCCAGCGGGATGCTCGCCAGCGGCGCGAAGCCGAAGGCGTCCTCGCACCAGAGGGCCGAGCCGTGGTCGGGCAGGTCCCACGGGGCAGGATCCCCGCTCACCCGCACCGCGGGCCGCGGATCACCGGCCACGGCGACGGTGATCGGGACGGCCAGGAGGCCCGCATACTCGTGAGCGAGACGATGCACGCGGCCGGCGCCGACCCATTCCGCCTCATCCGGGCGCGCATGCACCCGCACCACGGTGCCCGGCTCGGCGAGCGGCTCCGGCGCGGGCGCCACCGTGAACGTGCCGTCGCCGCGGCCGACCCAGCGCATCGTCTGCGCCCCCGGGTCGCGGGCACTGCGGGAGGTCACCTCGATCTGGTCCGCGACGAGGAAGCAGGACAGCAGGCCGATCCCGAACTGGCCGAGGAACTCGCGCCGGGCCGCGGCGAGCTCCTCCCGCTTGCTGGAGGCGCCGATCGTGGAGAGCAGGCTCCGCGCATCCGCCTCGGTGAGGCCGATGCCGTGATCTCGCACCGTGAGCGCCCCCGCGACCGGGTCCACGACCAGCTCGATCGGCGGCAGGTCTCCGTGCTCTCCGCGCGCCACGACCGCGTCCCGCGCGTTCTGGATCAGCTCGCGCACGTACACGCGCGGACTCGAGTACAGGTTGTGCGACAGGATCTCGACGATACCGCGCAGATCGACCTGGAAGTTCTCGGTGGTGGGCGGCATGGGGAAGAGTATGTGGCTTTTCGGAGTGGAGCACGGGGTGGACTGCGTCCGGAACGCCGGTGGTGTCCTCACGCTGGTGCCGCACGTGCTCGGGTCGCTCAGCGCCTGGATCTCGAACGAGTTCGGGATCGGGGTCGCGCCGCTGAACGGGATCGTGGTGGCGCTGGCGTGGGTGTTCGGAGTGCGGTCGCGGAAGGGGTGAGGTCTGACCAGCGATGCGTGGCGCCCTGACAGGGTGATGGCAGACGAACGCCCTCCCTGCGGCGGAGCCGTAGGGAGGGCGTTGAAGAATGCTCAGCGGCGGAGCAGCCCAGTCGTCACATCGGCAACGAGAGCATCACGTACGCCTCGCAGGTAGTGGCGTCGCCACTTGTGATCAGCGACAGGTCCGTCAACATGAACTCCCCACCGGCCGGGATCATCGTCGGATACTCCGAGCCGCCGCCGGCTATGTCACCGGCATCGTCACGGCAGAGGATCTGAATCCGCGGATCCTCCCAGTTCTCCTCGGTCGTGTTCTGGATGAGGAACTGCGGGGCATCGGCCGACGACTCGATCGGAGCCACAATTGCACGTGCCTCGCTGCTGCTGCCGTATTCGCTCGCGCTCACAGTGGCTTCTACGCGTGCCAGGGTGCTGCCGGAGGGGACCTCGATATGGGTGCCGATCGGGAAGGTCGTGCCTTCGGTCCCGAGCTCCTCGACCTGTTCCTGGGAGACGACCAGGTTGTCCTCGTCGTCGTAGACGTTGAAGAGGACGGTGGCGAACTCGCCGGTCAGGCCCTCGTGCTTCACCATCGCGCTCGCATAGGCATAGTCGCCGTCCACTGCGATCCCCGACTCGAGCACCTCGATCTCGCCCTTCTCGACGGAGGTGACCGCGTCAGCGGGGACCTCCGTCGACGTCAGCTCGAGCGTCACGGTCCCGGACTCGCCCAGAGCCGACACCTCGTAGCTGATCTTCCCGTCCTCGTAGGTGAAGTCCTTGGTGTCGTCGCTGGAGGCCAGCAACTCTGAACCGGTGCGACTGTGGTCATTGGTGGAGGTCCATGTGTACGAGCCCTCTGCCTCGGGGCCCTCGAACGAGCCGGCCCAGTAGAGCCGCGAGTCCGGGGTCCCGTCCTGAGGCACCCAATCGATGGTCATCGCCGTACCCGCGATGGTCGCCCGCTGCACGAAGACGCTGTCCTCGGTGGAGTGCCAGACGCCGCTGAGGTCGGGCGCTTCAGCCTTGTCCTCAACGGACTCGGCCGCTTCGACGGGTTCGTTCGCGCCTGCAGCGGCCGTGGCGGCCGGAGCCTCCGGGGAATCCGCCGAGCCACAGGCCGCGAGAGCTCCCGCGAATGCGACGGCCAGCACGACGCCACCTGCACGACGACCAAGGCGACGGAGCACTGAGTCGGTCCGGCCTCCCACAGTGGTCACGGTCATTCTTCCCCCAAGAGTTGAGCCCGGAGCGCGGGCGAGCAGTGCCGAACCGACGCCGACACCAAAAGCAATTTAACCATCAACTTTACATGTGCCCACAAACGTGTCGTGCATTGCACAGGGCCTGTCACACCGACTTCGTCTCAGTACTCATCCTTCTCGGTGAGAGGGACTGTGCCGACAGCGCCATGGCGCTCGAAGAGTTCCTGGAGCTCGGTGACGTAGGCGGGGTCATCCGCAGTGGGTTCTATCGGCGGGAGCGCAGCAAGGAGCTGATCGGCGATCATCTCGGCGCTCCACCAGGCAGGGATCGAGGTGCCGGCGAAGTCCCGAGCAGGCTCATCGGCGTCGTTCAGCGAGGTGTACGCGATCTGGTCGAAGAACTCCTCGCGCGGGTGCCCGCCCGGCACCTCGCTGTCGCGGCCGACGAACATGCGGACGTTGAGACCGTTGGGCGCCCACATCGCGACGAAACGGATCCGGTGATAGCCGCGCTGGTGGAGGACGGTGACTGCTTCGAGGACCTGAAGGCTGAACTCGGTGCCGGTCGCGGTGGGCGGGCCCATGGCGTCGGCGTGCAGGTCGTCGTAGACGGCAACCGGCATCGGCACTTCGAAGTAGTGCTTTTCCCGCTTCGCCTTCAGTCGTGCGCGCAGCTGCTCACCGGTGAGGTCGAGGACCCGGATCTCCGACGGGTCCGCAGAGCGGACGTTGGTGACGAGGTAGAGGTGGGAGCCGGGGATCTGCTCGAGCGCCTCGACCTGATTCGGCTCGAGCCAGAGGAAGTCGCCGCGGCCGGTGCCGCCGAAGGCTTTGATCTCGATGAGCCGCTTCTCGCCGGTGACATCATCCCTGCTCTCGACGTCGAAGAGGCTGCCTGGGATGTGGCGGGCGTCCTCGGCGGTGCGGCCGGCGGCACGCTCGTGTGCGATGACATAGGCGATCGCGCGGTTCTCGGTCGTGTGGTTGGACATGGCGACGAGCTTCGGCGGCTTCATGAGCAGATGGTGGCACGGAGGGCAGACATCGGAGGTGGCTTCACCGAGATCGTCGAGACGTTCGAGGGCGAGAGGGACGACTCCAGCTTCCAGCGCTGCTCATGCGCCGAAGATGGCCGTCGATGCGTCGCTGAGCCCGTCCCCCAGCTGGAGGCTCGTCCAGATCCGAGAGAATTCATCCCGGTGATACGGATCAGGATCATGCCGCGCGTGCTCCAGCAGGGCAGTACGGGCTTCGCCGACGCGGCCGAGACCTGCCAGCAGATTGATAAGGTCTCCGATCGCGACGTCCGCCCAAGCGGGGTCTCCGGGACGGTCGTCGTGGATGCGGCGAAGCAGCACCTCCTCGATGCGCGGATCACGCGTCAGCGGGATGTCCGAGAGATGCAGATGCTTGCCGCCCTCTCCGGATGACCAACTGACTCGACCAGGATCGTCGGCCCAGCGGAGGCGCCGGGCACGACGCGCCGCCTCGGCGATCGCCAGGCGGAAGGTCAATGACCGCCGGCGCGAAGAGCGGGCGAGGAATTCTCCGTACGGAGCTGCAGGCCAGGACTCGAGGGCTCCTATGAGTGACCCCGACGCCTCACCTGCGTACGCGATCTCCGCACGGAGACGATGAGTGAGGACCCTTCCGGCATAGCCGACTTTCGCGACCGCACCCACCGCCGAAGAGATCGGCATCGGCCTGGCGCCCTCCTCGAGCTCTTCGATCAATGGCCGGAACAGCCGCTGCCCGGTGGGGTCGAGAAGCACCGCGACTCTTCCGAGAAGTGGGAAGTCGAGCGGTGGTGACGCCAGCTCGTCCCAGAGAAGTGCGCGACGAAATGGCTCGGTTGCGATCTCCCCGGCGCCGACCAGTGTTCCCAGCGCTCGACACACTGCGCGGAACGAGGCGAGAAGTTCGCCGGAGCTGACGTCGACATCGGTGAATGCGCGCCGCAATCGCCCGTAGATCTCCATCAGCGCGGGCGCGTTCGCCGAAGGGGCCCGCGGGTCGACCGGCCTGGACAGGTGTTCGCCGAGCACGATGGCGGTCCGGAGTTCCTCGCGCAGGGGCGCCTGTCGCGTCGTCCCCAGCGGGACCTCGATCGCACTGAGCAGGAACCGGCTCAACTGCTCGTCCGTCGCGCGTCCCACCATCGCCCGAGCATGTTCCATAGCCGCCTCGGGTCCGGGGTGGTCCCACAACAGGTCCTCGAGTCCCATCGGGTCACCCGCGTCATCCAGCGCAAGGTAGGTGTCGACGAGCGCAGCACGCGCCGCGCCGAGTGCCGCGATCGCTGATGTGCGCCGTAAGAGGATCTCGAACTCACCGTCCTCGTCGCGCTCGTGCTCCCAGACGAGTCGGGCGGCCACGTAATGAGGACATGGTCTGGCCATGGAGTTCTCCCCGCAGGAGCAGCTCGTGTCGTGCGCGTCCGCCATGGAGAAGCGGACCTGCTGTGGGGGTTCCGTACGGAGGGCGACCTCGACCCTTCGCTCCTGTTCGAGCTCGACGGTGTCCGAGACCAACCCGAGGAGCTGGAGCGCGTCCTCGAGGGCGGGCCAGCTCTCCGCTCTCTCGGTGCCCAGGATGACGTGACGCAGCGCGTAGCTCATGAGGAGGAGTGTGGCGAAGGGGTGGGACGTTCGAGGCGCTTCAGCGTTAGTTGTGGCGTGAGGCGTCGAACTCTCCCGCGATGAGGAGCCTTCTGAGTCGGCAACGCTCGAAGACTCGGAAGTCGCGGGTGATGCAGCGTCATCGCTCCGGACGTCAGGGATTGATCTTAGACTCGTTGTGAGCGTTCGATCTCTGTGCTTCCCTCGACGCCGCTACAACTTCACAAGGAGAACCACTGTGACTGCCGCGCTTCCCGACGAGTTCCAGACATTCCGTCAGCACGTCCTCGATACTGCGAACGAAGAGCAGCTCTTGGACTACCTCAAGACGTACTCCGAGGGCGGGGCCTACACCGGTGCCTATTTCCACGAGCTGACGCACACTGGCCCCGCACATCCCGATCGATTCGACATCAGCGATGTCGCGTCGCTGTCCTTGCTGTCGGTGACGCTGAACGGCCAGATGGCTCACGAGCTCACGAAGAAAGACAAGGAAAGCGATGAGCTTGCGCGAGTGCTCGGACTCGAGCCCGATCGAGATCTCGGTGAACTCACCGTCGATCAGGTGAAAACCTTGAACGGCGACGAAGGGTTGAACCCCGCCTGGAAACTGGTCAATAGAATTCAAGGCGTGGGCCCTACTCGCACATCGAAGCTGCTCGCCCGCAAGAGGCCCCGGCTGATCCCAATCTGGGACAGCGTGATCGCGCGGGTCCTGGGCCTGCCGACGACGAGCTTGTACTGGATCCACTTCCATACCGCTTTGACTCTCGACAATTCCAGCCTCGACAAGAAGCTTTCCGAGCTCGCCGAGAAGGCGGGCGTCGGCGAGCGCTATTCCCGGATACGGGTGCTCGACATCCTCGCGTGGATGTACGGCAAGGACAAGAAGAACTACGAAAGCACCGTCCTCACAGAGCTCGATGCCGAGTCTGATGAGGAGTAGCCGCGGACGCCATCCACACCCGTAGATGCTCAGAGTGCGGATCAAAGCGATCCGGCGGCGCCTGGACCCCCTGCTCAGCGGTGCTCATAGAGACGGAACTGCCGTTGGGAGCCGGCCGAGCGTGAAGTCCTGAGGAACTTGCGGGCACTCAGCCCCGACCCTCACGCCCCGAGCGTGGACTCCCGCACCACCAGGAAACAGGCAGGGTCACCACACCCGTCTCCCTCTCCCCGTTCATCATCCTCAGCAGCGCCTGCGAGGCCATGTGGCCGAGCTTCCGGTACTGCATGTCCACGTTGCTCAGCTGTGGAGTGCACTCGATGGCGGGCACATCCCAGTTGTCGTTGTTGACCACGACGCTATCGTTGGGCACGGTGACGCCGGCCCGGGCCCGCTAGCCCAGGGCGCCGCGTCCGAGTTGGTCGACGGGGATGCGGCCGCCGCAATCACCGGCCATATCGTGGCCGAGAGCATTGGGGTCCACGTCTCGAACCCGCGGCGGGGACCACTCTCGAGGAAGCTCGCCAGGAGCGACTGCAGCCGTAAGGCGAGCTGGCCAGCCGTGGCGCCGGGACGATGCGTGTGTTCCTGTCGACGGCGTGCGCCAACCCCTCCACCGAGCACGATTTCCAGAGCCCCCGCCGAGAACAAATGGCCATGGACGCCGCTGAGACGCTGTGCCCATGGTTGTCTCCAATATTGCGTCTCGCCGATTCTCGACTCCGTTCGTTTCGGCACGTCGAGCCATCGCTCCATCCTGCACACGCGAGCCGCCCCTCTGCGGTCGCAAGACTGAGGATGCTCACCATCCGGGCCTGGCCTGGCCATTTCTATCATTTGTCAGTGGCACGAAGGAGTATGCTGCCAACAGTGGAGCGGCCATCCACCGCTGAGTTCCGAGCCCAGCAGGACCAGCGAGTTCGGGATAGGCTGCAGAACCAAGAGATGAGAACAGTGGAGGTGCTTCGTGCCGAGCTACGTGCTGGGGGAGATGTTCAGCGGTCCCGGTGGGATCGCGCTCGGCGCAGAGCGGGCCAGTACGCAGATCTCGCGTGAGGGCGGCTCGTCGGTCTCGCACGGCTGGGCGGTCGAGTACCACCCCGACACCGCGGACACCTACAGGCGGAACATCCGTGGTGCGAGCGAGGACTCGGTCTTCACCGCGGACGTCCGTGAGTTCGACCTGCGGCAGGTGCCGGAATTCAACTCCTTCGCCTTCGGCTTCCCCTGCAACGACTTCAGCACCGTCGGCGAGCATCGTGGGCTCGAAGGGGACTACGGCGCCCTCTACACCTACGGCGTCCACGCCCTTGCTCTTCACTCACCCGACTGGTTCGTCGCCGAGAACGTCTCCGGTCTGTCCCGAGCGAACGGGGGCATGGCGTTCGGGAAGATCCTCTCCGCTCTCCGCCGGCCCGGCCGCGCCGCCCGTACTGACGGGAACTTCCGAGAGTTCTACGGGGCCGAGGCCGAGGCGGTGGACCCTGACCTCGAGTACGAGCTCGTCGCCAACCTGTACCGCTTCGAGGAGTACGGACTCCCCCAGCGGCGTCACCGATTCATCATCACCGGCATCCGCAAGGATGTGCGCCGGACGCTCCAGAAGGGCTTCCAGGTCCCCGCGCCCACAACGCCCCAGAAATGGCAGCAGACGACCGCTCGCGACGTGATCGAGACGGATCCCATCCATCCTGATGCGTACAACAACCACCAGATCAAACATCGGCAGAGCGTTGTCGATCGACTCAATGCGATCGCACCGGGCAAGAACGCCTTCAACACAGAGTTCGAGGATCCCTCGCTGAGGCTCAATGTGAAGGGCGTGACGCTCAGCAACATCTACCGCCGGCTGTCCGCTGATGAGCCGTCCTACACGGTGACCGGCTCTGGGGGCGGCGGAACCCACATGTACCACTGGGAAGAGCCTCGGGCGCTGACGAACCGGGAGCGAGCACGGCTCCAGACGTTCCCTGACGGCTTCCGCTTCCTCGGGGGCAGTCCGAGTGTCCGACGGCAGATCGGCATGGCGGTGCCGCCGGATGGAGCGCAGGTCGTGATCGAGGCGATGCTCCGGACGATGGACGGCACCGACTACGACAGCGTCCGTCCCAGCCTCGACGCCGACGAGCTCGCCCTCGCCTACGAGCTGTCCGAGCACGCGGAGGAAGCCCAGAAGCACCTCGACATCGCGTTCGCCCCTGCCGCTGCAGCAGACGAGGATTCCACCGGACATCCTCCGCTGGAACTCATCCGCGGAGAGCGCGAGTTGACGGAAGGCGATCCTGCGGTCGCCCGCTCCGCCGGGGCCCAGCGGGCCTCCATCTGAGCGCTTCCTGAGTTCACGTCCGAGGGCATCTACCCCATGAGCCGGAAGTCGCCGAAGGCCAGCAGCGAGAACGCCCGCAGGACGATGCGCGCGAACAAGCGCAAGGACACCTCGATAGAACTCGCGATCCGTCGCCGACTGCATGCATCCGGTCTGCGATATCGCGTCGATCACCCCGCCGACGCCTCTGACCGACGACGTCGGGCCGACATCGTCTTCACACGTGCACGCATCGCGATCTTCATCGACGGTTGCTTCTGGCACGGATGCTCGGAGCATTACGTGGAGCCGAGAGCGAACTCGGAGTATTGGCGGCCCAAGATCGCCAGGAACAGAGAACGCGATCTGGATTCGACACGGCGGCTCCAGGAAGCAGGCTGGAAGGTGATGCGGTTCTGGGAGCACGAGGATCCGGATCTCGTCGCAGCCGAGATCTCCACTGCCGTTCGGTCTCGAGATGAGAAAAAGTCACCAAGTGTCTGACTACCTGGCTAACCTGGGGGAAAGCGCGCGACGAGACGATACGGAGGCCTTGGATGGTGGACGTGGTACTGGAGGGTGGACGGTTCGAGCAGGCGCTCGCCGCGTACGAGGGGATGTTCAGATCCCGAGCCGGCGAGCTCAACCAGGATGTCGCGCACAGAGAATGCCTCGCGCTCATCGAGCAGATATTTCCCGGGTTCCACACGGCCTTCGAGTCCTACGAGGACGAGAAGCGCAACAGCGTCGAACGGATCAAGGTCGGAAGCCTCATCCGCAAGGATGGGGGACGACCCGACTGGTACAGCGGCGCCAAGACACAGGTCGGCGAATGGCCCGACTACAGGGATCGACTCGTGAAGTCCGGTCTCCCTGCGGCCGCCATCGATTCGATCCACTCATCGACAGAGCGGATCCTTTCGCGCAGCGCGAACCCCAAAGCCGTCGGCGATCGGCGCAAGGGTCTCGTCATCGGCTACGTGCAGTCGGGGAAGACAGCGAACTTCACGGGTCTCATCTCCAAGGCGGTGGATGAGGGGTACCGAATCGTCATCGTTCTTGCCGGGATGTACACGAACCTCCGCGTCCAGACGCAGCTTCGACTCGAGAAGGACCTCGACCTCGCGACGGTTCGCGACAGACGCGGCCTCGCGCTGCACAGGTTCACCGGTGCTCACGCCGACATGGGGAAGAACACCAGCCCAGACCTCATCTCGACCACGAGCAATGTCGCCATCATGGTGGTGAAGAAGCATGAGATGCGACTGGCCAACGTCACGAAGTTCCTGAGATCCATTCCGGATGACCTCCTCGGCCATCGCCCCGTGCTGATCATCGACGACGAGTCGGACCAGGCCACCCCCAACACGATGGGATCCAAGGACCTCGTCTCGACGATCAATCGGAGGATTCGAGATCTCTGGGCCGCCGTGCCGACGGGTACCTACGTCGCATACACCGCGACTCCCTTCGCGAACGTCTTCATCGATCCCTCCGATGACGGCGACCTGTACCCGGAGGACTTCGTATCCGTCCTTCCGAAGCCGAGCGGCTACATGGGGTCAGAACTCTTCTTCGACGTGCACCAGACCTTCAGCAACGACGAGGACGAGATGATCCATCGCCTCGCCCACGAGGTTCCGGAGCACGAGGCGTCGGTCTTCACCCCCAAGCCGAAGAAGATCGACGAGTTCGAGCCAGAGATGACCGAGTCACTGGCAACGGCCATCCGCTGGTTCATCCTCGCCACCGCCGTCCGCGAGATGCGTTCGGGAGGCGTCAATGACTCCTCGATGCTGGTCCACACGTCGCAGCTGATCCGTGTCCATGAGCGCACCAAGGAGGTCATCGCGCAATTCATCTCGGAGATGGCCCTCGAGGTTGACGATCAAGAAGGCACTTTCCGAGAGCTCTTCGAGACAGAGATCGACAACGCGGCGCCGTTGCGCGGTGACGAGACCGTCCCAGAGTGGACGGATCTCTGGCCGATTGCGAAGAAGGTTCTCGAAGGGGTCGTCGTCAAGATCGACAACGGAGCTTCCGACGACCGCCTCATCTACGAGCCCGGGAGTCCCAAGACCGTCATCGCCGTCGGTGGCGGCACCCTGTCCCGAGGGCTCACCCTCGAGGGCCTGGTGGTCTCCTACTTCCTCCGCTCCAGCAACTCCTACGACACGCTGCTGCAGATGGGGCGATGGTTCGGATTCCGCCCCGGATACGCCGACCTCGTCCGAGTCTGGATGGGGCCGGGGCTTCTCGATGAGTATGCGCACCTCGCGGCGGTCGAGAAGCAGCTCCGCGACGAGGTCGTCGAGATGGAGAAGGAACGACGCACACCACGGGAGTTCGCGATCAAGGTGAGGAGCCACCCCGGCCGCCTCGAGATCACGAGCAAGAACAAGATGGACTCCGTGAAACTCGTCCGTGCCGGGCTCGGCGGCACTCGCAGGCAGACGATCTACCTTGATCGCTCCGCCCCTGGCAGGAACGTCGGCTATCAGGCCGCGGCAGATCTGGTTCGACGGGCTCTCGACCGGGGCGTCCCGACGCTCACCCGCGGTGCACATGTCTCGCGCAAGTACCCGTCACTCATGTTCCAGGGCCTGACGAACGACGATGTCGTGAAGTTCCTCGAGGACTACTGGGTCGCTCCGACGGACAGGTGGCTGCAGCCCGACGGAATGCGCGGATGGCTGGACCGCCACGGAGACGGGGCCGCGTGGAACCTCGTCCTCGTCTCAGGCTCGGGCGGCGGCGAGAAGATCCATGAGTACGCCGACGGAATCACGGTCGCCACATCTCGGCGCACCCCTCTGAAGCCCGAATACTGGTCGCCGGACCGCCTCGACGCGGATCTCCCTCCGGAGTCCGACCTGGTCAACATCCGCGCCCTGATGTCTGGAGATGATTACCTCCTCGATCTCAGGATGCTCGCTGACCAGGGGCAGCTCACGGCGGAGGACATCAAGATCTTGGACGCTGTGGACAAGAGTTCGGCAGGCGCGGTGAAGGCCGCTCGCTCACTGATCCGCCCGCGGGAGGGCACAATCCTCCTCTATGCGATCGACGGAGATTCTCAGCCGGCTCCGAAGTCGACGACGAGGACCGGGATGGGCTCCGCCGGGCCTCTTATCGGCCTCGGGGTGGTCTTCCCCCATGCAGAAGCTGAGGACCCGGGAGAATACTGGGCCGTGGATCTCGACGATCAGGACCCCGATCTGGAGCCGACGACGCTGAAGGATGAAGAGGGCGATTTCGAGCCGGAGCGTGAAGGCTGATGCCAGGAGGACATTCTCGGGTCCAGTCGGCGTACGAGAAGCTTCGCGTCGAACACGTCGCAGAGGGAGAGTCAGCGAGCACCCTGCTCGGGCCTTCTGGCCGACTCCGGGACGCGATCCTCGTGAAGGATCACGTCGGGCTCATCCATCTGATGGCGCACCTTCCCGAAGATCGCGAACGGTTCGATGTCCCTCTGGGTCGGGTTCTCCGCGCGACCTGGGTGGAAGCTGACGGCGGCGACGGCCCCGCAATAGCCCTGGACATCGTGTGTCTCGATGCTCGGCTGATCCGCACCTTCCTCTCTCTCGTCGGCGAGATGCTCGACCGATCCGACACGAGCGGCCGCCCATGCATCGATGAGCTGATAGAGGTGCTCGAGTCGTGGCGCGCGGCTCTGGCCCGCGCCCGCAACGTGATGGATCGGAACCGCATCGTCGGAATATTCGGCGAGCTCACGGTCCTCGAGCAGCTCGCCCGAAGAGATCCACAGGCCGCTCTGGCGGCGTGGGGAGGCCGGAAGGGGGCGAGGCATGACTTCGCTCGCACCAACGCGCTCGAGGTCAAGACCCTGACCGGTTCCGGAAGCCCTGCCGTCACGATCCATGGCGAGTCACAGCTCGAACCACCGACGAATGCTCAACTCCATCTGGTCGCCTTCAGGGTCGTGGACAGCGCCTCCGGGGAGTCCGTCGAGGAGCTCACGGATCGCATCACCTCTCATGGCGTGCCCCGCGAGGAGATCCTGAGGACCCTGGGGGATGACGCTCCGGGCGAGGAGGACAGACGCCGACGCTTCGAGATCGAGGAGACGCGACTCCATGTCGTAGGGGATGACTTCCCCGGTATCCGGGCGACCCGGTTGGATGCCTCCACACTTCGCGGGGTGTCGGAGCTGAGTTATCGACTCTCGCTCGATTCCTGTCCCGGCGAGCTCGTTCCGAGCGAGCTCGTACGAGTGCTCGAGGAGCTCTGACCCGACCTGATGATCCAGCCCCTGCAGTGGTTCCCGAAGCGCTTCTCTCCCGGTGACATGGACGCCTCCGGCGGAGATCGGTTGCTCGGGAAGACAGAGCTCTCCCGCCTCGCCGTCGTGGTCCGCGAGACGGCCCAGAACAGCTGGGACGCGAGGCGCCCGAACGGGAGACCGGTCTTCGGCGTCAGCCTCCGTCGGACGGACTTCCGTCTCCGAGAGGACATCGCGACGCTCCTCTCCGAAGGCCGCATCAAGGACCTCAACACACTGAGTCGCCGCTCCAACTTCAGGATCCTCGAGATCTACGACCGCGGGACGAAGGGCCTCGACGGGCCCGCAGACCTCTCCCCCACCGGCAAAGGGCGGTCCGCGCGGTTCCAGGACCTGATCCTCAAGTTCGGCGTCTCGCACAACAACGGCACCACCGGTGGCACCTACGGATTCGGCAAGACGGCCGCCTTCGCGTTCAGCGGGATCGGTACTGTCGTGTACTGGACGCGCTGTCGGAATCCGGAGGGCGAGATCGAGGACCGTCTGATCGTCTCCGCGTTCGGCGAGTCCTACCAGGACAAGGGGATCCAGTACACCGGTCGCCACTGGTGGGGAGCCACCTCCGAGGACGGAGACTCTGTCGTCCCTCTGATAGGGCCGTCGGCCGTCGAGCTGGCGGCGAAGCTCTTCGAGCGCGGATTCGAGGACGGAGAGACCGGAACCTCGATCCTGATCCTCGACCCGACGATCGCAGACGAGGACGACCACGAATCGTCGACCGGTGAGCCGCTCGACCGGTTCGACAGCGACGCCGTCGAGATGGAGACCGACTTCGCCCGTCGCGCCCGCCACGCGATCCGGGCGAACCTCTGGCCGAAAATGGTCCCCGCACCCGGCGAGACGGATGCACCGATGAAGATGGAGCTGCGCGTGAACGGCGAGCCCGTCGATCTCGGCGATGCCGACACTGGGGCTCTCTCGCTCTGGGGAGCCGGCTTGAACGCGATCCGCTCCACGCGTGCCGGGGCCGGGGCCGAGCCCCAGGGGCTGCCGGTCAAGGTCATCGAGATCATCCGGAATCGTAAGGTCATCGGCCATCTCGCAGTGGTCAGACGAGTGCCCGGGATCGAGCCGTATCTCGAGTTCGATGATCTCGATCCCTCCCGGGGGGACGACTCCCGGTTGCTGCGCATCGCCCTGATGCGCGGGCAGGCAGAGTTGGTCGTCACGACTGTGGACTGGGTGCAGCGGGATGCTCCGGCCGGCATGGACTGGCTGGCCGTCTTCAAGTCCGCCGATGACTTCGACGAGTACTACGCCGAAGCCGAGCCGCCCGCCCATGACAACTGGGTGACTGAAGGCTCCAGCAGCGAGTCGTCCAAGATCATCCGTCACACGAAGACGCGGGTGCGTCAGCGCATCACGGAGGAGATCCACCCCGAGCCCGAGGTCTTCGAGTCGGTGCCCGCCGGCAGATCGCTCTCCACAGGAGGACTCTCCCGTCGGCTCGGCGCGATCCTCCCTGCCCTGGCGCCGCAGTTGTCAGGTGATGGCAGAGATCGCCCGACCGGTCGCCGCCGAGCGAGCACGAAGCAGCGCTGGACCGTCGAAGCGGATGCTCCTCGCCTGATGCACACGGACCCTGAGGGTCGACAGCTCCAGGAGATCAGGTTCGTCGTCAAGGGCGACGGCCCGTTCGGACGGGTCAAGCTTGGTGTGAGCCTCCTGGGCGATGAAGGCCTCCATGAGCGAGTGCCTCCCGAAGAGCTGGGCATCTCCTGGAGCCCCGCACTGGTCCCGGACAGCGTCGATTCCGCACGGGTTCGAACGGACGAGATCGCCGCGGTGAAGTTCTTCGGCGCCCCCCGCCGCGCTCTGCGTGTCGAGCTCACAGCAGGAGGAATCGATGGCCGTTCTTGAGTCGAGGCCCTTCCTCGCCCCCGCCCGCACAACGGTCACGACCGAGCTCGAGGTGATCGAGCCCGTCTCCACGGTCGAGGACCTATCCGAGGTGTGGGAGCCCGGGCAGCGCATCGTGCTGAGATGCCGAGCCGAGCTCGCTCCAGAGTTCTGGTCCCAGACCGGGATTCCGAGCACGGAACCCGTCATGCTCGTCGGCAATGCCACGTGCCTGCCTGCTCGAGCTACCTGGCGGTCAACGGCGACCTTCGCCGAGAGTGATGGACGATGGACCGCGGAAGCCCTGGTCGAGATCGACGGCGGAGTCATCGCAGTCGAGGTCCTCGCGGACATCTGGATCGTGGGTCCTGCCCGCACCGGAAGCAACGATCCCAACAACGCGATCCACTCCGGAGCGAAGCTGTGGCAACGAGCAAGCCCCGTGAAGATCCAGCTCGAGAACGACGACGCGGCGTTCCCCACGACCGCGATCTCCTTCTCCCAGACCGGCCGCGGGGACGTCCCCTGGATCGTCGAGCCCAGCCTCGATGCCGACCCGACGCACAGCGTGAGCTCGGCGATCCGTCTCTACATCAACAGCGACTCGCACCTCGCCGAGGACATCCTCGACGGCACCGCGACCGAGGACATCTACGCCCTGATCCAGAGCGACATCCACCTGGTCGTGTTCCACCGGCTGGCCAACTGGCGCGATGCGATGCCCCCGCAGCAGATGGAGGACATCGCGGAGCATGACCACGAGACCCTCGCCGCGCTCGGGGCCGCACTGGCTCGTGACATCGGACTGCCGCTCAGCGAAGCGCTGAGACTGGCCAAGGAGGAGCCCACGAAGCTGATCGCCCGATCCCGTGAGGCCCTGCGTTTCGGAAGGACGGATGAGCCCTGATGAGCAGGATCTACCCGCAGCTCGCACGCGATGAGGCCGTCGTGACCCTCAAGGAGCTCGAGGACCGACTCAAAGGTGGATCGCAGCCGAAGTCGCTGCCGGATGGAACGCTCCACCCGAAGACCAGCTTCAACGGCTTCGGAGGTACGCCGGTCAACGTGAGCCGCCTCCGCGAGATGCACCGTTCCTTGAAGCAGGTCCTGGATGCCGTCCCCGAGGGTGGGCGCGACGCCGACCGGAAGTTCGATGCGACCGCCGGTCGCTTCCTCGTCGACTGGTTCGAGACCGACGGCAGGGGTCAGGCGTCCAACCCCGAGATCTGGCCTTACCTGACCATCCTGGTGCTCCCCGACCTCGCGGTGCGACGGTTCGGTCCTGACAGCTCGGGCAAGCTCCCAAAGGACCGCTACCTCTCCGGACGGCGGAACATCTTCTACCGCGCCTATTTGCGGTCCTGGATCCTAGGCGACCTGCTCTCGGACCCCGATCTGCCTCTGTACGAGGACGACCTCGTCGGACTGGTGGATCGCAATCTCTCCGCAGACCATCGGGTGTCCCGCATCATCGCGGAACAGATCCGGTCCCTTGCCGGGAACGAGAACCGACGCGACCTGGTTCGCGGCGGCCTCAAGGCCATCCAGTTCGAGCTGCGGGTCACCGATCTCTCCTCGCTGGATGATTCAGGTGTCCGCGACGCCGTCGGGCTCGCCTTCCTCGGCCCGCGGGTCCGAACGCACTGATCGTAAGAACCACACTTCCTCGGAGGCATTGCTATGGCGCTCATCCGCGAGTTCATCCCTCTCAACGGCCAAGGATCCGTGCACCAGAAAGAAACAGACGCAGGTTGGGCGAAAGTGCTGAACGGCGATGAGACTCTCCTCTACATCGCAACCTACGGTTCCCAAGAGAGGGTCTCGAAGCCCAAGCCGAGCCAGGTAATCCAGCTGGATCGTGCACGAGCGGCTGAGCTGATCAAGATCATCGAAGGAGTCTTCCCCGGCGTCCGCGCCGCGGACGACTGACCAGCAGTCCTCGTGGCGTGACGTAGCTCGAAATCCCGCTCAGTCTTTCTCGGACCGCTTCCGCGCACCCAGTACGCGTAACGCCACCATCCCCACTCCAGGCAGCAACGGCCACACCCACGCCACGCCGCCCTCCCCCACGGTGCCCACCGACGCCATCACCGCGAGCGAGGCGATCACGAGGACCGACGCCACGACAGGCATCCACACGGGCGGTGCAGGTCGCGCATCGGCCCGCGGCGTCTCGAACCGCCCCATCACCAGCACCACCACCCCGGTGAGCCCCAACAGCACCAGCGCCCACAGCGGCCGAGTCGCCCACCACGCCCCGCTCAGCGGCTCGGGCAGCAGCGCCCGGGCATCCAGCGCGAGCAGCAGGTGCGCCACCCCCACCATCACGGTGAGGTGCCACAGGAACCAGGTCATGATCCGCTGGTTCACGAGCACGGTCACGAACCACAGCCAGGGCCGCCGCAGAGTTGCCGTGAGCGGCTTCTCGAGCAACAGCACGAGACCCGCCTGCAACATTCCCAGGAACGCCATGGTGATTCGAGTGGGGCTGGAGTTGGAGATCTCGTCGGCAGCGGAGGTGACCATCGAGACCGGATACGGACCCACCAGCACGAGCAGCAGCAGGCCCACCAGTCCGATCGCGGCGAGCAGCAGGCGTCGGCCTGACCCGGCGAGCCGCCCGTCGAGCCAGGCGTAGCCGACCTGGTGGAACACCGCCCAGACCAGCAGATAGTTCGGGTAGCCGAGCAGCGGCTGCTCGGCGGCGATGCTGAGGGCGTCCACGGCGCCGGCGAGCGCGATGCCGCCCACGATCGACCACCACCCGAACCGCTCCCACAGCACGAGGCATGGGGGCGCGACCAGGATGACCATCAGATAGGCGGCGAGGAACCAGGTGGGGATCAGCGCCATCTGGGAGGCGATCTGCACAGTGGCGTTCGGGGCCCCGGCGAGAACCGCGACGATGCTGATCACGAGCCAGGCCAGCAGCAGTGGGATCAGGGGGATGCCGAGGCGGCGCAGCCGGGTGCGCAGCCACTCGGCGTAGCCCACGTCCTTCCGTCGGGCGGAGCGCCAGGAGAGCGCGTTGGAGTAGCCGCCCACCAGGAAGAAGATCGGCATCACCTGGAACACCCAGGTGAGCGGGTGGGTCCAGGCGGCGCCGTCGAGCACGCCGTGGGGCAGGATCCCGCCGTCGGCGTCGACCGCGATGATCGTCCAGTGCCCGAGCACCACCACGGTGATCGCGGCGGCGCGCAGGAAGTCGACCACGCGGTTGCGGGACTCCGGGGTGGCGGCGTCGATCCGCTGGGCGCGGCTGAGGCCGGAGGTGGTCACGGGCGTGTCCCTTCGTCGTCCGCCGGCGTAGGCCGAGGAGACGGGCCACGAGATCCGCTGGTGGTGGCCGAACTGTACCGGAGGCGGACCCGCTCAGGCCTGGCGTCGCAGGAACTCGCACTGACGCGCGTTGAGACTGCGTTCGACGAGCTCGAGCAGCAGCTGCTCTTGAGCCCGAGGCAGCGACGGCAGCTCCTCGCCGAGTCCGGCGAAGAACCCACGGATCCGGTCCCAGAGCTCCTCGAGCTCGGCCTCGGGGGTGTCGGCGTCGAGCGCGTCGAAACGCTCCTGCAGGGCGGCTACCGCCTCGCGCGTGCCCGGCTCGGTGAGCGCCTCGACCAGGCGGAGGAAGGGCTCGTGGTCGCGGTACAGGTTGGCGAGCAGGATCGCCGGGGGCACGTCGGTCGCCTCGTTGGTCAGGGCCGCTGCCTCGCGGGACAGCCCCACATGCCCGCCCGCGCGGGCCTGTGCCAGGCGTTCGCGACGCTCCGTGAGCAGCTCGATCTGGGTGGCGAGGTCGCGGTCGGCTGCCTCCAGCACCTCCTCGTCGGCCTGCGGGGAGGGGCCGGCGGCGAGCGCGCCGGCCGCGGCGAGGCTCAGCCCTGATGCAGTCAGCTGGCGGATCCTCAGTGCCGTGACCAGGTCGTCGGCCGAGTAGTCGCGGTACCCGTTGGCGCGCCGGGGTGGCTCCGGCAGAGCCCCCGCCTGGTGGTAGTAGCGGATCGTGCGCACGCTGACGCCTGCGAGATCGGCGAGTTCGGCGATGCGCATCAGGGTCTCTCCGTTCCGAGTCGGCGAAGGCGGCGGGTGAACAGGGCGGCCACGACGGTGAGCAGCCACAGCCCGGCGAGCACCGCCGCGGTGAGCCCCAGGCTGCCGAACTCGATGAGGACGGACGCGAGGCCGATGCCCACGGCGGGCACCAGGGTCATGATGGCGTTCTGGGCGCCGAGCACGGTGCCCCGTCGGCCCTCGTCGACCGCCTCGACGAAGGTCAGGCCCACCACCGCGTTCATGGACCCGGCCCCCAGGCCCACGATCGCCGCGCCGATGAGCACGATCACCGTGGACTCCAGCGTAGCGAGCACGGCAAGACCCGCCGCGATCACCAGGATCCCGGCGATCAGCCAGGCCCGGCGGGGCAGCCGGGCACCAGCCGCGGCGAACAGGCCTCCGCCCACCAGCATTCCGGCGGCCAGGGCGCTGAGCACGAAGCCCACCGCCTCCCCCTCACCCCGGAACGCGAAGTGGACCGGGATCACCATGCCCTGGAAGGCGGCGAGCACCACCGCGAGCGCCAGGAGCAGCAGCACCAGGGCGCGCAGCAGCGGGGTGCGGACGATGAGACGGAGACCGTGGAGCATCGCGCCGGCGCTCGAGCGGAGCCCGTCGGCCGGGGTCTCGGACCGCTCGTGCGCGGCGGCGCGGGCGGGGATCAGCAGGGTGATCAGGGCGGCGAGCGCGGCGATGCCCGCGGTCACCCACATCACGGCGACGGGTTCGAGCGTGGCGACCAGCAGTCCGGCGGCGGCGGGACCCAGCAGCATCGAGATTCCGCCGAGCGATTCGCGCAGCCCGATGAGGCGCGCGGGGTCGATGCCGCCGGCACGGGCGAGCGACGGGAGCATGGCGTCGCGGGCGGTGACCCCGGGGACGTCCCCGAAGGAGTTCAGCACCGCGATCGCGATGAACCATCCCAGGTTCAGGCCGATCGTCAGCTCGATGAGCGGCAGCAGCGCCAGGGCCAGCGCGGAGATCACGTCGGCGAGGATCGCAGCGGTGCGGCGGTTGATGCGGTCCACCAGGGAGCCCATCAGCAGCCCGGCGAGCGCCGACGGCACCGCGGCGGAGAACGCCACCGCTCCGGCGCCCAGAGGGCTGCCCGTGGTGAACAGCACCAGCAGCGGCAGGGCGATCGCAGTGACCGAGTTGCCCAGCAGAGACGTTCCATAGGAGGCGAGGTACGGGAGGACGATGCGAGTCATGACAGGAAGTCGACACGTTGACAACGCGTCAGGGTCAAGGGCCGACGGGGCCGGCCGATGCCCGGGCGTGGCGGACGTCTCCCCGCGGTGCGCCGCGCGCAACACAGCATCCCCGCAGCGGGGCGCTCCCGGCACGCACCCTGTCCCGGGCGATCGTCGTCTGGAAGGCTCCTGCCATGACCACACACCAGCACCAGCACTCCGCCGCGCACGCCGGCCACTCCGCCCCGGATCCGTCCCTCACCCCCGTCGAGCACTGGGAGCAGCGCTACTCCGGCAAGGAGCGCGTCTGGTCCGGGCGGGTGAACGCCACGCTCGCGGACGTGGTCGGCGGCTTCGAGCCCGGCACCTCGATCGACCTCGGCTGCGGAGAGGGCGGGGACGTGCTGTGGCTGGCCGAGCAGGGATGGCAGGCCCGGGGCCTGGACATCTCCGAGACCGCCGTCAGCCGCGCCCGCGCCGAAGCCGACGCGCGCGGCCTGGACGGCGCTGTCTTCACCGCGACGGACCTCGACGCCTGGCAGCCGGAACCGGGCACCGTCGACCTCGTGACCGCGTCGTTCTTCCAGTCGGAGGTGGCACTGGAGCGGATCGAGGTGCTGCGCCGCGCCGCCACCGCGCTGCGCCCCGGCGGGCACCTGGTGACCATCTCCCATGCGGCGCCGCCGTCGTGGGCCCACAATCCTCCCGCCCTCCTGCTCGAGCGCATGATCGACGTGCACACGGAGGCGGAGAAGCTCGCCCGGCCCGTCGAGGACTGGGAGGTGGAGGTCGCCGAGGAGCGACGGCGCCCCGCCGCCAGCCCGGATGGTGCGCCCGGGGAGCACGTCGACGCGGTGCTGGTGCTGCGTCGGCGCTGATCAGCCGCAGCCGTCAGTGTGTGATGGTCTCTGGTGAGGCAGTCCCCGCATGATGCCTCCCCCTCCTTTCGGAGGTGGTGCGGCGGCATGCGCGCTCCGTAGGCTCCTCGACGTCGCCTCGGTGCCGGCTCCGTCGCACCCTGGCGCACTGCCCCTCGACGCGCCCACCACCGGAAGGCGACCGCTCCCGTGCCACGGATCGACGAGTCCGCGTCCGCGCGACCCCGTGGGATCCCCTCCGCGGCATGGCGGATCGCGCTCGCAATGCTCCCGCTCGGTGCGGGGCTCGCCGTCCTGCCGTCACTGCTGCCCGCCGCGCCCGACCCCTCGGACTCGACCACGCTCATGCTCCGGATCGCCGCCGGGTGCGCGCTGAGCGCGCTGACGCTGGCGGTGATCCTGTGGCTGGTCCGTCACGGACAGGGCCTGCGGATGCATGACGCCGGGCTGACGAGCCCGCGCGCCGGGTGGCTGCTCGCCCTCTGGGGAGCGCTGCTGTGGAGCGTACCGGCGGCGGCGACGTTCGGCGTGCTCGGGCTCCTCGGCGCCCCGCTGACCCTCACCGTTCCGGGGCCCGACCTGGTGCGGACCGTGCTCCTGCTGCTCCTCGCCGTGCTGGCCGTCGAGGCGGTGCCCGAGGAGGCGGTGTTCCGCGGCTACGTCACGCATGCGCTCGGGACGCTCACCCGGGGCTGGAGGGTCATCCTCGTCCAGGCGCTGCTGTTCACGCTGTTCGGAGCGCTCCTGCGCCAGAGCTGGGACCCGGTGGACCTCTCCCTGTTCCTCGTGATGGGGCTCGGGTTCGGCTGGCTCCGCTTGGTCACCGGCTCGATCTGGATGTCCGTCGGCTTCCACGCCGCCTTCCAGACCGGAGCCCAGCTGGTCCTCACCCACGAGGGGGTCGCCTTCGCGGCCGGCACCGGCACGGCCATGCTCGCCCTGGGCATGGTCCCCTTCACCGTCGCGGCGGTCGTCACCTCGACGCTCGGGATCCCCCGTGCGGTGCAGGAGGGGTCGCGCACACCGCACGAGCAGACCGGTTCGACGGCCTGAGTGCACCGGTCGAACAGACCCGCGGGGCGCCGTCGGTCCGCGCCGCGCCGGGTAGATTCCGTGGCACGAACTCCGCCGGGGGCGAGGCTCGGTACCTCAGAGGGGGTCGAAGTCCTCAGGCAACGGCCACGCATCGCGATGGCGAGTCGTGCGGTCTGCAGTCACCGGGGCTGGTCATTCTCGGGCGCGCTCGTGCCATCTCCTTCGATGCGGCAATGCCCAGATTGGCCGGTATGGATCGTCGGGTGTCCAGAGCCCGTCAGCACCAGGACCAGAGCCGACGAGACCGAGGTGACGCCCGCGGTACGACGCCCCGCTCAGTCCCCGTCCTCGAGCCCTTCCCAGAGCCCGAACCGGGCGAAGCCCGCAGCGCGGGCAAGGGCGGCGGAGGGGGCGTTGTTGAGGTCGCAGCGGTACTGCGGCTCGTATCCGCGCTCGAGCGCCGCGGCACTGATCGCGCGCACGGTCGCCCGGCCCAGGCCCTGGCCGCGGAACTGCGGCAGGGTGATCACGCCGAGGTCCGCGATCGTGGTCCCGCCCCACGGGTACATGCTCGAGACGGAGGCCAGCTGCCCCTCACAGAAGGTGCCCACCACGAGCCAGTGGTCGAGCTCGACGAAGGCCTCGTCGAGATCGTCCTCGGGGGCCCGCTCGGTGAACTCGGCGAAGGCGTCGGCATCGGCGGCGGTGAGCTCGCGGGTGCGATCACCCCACGGCTCTGCACGCAGCGCCTCCTGCTCGGTGAGCGGCAGATGGAAGAGGTGGTCGGCGCTCGCGAGCTCGAGCCCGGCCTGCTCGAGGCGGGACTCGAACCCTGCACGATCCAGCCGCTCATCGGAGGCGAGGCCCAGCTGCTCGGCCAGGTACGGAGCGAGGGAGAGGATCCCTGCCGCATCGTCGAGGCGCAGCAGCGAGAGCGGGAGCTTCTCCGAGCGTGCGGGGTCGATGACCACCACCATCTCGCCCTCGGGGCAGGGGGCGAAGGCGGCCGGGAGCCGCTGGCTGGAGATGAGGGGGGAGAACATGGCGGCGGCCCTTCGCAGCGGATGACGAGATCGTCTCCGGAACCTATCGGAGGGCGCTGCGACCTGGAAGTTCTTTTCGTCGCCGCTGAGCCCGGCGCCGCGGCCCACGCCCCGAGCCGTGAGGCTCCCGGGCACACGCGGCGGCGCTCGTCACCCCCGCTGTGCGAGGGCCTCGTCGTACCAGGCGAACGCCGCCTGCGGGTCATCGACCGTGACGCCGTCCGCGCCGAGCGCCACGGCCTCCGCCATCGCCTCCGCGGAGCGGACGGGCCAGACGTGCACGCTGCGACCTGCGGCCTGCTGGGCCGCGACCACGTCGGCGGTGAGTCCGGTGCGGCCGCAGTGGAGGCTCGTGGCGCCGGTGCGCTCGAGCAGCTGTTCCAGCCCGCCCGGGTGCTTCTCCTCCACCGGCAGGCCGTGGACGATCATGCCGCGGCGCAGCCGGGGCACCTGCTCGCGGGCGCGGACGAGGGCGTCGGCCGAGAAGCTGGTGAGGTAGATCCGGCTCTCCACCTCGGGGTGCGCCCGCAGGAAGCCGGGCAGCAGGTCCACCACGGCCGGGTCCTTGATCTCCACCTGCAGCCTCACCGTCGTCGCCGCGCACGCCTCCTCGAAGGTGTGCAGGCGGTGCCCGTCCCGCAGCTTCACCTGCTGGAGCTCATCGAGGATCATCAGGGACACGTCGCCGAGGTCCTGGCCGGAATCGTCGGCCGCGAGGCGGTCCAGGGTCGCGTCGTGGACCACCACGATCCGATCGTCGGCGGTGGGGCGGATATCGAGCTCGAGCTCCGGGCAGCCCGTCTCCTCCGCCTGCCGGAAGGAGGCGAGGGTGTTCTCCAGGGTGTGGGCCATCGCGCCGCGGTGGCCCACGATCGTGAAGGACTCCGTCGCGGTGCTGGTCGCGGACTCGGTGCGGCTCATGGGCGTCATCGTGCCAGGTCTCGTTGCTGCGGTCGACGGCGGCCCAGGAGCGGCCGTGCCAGCCCACAGCTCTCCACGCGTGCTCACCAGGCGCCGCCGAGGGCATCGCTCGTCAGTGTGTGATCGTGGTCTGCTGATACAGCGTGAGCGCGGGCTTGCCCTGGCGCAGCGTGTAGTGGCTCGACATCAGGGCGACGAAGGGCTCGTCCTCGCCGTCCCGCGAGGCGGTCGCCCGGTAGACCAGGGCGGCACTGCCCTCCCCCGTCGGGACCAGGCGGGCGTCCTCGAGGGCGAAGGCGCTCCAGGCCGGGGAGTCGTCCAGGGACGCGGCGATCGTCGGCCGATCCAGCACCGTGCCGTTGACCAGGATCATCAGCGCATCGGCCATCATCAACTGCCCGTAGAAGGTGCCGCCCTCGTGGCGGGTGAGGGCCTCCCAGCCGCGGCGTTCCAGGGCGAGCAGGGCATCGAGGGTCAACGGATGGTCGCTCATGAGATCGCCTCGTCTCTCGGGGGCGTCGTCGTCCTGGCTCCGCACGGTATCGCGGACGCCCTCCCTGACCAAGGCGCGGGTGCCCCCTCAGGGCAGGATCGCGTCCGTGTACCCGCCGTCCACGCGCAGCGCCCCACCCGTGGTGGCCGAGGCCAGCGGCGAGGACAGGTAGACGACCATGTTCGCGATCTCCTCGGGGCGGATCAGGCGCTGGATCAGCGACTGCGGGCGGTGCAGCCGCATGAACTCCGCCTCCGCCTCCGCCCACGGCAGCGCCGGATCCACCAGCTGGTAGACGAAGTCCTGCACGCCCTCGGTGTAGGTGGGGCCGGCGATCACGGAGTTCACCGTGACGCCGGTGCCGGCGGCGTCCTTCGCGAAGCCGCGGGAGACGGCCAGCAGCGCCGTCTTGGAGACGCCGTAGTGGATCATCTCCGCCGGGGTGACGATCGCGGAATCGCTGGCGATGTTCAGCACCCGGCCCCAGCCGGTCTCCTTCATCCGCGGCAGGACGGCGCGGATCAGCCGCACCGCGGACATGACGTTCACGTCCCAGTAGCGCTGCCACTCGGCGTCCGTGACCTCGAGCGCCTGCGCGGCGCCGAAGATGCCGAGGTTGTTGACCAGGATGTCCACCTCGCCGGTCGCGTCGAGCGCGGCGGTGAGGCCGTCATCGGTGGTGACGTCTCCGGTGGCGGCGAGCAGCTGGTCGCGGTGGATCCCCGCGTCGGCGAGCGCGTCGATCGCCTCCTGGACCCTCTCTGAGGTGCGTCCGTTGACGGCGACGCGCGCGCCCGCCTCCGCGAGCTGCTGGGCGATGGCGAGGCCGATGCCCTGCGTGGAGCCGCTGACGAACGCGGTCCTGCCGGTCAGATCGATGCTGATCATGCGGGTCCTCCCTGTGGATGCGTTCCCGCTGGAACGCGCCGGGACGGAGAATCCTTCCGCGCTGGTCAGGGTCGGCCTGCGCAGTCAGGGGCTACTCGCATCCCACCCCGTCGCCATCGCGGTCCAGGTGCCGGGCGTAGCCGGGGTCACCCACCCGCACCGGGGCCGCACCAGCGGCTCGGGCGGCATCGCAGTTCTTGAAGTGGACGCTGCCGCCCGCCGAGCCGTTGTCCTCCTGGGGCGCGGGCTTCGGAGCGGGAGCCGGGTCGGGCTCCGGAGCCGGCTCCGGCTCGGGCTCGGGCTCCGGTGTGGGCTCGGAGTGCGTCGCCACCACGTCGCCCTCCCCCGTTGCAGGCCAGTCGTCGTCATCCTCGAAAGCGGCGAAGCCCTCGCAGTCTTCGAGCACGCGCTCCATGGCATCGGCCTCGGCGGGCTTGACCCAGAGGTCGTATTTCGCCTTCACCGCGATCTGCCGGGCGACGTACTCGCAGCGGTAGTCCTTCTTCGGCGGCAGCCAGGTCGCGGCGTCGCCGGCGCCCTTCTGCCGGTTCAGGCTCGCCTCGACCGCGAGCAGGTTCAGCGGGTCGTTGGCGAACTCGCGGCGCGTGTCCTCGTCCCAGGTTCCGGCACCCGTCTGCCAGGCGTCGGAGAGCGCCACCACGTGGTCGATGTCGATCGTGGAGTCGGTGCGGTCGAAGTCGACGGAGTCGCCGCTGTACGGGGAGTCCAGGGTGCCCAGCAGCACCACGCAGCCGCCCGTACCGCCCTTCAGCGTGATCTGGTCCAGGTCGCGGCGGAGGATGTCGTTGCGGGTGTCGCAGCCGTTGCGGTCCAGGTCTTCGCGCCACCCGAAGCTGTCGCGGTCGTAGCCGGTCTTCGGGGCACGGCCCTTCTCCTCGAGCTCGGCCAACATCGCAAGCGCTGTGCCTGGTGCCGCCTCCACCACCTCGGGCTCCGGCATGGGCGCCGGAGTGCTGGTGGCCGCCGCCGTCGGCTCCGACGTCGGGGAAGCGCTGGCGACAGGATCCGCAGTCGCTGCATCCTCGGCCTCCGTCGGTTCCTCCTCCGGGCTGCGCACGTCGTCCTCGACAGCTCCCGCGGCCTCGATCTCCGCGGGTGGCGGCGTCGGGGAATCGATCGAGCTGCCGAGGACGAACATGGCGAAGAACCCGGCGACGACCACACCGGAGATGATCCGCGAGGGCCACTTGATCGTCTCGAACTGCCGAAGAGGACGCCCTCTGGCATCCGTCGGCTGCCGCATCGTCAGAAGAGCGATGTCGACGGCCCACCAGACGAAGAGTCCGCCCGCCGTGAAGAACTTGAGCAGTCCCGTCTTCCAGCGACCGAGATAGAAGCGATCAGCGCCCCACAGACCGAAGAAGAGCGAGAGTGCCCAGGCGAGCGGGAAGCTCTTGGCCGACTCCGGAGCGGGTCGCTGCAAGGTCGCGAAGCCGGGCGCGGAGTGGCGCTCGTGCCGACCTCCCCTCTGCGGTGCCTGGCCGTAGCGGGGTGCCGTGGGCCAGTTCCTGGCGTCGCCGGACGGCGGTGGGTTGGGGTGTTCAGTGGGCATGCCGACTCTCCGATGCTGTCGCCGAAGTCCACGCGAATCGTGGACCGGGCCGTCGGCACCAGCCGCCCGCCCGTCGCCCGAGCGGGCTCACAGGAAGATTACGATTCAATCAGCGAGCGCGGCCGGAAAATCGCCCCTTGGTCAGCGACATCACACGGGTGTGCGGAAAAACGGCGGCGCGGACGCCTCGCTCTGACCCCTGTGGACAACAGCGTGTCGGCAGCAGCGTCTCGGCGCCACCCGTGAAAGAACTCGGCTCAGAGACCCACGAGGGTGACCACCACGAAGGTGACCACGAGCGCGAGCGCCACACCGAGGCTGCTGCGCCAGGTGGACTGCTGCTGACCCGCATCCGGGGTCTCGGGGACCACCGGAATCTGCGTAGTCTCGGCCGCGGCCTGCACTTCCTGGCCGACGGTGACGTCATGACGCGTTTCCATACGGGGGTCCCTCCTTCTCGCTGTTGGGGGAGCACATCGCACAGGCCTGGACACGGCCTGATCGGGCGCGGGATGCTCACGCGCCTGTTGTCCTCGCGACAAGAGTAGAGCCGCAGGTAGGCTGTGAAAAGGGGTGTCCAGCACGGGTCAGCGGGATCACACGGACAGTCCCCGCGCAGCACCCGCAATAGCTAGGCTCGGGAGCATCCGCCGACCCTGCTGCACCCCTTCCCGTCGGCCTTCGGGTGTGCGGCGGAGCACCGGGAAAGGATCCCTCATGACCTCTGCGACCGCACCGATCCCGACCCCACCGATCCCGACCACGCCCCTCCTCACAGCACCGATGGCCGCCGCTCTGGAGCAGTACGCCTCCTGGCAGGAGCCCCTGTTCGAGGATCTGCACCGCCATCCCGAGCTGTCGATGCGCGAGGAGCGCACCCGCGGGATCGTGGCCGAGCAGCTGAGCGAGTTCGGCTACGCGGTCCAGGAGATCGGCGGCGGCGTGGTGGGCGTGAAGGAGAACGGCGAAGGGCCGACGGTGCTGATGCGGGCGGACATGGACGGCCTGCCGGTGACGGAGGCCTCCGGCCTGCGCTACGCCTCCACCCACACCCAGCAGGACGCCGACGGCCGGACCCAGCCGACGATGCACGCCTGCGGGCACGACGTCCACATGGTCGCGGGGCTCGGTGCGGCGAGGCTGCTGGCCGAGCACCTCGGCGACTGGTCCGGCACCTATATCGCCCTGTTCCAGCCCGGGGAGGAGATCGCGGCCGGGGCGAGGGCGATGATCGAGGACGGCCTGCTCGACAAGGTGCCGGCGCCCGACGTCTGCCTGGGCCAGCACGTGCTCACCACCCCCGTGGCCGGGAAGGTCGCGATCGCGCCGGGACCGGTGATGAGCTCCTCGGTGTCGATGCGGGTGAGGGTGCACGGCTCCGGCTCCCACGGCTCGATGCCGCACCTGGGGATCGACCCGGTGGTGCTCGCCGCAGCGATCGTCACCCGGATCCAGACCCTGGTCGCGCGCGAGATCGCGCCCGGCGACTTCGGGGTGGTGACCGTGGGCGCCCTGCACGCCGGGACCAGCGCGAACATCATCCCGGACCGTGCCGAGATGTCGCTGAACGTCCGCGCCTACAGCGAGGAGATCCTCGAGCAGCTGGTCCAGGGCGTCCAGCGGATCGTGCGCGCGGAGTGCGAGGCGGCCCGCTCCCCGCAGGAGCCCGAGTTCGAGCAGTTCCACCACTACCCCGTCACCGACAACGACGAGGAGGTCACCCACGCGGTGCGCACCGCGCTGGTGGCGCAGCTCGGCGAAGAGCGCGTGGAGCACATGGACCCGGTGACCGCCTCCGAGGACTTCTCGATCCTCCCGGACGCCTTCGGGGTGCCGTACTGCTACTGGGGATTCGGCGGCTACGCCGAGGGGCGCGAGACCGCCCCGAACCACTCCCCGCTGTGGGCGCCGGACATGCAGCCGACGCTGCGCACCGGGACCGAGGCCGCGGCGAGCGCTGTGCTCGCACTGCTGGACGGGACCGGCTGAGAGGCGGCGGATAAGCGCGGGGCGCTGAGCACAGACGGCCCCACGCGCTGCGGGGCTGCTGGTGCTGCACTGGGCGATCCCTGCACCGGGTGCGGGGCGGAGGCGGGGGCGGCCCGGGCCCCTCGCCCGTGCCGCACCACCGCCCCTCCACCGGTCCGATCACCGCGCTCCGCCCTGCGGAGCCGGCATCGGCCCACCCCTGAGGGTCGAGAAACAGCCCGGGACCGGTGCCGCCGCGGCCCCTTCGCCCGGACGGCCCCCACCGTCCTGAGCGATTCCCGCAGCGGGCCGATCCCGCACCCTGTCCTCGCGTCCCCTGTGGGGCCCGCACCCAGTACCCGCACTCTATGAGCCCCTGACCTGGAGCGCGATGGGCTGAACTGCCTGGGCAGCACTCCCCGGGGAGAACTCCCCATGGCCTCCCCGGCGGAACTGCGGACGCTCAGCGGATCCCGGCGATGGCGTCCTCGACGACGCGTCCCGCGAGCTGCTGCACCGTGGCGGGCGGGACGCCGTGCAGGGGCCCGTGCAGCACCAGTTCGGCGAAGCCGTGCACTGCGGACCAGCACACGAACTCGGCCCCTGGCCTCCGTGCAGGAGCCAACGCTCCCGCCTCGACGCACCGATCGAGCGCCTCGACCAGGAGACGGAACGGCGGGACGGTCGCCGAGGGGCCGGCCCCGGTGCCCTCGCCACTTTCGCCGTCGCCGTCACCGTTCTCGCCGTCACCGTTCTCGCCGTCACCGCCCCCGTCGGCCGCCGACGTCGCCCGACGGGACCCCGCCCCGTCGGCCGGAGCCGGCTCCTCGCGCAGCGCGCCGAAGAAGCCGGTCTCGAACCAGCCGGGCTCCTCGAGCGCGAAGCCGATGTAGCCCAGGCCCACACCGCGCAGGCGCTGCAGGGCGCGCTCCGGCGGCGGGGCATCCGACGGGGTGGCCATGCCCTCGCGCATACGTGCGGCCATCCGCTCCTGGATCTGCCGGGCGACGGCATCCAGCAGGTGGGAGCGATCGCGGAAGTGCCGGTATGCGGCAGGCGGGGTCACGCCGGCACGCCGGGTCGCCTTCCGCAGCGACACTCCTGCCGGCCCGTCCGCGCGGGCGAGCTCCAGCGCCTGCTCCACCAGCGCGGCCCGCAGGTCGCCGTGGTGATAGGGACGTGACGCCGCGGGAACTGCCGGCACTGTTGACCTCCTGGGCCGTGAAGTTTACGGTGTTCACACCAATGTACACGGCATGCACAACGAAGTGAGTCGAGGACGTCATGAGGCCCCTGGTCATCACCCAGAACATCACCGCCGACGGCGCGATCGAGATGCTCGACGACTGGTTCGACCCCCTCGCCCAGGACGCGGACATGCTCGAGATCCTGCAGCGCGACAGCGACCGCTGCGATGCCCTGCTGCTGGGCAGGCAGACTTTCGAGGACTTCCGCGGCTTCTGGCCGGAGCAGACGGATGACCCCACTGGCATCACCGACGAGCTGAACACGCTCGAGAAGTACGTGGTCACGGCCACGATGACCGACCCCGCCTGGCAGCACACACAGCTGCTGGCCGGCGACCCGGTGGGGACGGTGCGCGAGCTCACGGCGAGCGGCGGCGCCGAGCCCACCGGCAAGGAGATCTCGCTGACGGGCTCGATCACGCTGTGCCACGCCCTGATCTCCGCAGGACTGGTGGACGAGTACCGGCTGTGGACCTATCCCTACGTCCAGGGCCGCGGGCGCCGGCTCTTCCCGGACGGCCACCGCGAGCACCTCGAGCTGCTCGAGCACCGCGCCTTCGACTCCGGAGTCACCTACACCCGCCTCGCCCCCAGGAAGGACTGACATGTCCATCACCCCCGCCCCTGCCCTGCCTCCCGTCACCGATCTCGAGACCTGGCAGCACGAGCTCGCCGCCCTGCGTGTGCGGGAGAAGGCAGCCACCCGCGAGCTCGACGCGATCGCCGCCCAGCGCCGACAACTGCCGATGGTCGAGCTGCCCGAGTACACGCTGCAGGGCGCCGAGGGGCCCGTGCGCCTGGTCGATCTGTTCGACGGGGCCTCCCAGCTCGTCGTCTACCACCACATGTGGCACGACGGCGCCGAATGGCAGTGCGGCGGCTGCACCGGCTACACCTCGCAGTTCACCCGCACGGACTTCCTGCACAAGTACGACGCCCGCTTCGTGATCGTCACCCAGGGCCCGATCGACCAGGCGCTGGCCTACAAGGAGAAGGTGGGCAACCGGATGGACTGGTACTCCACCGCGAACAGCGAGTTCGGGGCCGACGTGGACGCCCCGCCCGGAGGCGGCTTCGCCCTGAACGTGTTCCTGCGCGACGGGGAGACGGTCTACCGCACCTGGCACAGCAACGGCCGCGGCACCGAGCAGCTCAGCCACACCTTCCCCTTCGTGGACGTCCTCCCCTATGGCCGGCAGGAGGAGTGGCAGGACTCCCCCGAGGGCTGGCCGCAGTCGCCCACCTACGACAAGTGGCTGGACAGCGAAGAGGTCGCAGCGCTCTACGGGACGGAGAAGCAGGCATGACTGAGCACACGACAGACCACACGCCCGAGCACCAGGCTGATCGGGGGACCGCTCAGGAGCCCCGCGCGGTCGCGCCCCAGGAGGGGACCCGCTACGTCGTCTCCCGCACCGTCGGCGCCGACCCGTCGGCAGTGTTCGCGCTGCTCGCCGACCCCGCCCGTCATCACGAGACCGAGCCGACGGACTGGGTGCGCGGCCCGCTCGAGGCGGACCCGGCACCGCTGACGGAGGTCGGTCAGGTCTTCGGCATCGAGATGTTCCACAAGAACGCGAACGGCCGCTACGACATGCACAACCGCGTGATCGCCCTCGAGCCGGGCCGCACCATCGCCTGGCTGCCGGGCCAGTACGGGCCCGACGGCACCTGGGGCTCCGGCGGCTGGAGCTGGCGGTACGACCTCGCTCCCGAGGGCGAGGGCACCCGCGTCACCCTCACCTACGACTGGGGCGAGGTCCCCGCGCCGTTGCGCGAGGAGTTCGGCCTGCCGCCGTTCCCGCCGAGCTTCCTCGAGCAGTCCCTCGCGGCGCTCGAGAAGGCGGTCACCTCGGCGACAGCCGGCTGACCGCCGCCCGCTGCCCGACGCCCGGCGCCCGCCGCCCGGGCGAGCGCCGCCCGCCGCCTTCCGCCCGCCGCCTGCTGCCCGCTGCCCGGGCGAGCAGCGATTCTGCGCTGAGGACCGATGTCGCGCCCGACATCGGTCCTCAGCGCACAATCGCCGGGCAGAACCCCAGCCGGGCCGCGCACGCCGGGCGACGCACGGGACGGCGAGCAGCCCGGGACGCCCGGGACGCTAGGGAACGTAGGGACGCCAGGGACCGACGGTCGCAGCGGATGCCTCCCTGGTCAGTTCCCCGCCGCGTCGAGCAGCCAGTGGTAGCGCAGTCGCAGCGCACGTTCCGTGCTGGCGATCGCCGCCGCGAGGCCGAGGCTGATGGTCAGCCACAGCGGCAGACGGATCAACGGTTCGACCGGGCCGATCTGCTCGGCGATCGGCGGGATCTGCAGGATCGGTACGGCGATCTGCTGGAGCAGGAGCACGACGCCCACCAGCAGGGCCATGATCGAGACCGCTCCGACCACGCGACTCAGCACAGGCCGGCGACGCTCGAAGCGGGCGCGCCGGCCCTCCGGGGACCGGGGGTCGGGGGTGAGCTGGCGCGCGGCACCGCCGTCCTCGACGTAGTGGCAGCGCTTCAGACCGAAGCTGCTCATGGCGACCTCAATCGTGCCGCCCTCGACGGGGAAGAGCGCGGGCGCCCGGGAGACGGCATGCCGGCGGCCGTCCCGATACAGGTGGATCATGACGTAGCCGTTCTCGTCGGTCTTCCACTTCCGGGCATCCACCGAGTACCGCACTGCGCGGCCGTCCGGCTCCGCGAGGTCGAGGTGGAACAGGGAGCGTCCCAGCAGCTGCCACCACCGGAAGCGACCCAGGGCCGCCCCGTCGCCGGGCTCGATCCGTGCGACCGCCCGGCGCCGCCTCCACTGCTCGAACATCTGGCGCCTCCTCGGGGCTCCGTCTCCGACCAATACGTTGCACTGGTCCCGCTCGCAACACGCTAGTACACTGTGCTAGTACGGCGTATCGGAGGAAAGTAGGGGGCTCGGATGGACCACGGTCGAAGCTCGGGTGACGGTCGAGGATTGGGTGACGGTCGAGGAGCGGCCGAGCACAGCCAGGACGGCACGACCCCTGAACGGATCCTCGCCGCCGCAGCGGCGATCCTCGGCGAGGACGGGATCACCGCCCGCCTCAGCGTGCGGGCCGTCGCGGCTCGCGCCGAGGTGAGCATCGGCTCGCTGCGCCACCACTTCCCCACCCAGCAGGCGCTGCGGGACGAGGTGATGCGGCGGGTCTACGACTGGATGCTGCCCGAGAGCAGCATCGAGGACCGCTCGGTCCCGGCCCGGGACCGGCTGGTGGGCTGCCTGCGCGGGGTCCTCGACATGTCCGGGGCGGGCGCCGAGGCGCGGTCGAGCATGATCACCGTGACCAGCTCGTTCATCGCCGTGGAGCCCACCGAGCCGGTGCGGGAGGCGTATCTCGCGATGCAGCGCGACGGCCAGCAACGCATGGAGCAGTGGTTGCGGGCGCTCGCCGCGGAGAGGGCAGAGGACGAGGTGCTCGCGGCGGACGAGGGCGTCGGGGATCTCGTCGCCGAACGGGACATCGTCCGCGACGCCCGCTTCCTGGCCACCGTGCTCAACGGCCTCGCCCTGGAACGCGCGCTCCCCGCGGAGGACTCCCTGGCTCACGCCGAGACCGAGGCGCTGTACATGGCGGCCGACGCGGTGCTCGAGCCCCGTCCCCCACGCTGACCGGCCCGGCCGGCACGGAAACGTCCGACACGGGCGGGCGGCGGGCGCGGCACCGTCGGCCGCACCCGCCGCCGCAGGCTCACTCCACGACGGCGCTCGCCGCAGACGTGCCCTCCTCGGTCTCGACGGAGAGCACGAGGTGCACCGCCGCGCCGTCGGCCGCCTCACCGGAGAGCGGCACCTCGACGATGTCGCGCCCGGCCCCGATCTCGCGCGGATCGAGCGCGCCGACGATCGACGCGCCGTCCCACAGGAAGGCCCGCAGGGTGCCGGCCCGGTCGGTGCGCACACGGGCGGTGACCCCGCCGTCGGCCCTCGCGAGCTGGTCCACCCGCAGCGCCTTCGAGGGCAGGGCCGCGGCACCGCCGAGACCGGTGCCGTCGCCTGCGGCCTGCAGGATCGAGGCCGGGGACTCGACCGAGCGGGCTGCGGTGTCCGGGATCCGGGGCTCCACCGGCGCGGACTCCCCGGCCGGCAGATCCGGCAGCTCGAGCACGCCCCAGCGGGAGGGATCTGCCTGGATTCCCGGGAAGGTGGACCAGCCGATCCGGGACTGGCCGGTCTGGTCCTGGGTGTCGGAGTCGTAGACCACCACGTTGAAGCCCATGTGCGTGGGGTCGATGCCGTCGGGCAGCTCCGCGAAGGGGATCCGCGTCTCGAACAGGTAGCCGCCGTAGGGATCGGAGACCTCCGCGGCGATCCGCACGCCCGGGGCGGTGTCCGCGATCGGGCCCTGACGGTTGTCGTGGTCACGGCCGGCCACCGGAGCGCCCACGCCGCCGTTCACCGCGGTGCCGGGCAGGGCGCCGAGGATGAAGGTGGTGGCGGTGTTGTCCGAGGTGCCGCGCGGGTCGATCATGATCTCGATCGAGTCGGTGCGGAAGCGCTGCTTGTTGTCCTCCGGCGGCAGCAGGGCACCCAGCACATCATCAGTGACCTGCACGAACACGTACAGGTTCTCCTCGTCGTAGGTGACCCAGGTCCGGCCCGAGGCGTCGGCGGGCTCCACCGGGTCCCCTTCCCAGAGAGTGCCGATGTCGATCCCGTCCCCGGGGTACTCGCCGCTCCCCCTCGCGGCATCCACCTCCACCCCCTCGGTGCGGGCGGCGACCAGGCTCGGCACCAGGTACAGGCCCTGGGCGACGGGGGCGGTGACGCCGGCCGCGGTGGCGGTGACCGTCACCGGGTACACCCCGCCGTCCGGGGCGCGGTTGGCGGTGGGGAGCGACTCGTCCGTGTTCTCCAGCCGCACCTCGACGCGCTTCTCGCCCTGAGCGGGGACGCCCTCGACCCTCAGCTCCGCCGGCTCCGCGGTGATGCCGTCCGGCAGCTCGAGCATCACCTCGGCGTCCTGCACGTCCGCGGAGTGGTTGCGCACCACCACCTCGACGGTCTCGGCGCGGCCGGAGCCGAGGGTGTACCGGGCGGGGACCAGGGCGTCCAGTCGCTGCATGCCCAGCTCCGCTGTCCACTCCAGGAACTCCGCGATCTCGGGGCGGTCCTCGAGCCCGGCCTCGACGTAACCGGCGGTGCGCAGCGGCAGCACGTTCTCGCCGTCTCCCTTGCGGGAGGTGACCCGGGCGCGCAGCAGCACGTGCTGGCCGGGCTCGGTGCCGGCCGGCGCCGTCACGGAGAAGGTGGCTGTGCGCCGCTGCTTCGCGGGGATGGTCCCGATCCCCTGGCGCCGCCCGACGGACCAGCCCTCCGGGGCCCCGAGCTCCACCTGCACGCCCGGAAGGGCGCTGCCCGGAGAGCCGATGGTCACGTCCACCTCGACCGGGGCGCCGGGCAGGACGGCGAAGGTGCTCGCGCTGATCTCGAGCGTGGTCCCCAGCGGCAGCCCGCCCGCGATCGGCAGCGTCGCGCCCTGCAGTGCGGCGGTGTCGGAGCTGGTGGGATCCGCCAGCGGAGTGCGGGAGTCGATCAGTGTGAACCAGGTGGCGGGGATCTGCGCCGGGTCGGTGGGTGAGGGCGGGATCGCGAACCAGCCCTGCGTGCGGTAGGCGTGCACGGAGTCGTCCCGCACCGCGCTCCAGCGCTTGCCCCACGTCTCGGACTCGGTGCCGTTCCAGGCGCCGAACACCACGTCGCTGGCGACCTCGGGCTCGTAGCCCGCGGCGACGGCCTCCGGGCCGGTGCCGGCGCTGCCGTTGGAGCCCGAGCGCAGGATCCGCGCCGGGGAGAACGGCTCCAACCCCTCCTCGAAGTGCTCGGGGAAGACGTCCTCTCGGCCTGCCAGCAGATACGCCTCGACGGCGAACATCGCCGCCTGCTGGTGGTTGCCGTGATTGCCCTCGACGGCGGAGGGGTTCATCGTGACGATGACGTCGGGCCGGGTCGCGCGGACCACCCGGATCACGCGGCTGAGCGCCTCCGCACCGCCCCACACGTCATAGGTCAGCGGGGCGGAGAGGGTGTAGAAGAAATCCACCGCGTCGAGGGTGAAGACGTGCTCGATGCCGGCATAGCCGACGGCGATACGCTCCTCGCCCTCGCGGAGCAGGCCCAGCGCCGGACCCTCCTCAAGGCCCACGGCGTTGCCGCCGCCCTCACCGCGGGTGAGGGTGATGACCCCGGCGCGCTGGCCCTCGTACTCGTTCCACTGTCCGAGGGCCGCCAGCGTCCAGGCCTCGTCGTCCGGGTGGGCGCCGATGTAGAGGATGTCGAGGTCGACGGTGCCGTCGGCGAGAGCGCGCTCCGTCGGGGGCAGGCCGGGGAGATCCAGCGCGGTGGCCCCGGCGGCGAGGCCGAGCACGGCCGATCCCTGCAGCAGCCGGCGGCGGGAGAGGGAGGGGGTGGAGGGAGTGGTGATCGACATGCGGTGGTGCCTTCTCTCTGATGATCGACGCGGCGATGCGTCGGGTCGGGGGACGAGTCAGCGGGAGGCGCGGTGTGAGGGCCGCGGAGCAAGGGACCGGGCAGGACAGGACCGGGCGGCGGGCCGAAGGGGCTCAGTGCCGCCCCGCGTCGGAGCGGAGCGCGAAGGTGCCCTGGGCGCGGCGCCGGCCCTGGACGGGATGGTCGGGGACGACCTGTTCGAGGAAGCGGTACCCGCCGCGGGTGTATCCGGCGCGGAGGTTCCCGCCGTCGGCCGCGGCGGAGAGCGCACCCCACCAGTCCATGATGTCGCCCCAGCCGGGGGCGGCCAGGGAGCCGCCGAACTGCTGCACGGCGAGGCCGGAGCAGAGGGACCCGAACTTCAGACGCTCCTCAAGGGGCCAGCCGGCCAGGGTGCCCAGCACGATCGCGGCGGCGAACACGTCCCCGGCGCCGGTGGTGTCGATCGCGGTGACCGGGACGGCGGGGCAGTACGCCTCCTCGCCGGTGGCCCCGTCGATCGCGTAGGAGCCGTGGGCGCCGTCGGTGACCACCGCCAGCGGCACCTTCTCGGCGAGCGCCCGCACGGCCCGGTCGGGGCTGTCGGTGCGCGTGTAAGCCATCGCCTCGAGCGCGTTGGGGGTGAAGGCGTGGCAGTGAGCGAGCGGGGCGAGATCGGCCACGTCCCAGCGGCCGGTCTCGTCGAAGCCGATGTCCGCGAAGATCAGCGAGCCGCGACGGGCGAGGTCCGCCCACCAGGAGGTCTCCCCCGCGAGGTCCACCACGGCGGCGCGGGCGTACGGCGCCTCCGCGATCAGGGTGGACAGCGGTTCGGGCAGCTCGTGGCCGTGGGTGGCCATGGCGCGGTCCCCGTCGGCCGCGATCGAGACGGTCAGCGCCGAGTGGAAGTCGGTGAAGCGGCGGGAGGCGGAGAGGTCGATGCCCTCCTCGTGCGCCATCGTGTGCCACATCCAGTCGGCGTAGGCGTCGTCCCCGAAGCCGGCGACGAGGCCCGTGCGCAGGCCCAGGCGGGCTGCGGCGGTGGCGAGGTTCGCGATCCCGCCGGGGCTGGAGCCCATGCCCTTGCTCCACAGCTCCTCGCCGGGCCGGGGCAGGCGATCCATGCCGGTGAAGACGATGTCGAAGAACACCGTGCCGGAGAGCAGCACGTCCAGCGGCGGGTCGCCCTCGGTGCGCTGGGCGGCCAGGGGGTCCCAGTCCTGGCACTCGGCGGCCCCGGGCGGGGCGGGGGTCGAGGCGCCGGCGGGGTGGGAGGGGTCGGCGGGGTGGGAGGGGTCGGCGTCGGTGGGGCGTTCGGTCATCACTTGGCGACTCCTTCGAGCATTCCGCGGATGAAATGGCGCTGCAGGAACAGGAACAGGATCACGGTGGGCAGGGCGACGATCACGGCGCCCGCGGCGAGCAGTGCGGTCTCGGAGGTGTACTGGCCCTGGAAGTTCGCCAGCCCCAGCGGGGCGGTGCGCAGCGAGCCGCCCGGCGCCATGATCAGCGCGATGAGGAACTCGTTCCAGGTCCACATGAACACCAGCACCAGCATGGTGACGATCGCGGGCCGGGAGGCGGGGACCAGGATCCGCACCAGGGCCTGCAGGGGCCCGGCGCCGTCGAGCGCCGCGGCTTCGACGAGGCTCGAGGGCATCGCCCGGAACTGCGCCCGCAGCCAGAACGTGCCGAAGGCGATCGACTGCGCGACCTGCGGCATCGCGATCGCGATGTAGGTGTCGGTCAGGCCCAGGGAGCGCAAGTCGAAGAACAGCGGGATGATCGTCGCCTCGGAGGGGATCATCAGCCCCAGCAGGAACAGGTAGAACAGCACCGTCGCACCCCGGAAGCGCATGGTGCCGAAGGCATAGCCGGCGCCGATCGCGAGCACGGTCGCGAGGCTCACCACGATCGCGGCGACCACCACCGAGTTCCCGAGCGACTCGCCGAACCCGCCGATCGTCCAGGCACGGGCGAAGTTCTCCAGGTGCAGCCCGCCGCTCTCACCGAGCGGCGCGGAGACGGAGGTGGCGAGGATGGTGAGCACGGGCAGCAGCGCGAAGGCGGCGAAGCCCAGCAGGATCACGTAGTTCAGCGTTGTCTCGGCGCGGGAGACCCTCATGACTCACGCTCCCCGATCCGGGTGACGCCCACGTTGATCACGAAGATCAGCACGGTCAGCACGATCGCGACTGCGGAGGCGGAGCCGACGGACCGCAGCTCGAAGGCCCTGAAGTACACCTCGAAGCTGGGGACGGTGGTGGTGTTGCCGGGACCGCCCGAGGTGGTCATGTAGACCAGGTCGAAGGTCTTCAGCGCCGCGATGATGGTCAGCACGAGGGCGACGGTGATCTCGCCGCGCACCGCGGGCAGGGTGATGGCGAAGAACTCCCTGACCGCGCCCGCGCCGTCGAGGCGGGCGGCCTCGAACAGCTCAGCGGGGATGCGGCTCATGCCCGAGAGCATCAGGAGCATCACCAGGCCCATTTCCACCCAGGTGCCGATGAAGCCCACCGCCGCCAGCGCCGTGCCCGGGTCGCCGAGCCAGCCGCGGGCCAGGGCATCCAGGCCCACCGCCCGCAGGGCATCGTTCAGCAGCCCGTAGGGGGAGTAGATCTGCCGCCACGCCACGGCGACCACGACCAGGGCGATCACCTGGGGCAGGAAGATCACGGTCCGGAAGAAGCCCATCCCCCGCACCTGCCCGCGGCGCAGGATCGCGGCCAGCACCAGGCCGACGACCAGCGGGATCACCGCGTAGAAGACGATCAGGACCAGCGCGTTGCCGATCGCGCGGAGGAAGGCCGCATCCCCGGCGAGGTCCACATAGTTCCCCAGCCCCACGAAGGTGGAGGCGCCGAAACCCTTCCACTCGAACAGGGAGAACTGCGCGGCCCGGCCCAGGGGGTAGAGCGCGAACGCGCCGTAGACCAGGAACGCCGGCAGGATGAACAGGTACGGGATCAGCGGGCCGCGCGCGACCGCCGAGGGCCGGGCGCGACGCCGGCGGGCACGGGTGACGCCCCGTGCACCACTCCGCAGGCTCCCGCCGGTGTCGCCCGCGGGCCTATGGCGAGGTGAGCTAGCAGATATGCCACCTCGCGTCGCCATAGGCCCATCCGCGACGCGACCCGCCGCCCCATCGGCCGCGCCGCCCACCGCACCGCTCACCGCACCATCGGCCGCACCGCCCACCGCACCATCGGCCGCACCGCCCAACGCACCACCCGCCATCCCGCCGGTCGTTCCGGACGTCATGGGGTCAGGACCCCTCGGTGAACGCGGCGTAGTCCTCCTGCAGGGTGCCTGCGGCGCCGGCCGGATCGGTCTGGCCGCCGATGAGCTCCTGCAGGGTGGCGCCGGCGGTGTCGGCGAAGGAGGGCGTGGCGTAGTCGAGGTAGGGCAGCAGGGTGCCGCCTGTGGAGACTGCGTCGAACGCCTCGTAGATGTCCTTGTTGACCCCGGAATCGGGGGCGAGCTCGGCCGTGCGGTTCACGGGCATGCCGCCGTTCTCGGCGATCATCTCCATCGCGTCATCGCTGGTGATGAAGTCGATGAAGGCCGCGGCCGCGGCCGGATTCTTCGCACCGGCGGGGATCGAGAAGGGGATGCCGGTGCCGCCGGTGGTGGCGACCTTGCCGTCGGCCCCGGGCGGCGGGGCCATGAAGCGCAGGTCCTCGCCCATCACGGCCTCCATGTCAGGGCCCAGCCAGGAGCCGCCGATCAGGAGCACGCCCTCGCCCTCGGTGTACCGCGGCCAGGCATCGTCATAAGCGAGGCCGTTGGGGGATTCGCCGAGCGCTCCGCTGCTGCCCCAGTCGGCGAGCTGGGTGAGGGCGGCGAGATTGTCCTCGGTGGTCCAGTCCGCGCCGGAGTTGCCCATGCCGAGGGTCACGATGGTCTCGGCAGGGACGAAGTTCGCCTGCAGCGGGCCGAAGACGTGCAGTGCCGGCCACTGGTCGAGGTTGCCCAGCGCGATCGGCTGCTCGTCCGCCTCGACGGCGGCCTCGACCAGGGAGAACACCTCGTCCCAGGTGGTCGGCGCCTCGAGGCCCAGCGCGTCGAGCTTCTTCTGGGAGTAGTAGATGCCGCACACCTCGCCGGTCTGGGCGAGGCCGTAGAGGTTGCCCTCGCCGAAGGTGACACCATCCTCGGAGTAGCTCATCTTGCCCAGCACGCTCGGGGCGAAGCGGTCCGTCCAGCCGTAGGCCTCCGCGTAACCGGTGAGGTCGGTGAGCAGTCCGTCGGCCACGAAGGTGCCCATGTCGCCGCGGGCGTTGTTGACCTGCAGCACGTCCGGCACGTCGTTCCCGGACAGGGCGAGGCCGGTCTGCTGCTGGAGATCGTCGAAGGACTGCGAGTTCCGCTCGACGGTCACGTTGGGGTACTTCTCCCCGAACGCACCCAGCAGCGCCTCGATCGCGTCGTTCTGCGCGCCGCGGACCTCCTGATCCCACACCACCAGGGTGATGTCGCCGAGGGCGGCTATGTCGGTGTCGACCTCGTCGGCCGCGGGAGCCGGGGCCCCGCCGCCCTCCCCGCCGTCGGAGCCGGGGGCGCAAGCCGCCAGGAGTCCGAGCCCGCCGAGCGCTGCGCTGGTTCCGAGGAAGTTCCGTCGTCGCATGATGTCCTCCTGTGTGATCGGCGGCGTCGCGCCATCACGGTCGCCGGGCCGGGCGGATGCCGGTGTGGTTCAAGCCACCATGATGACATGAGCTGCACGGAACTGCACGCTCATGCTCGAACATGCGCGAAACTGCTTGCGCAGTGCTACGGTGACGCCATGCTCAGCGAAGAACGGCACCAGGCGATCACGGCGGTCATCCACCGCCGGGGCACCGTCACGGTCGCCACGCTGACGGAGGAGCTGGGCGTCTCCGAGGCCACGATCCGCCGGGACCTCGACGTGCTCGATGAGGCCGGCACCCTGCGCCGAGTGCGCGGCGGCGCCACCCTCCGGCGCGGCTCCGTGCGCCCCGAGGCCGATCCGCGCTCCTTCGCCGACGTCGCCGGCTCCGCCACCGCCGCGAAGCGGGCGATCGCCGAGCGCGCCTGCTCCCAGGTGGAGGACGGCGAGGTGATCGCCCTGGACATCGGCACCACGGTCGCGGCGATGTGCCCGCTGCTGGCCGAGCGCTCGCTCACCGTGGTCACCGCCTCGCTCGCCGTGGTGCGCGCGCTCGCCGCCGCCCCCGACATCGACATCATGATCCTCGGCGGACTGCTGCGCCCCAACTACGACTCGATGGTCGGCACGCTGACCGAGTCCGCGCTCGCGCAGGTGCGCGTGGACCGCGCCTTCCTCGGCGCGGCCGGGGTGCGACCCGACGGGGCGGTGCTCGACTCCACCCCCAGCGAGGTGCCGATCAAGCGCGGCCTGCTCGAGGTCGCCGCCCGCTCCTACCTGCTCGCCGATCACGAGAAGTTCCCCGGCTCGGGGTTCCTCGAGGTGGCGCGCCTCTCCCGCTTCACCGCTCTGATCACCGACCACTCCCCCCTGCCCTTCGACATCACCCTCCCCGAGGGGGAGGACGTGGAGGTACTGCTGCCATGAAGCTCGCCATCCTGGGAGGCGGAGGGTTCCGCGTGCCCCTCGTGCACGAGGCGGTCGCCACCGCCGCCACCGGGCTCACCGTCGACGAGATCGCCCTGCACGACGTCGACCCCGCGCGCCTGCGCACCATCGCCGCCGTGATCCGGGCCCAGGGCGAGGAGCTCACCGCCTCCGGCCGCGCGGTGGCCCTCCCCCGCCTCACCGCCACCACGGAGCTCCGCGAGGCCGTGACCGGCGCGGACTTCGTGTTCTCCGCCGTGCGGGTGGGCGGCGCCGAGGCCCGCACCGTCGACGAGCGGGTCGCACTCGGACTCGGCCTGCTGGGCCAGGAGACCATCGGGCCCGGCGGACTCGCCTACGCGCTGCGCACGATCCCCGTCGCCCTCGACATCGCTTGCGCGATCGCCGAGGTCGCCCCGGACGCCTGGGTCATCAACTTCACCAACCCCGCCGGGATCGTCACCGAGGCGATGCGCACCGTGCTCGGGGACCGCGTGGTGGGCATCTGCGACACCCCCATCGGCCTGGTGCGCCGAGTGGGCCGCCTGCTGGACGTGGACCTGGTGGCCGCGGAGCGCGGGGCCGGGGCCGACGGGACTGGGGCCGGCGGGACTGGGGCCGGCGAGGCCGAGTCTGAGGCCGCGGCGAGCTTCGACTACGTGGGCCTGAACCATCTGGGCTGGCTGCGCTCGGTGACGATCGACGGGGAGGACCGCCTCCCGGCCCTGCTCGCCGACGACGCCGCCCTCGAGGAGATCGAGGAGGCGCGCCTGATCGGCAAGGACTGGGTGCGCGCGGACGGCGCCCTGCCCAACGAGTACCTCTTCTACTACCTGCACACCTCCCAGGCGATCGATCGGATCACGGGGGCCGCGACCACCCGCGGGGAGTTCCTCGCCGCGCAGCAGGGTGACTTCTATCTCGCCGCGGGCGCGGCCGACGGGCATGTCGCGGGTGCGGCCCACGGGGCAGAGGCCGACCCGTCGGCCGACTCCTGCTGCACCTCGCCGCTGGACCTGTGGCGCTCCACCCTCCACGAGCGCGAGGCGACCTACATGGCCGAGTCGCGCGACGAGGAACGGCGCGAGGAGGACATCGCCGGCGGCGGCTACCAGGAGGTGGCGATGCGGCTGATGACGGCGCTGGCCACGGGGCGTCCGGAGCGGATGATCCTCGACGTGGGCAACGCGCCCGCAAGTGCGGACGCCGCCCCGGAGCAACGGATCGTGCCCGAACTGCCGGCCGATGCCGTGATCGAGGTGCTGTGCGTCGTGGACGGCGAGGGCGTGCACCCCCAGCCGGTGGCTCCGCTGGAGCTGGGCCGGCTGGGGATGATGAGCACCCTGCGCGCCGCGGAGCGGAAGATCCTCGAGGCCGCGAGGACCGGATCCCGCGAGGCGGCTTGGCAGGGATTCTCCACACACCCGCTGGTCAGCTCGCCGGAGCTGGGTCGGCAGCTGCTCGAGGGCTACATCGCCGGCCACCCGCAGATCGCGGACCTGCTCGGCGAAGGCTGAGCGGCCGACTCCGCTCGGCGGGTCCGTGCGCCGTGCCGCGGGCCGCGGCGGCCGCCGGCCCGGAGCCCCCGGGCCGGCCGATCAGCGGCTCAGAAGCCGGGGTTGGCGGGGTCGGCGCCGATGCGGCCGTCGGCGCGGTCCAGGCCGTTGATGCGCTGGACCTCCTCGGCGGTGAGCGTCAGCTCCGCCGCGGCGAAGTTCGAGACGATCCGCGCCGGGGTGACCGTCTTCGGGATGACCACGTTCCCGATCGCGAGGTGCCAGGCGATGATGACCTGACCGGAGTCGGCGCCGTGCGCCTCGGCGATCTCGGTGATCACCGGGTTGCTGAGGATGTCGCCGCCCTGGCCCAGCGGCGACCAGGCCTCGGTGACGATGCCCTTCTCCGCGTGGACCGCACGGAGCTCGGCCTGCTGGAACTCGGGGTGGAGCTCGATCTGGTGCATCACCGGGACCACGCCGGTCTCGGCGATGATCTCCTCGAGCTGCTCGATCGGGAAGTTCGAGACGCCGATGGACTTCGCCTTCCCCTCCTTCTGCAGCTCGATGAGCGCCTTCCACGACTCGAGGTACGTCCCGCGCTGGGGGCTGGCCCAGTGGATGAGGTACAGGTCCACGTAGTCGGTGCCGAGCTTCTCGAGCGAGGTCGCCAGCGCCTCCTTCGCGGAGTCGAAGCCCTGGTCGCCGTTGGCGAGCTTGGTGGTGACGAACAGGTCCTCGCGGGCGACGCCGGAGTCGGTCACCGCGCGGCCCACGCCGCCCTCGTTCTGGTAGCCGGCGGCGGTGTCGATGTGGCGGTAGCCGGCGGCGATGGCCTGGACGACCACGTCGGCGGCGACCTCGTCCTCCACCTGCCAGACGCCGTAGCCGAGCTGCGGGACGGAGCGGCCGTCGTGGAAGGGGATGGCGGGAACTGCAGACATGCGAAGCCTCCTGGGTATGCGGTTGCTCGGCCAGCCTATGTCTGACGGGCGTCGGCGTGCAGGGACCAGCCGGTCGGTCAGTCCTGCGGGGCCCGACGGGCCCGCATCGGCAGGGCGCGCACCGCCACCGCCCCATCGCCCCCGTCTGCCTCCGGACCGATCGTCACCGCCCCCTCCCCCGACACCTCGGCCATCTCGCGCACCGCGACGCTGACCTGCGCATCCAGCGTCACCGGCCCCGCGGCCGGATCGAGCAGGAAAACGTTCAGCACCTTCCGCCCGTCGGCCGCGCGCCCGAGCGTGAACCGCACCCCGGGCGGCGGGGTGCGCACCGCCTCGTGGAACCAGGGGCGGGTGCCGTGGATCGCCGCGCCGTGGAGGGCGAGCCAGTCCCCCAGGCGCTCGAGCGCGGCGGACTGCAGCGGCGGGATCGACCCGTCGGCCCGGGGCCCGACGTTGATCAGCAGGTTCCCGTTCTTGGAGACGACGTCCACGAGCAGGCGGATCAGCGAGTCGCCGTCCAGGGCGTGCTCGGCCGATTCATCGGCGTTGTACCCGAAGGAGAGCCCCAGGCCACGGGTGGATTCGAAGACGTCGTCCTGCACGAGGTCGATGTCCTGGTACTCGCGGGTGAGCACCCCGTGGACGGGCACGCCCCAGCGGTCGTTGACCATGCCGTGCGGAACGGCCCCGAGGTGATCGCGGAAGAGCTGCTGGAGGGAGTCCGGGCCGTCGTGCTTGCCGGCGTCGGGCCAGTCGATGTCGTTCCACAGCAGGTCAGGGGCGAAACGGTCGATGAGCTCGCGCAGCTGGGCGGCGGTGAAGGCGGCGAAGGCTGGGTCGTTGCGGCGCAGCGCGAACAGGTCCTCGTTCGAGCTCAGCGGCGGGAAGTCGCTGACATGCCAGTCGTGGGCGCCGGAGTAGTAGAGCCCCAGCCGCAGCCCTGCCTCTCGTGTCGCGGCCGCGAACTCGGCGATCAGGTCCCGGCCCGGGCCGCGGCGGGCGGCGGTGAAGGGCGTGGTCGCGGAGTCCCACAGGCAGAAGCCGTCGTGGTGCTTGGTGGTGGGGACCAGGTAGCGGGCCCCGGCGCGGGCGGCGAGGCCGACGATCTCCTCCGCGCTGCCCTCCGCCGGGTGCCAGTCGTCGGCGAAGTCCTCATAGGAATGGCCCACGCCGTAGCGCTGCTCGTGCCGGTTCCTCGTGGGGCTGCCCTCGATGCGCACGGTGTTCGCGTACCACTCGGCGTACTGGTGGCGGGCGTAGGCGGTCTCGGCGGTGACGTCGCTGCGGTCCAGCACGTCGGCCCAGGCGGGCACCGAGTACAGGCCCCAGTGCACGAACAGACCGAGCTTCGCGTCGCGGTACCAGTCCGGCACGGCGAGGTCCGGGTAGGCGCTCGCGGGAGCGGCGCCCGCGGGGCCGTGACGGTCATCGAAGCTGATCATGAGTCTCCTTCGGGCGGGCCGCTGCGACAGATCCGAGCCGGGATGCCCGGGATCGTCCGGCACGAGGACCTCGGGGGTGGCGACGACTGGCGGCGGTGGCATCCCCTGGCGGCGGCACTGCGCGGATGCGAGGATGGCCCCACGTTATCAACCGCTTAAGCACCGGAGCTCCCATGTCTGCGCCGACGCAGCCCCCGTCCGCTCTCCCCCGGACCGCTCGCCCCCGCCTCGGCATCGCCGGGATCGCGATCGAGTCCTCGACCTTCACCCCCTACCGCTCCGGCGCCGAGGACTTCGAGGTGCGTCGCGGCACCACGCAGATCCTGGACCGCTACCCCTTCACCGTTCCGGACGCCGACTACGTGGGAGTCCTCCATGCGCGCGCCCTGCCCGGCGGCCAGCTGCACCGCGAGGTCTACGAGGGCTGGAAGGCCGAGATCACGGACGGTCTCGCCGCCGCGATCGCGGAGGCACCGCTGGACGGGTTCTTCTTCGACATCCACGGCGCGATGAGCGTGGTGGGCCTGGATGACGCCGAGGGCGATCTGATCACCGCGATCCGCGCCGTGATCGGCCCGGAGGTCGTCGTCGGCACGGCGATGGACCTGCACGGCAACGTCTCCCACACCCTCTTCGAGGCCTGCGACCTGCTCACCTGCTATCGCCACGCCCCGCACATCGACGCCTGGGAGACCCGCGAGCGCGGCCTGCGCGACCTGGCCGAGGCGGCCGCGCGGGTGCGGGACGGCGGCGCACGTCCCGCGAAGGCGCTGGTGCACGTGCCGATCCTGCTGCCCGGGGAGAAGACCTCCACCCGCATCGAGCCGGCGAAATCGCTCTACGCCCGCATCCCCGAGCTCACCGCGCGCGACGGCGTGCAGGACGTGTCCTACTGGATCGGCTTCGCCTGGGCGGATCAGCCCCGCTGCCAGGCCGCGATCGTCGCCCACGGGGACAGCGCCGAGGCCGTCCGGGCCGCGGCGCTCGAGCTCGCCACCGCCGTCTGGGAGCAGCGCCACGCCTTCGAGTTCGTCGCGCCGACCGGCACCTTCGAGCAGTGCCTCGAGCAGGCGATCACCTCCAGCTCACGGCCCTTCTGGATCTCCGACTCCGGGGACAACCCCGGCGCCGGCGGGGCCGACGACACCACGCACGCCCTCGCCCAGCTCGCCGCCCGGCCCGAGATCCGCTCGGGGGAGGTGAGCGCGCTGATGGTCTCGCTGGTCGATCCGGCAACGACCGACACCGCCTGGGATGCGGGCGTCGGCGGGCGGGTCGATGTGCAGGTGGGGGCCAGGATCGACGCCCGGGCCCCGGGCCCGGTGCCGCTGCTCGTCGAGGTGGCGGCGCTGGATGAGTCCGGGCCGACGGGCCGCGCCGCTGCACTGCGGGTGCTGGACGGAGGGCGACCGACGGGCCTGACCGTCGTGGTGACGGGCCGGCGCTCCCAGTGGGCGACCCGGTCCATGTTCGCTCGGCTCGGGCTGACGATGACCGGCGTCGACATCGTCACCGTCAAGATGGGCTACCTCGAGCCCGAGCAGTACGAGGCCGCCGCGGACTGGCTGCTGGCCCTGACCCCGGGCGGCGTGGACCAGGACCTGCTGCGCCTGGGCCACTCCCGGATCCCGCGCCCGATGATCCCCTTCGACGCCGAGATCCCGGCGCCCACGGCGGCCGATGTGGTCGTCGGGGGCGGGGCGTAGGCACCGTCCGCAGGGAGGTCGTCGGGACTGGGCGTAGTCACCATCCGCAGAGCCGTCGTCGGCCCCTCGCCATCCTCCCGTGCCGGTGCATTCCCAGGGAACTCCAGGCTCGGACCCGGCGGGCACGGAGGCACTGCCGTCACTCTCGTGCAGCGCCCGGACTCTCGGGCGCCTCCCTCACCGGAAGGACCGACGTGAGCACTTTCCGCCGCCTCCTCGGCACCGCACAGAAGGCCCTCGACGCGAAGAGCTCCGGCTCGTCCTCGTCCTCCCCATCGCAGGGCTCCGACTGGCGCTCCCTCGTGCGCAATGCCGCCGACACCCTGACCGGGGACAGTTCTCCATCCCAGCACTCGCGCGGACCCGGCTCCACGCGCGATGCCGCTTCCGGGCGGGATTCCGCCCCTTCGCGGGACTCCGCTCCTTCGTGGGATTCCGCCTCTTCGCGCGGGCCAGTCGTGGGCATCCCGACCACCTCCATGCCCTCGTTCGGTGACCGCCAAGCCGCCGGCGGGACCGGCCGCGGCGCAGACTCCGCAGCGTCGGCCGACGCCCCCGCCGCGGACCTCTCCGAGACGGATCGCCGTGCGATCGCGCGTTACGACTACCTGGTGCGCACCGCGGAGCCCGACCAGCTCGAACGAGTCCACCGTGAGGCCTTCGAGAAGCTCACCCCTCAGCAGCGCACGCAGCTCACCGACACGATGCGCTCCGAGCTGCCCGAGGGCGAGCGCCCCCGCACGGACGCCCCGCAGGACCTCGCCCGCTCCGCGACCCGGCTCGGGGCGCTCGATCCTCGCCGGCTCACTCGCCTGCTCGGCCGCTCCAGCGGTGACGGGCGCGGGCGGGGCGCCTCCGCCCACGGCACGGGAGCACGCGGTGCCGGTGCGCTCGGTGCGGGCGCGCTCGGGGCCGGTGCGCTCGGGGCGGGCGGACTGCTGGCCGCCGTCGCAGGCGGCGCAGTCGTCACCTCCGTCGGCGGCTCACTGCTGCAGGACGCCGTGGGCGCGGGCATCGACATCGACTCCCTGGCCCCGGATCTCGCCGGTGAGCTGGGCGGGCTCACCGAGGGGCTCGAAGGGTTCGGCGAGTTCGAGACGATCGAGGGCCTCGAGGGTCTCGGCGGCCTCGACGAGGGGATCGCCGGAATCGACGGGGCCGCCGACGGGCTGGGCGGCATCACCGACGGACTGGGCGGCACGGTCTCCGGCGCCGGGGAGCAGGTCTCCGGCCTCGGCGACCGGATCTCCGACCTCGGCCTCGGAGATCTGTTCGGCCGCTGAGATCCGCACCAGCCCCGCCCCGGGGCGCCGCGGAAGCACGCGACGAGGCGAGGAATGCGCGGTTCTCAGCCACTTCCGGCGCGAAAGTGGTTCAGATCAGCGCATTCCTCGCCCCCGCGAAAGCACCGAGGCAGCGGGGGCGCCGGGACGACCGGTGCCATCGGCGTGAGCGCAGTCCCGCGGTTCGACGATCGGGAGCACGCCACGAGGCGAGGAATGCGCGGTTCTCAGCCACTTCCGGCGCGAAAGTGGTTCAGATCAGCGCATTCCTCGCCCCCGCGAAGGCACCGGGGCAGTCGAGGCATCGGGATGACCGGTGCCATCGGGGTGAGCGCAGTCCCGCGGTTCGACGAGCGGGAGCACGCCACGAGGCGAGGAATGCGCGGTTCTCAGCCACTTCCGGCGCGAAAGTGGTTCAGATCAGCGCATTCCTCGCCCCCGCGAGGGCACCGGGGCAGTCGAGGCATCGGGATGACCGGCACCGGCGCCCGGCTGCCTCAGGAACCGCAGGCCGACTCAGGAACCGCAGGCCGACTCACGAACCGCAGGCCGGCTCAGGAGTCGACGAGCGTGACCTCGAAGGAGTAGCGCGAGGCGCGGTAGACGTGGAAGCCGTACTCGACCACGGAGCCGTCGTTCGCGAAGGACTTGCGCTCCATGGTCAGCAGCGCCGCGCCGAGCTCCTCGTCGAGCAGCTCCGCGTGCTCCTCGTCGGCGACCGTCGCCCCGATCCGCTCATGAGCCAGCACCGTGGTGATGCCGGCCTCGCGCAGGCAGGCGTAGAGCCCGTTCGCGGCGAGCGCCTCACGGGTGGGGGCGATCCGCTCGGGGATGGTGTTGCGCATGACGGCCAGCGGTTCGTCGTCCGCGTAGCGCACCCGGATCAGATCCAGCACCTGCTCCCCCGGCGCGAGCTGCAGGCGATCCACGGCCTCCGGCGAGGGGCGGCCGATCCGGTACTCGATCACCTCGGTGCGGGGCGCCTTCCCGGCGGTACGCAGGTCGTCGTACAGCGAGGTCAGAGCCACCTGGCGGTTCACCGGTGCCTGGATCACCTGGGTGCCCACGCCGCGCTTGCGCACCAGCATGCCCTTGTCCACGAGCTCCTGGATCCCTTGGCGGACCGTCGGCCGCGAGAGGCGCAGCCGCTTGGAGAGCGCGAGCTCGTTCTCCAACCGGCTGCCGGGGCCCAGCACGCCGCTGCGGATCGCGTCCTCGATACCTCCGGCCAGCTGCAGGTACAGCGGGGTGGAGCTGTCGCGGTCGACGGTGAGGTCGAGGGTGATCGGGCCGTTCGCGGCGGCTGCGGCGCCGGTTGCGGTGGCCGCTGCGGCAGTGCCATCGGTGGCGTCGGCGTCGGTGGCGCCGGGAGTGCCATCGGTGGCGTCGGTGGCGCCGGAAGTGCCATCGGCTGCGGTGTCATCGACGGGGAGGGTGGTCTCACGGTCCACGGCGAGCTCCTTCGGATCGGGGCCGGGCCGCTGCGATGCGGTCCCACCGGCGGGCGGAGCGGACCTGATGCGCTGCAGGTCCGCTCCAGAGGATACGGGCCGGCCCGGTCAGGCCGGCCGGTTCTGCAGAGCCACCTCGACCGGGCCGTCGGCCGTGAGGGACTGCTCGGCAGCCTCGCACACCGCGGCGGCGACGTATCCGTCCCAGGCGGTCGCCGAGCGGGGCGCGACGAAGGAGCCGTCGGCCACTGCGGCGATCCAGGCCTGGACCTCCGCGTCGTAGGCGGCGACGAAGCGGGGCCGGAAGTCCAGCGGCACCTCACCGCCCCAACGGGAGCCGGTCTGCTGGGTGGTGACCATGCCGGTCTCCTGCCCGATGGTGGCCGCGCCCAGCGATCCGACCAGCTCGGTGCGCACCTCGTAGCCGGCGTCGGTGCTGACCCACAGCTCGTCGGTGATCACGGTGCCGGAGGCGGTGCGGAACAGGAACAGCAGCGGGTCGTGCAGGCCCTCGGGCGCCTTCTCGGAGCTGCGCGGCATGACCGTCTGGACCGAGACCGCGGGCTCCTCGAGGAAGAAGGAGATCGCGTCGATCTCGTGCACGGCCGAGTCGTAGACCATGTGGGTGTCGGTGAAGCCGGGCAGCACCGAGGCGTTGCGGTGCTTGCAGTTCAGCAGCAGCGGGGCGCCGAGGTCGCCTGCCTCGAGCGCGTCCTTCAGCTCGCCGTAGCCGGCATCGAAGCGGCGCATGAAGCCGAGCGACACGGAGGCGCGGCCGGCCTCGTGCTCGGCGCGCACCACGTCGAAGGCGTCCGCGGAGTTCATCGCCAGCGGCTTCTCGCACAGCACGGGCTTCCCGGCCGCGATGCAGGCCAGCACCTGTTCGCGGTGGAACTGGCCGGGGCTCGCGATGAGGACGGCGTCGACGTCGTCGGCCGCGATGACCTCCTCCGGGGTGTCCACGACGCGGGAGCCGGGGGCGGTGGCGGAGACCGCCTCGGCGGTCTCGCGCAGGTAGTCGCTGATCACGCTGATGCGGGCGCCCTTGGTGCGGCGGGAGATGCGTTCGACGTGGTCGGCGCCCATCCGGCCCACGCCGATGATGCCGACGCGGATGTCCTGCGGGGGTGCTGACTGCTCTGCGGTCATCGGGTCTCTCCTTCGAGTCGGGGGTCGATCCCGGCCGTCTCCCAGGTGCCGCGCACCCAGGTCTGCTCGGGATGGTCGGTGATGTTCCAGGCCCGCTCCGCCTCGGGGCCGGCCATGACGTTGAGGTAGTACATGTCGTGCCCGGGGGCGGCGGCGCAGGGCCCGTGCCAGCCGTGCGGCACCAGGACGGCATCGCCGCTGCGCACCTCGGTGAGCACGTCGATGGGCTTGTCATCGTCGCTGGCGGTGGTCTGGTGGAAGCCGAAGCCCGGGGTCCCGCCGGGGGCGGGCTGGATCTCGTAGTAGTAGATCTCCTCGAGCTCCGATTCGCGATGCTCGCCGTCGTCGATCGTCTCGTCGTGCTTGTGCGCGGGGTAGCTGGACCAGTTGCCGCCGGGGGTGATGACCTCGCAGGCGATGAGACTGTCCATCTGGTCGAACACGCCGACGGTGCCGAAGTTGCGGACCTTGCGGGTCATGGTCCCGCCGCCGCGGATCTCGACCGGGACGTCCTCGGCCCGGATCAGGGCGACCGGATGGTTGCCGGTGGCCACGGCCGTGGCGAGCGCGAAGCGGCCACCACCGGCGGAGGCGATGGTCAACTGGGAGCCGACGGGCACGTAGAGCACGTCGGTCGCGGAGGCGAACACGTCCTCACGGCCCCGCAGCGCGTGGGTCTCGCCGCCGACGGAGACCTCGCAGCCGCCGTTCAGCGGCACGATCATCGCCTCGACGCCGTTCGCGGTGACGACCTCGCTGTCGCCGGGCGCGAGGGCGAGCACGCGCAGACCGGTGTGGACCCAGCCCTCGCGCGCACCGGGGTCGATGATCGTCTCGTAGCTGCCGCGACCGGTGGAGCCGGCGGGCAGGTGGAACTGCTCGTTCGTGGTCATGCTGCTCTCCTCTCGAGGGGCCGGTCAGCGGATCATGTCGACCGAGGCGCGCACCGCCGCGGTGACATCATCCCCGGCCGGGTACAGCAGGGTGCGGCCGACGACCAGCCCGCGCACGTTCGGGCGATCCAGGGCGCGCTTCCAGGTGGCCCGCAGGGTCTCGGGATCGTCGTCCGCGGGGTCGCCCCCGAGGATCAGGGTGGGCATGGTGGTCGCGTCCATGACGCGCTCCATGTCCTCCACCGCCGGCAGCTTCAACCAGGTGTAGGCGCTGGTGGCGCCGAGCCCCTGGGCGATGTGGATGGATTTGATGACGGCCTCCGGGGAGAGGTCGTTGATGACCTTCGTGCCGGGCCCGCCGGGGCGGGAGGACAGGAACGGCTCGACCATCGCGATCAGCTCGTGGCGGGCGAGGTCGGTGACGGCGTGCGCGCTGGCCTCGAGGATGAAGGAGGTGCGGTCGTCGTCGAGGTCGATGCGGGTGAGCATCTTCCCGCCGTCGAAGCCGGCCGCCTTGATCGACGCCGCGTCGTAGGCGGTGAAGCGGTCCTCGATCTCCCAGGAGCCGCCCTGCAGCCCGCCGCGGTTCATCGAGGCGAACACGACCTTGTCCTCCAGGGCGCCCATCACCAGCAGGTCCTCGAGGATGTCGGCGGTGCCGAGCACCCCGTCCACCCCGGGCACGGCGAGCGCCTCGCGCATCCGGTCCAGCAGCTCGGTGCGGCTGGCCATCGCCTGGCCCCGCGCGCCGACGCCCAGGGCGCCGCGCGCGGGATGGTCCGCGGCGATGATCATCATGGTGCCGTCGGTGTCGGCGACGGTGCGCCGCCGACGGGTCGCGGCGAGGCGGGCGAAGCGGCCCGGATCCTCGATGCGGACCCTCGTGACGTCCTCGTAGGTGGAGACGAACTCCGTGGAACCGGCCGACGCCGTGGTGCCGGCCGACGCCGTGGTGCCGGCGGTGAGGTCGGTGGAGGCGGTGCTGGCGCTCATGCCTGCTCCGCCCCGACCGTGCCGCGGCTGCGCAGGGCGCTGAGCATCTGGTCGACCGTCTGCCCGTGGTTGGGGTCGCCGCCCCCGATGAGCAGGTCGATCTCCTCGGTGGTGGGCATCGCGGTCGAGCACTCCAGGCGGCTGGTGACGATGGCGCCGGCCGCGTTGCAGCGGGTGAGCGTCTCCTCGAGGGACTGGCCGGTGAGCAGGCCGTGGCAGAGCGAGCCGCCGAAGCTGTCGCCGGCGCCGAGGCCGTTGATCACCTGAATGAGGTTCGGGGCGACCACCACGTGCTCGTCGGCGGTCTTGCCGAGCACGCCTCGGGGGCCCTGCTTGACGATCGCGATCTGCACGCCCGCCTCGAGCAGCGCGTCGGCCGCCCGCTCGGGCTCGGTCTCCCCGACGGCGACCTCGCACTCCTCCTTGTTGCCGACGGCGACGGTGGTGTGCTTCAGGGCCTCGCGGTACTGCTCGCGGGCCTCGCCGGGGCTGGACCAGAACATCGGCCGGTAGTCGAGGTCGAAGACGGTGTGCGCGGTGCGGCCGCGGGCCTCGAGCGCGGCGAAGTGCGCGGAGCGGCTGGGCTCCTCGGACAGGCCGGTGCCGGAGAACCAGAACAGTGGGACGTCCCTGATGGCCTCGAGATCGAGGTGCTCGGGAGCGACCTGCAGGTCCGGGGCGCTGGGCTTGCGGTAGAAGTACAGCGGGAAGTCGTCCGGAGGGAAGATCTCGCACAGGGTGATCGGGGTGTTGAGTTCGTCGTTCTTCACCACGAATCGGCTCGCGACCCCCAGCCGCTCCATCTCCTTGACCACGTACCGGCCGAAGGGATCATCGCCCACGCCGGTGATCACTCCGGGCTGGTGGCCGAGCCGCGCCGCCGCGACGGCGACGTTCATGGGGCTGCCCCCGAGGAACTTGCCGAAGCTGTAGATGTCCTCGAGCCCCTTCTCGATCTCCAAGGGGTAGATATCGACGCCGCTGCGTCCGAACGTGATGATGTCGAGGTCTGCTGCCATGGGTCTCCATGCCTCCCTGCGTCGAAAAACCTGGGTCGGTGCCGTGTGTGACTGCTGCCGTGCCCGACGGTCCGGCGGATGCTCCCATGATCCCACGAGCATCAGTCTTTGTCCAGACAAATGGCGGTCAATGTCTGGCAGTGCTGTTCACAGCTCGCCGGTGAGGAACTGTGCGCGGCCGTGACCGAAGGACCAGTCCTCGCGGTCGTTGTGGACCACCGAGACGATGAGGTCCTCCGGCCGCACCAGCCCTGCGGCCGCGAGGCGCTCGGCGAGCGCGGCGTAGATGGCCGTCTTCTGCTCGGTGCTGCGGCCCTGCTGGGTGACGTGGACGATGACCACGCCGTCGCTGCGCTCGATGCCGAGCCCGGTGTCCTCGGCGATGATCGAGCCGACCGGCAGGGCCTCCACGATCTGGTAGCGGTCGCCGGGCGGGGCGTCGAACAGCTCGAGCATGACCTCCTGGACGATGTCGGCCATCTGGCGGGACTGCTCGGGGGTGCGGACGTCGTGCTGGGTGATGCGGACGAGAGGCATATCAGGGTCCTTTGTCGTGGCCGGGTCAGGCGCCGGCGCGCTCGGCGGCGGCCAGCAGGGTGCGGGCACCCCGCTCGAGTCCCTCGACGTTGCCGAAGGCGGCGTCCTCGTGCTCGATGTTGATGTTCAGATCCGGGTTCACGGCCGCCAGGGCCCCCAGGAACCGGGCCCAGTAGTCCGCGTCGTGCTCCCCGAGCGCGGTGCGCCCGTCGCCGAGGGCCACGAATCGCCAGGCCGGGTCCTCCGGCCAGGTGGAGCAGTGGTGGCCGATGCCGGTGGGGGTGCGCTGCGCCGGGTCCTCGGGGACGGGGTCGAAGGCGGTGTCGAGCACGCCGCGCACCGCGGCGCCCGGGAGCACAGCGGCGTCCTTGGCATGGACGTGGGTGATGTGCGTGCCCAGCCGCTCGATGCAGGCGATCGGATCCATCTGCTGCCAGAACAGGTGCGAGGGGTCGAGGTTCACACCGATGTTCGTCGGCCGGACGAGCTCGACGAACCGCTCGAAGGTCGGCGGGGAGAACACGAGGTTGCGGGGGTGCATCTCGAGGGCGACCTGCACGTCATGCTCCCGCGCGAGCGCGTCGATCTCCTTCCAGAAGGGCACGGCGACGGACCACTGGTAGTCCAGGATCTCCAGGTCGATGCCGTTCCAGGGGTTCACGATCCAGGCGGGGTAGCGGGCGCCGGGATCGGTGCCGGGGGTGCCGGACATGGCGACCACGTCGCGGATCCCGAGCTTTCCGGCGAGCTCGATGGTGCGGCGCAGGTCGTGAGCGTGCGGGAGTCCTTCGGTGGGCAGTGGGGACAGCGGGTTACCGGAGACGGTGAGGCCGGTCAGGGCGATGCCCTGGGCGTCGAAGATCGTCAGGTAGTCGGCGCGGGCCCGCTCGCTCGACAGCAGGAGGTCGACGTGGGCGTGGGGCGCGGGGATGAACCCGCCGGTGTTGATCTCCGCGCCGCTCAGACCCGCCCGGGCGAGCACGTCGAGCGCCTCCTCGAGGGTGCGGTCCTGCAGGCAGGCGGTGTATGCGCCGTAGGTGAAGGCCATGGCGGGGTTCCTTTCGGGATCTGTGCGAGGGGTGCGCGGCCGACGAGCGGCGGGGCGGTCAGTCGATCGTGATGGCCGCGCCGCCCTCGGCGGCGGAGCGGGCGACGGCGTCGAGGATGCGCATCTGGCGGTAGCCGTCGGTGAAGCTCGCGCAGCGCGGCAGCGCCCCCTCGGTGATGCCCGCGACCTGCTGCAGGAAGGCGTGGGCCTGGTAGGTGAACTGCTCGATCTGGTTCAGGCCCACGCCGCCGAAGGCCATCGAGGAGCCGTTGCCGAAGTAGGGGAACTCGGGGTTGACGAGCACCTGGCGCAGGCCGCCGAGCCCGGCCGGCGAGGACCCGTCGGCGATCTGGATCTCGCCGGTGCGGTCCAGGGACCAGCTCGCGGTGCCGCCGGTGCCCAGCACCGTGAGGGCCTTGTAGTTGGGCAGGCCGCGGGCCACGCGGGAGACCGAGAAGGTGCCGGCCGCGCCCGAGGCGAAGCGGGCGGTGAAGGTGGCGACGTCGTCGTTCTCCACCTTCTCCTTCGGGGCGTCGGAGGCGGCCGCGACTCCGCGCCCGCCGGCGACGGCGCCGCTGGCGACGGGACGCTCGGTGATGGTCTGCACCAGCTGCGCCCCGGAGACCTCGACCAGCGGGCCGAGGATCAGCTCGGCGGAGTCGACCAGGTGGGAGCCGACGTCTCCGAGCGCACCCGAGCCCATCGGCCCCTTGTAGCGCCAGGCCATCGGCACGTTCTCGTCGGCGCCGTAGTCGCACCAGTAGCGGGCGTCGAGGTGGGCGACCTCGCCGAGCGCGCCCTCCTCGGCGAGCTTGGCGAGCATCGCGATGCCGGCGTTGCGGCGGAAGGTGTACCCGGTGGCGAGCACCAGGTCCGGGTGCTCCTGCTCGAGGGCGGCCATCGCCTCGGCATCCTCGAGGGTGCCCGCCAGGGGCTTCTCGCACAGCACGTGCTTGCCGGCCGCGGCCATGGCCTCGGCGATCTCGCGGTGCAGCGCATTGCCCACCACGATCGAGACGATGTCGATCGAGTCATCACCCGCGACCTCGCGCCAGTCGCCGACGGCGCGCTCGTAGCCGTAGCGGGCGGCGGCGTCCTCGGCGAAGGGCAGGTGCGCGTCGGCGATGGTGGCGAGCCGCACCGGCGGCAGCCCGAGGTCGTAGACGGTGCCGGCCTGACGCCAGGCGTTCGCGTGGGTCCTGCCGGCCATGCCGGCGCCGATCACGGCGACGGAGAGCGGAGCGGAGGTCATGGTGAGGGTCCTTTCGGGGGTCGGAGAGAGCTTTCGGGGGTCGGACGGTGCTCAGCGGGGAATCTGCCAGCTCTGCGGCGGGGCCGACCCTGCGACGGGGCGGGCGGATCGTGCGACGAGCGTGGCGAGCAGCGTCGGCCAGGGGATCAGCGCAGGCGGATCACGCCGCCGGCCTCGCGGAACTCCCATTCGATGCGTTCGAGGGTGAACTTCTTGGTCTCCGGGATCCGCACGAAGTACCAGATCACGGCGAAGATGTTGATGGCGGCGTAGATCCCGTAGGTGAGCACCGGGCCGAGCCCGGACATCATCAGCGGGAACGTGAAGGTGACGACCATGTTGGCGATCCACAGGATCATCACGGCGAAGCCGTTGGCGGCGCCACGGATCGCATTGGGGAAGATCTCCGAGAGCATCACCCACATCACCGGGCCGGGGCCCGCCTGCATGCCGAGCATGAACAGCACGATCACGACCACCACGAGGTACGGCACGAAGCCGGGGATGTCCTCGGAGACGGCGCCGGAGGCATCGATATAGGGGTTGATCCCGAGCAGGAAGATCGCGGTCATCGCGATCAGGGAGAGGGTGAGGATCGTCTGGCCCACCAGCAGCACCTGGCGTCGGCCGAAGCGGCGCAGCGCGAGCAGGCCGAGGGTCGAGCCGATCACCGAGGCGAGGCCCGTGAAGACGTTGAGGATGATCGAGGCCTGCGCGTCGAAGCCGGCCGCCATCAGCACCCGCGGGGCGTAGTACATCATCGTGTTCACGCCGGTGAGCTGCTGGAGGATCGCGAAGATGCCGCCGAAGATGATGATCGAGCGCAGCCACGGGACCTTGATCGCGTGGCCCAGGCTGAGCTTCTCGCGCTTCTCCTCCTGCCGCTGGTTGTCCGCCATCTCGGCGACCTCGACGACGACGTCGTGCTTGCCCTCGACACGGATCCGTTTGAGCGAGCCGATCGCCGCGGCGAGCTCGCCGCGGCGCACGTGCCAGCGGGCGGACTCGGGCATCATGCGGATCCCGATCCACAGCGCGATCGCGGGCAGGGAGCAGATCGCCAGCATCCAGCGCCAGGCATGGCCGTTGCCGTCGGCGACGGTGACGCCGCCGATCGCGGCGAGGGTGTCCCAGCCGACGCTCTCGCCGGCCTGGTACGTGCCGGAGGGGTCGCTCGCGACCTCGGCGGTCGGGCCGCCCTGGATCGAGGCGATGATCGCGTTCATGACGAAGGCGGCGAACTGGCCGGTGACGATCATCAGCTGGTCGACGGCCACCAGCATGCCGCGCTGCTCCTTGGGAGCGGATTCGGAGAGGTAGACGGGCACCGTGGTGGAGGCGCCGCCCACGGCCAGGCCCAGCACGAAGCGGGCGAGGTACATGACGGTGAGGTTCGGTGCCAGCGCACAGCCCACGGCGCCGACGAAGAACACCCCGGCCAGCAGCAGGATGTTGTGGCGGCGGCCGTAGAGGTCGGACATCCGGCCGCCGACGACGGCGCCGACGGCGCAGCCCAGCAGCAGGATGCCGCCGATCAGCCCCTCCTCGAGGGAGGTCAGCTCGAGGCCTCCGGCGGCCTCGGGCATGAGCATGTAGGGCAGGGCGCCGGAGATGACGCCGGTGTCGTAGCCGAACAGGAAGCCGCCGAGGCAGGCGACGACGGCGAGCAGGCCGATGGAGCGCTTGGGGCCGGAGGCGGGTGTCGAGCGCACCAGTTCTCGTATCCGGGCGGTCTCCGCTGTGGGGGTGGAGCTCATGTTCCCTCCTTGGAACCTGAGTCCGACGCCGGGGCGTCGGTGCGCGGTGCCGGCGGCGATGCGATGCCGTGCCGGTTCCTGCGCGGTGGGTGGGCCGTTCCCGGTGCCACGGCGACCGGACACTTTGTCAGGCCTAAGCTTGCCGGGAATCATGAATTGTTCGGTCTTATAGGCCGAGTCATGCGGACTTGGCGGCAAGCTAGCACACGATCTTCATGCCAGGGAAGAGGTGGTCGACCCGCGGAGCCTGGAGAATCCCCTGCACCCAGGGCGGAGGCGCGAGAATCTCTTGTCAGGACAATGTCTTGACATGGCCTCGTCGGAGGTCCATGCTGGTGCCTGACGAACTCACCGTCGAGTGGACCGCGTCCGACGGTGCCACCCATGTCCCGCCCTGCGCGGCGGGCCTGCACAACGGAGGCAGCATGAGCGAGAACTCCCCGACCGCCACCGGGAGCGCGCGTCCCGCCGGGAGCACCCACCCCGCGGGGATGCCCCGCCCCGTCGGCACCGTCCGCCTGACCGTCGCCCAGGCACTGGTGCGGTTCCTGACCGTCCAGTACGCCGAGCGCGACGGCCTCCGCGAGCGCTTCATCCCCGGCACCTTCGGGATCTTCGGCCACGGCAACGTCGCCGGGCTCGGCCAGGCGCTGCTCCAGAACGCTCAGGATCCGGCCGACGGGGAAGCGGCGATGCCGTTCCACATGGCGCGCAACGAGCAGAACATGGTGCACACGGCCGTCGCCTACGCCCGGACGAAGAACCGCCTGCAGACCTTCGCCTGCACCGCCTCGATCGGCCCCGGCTCCACGAACATGCTCACCGGCGCGGCGCTGGCCACCATCGACCGCATCCCCGTGCTGATCCTGCCCAGCGACATCTTCGCCACCCGCACCGTCGACCCGGTGCTGCAGCAGCTCGAGGACGAGACCGGCGGGGACGTCTCCGTCAACGACGCCTTCCGCCCCGTCTCGCGCTACTTCGACCGCATCTCACGGCCCGAGCAGCTGATCCCCGCCGCGCTCCAGGCCATGCGCGTGCTCACCGACCCGGCCGAGACCGGCGCGGTGACCCTCTCCCTGCCGCAGGACGTGCAGGCCGAGGCCTTCGACTGGCCGCTGGAGTTCTTCCGCGAGCGCACCTGGCACGTGGCCCGCCCGGTGCCCGAGCCCGCCGCGCTCGAGCGCGCGGCCGAGGTGATCCGCTCCGCGAGGAGGCCGGTGCTGATCGCCGGCGGCGGCACGATCTACTCCGAGGCGAGCGAGGCGCTGGCGGCCTTCGCCGATGCCACCTCCATCCCGGTGCTCGACACCCAGGCCGGCAAGGGCGCGCTCAGCGCCGACCATCCGCTGTGCATCGGCGGCGTCGGCTCCACCGGCAACAACGCCGCCAACGAGCTCGCCGCCGAGGCCGACGTCGTGATCGGCGTGGGCACCCGCTACACGGACTTCACCACCGCCTCCCACACCGCCTTCCAGAACCCCGATGTGCGGTTCGTGAACCTCAACGTCAAGGCGTTCGACGCCGCCAAGCACTCCGCGACCATGGTCGTCACCGATGCCCGCGCCGGGCTCGACGCCCTGCGCGGGGCACTCGCGGGCACTGACGCACACGGGCCCGACGCGACCGGGACCGGCGCCGCCGAAGAGTCGGCCGCACCCGACACCGCCCCGTCGGCCGCCGACTATCGAGCACCCGCCGCGCATGCCGAGCGCGCCCGCGCCCTGCGCGCCGAGTGGGAGCGGCTGATCGAGCCCTGCTTCGCCCCGCACGACCAGGAGCTGCCCGCCCAGACCGAGATCTTCGGAGCGCTCAACGAGATGATGGGCGATGAGGACATCGTCATCAACGCCGCCGGGTCCATGCCCGGTGACCTGCAGGCGCTGTGGAAGGCACGCTCGCCGCTGCAGTACCACCTGGAGTACGGCTACTCGTGCATGGGCTACGAGCTGCCGGCCTCGCTCGGCGCGAAGATGGCCGCCCCCGACTCGGAGGTGGTCGCGATCATCGGCGACGGCACCTTCCAGATGGCTCCGCAGGAGATCGCCACGATCGTCTCGGAGCGCGTGAAGGTCATCCTGGTGATCCTCCAGAACCACGGCTGGTCCTCCATCGGCTCGCTGTCCGAGTCGCACGGCAGCCAGCGCTTCGGCACCAAGTACCGCATGCGCGACGAGAAGTCGGGACTGCTCGACGGCGCTCTGGTGCCGCTGGACATCCCGGCCAACATCCGCTCCTACGGCGTCGAGGTCCAGGAGGTCTCCGACACCGAATCCTTCCGCGAGGCGTACCGCCGCGCCGAGGCCTCGAGCGAGGCCACCGCGATCGTGGTCAACACGAACCTGTACGGGCCGCACCCGCCCGGCAACGGCTGGTGGGACGTGCCGGTCTCGGAGGTCTCGACCCTCGAGTCCACCCGGACCGCCCGCGGCGTCTACGAGGACAAGCAGTCCCCGCAGCGCCACTACCTCTGACACCCCGGCCCGAGACGTCGGCCGCCCCCACATCACCCGCTCACCCGAGGAGAGACCCATGGGATACGAGATCACGCACTGGATCGACGGCCGCGAGGAGGCCGGGACCACCGGCAGCACGCAGCCGATCATGAACCCTGCCACCGGTGCGGAGGTCGGCACCCTGCATCTGGGGGACGCCTCGACCGTCGACCGGGCGGTGCAGGTCGCCGCGGCCGCGCAGAAGGAGTGGGGCAGGACGTCGCTGGCCAAGCGCACCCAGATCCTCTACCGCATGCGTGAGCTGATGATCGAGCACACCGACGAGATCGCCCAGGTCATCTCCCGCGAGCACGGCAAGACGATCGGTGACGCGAAGGGCGAGATCGCTCGCGGCCTGGAGACTCTGGAGTTCGCGACCTCGATCACCCAGGACCTCAAGGGCGGGTTCTCCGCGAACGTCTCCACCGGGGTCGACGCGCACACCCTGCGCCAGCCCCTCGGTGTGGTCGCCGGGATCACCCCGTTCAACTTCCCGGCCATGGTGCCGTTCTGGATGCACCCGGTCGCGATCGCGACCGGCAACGCGTTCATCCTCAAGCCCTCCGAGCGGGACCCCTCGGCCTCGAACATCGTCGCCCGCCTCTACCAGGAGGCCGGACTGCCCACGGGTGTGTTCCAGGTGGTCCACGGCGGGAAGACCGTGGTCGATGCGCTGTCCACGCACGATGGCGTCTCCGCGGTGTCGTTCGTGGGCTCCACCCCGATCGCCCGGCATGTCCACGCCACCGCGTCCGCGGCCGGGAAGCGGGTCCAGGCCCTCGGCGGGGCGAACAACCACGCCGTGATCATGCCGGATGCGAACATCGAGTTCGCCGCCGGTCAGGTCGCCTCCGGCGCGTTCGGCTCCGCGGGTGAGCGCTGCATGGCCGTGCCGGTCGCGGTCACCGTGGGTGATGCGCATGACGCGTTCGTCGCCGCGATCACCGCCGAGGCGAAGAAGCTGGTGGTGGGCCCGGGTGATGACCCGGCGACCGATATGCCGCCGGTGATCACCCCGGATGCCCGCGAGCGCGTGATCCGCATGACCGATGAGGCCGAGCAGGCCGGCGCCACGATCGTGGTCGACGGTCGCGGCCTGGTCGTCGAGGGCCACGAGAACGGCAACTTCGTGGGCCCGACGGTCATCACGGACCTTCCCGCCGACCACCCCACCTACACCGACGAGGTGTTCGGGCCGGTGCTGGTGGTGATGCACGTGAACAACTTCGACGAGGCGATCGCCCTGGTGAACTCCTCCCCCTTCGGCAACGGCACCGCGATCTTCACCGACTCCGGCCACTACGCCCGCCGCTTCGAGGACGAGATCCAGGTGGGGATGATCGGCATCAACGTCCCGATCCCCACCCCCGTGGGCTACTACTCCTTCGGCGGCTGGAACGACTCCCTGTTCGGCGAGCACCACGCCCACGGACCCGAGGGCGTCAGCTTCTACACCCGCCAGAAGGCCGTCACCACCCGCTGGCCCTCCCAGAACGAGACCGTCGACGCCTCGATGAGCTTCCCGACCCACGACTGACCCCGGCGCTGCACGCGGCACCTCGCGTAGAAATGCTTCGATCTGAACCAGTTTCGGCTCCGAAGTGGCTCAGATCGAAGCAATCCCCGAGGTCGGGCCGAGGCCGACGCCACACCCACCGCCGCCACCTCCGCCACCGCCGCCGCCACACCCGCCGCCCGCCACCAGCCACCAGCCACCAGCCACCAGCCACCAGCCACCAGCCACCAGCCACACACCAGCCCACCAGGCATCCCGCACGTCGAAGGAGAAGCCCGCATGACCACTGCTCCCGAGCGCCTCGACACGTCCCGCAATCCCGAGGCCCCGTTCGACAAGCTCACGATCGGGGTGTGCCCCGACCAGTGGGGCGTGTGGTTCCCCGAGGACGAGAAGCAGATCCCCTGGCGCACCGCGCTCGGCGAGATGGCCGAGGCCGGCTTCTCCGTCATGGAGACCGGGCCGTGGGGCTACTTCCCGAAGGACGCGAAGCAGCTGCGATCCGTCATGGACGAGCACGGCTTCCGGGTCGTCGCCGGCACCGGCTGGGGGATCCTGCACAAGGAGGAGGCCTGGGCGGAGACCGAGCGGACCTTCCGCACGATCGCCGAGACCCATGCGGCCGTGGGCGCGGAGTACATGGTGCACCTGCCGCCGATGTACCGCGACGAGAAGACCTGGCAGTTCACCGACGACCGGGAGCTGACCGGCGAGGCGTGGAAGCGGTACGTCACCAACGCCAACGAGCTGGGTCGCATCATGAAGCAGGACTACGGGCTCACGATGGTGCTGCACCCCCACGGCGACTCCCACATCGAGACCCCGGAGGAGATCGCCCGCGTGTTCGAGGCGACCGACCCGGAGCTGGTGAGCTTCTGCCTGGACACCGGGCACATCGTCTACGGCGGCGGCGACCCGATCTCGATGATCGACGAGTACCCCGAGCGCATCGGATACGTGCACATCAAGGCCTTCGACCCGGACAGAACCCGCGAGGCGCATGAGAAGGACTGGCCCTTCGGCGAGGCGGTCGCCAAGGGCGCCTCGGTGTGCCCGCCGAAGGGCCTGCCGGACATGCGGGACCTGGTCGCGAAGCTCGCGACGCTCGACAAGGAGCTGTACGTGATCTGCGAGCAGGACCTCTACCCCTGCGAGCCGGGGCTCCCGCTGCCCAACGCGATCGCCACCCGCGAGTTCCTGGCCGAATGCGGCCTCGGCATCAAGTGAGGAGCCCGAGATGGTGAAGATCCTGCTGGACCCGTCGATGTACCACCCGCACCTCTCGGTCGCGGGCGAGCTGCGCAAGGCTGCTGAGCTGGGCTTCGAGTACCTCGAGCTCTCACCGCGCGCCGACTTCCACGAGTGGCACCACCACCCCAAGGTGGACCGTCACCAGATCGCCGAGGTGAAGGCCGCGATGGCCGAGACCGGCGTGAAGATCTGGACCCTGAACCCGGTGTTCGACTGGGCCTCCCCCGACGAGCAGGAGCGCCAGGCGCAGGTGCGCAACTGGCGACGGCTGCTGGAGATCGCCGACGCCCTCGAGGTGCCGCTGATCGCCACCGAGTTCTCCGGGGACCCCCGCCGCGCCCGCCAGAGCGAGGCGCAGTTCTACCGGTCGATGGAGGAGCTGATCCCCGTCTTCGAGAGGTACGGGCTGGAGTGCACGATCGAGGCGCACCCCTACGACTTCGTCGAGGAGAACGACCGGGCGGTGCAGGTGATCCGCGGGGTGGACCGCGACTGGCTGAACTACGAGTTCTGCTTCCCGCACGCCTACCACCTGGGCCAGGGTGCCCGTGACCCGCGGGAGATGATGGATTACGCCGGGGACCGGCTGAAGCACCTGCACATCGCGGACGTCTTCGACCACACCGCGAACGTGGGCAACCGCTACATCATGAACCCGCCCGGGGTCGACGCCCGCATTCACCAGCACAACGAGATCGGCAACGGCGAGATCGACTGGGACTCCGCCTTCGCCTATCTGCGCGAGCGCGAGTACGACGGGCCCGTCTCCGTCTGCGTGTTCGGCTGGGAGGAGGAGGCCGACGCGATCAACGTGCGGATGCGCGAGCGGATCCAGAAGGAGCTCGGCGGCCGCTGAGCACCGGGCCGACGGGTGCTGCGCACCGGGGCCGACGACGAACACCCGACGAAGGAGCACGCGCATGCGAGAGATCGGCATCGGCCTGGTGAGCCTGGGCTGGATGGGGCGCCTGCACGCCTCCTCCTACCAGCGACTCCCCTCCCGCTTCCCGGAGCTGGGGATCCGTCCCCGCCTCGTGGTCGCGGCGGACCCGGTCCCGGAGAACCAGCAGGCGGCCGTGGAGCAGTTCGGCTTCGAGAAGGCGGTGGCCGGCATCGAGGAGGTGCTCGCCGATCCCGAGGTCGAGGCAGTCTCGATCTGCTCGCCGAACTTCCTGCACCGCGACTTCGCCGTCGCCGCGGCCCGGGCCGGGAAGCCGTTCTGGATCGAGAAGCCGATGGGCGTCTCCGCGGCGCAGTCCCGCGAGATCCATGATGCGGCGGCCGCCGCGAACGGTGGCGTCGGGGTCGCGACCGCCGTCGGCTTCAACTACCGCCACGCGCCCGCCGTCGCCCACCTGCGCGAGCTGATCGCGAGCGGCCGGCTGGGCCGGATCACGAACGTGCGCTGCTGGCTGAACGCCGACTACGCCTCCTCCCCCGATGGCCCGCTGACCTGGCGCTACGACCGCGACAAGGGCGGCAGCGGCGTGATCGGGGATCTGCTCTCCCACGGCGCGGACCTCGTCCAGCACGTCACCGGGCAGCGTCTCACCGAGGTCACCGCCACCTCGGACATCTTCCTCCCCGACCGTCCGATCCCCACCAAGCTCGGGGTGGGCCACGGCGGCTTCGAGGTCGGCGACGAGCGCGGCCCGGTGCAGAACGAGGACTGGGTGGCCGCGCTCGCCACCCTCTCCGGCGGGGCGCACGCGACCCTGGAATCCTCCCGCGTGGCGCGCGGCCACCGCAGCGACTACGCCCTGGAGGTGTTCGGCACCGAGGGCTCGGCGCGCTGGTCCTTCACCCGCATGAACGAGTTCGAGGTGATGATCGGCGAGGGCGGCACCGAGCACGGCTACACCACAGTGCTGGCCGCCCCCGGCCACGGCGACTACGCCCGCTTCCAGCCCGGCCCGGGCATCCCCATGAGCTTCGACGATCTCAAGACCATCGAGGCCGCCTCGTTCCTCTCCGACGTCACGCGCGGCACGCACCTCGCGCCGAATGCGGCCGACGGGCTCTCCGCGGCGGAGATCTGCGAGGCCGTGGTGCGCTCGGCGGCCTCGCGGCGCTGGGAGTCCGTGCCGCAGGGGTGAGTGCGCAGTTGTCCGTCCGAGCTGCCGTTACCGCACTGAGCACACGCCCGAGAAACCCTCGGCCGATGTCCAGCGCTGCGCGATAACCTGTTCGCACGCCCTGACGGGGCGCCTGCACGAGAGCGGGAACGTCCGTGGACCGCTCCCGCCGCACCGTGCCCCGTCACCCTCTCGGGCAGGACAGCGGGGACCAATGAGCGCAGAGCACGATCCGTCGGCCCAGCAGCCGACCAGCGGGACCAACCGGTTCCCGGATCCCTTCGCGCCCGCTTCTCCCCCGTCCGGCGCCCAGGGCACGCCGCCGCGGAGCGCCTCAGCATCCTCCCCGCAGACAGCCCCCGGCGACGTCGACCTGCCGTGGAAGGCGACCGCCGAGCGCCGCGACCTGTGGGGACCGATCGAGAAGCCCCTCGAGGGGAAGGTCCACTCCCCCACCTCCCGTGCCGTCGGCCACCCCCGCCGCTCTCCGCTGGTGCGCTTCGGGGCGCCGGTGCTGCTGGGCGGGCTCGCCGCGGTCCTCACCCTCGCCGTCGGGCTCGGCACCGGGCTCCTCGGCCCCCTGCTCGCGCTCGGCGCCGCGGCGGGCGTGGGCGTGGTGACCCTCGGCGGCAGCGGTGCGCTGCTCAACACCCCGCGCCGCGACTCCGCGGAGCGCCCGGTGCTGGATGCGTCGGTGCCGGACAGCACCCGGGAGGTGCTCGAGAAGATCCTGGCCGCCGATGAGCGCACCCGCGGACGGGTCGCGCAGCTGCGCTCGCAGGCCAGCAGCGCGCCGTCGGCCGCGCTGGTGCTCACCGACGTGGACGCCCTGCTCACCCGGATCGACGCGCTCGTGGGCACCGAGCAGCTGCAGTCCCTGCGCCCCTCGGCCTCCGAGGTGATGATGCTCGAGGGGATCGCCTGCCGCTATGTGCCCGAGCTGCTGGATGCGGCGAGCGACACCATCGGCTTCCTGCAGACCTTCGCCGGCTCCGCCCGGCAGGAGGCGCTGGCGAGCCTCGAGAGCGTCGACCAGCAGCTGAACGTGCTGGCCGAGGGGGTGGAGCAGATCGAGGCCGACATCGTCGGCGGGGTCTCCCGGTCCCTCGAGGTGCACGCCGAGTTCCTGCGCACCCGCTTCGCCGACCAGCACCTGAACCCCATCATCGACGTCTGACCGCCACCCCGAACACTCCCACCTGACAATCGCCCAGGAGGCACTGATGACCACGCTCGAGCCGCCCACACCCGCCCAGGAGATCACTCCCGCCGAGCCCGTCGAGTCGGTCGAGGACGACCAGGCCGGCGCGATGCTGCCGGACGTCCCCGCCGAGCAGCAGGCCGAGCTCGAACAGAGGGCCGACGCCTGGGTCGAGCAGGTCGCGCAGCTGAACCCTCACTCCCAGGAGTACACCGCGCAGGTCAACGCGCTCGGCGCGGTCGCGCGGCGCACCTTCGAGCGCACCAGCCAGACCTCCTCCCGCTTCATGCAGCAGTCGCTGCGGGAGTCGAAGGAGAAGGGCAACGCCCAGGAGTCGGTCGCGAAGTCGCTCTCCGAGCTGCGCACCACCATGGAGGATCTCGCCCCGAAGGAGGAGACCTTCGCGGACAAGGCGCTGGGCTGGCTGCCCGGCCGCAACATGGCCAAGCGGTACTTCCGCGGCTTCGAGACCAACCAGGATCAGCTCGACCAGGTGCTCGGCGCGCTCGGCCGCGGTCAGGAGATGCTGCAGAAGGACAACGCCGAGCTGGCCGTGGAGCGCCGCGCGCTGTGGGACGACCTCGCCGCGCTGAAGAAGGCCTCCTACCTGCTGAGCCTGCTGGACGACCGCGCCGTGCGCCGGGCGGAGCAGACCCGCGCCGAGGGGAAGGCCGCCGAGGCCGACGCCCTCGAGCGGGACGTGCTGTTCGCCGTGCGCCAGCGCCGCCAGGACGTGGCCACCCAGATCGCGGTCACCGTGCAGGCCTACCTGTCGATGGGCCTCATCGAGGACAACAACACCAAGCTCCAGCAGGGTGTGGAGCGGGCACGGACCACCACCGTCACCGCCCTGCGCACCGCGGTGATCACCGCCCAGGCGCTCGAGAACCAGAAGATCGTGCTGGACCAGATCGACGCGGTCAACCGCACCACCGACAACCTCATCTCCCGCACCTCGCAGATGCTCGCGGACAACTCCCTGAAGATCCAGGAGCAGGCCGCGACCAGCGGGGTCTCCGAGGAGACGCTGCAGAAGGCCTTCGACAACCTGTTCACCACGATGGACGGGATCGATGCCTTCCGCACCCAGGCCAACCAGAACTTCCTCACCACGGTGACGAACCTGGAGCGCCAGGTGGAGCGCTCGCAGCCCTACCTCGAGCGGATGCAGAAGGAGCAGCCGGAGCACGAGCAGATCGAGCAGGCCAGCGCGATGGACCTGCTGGAGATCGAGGACGAGCGCTGATGGCCTCCGCCGTCACCGATCGGGCGATCAGCGCAATCAAGCAGATGGTGGTCGACGGGACGCTGAAGCCCGGGGATCGCCTGCCCACCGAGAGCGAGCTGTCCGAGCGGATCGGCGTCTCTCGCAACTCCCTGCGCGAGGCGGTCAAGGCGCTGTCGGTGATCCGTGTGCTCGACGTGCGTCAGGGCGACGGCACCTACGTCACCGCGCTCGAGCCCGAGCAGCTGCTGGAGTCCCTCGCCTTCGTGCTGGACCTCCACCAGGACTCCAGCTATGTGGAGATCATCGAGCTGCGCCGCCTGCTCGAGCCGACCGCGGTCGAGCAGGCCTGCGCGCACCTGACCGATCGGGACTTCGCGCAGCTCGAGCAGACCATGGCCGATCTCGACGACAGCTCCACCATCGAGGAGCTGGTCGAGGCGGACATCGCCTTCCATCACCTGATCAACGACCGCTGCCCCAACGACTACCTCTCCTCGCTGCTGGACAGCCTCGCGAGCTCCACCTCCCGGGCGCGGGTGTGGCGCGGGCTGACCGACGACTCCGCCGTGGAGCGCACGCTCTCCGAGCACCGTCGGATCCTCGATGCGCTCAAGGCCCGCCGGCCGGACCTCGCCCGCACCTATGCGGCCGCGCACGTCGCGGGCGTCGAGTCGTGGCTGATCCAGCAGGGTGACGTGTCGATCCCGTGAGCGGGTCTCAGCCCGCCTGCTCCGCGGCGTCCGTCAGCCCCGCCCCGTCCGTCAGCTCCGCCTCGCACGGCCGACGGTAGATCCGCGCCGCGGTCCCGTGGGTGACGGCTCGGACGTCGGCCGCGGACCAGGTGCGCACGTGGGCGAGCAGGGGCGCGAAGCCGCTGCCGAGATCCCGGTGCGTCGGCGCGATCGGCCAGTCCGAGCCGACCATCAGCCGCTCCGCGCCGAAGAGCGTCAGTGCGAGGTCCGCGGCGGCGGCGAAGTCCCCGTTCCCGCTGGTGGAGAGGCCGGAGACCTTCGCGACCAGGTTGGGGCGGGCGGCGATCTCCTCGAGCTGCTCCTGCCAGCGCGCCATCGCCTCGGCGTCGCCCAGCGGCGGCTTGCCGAGATGGTCGAGCACCACGGTGAGGCCGGGGTGCCGGCGAGCCACGCGCACCACCTGCGCCATATGGCGCTCGAAGGCGTCGGGCACATCGAGCGGAAACCCCGCCTCGGCGAGCAGGTCCAGCGACTCCGCCACCTCGGGACGGTCCAGGAAGCCGGGATCGGGCTCGTCGTGGACCAGGTGGCGGACGCCGACGAGGTGGTCGGTGCGCTGCGGGTCGGCGAGCGCGGCGCTCACCGCGGCAGGGTCCGCGAGCGGCAGCCAGCCCACGACATCGGCCCGAGGGATCGTGCCCTCGGCCTCGATCGCGCGGGCGGTGCGCTGCAGGTGAGCGGTGTCCGAGGCGGTGTCGTCGGCCTGGACCAGCACCACCCGGGTGACGCCGAGTGCGACGAGTTCCGCGCGCACATCCTCGATCGCGACCGTGCGGCGCAGCTCCGCATCGGCCCCGGCGAGCCAGGCATACGGGCTCTCGGCGAGGTCCCACAGGTGCAGGTGGGTGTCGGTGACCTGCTGCTCAGGCTCCATCGTCGCTCCCCACCGTCCGCTCCACGTCCTCCCAGGCGGCCTCGGGGATCTGCGCATCCATACGGTCTGCGTTGGAGCGGACCTGCGCCTCGGTGCGCATGCCCAGCACCACGGAGCGCACGGCCGGGTGGCGCAGCGGGAACTGCACGGCGAGATCGGGCAGCTGCGCGCCATGCCGCTCGGCGATGTCGGCGAGCTCGCGGGCGCGGGCGATGATCTCGGCGGGGGCCTGTGCGTACTCGTAGGTGGCCTCGTCGGGCACGCGGTGCTGGGCGAGCAGGCCCGAGTTGAACACCGAGACCGCGACGATGCCGACGTGGTGCTCGACGCAGGCCTCGAGCAGCTCGTCGGCGGCGTGCTGCTCGAGCAGGGTGTACCGGCCCGAGAGCATGACCAGGTCGATCAGTCCGGTGCGGACGGCGCGGGTGAGCACGTCCGCGTCCTTGGAGCCGACGCCGACCGCGCGGACGAGGCCCTCCTCCCGCATTCGGGCGAGGGCCGGCAGCCCTTCGGCGAAGGCCTGCTCCGTCGGCCCCTCCTCCGGGTCGTGCGCGAAGAGGATGTCCACCCGGTCCAGGCCCAGCCGATCGAGCGACTCCTGGTGGGAGCGGCGCACGCCGGCCTCGGAGTAGTCCCACTCGCGCACGTGGTCGTCCGGAACGGCGAACGCGTTCTCGAGGTCGTCCCCGGTGCCGGGCCCGGGCAGCAGCAGGCGTCCCACCTTGGTGGAGACCAGGTACTCCTGGCGCGGGAATGCGGCCAGTCGCTGCCCGAGGCGGCGTTCGCTGGTGCCGATCCCGTAATGGGGGGCGGTGTCGAAGTACCGGATCCCGGCGTCCCACGCCGCACGCACCGCGCCGTCGGCCTCCTCCTCGCTGGTGGCGCGGTAGAGGTTGCCGAGCTGGGCGGCGCCGAAGCCCAGTCGCGGGAGCTCCAGCGGCGCGGCGGCCGACGGGCTGGCGGCCCCTGCCGCCCGGGCAGCGGCCGACAGGGTGACGGATCCCGCGGCCGACGAGTCGTCGGCGCTCATGCGATGGCTCCGGGGGCCTGGCTCGGCAGGGACCACACCGGCCGGATCCCGGAGTCCTCACCGCCGTAGTCATCGACCACCTCGAGGAACTGGTTGATGTGCTCCTGCCAGCGACGGTTCACCGGATCCGTGGCGAGCTGCCGGCGCATGGCGGCATAGTCCTCGACCTCGACCAGATGGAAGATGTCGCGGCCGTCGCGCCAGATCCGCCAGGCATGCACTCCGGCGGCGCGCAGCGAGGCGTCGAGCTCGTCGGAGATCCGGGCGTGCTCACGGTCGTAGTCGGCCTCGTGCCCTTCGGCGATGCGGGTGTGCAGGGCGATGTGCTCCATGCCGGGATCCTCTCAGCCTGCGGCGGTCGGGGCGAGCGCCGCCTGCTCGTCCGCCCAGACCGGTCCGTCGGGGAACAGATGATCGGAGACCGAGGCGGCATGCATGCGGGCACCGCCGCCGGGCTCCTCGGGGGCCATGTAGGCGCCGTCCACGATCCGCACCGGGACCTCGAAGTGCTCGTGGAGGTGGTCGACGAACTCGATGCGTCGGCGGGAATCGGTCCCGGCGATGGCGACCGCGTCGAGGAAGGCGAGATGCTGGACCATCTCGCACAGGCCCACGCCCCCGGCGTGCGGGCACACGGGCACGTCGAACTTCTTGGCCAGCAGCAGGATGGCGAGGTTCTCGTTGACCCCGGCGACGCGGGTGGCGTCGGCCTGGAGCACGTCGATCGATCCTGCCTGCAGCAGCTGCTTGAACAGCACACGGCTGGCACCCTGCTCACCGGTGGCGATCCGGATCGGGGAGACCCCCCGACGGATCGCGGCGTGGGCGAGGATGTCGTCGGGGCTGGTGGGCTCCTCGACCCAGTAGGGGTCGTACGCAGCGAGGGAGCGGATCGCCTCGATCGCCTCGGCGGCGCCCCAGCGCTGGTTCGCGTCGATCGCGATCGGGAAGCCCTCGCCCAGCACCTCGCGGGCGATCCGCATCCGGCGCTCGTCGTCCGCGGCGTCGGCCCCGACCTTGAGCTTGACCATCTCGAAGCCCTCAGCGCGGGCCTCGCGCAGCAGGCGGGTGAGCTTCTCGTCGCTGTAGCCGAGCCAGCCGGGAGTGGTGGTGTAGGCGGGGACACCGCGTTCGCGCAGCGCGGCGATGCGCCGCTCCTTGCCCTCGGCGCCCCGGCGCAGGATCTCCAGCGCCTCCTCGCGGGTCAGGGCGTCCTCGAGGTAGCGCAGATCCACCAGATCCAGCAGCTCCTCGGGGCTGAGCGAGGCGAGGGTGAGCCACAGCGGGCGTCCCTCGCGCCGGGCGCGCAGATCCCACAGGGCGTTGACCACGGCGCCGATCGCCATGGTCATCACACCCTTGTCCGGGCCCAGCCAGCGCAGCTGCGAGTCGTGGGCGAGCTCCCGGTACATGCCGCCGAGGTCGGCGAGGACCGCCTCGACCTCCCGGCCCACCAGATGCGGGGCCAGGGCCGCGATCGCGGCGCTCTGGACGTCGTTGCCGCGCCCGATGGTGAACACCAGCGCGGTGCCCTCGTCCGGTGCATCGGTGCGCACGGTGAGGTACGCAGCGGAGTAGTCCGGATCCGTGTTCATCGCATCGGAGCCGTCGAGGTTGCGGCTGGTGGGGAAGCGGACGTCCTGGACGTCCAGGGCGGTGAAGGTGCTCATCGGGTCACTCTCTGCACAGCGGCCGGAGCCGGGACGAAGGTGGTGCGCTGCGTGCCGAGCTGCTCGATGCCGATCTCCACCACGTCCCCGGCACCGAGGTACGGGAAGCGGCCGGAGAGCGCGACGCCCTGCGGGGTGCCGGTGTTCACGAGGTCGCCCGGCGAGAGCACCATGAACTGCGAGAGGTGGTGGATGATCTGCGCGACCGTGAAGATCATGTCCGCGGTGGTGGAGTCCTGGCGCGGTTCGCCGTTCACGCTGGACCAGAGCCGCAGCGACTGCGGGTCGATCCGGTCGGCCGGGATCAGGGAGGGGCCCAGCGGGTTGAAGCCGCGAGCGTTCTTGCCCTTGGACCACTGGCCGCCGGACTCGGCGAGCTGGTAGTTCCGCTCGGAGACGTCGTGGCTGGTGACATAGCCGGCGATGACGTCGAGGGCGGCCTGCTCATCGGGGAGATAGGCGGCTTCGGCGCCGATCACGACGCCCAACTCCACTTCCCAGTCGACCTTCTCGGCGCCCGGCGGGATCTCGACGTCGTCGTGGGGGCCGACGACGGTGTTGGGGTGCTTGTGGAACAGGATCGGCACCTTGGGCGGCTCGGCCCCGGACTCCGCGGCGTGCGCGGCGTAGTTCTGGCCGATGCACAGCACGGCCTGCGGGCGCGCGATCGGGGGCCCGACGCGCTCGGCCTCGGCCCCCTCCCAGACGGTCAGGTCCCCGGCGAGGAGCGCCTCGCGGACCGCGGCTATGCCACCGCCGGCGAGGAAGTCCCCGTCGATGTCACCGGTCACCGGGGCGAGCCGATAGGTCACCCCTTCGGAGACGACAGCCGGCTCCTCCTGGCCCACCGGGCCGAGACGTCGCAGTTCCACAGGCACTCCGTTCGAGATCGGGCAACGGTACTGATAGCCGAGGGACGCCCATGTTCCATCGACTCCGACCTATCATCCCATGTATGGAGCAGATACTGGCACAGGGAGCGGGGGGAAAGGGCGTGGACGGCTCGGCAGAAGGTGTCGCATGCACGTGCAGGCACCGTCAAGAGCTAGGATGATTAGGCAGAGTTGCCGCCCCCGATGCTTCCAAGGAGCCCGCCGTGCCCTCCACCTCTCCCTCCGAGAACGCACCCGCCCGGGAGTTCTCCGGCCTTCGCGCTCTGGTCACCGGTGGCGCCTCCGGTATCGGCGCCGCCACCGCGATCGCCCTGCTGGAGCGCGGTGCGCAGGTCGCCGTGCTCGATCTGACGCCCGAGAGGGCGCCCTCGGGCACGCTCCCGCTGCACTGCGACGTCGCGGACCCGGCGAGCGTCCAGGAGGCCGTGGCCACGGCGGCCGAGCAGCTCGGCGGGGTGGACGTGGTGATCAACAATGCCGGGATCGGCGCACAGGGGGACGTCGCTGCGAACGACGACGCGGAATGGGCGCGGGCGTTCGACGTGAACGTCACCTCGGTGGCGCGCGTGGTCCGCGCCGCGCTCCCCCACCTGCGACGCTCCGCGCATGCCGCGATCGTCAACACCGCCTCGATCGCCTCGGCCGTGGGCCTGCCGCAGCGGGTGCTCTACTCCGCCACCAAGGGCGCGGTGCAGTCGATGACCCTCGCGATGGCCGCGGATCTGATCGGCGAGGGGATCCGCGTCAACGCGGTGCTGCCCGGCACCGCGGACACCCCCTGGGTGGGGCGGCTGCTGGAGGCGGCCGATGACCCCGTCGCCGAGCGTGCGGCGCTCGAGGCCCGCCAGCCCCACGGCCGGCTGGTCGCGCCCGAGGAGGTCGCCGAAGCGCACTGCTACCTCGCCTCCCCCCGCAATCGATCGACCGTGGGCGTGCTGCTGTCGATCGACGGCGGTGTCACCGGGGTGCGCACGCGCAGCTGACGGGCCCGCAGGAGGCCGACGCCAGCCCCCGAAGCTCATTCCCAGGGCGAGCCCCATACCGATGCACCGGAGCTTCCTCTCCTCCAGGGTCTCGGGCGTGGGAGGCCCGGGGGCACCGTCGTCGTGGTCCTGCGCCATCTCGCCCTCCTCCGTCCGTGGAGCCCTGTTCTTACTCGGCGCCGGCGCCCTCCGCACGGCGCATGTCGCCGGCTTCCTCCGCACGGCGCACGATCTCCCGGTCGATCGCGTCTGCCCGACGCGTTCCGATCGCGGCCCCGAGCGCAACCCCCGCGCCGAGCCCGATCCCCGTTCCGACGGCGAAGTCCCCTGGAAGCGCCTGCCCGATCAGGTGGCCGACCGCGCCGCAGAACACCGCGCCCAGGATGATCCACAGGGTGAGGATCCCGCCTCGGCTCGCAGGCTCTGCCGAGCGCTGCTCGATCTCCTCGCGGCGCTCCTGGTGATGATTCGACGTCGTCATACCTCGCTCCTCAGGTCTGAGACCTCCATGCGACCAGAGTCAGCCGTGACGGGACACCGACTTTCGTCGAGCCTGGCCGTGAGGGCGAGAGCCGTCGAACCGCGCGCGGCCCGTCAGTCGGCCGCGCCGCGCAGCACCTCGTAGACGATCGAGTCGTCGCGACGGTCCCAGCCGAGCTCGCTGCCACGCTGGTACAGCTCCTGGGCCGACGCTGCGAGCGGCACCTCCTGGCCCACCTCCGCCGCGGCCTCGGCGACCAGCCCCATGTCCTTCACGAAGATGGTCAGTGCGGAGCGGACATCGTCGAAGGCGCCGTCGACCATGCGCTGGCCGCGGTCGCCGAACATGAAGGAGGCCGCCGCGCCGGTGCCGAGGACCTCGTGGACCTGCGTCAGGTCCAGGCCCATCGAGTCGGCGAGCGCGAGCGCCTCTCCGGCGGCGGCGATGTGCACCCCGCACAGCAGCTGGTTGACGATCTTGAAGCGCTGGCCGTCGCCGGGCGTCGCTCCCACCACGGGGGCGTTCGCGGCGAGGGCGTCCAGCAGCGGCCGCACGGCGGCGACGTCGGACTCGGCGCCGCCGACCATCACCAGCAGGTCGCCGGTCGCGGCGCGGACGGCGCCGCCGGAGACGGGGGCGTCGACCACGTGGGAGGTGATGCCCTCGAGCGTCGTGAGGGTCTGCTCGATCGCGGCGGGACCGACGGTCGACATGATCAGCAGCGTCGTCGTCTCGGTGAGGACCTCCGCGATGCCGTCCTCGCCGACGAGGACGGAGTCCAGCTGGGCGGGGGTCGCGACCATGACGACCACGACATCGGCACCCCGGGCCGCTTCGCGGGCCGAGGCGGCAGGGGTGGCGACGTCGGCCACGGCCTCGCGGGCGGCGGGGTTCAGGTCGAAGGCGGTGATGCGGAATCCGCCCGCGGCGGCGGTGCGGGCCATCGGGGTGCCGATGGCACCGAGCCCGATCCAGGCGACGGCAGTGTCAGCAGCAGCGGCAGCGATGGTCATGGGGACTCCTCAGCGAACAGCGATGGGACGGGCGGGTCAGCGGGCCGTGACGGCGGCGGTGAGGGTGTCGACCACGTCGGCGAGGGCCTGCGCCCCACCCACGTTGCCGGGGAAGACGACGTAGGGCATGCCGAGCACCTCCTCGGGGGCCTCCTCGGCGGCGAACAGGGAGACCTGCCCGGCCCAGAACTGGCCCTCGACCCGGGCGCGGCGGATCCCGAGGCCGTGCGCGGCGACCTCGTGGGAGGTGATGCCGCCCTTGGCGACCACCCAGGCGGGCCGGGCGGTGCGCACCCGCTGGACGATCTCGACCACCGCGTCCGAGACGCTGCGGGCGATCGCGAGGGACTCGGCCGGGTCCTCGGTGCGCACCAGGTCACGGCTGGTGTAGAGCACGCAGTCGCTGCGGGTCAGGCTCTCGCGCACCGTCTCCGCGAGCTCGCCGAGGTGCTGCTCGCGGCGCTCGTCCAGGACGGCGGGGACGTCGATCTCGATCTCGGTGAGGGTGCCGCGCTCCTGCACGGCGCGCAGCTGGGTGGTGGTGAGGCCCACGTGGGAGCCGACGACGACCAGGCCGTGCTCCAGCCGCCCCGCGGGGATGGTGATCGCGCCCGCATCGACCACCCGGGCACCGGACTGGCCGGTCAGCGGCCGCACGAAGGACGGTGCGCAGCGGGAGACGAAGGTGCGGCCCTCGGCCTCGAGCGACGCCATCGCCGCGGCGACGACCTCCATGTCGGAGTACTCGGTGGCGTTGACGACCACCCAGGCCCGCTCGCGAGCCCCGGCGAGGATCTCGCGCACCCGCTCCGGGCCGCCGGTGCGGATGTCCTCGAGCGAGATGCTGAGCACGCTCGCCGCGTCGATCGCGCCGCCGGAGCGCTCGGCGAGGAACTCGCGCAGGTTCGAGCGGCTGAACCCGAAGGTCGCATCACGGGCGAAGTCGGTCTCGGCGACCTCGACCGCCTGCCCGTCGACCGTGGCGTAGTGGATGTCGCCCTCGGTGAAGCGGCCGGCCTCGATCATCGCCGGGCACAGCACGAAGGCGTCGACCTCGACCCCGTGGGCGGCGAGCTCGTCGGCGATCGCGAGGGGTTCGGCGATCACATGGCCACGCAGGGTGGAATCCGAGCGGGACACCACATGCAGCCCGCGCGCGGGGATCCCGCCCTCGAGCACTCCCCCGACGATCCGGCGGTTCATCGCTGTCGCCGCCGTCTCGTCCAGGGCCCGGGTGTTGGTCAGCACGAAGCAGGCGGAGCCGGGCTCGGCGAGCACCTGGACCGGGATCGCCGGGTCCTGGTCGAAGGCGACATCGATGCCGGCCACGCACTGCGAGCCGGTGGGGTCGTCGTCGAGGATCAGCAGGCGGCGGGCGGCGGCGACGGTCACAGGGGCCTTCTTCCGATGGGCAGGAGCGGAACGGGAACGTGCGAGGGCCGATGCGACATCGCGCACCGGCCCTCACTCTGTCAGACGCAGATCAGGCGACGATGACGAACACCACCGCCGACAGCGCGAAGCCGACGAGCGAGATGGTCGTGCCCACGACGGACCAGGTCTTGAAGGTGGTCACGGTGTCGAAGCCACAGAACTTGCCGATCAGCCAGAAACCGGAGTCGTTCACGTGCGACCAGCCGATCGAGGCGGCACCGATCGCGATGACCATGGCGGCCACGGCGACCGAGCTGAAGTCTCCGCCCGCGATCGCCGGAGCCATGATCGCGGCGCCGGTGGTGGCAGCAACGGTGGCCGAGCCCTGGGCGATGCGCATGGCCATGGTCACGAGGTAGGCGGAGACGATGAGCGGAAGGCCCATCGCATCCAGACCGTTCGCGATCTCGGTGCCGATGCCGGTCTCGGTGAGGATGCGGCCGAAGGCGCCGCCCGCACCGGTGATCAGAATGATCGAGCAGACGGGAGCGAGCGCGTCATCCACCAGATCCTCGAGCAGCCCGCCGACCTTCTGACCGCGGCGGCGCCGCGGGATCACGTACAGCAGCAGCATCGCGGTCAGCGCGGACAGCGCCATGGCCACCGGGGTCGCCCCGAGGAGGCGGGAGAACTCGAAGAAGATGTTGTCATCGCCGACCGTGCCGGACTTCTCGAGGGTCGCCATGCCGGTGTTGAAGAAGATCAGCACCAGCGGCATGAGCAGCACCACGATGATCGAGCCGAAGGCGGGACGCTCATCCTTCGGGACGTCTCGCGGCTCGCCGAGCAGCGCCGGCACCGGGGTGTTCGGGAACCGCTTGGCGATGGCGACAGCGACCAGGTAGCCACCGAAGTACCAGGTGGGGAGACCGATGAGGAGGCCGATGACGATCACGAGGCCGACGTCCACGCCCATGACGGTGGCGGCGGCGGTGGGGCCCGGATGCGGGGGCAGCAGGGCGTGCATCATCATGAACGACGCGATCGACGGCAGCACATAGAGCATGAAGGAGCCGCCGAGACGCCGGGCGACGGTGTAGATCACCGGCAGCATCACGATGAAACCGGCGTCCAGGAAGATCGGGAAGGCGTAGAACAGCGAGGCGACGGCGAGCGCGAGCGGAGCTCGCTTCTCCCCGAAGGTGTCGAGCATCTTGTCGGCGAGCACCTGGGCGCCGCCGGTGATCTCGATGAGTCGTCCCAGTACGGCGCCGAAGCCGACCAGGAGGGCGACCGTGCCGACGGTCGTGCTGAAGCCGGAGATCACCACGTCGATGACGTCACCGACGCCGATCCCGGCCGCGAGGCCGGTGGCGACCGCGACGATCAGGAGGGAGAAGAAGGCGTGCAGGCGCACTTTGATGATGAGGACGAGCAGGACGGCGATCGCGATGACCGCGATCGACAGAAGCAGCCAGACGGGCCGGTCTGCGAGGACGAGTTCTTCCACAGCGGTTTCTCCTGAGGATGGGTGGGCTCACGACGTCGGGAGTCACGGAGCGCGAACGCTCGGGACCCGGGCTCGAGCACGGGTCCCGAGCGTTCGGCTCAGGCCCCGGGCGGCGATGCCCGGACGACGGGCAGCGCCCGTGGGATGAAGAAGGGGAAGGGTGGGGGTCAGTCGTTCTTCGGGAGGGGCTTGGGGGCCGGACCGAGCTCCGCCAGGAGCTGGGACATCTTGGCGTACGCCTTGTTGCGATAGGCGACCAGCTCCGCGGCGGTGGCCTCGTCGTAGTCGCCGAGCAGGCCCTTGCCGTTCTTGACGCCCTTGCGGTCCGCAGCGACGGCGTCGGCGAGGATCTTCGGGGTGGACAGGCGGTCCCCGAAGGCGTTCTCGAAGGTGACGAAGGAGTTCGCGTAGACGTCCGCACCGGCCTGGTCGACGATCGCGAAGGGCCCGAAGAAGCCCAGGCGGAAGCCGAAGGTGGTCCGGACGATGGTGTCGACGTCCTCCGCGGTGGCGACGCCCTCCTCGACCACCGAGGTGGCCTCCTTCAGCAGCGCGTACTGGAGGCGGTTCAGCACCATGCCGGGGGTGTCCGCGACCTGCGCGCCCTGGTTGCCGCTCTTCTCGAGCAGCTCCTTGACGGCGGCGACGGCCTCGGGGGTGGTGTCCTTCCCGGCCACGAGCTCGACGCCCGGGATGAAGGGCGCGGGGTTCGAGAAGTGGACGGTGAGGAACCGCTCGGGGTGCTTCACCGCGCTCTCGAGCTCCTTGACCGGGATGGTCGAGGTGTTGGTGCCGATGATCGCGTCGGGGCGGGCGTGCTCGGAGATCTTTGCGAGCACGTCGCGCTTGACGTCGATCCGCTCGAACACGGCCTCCTCGATGAAGTCGACCTCCGCGACGGCCTCTTCGATCGTCTTGCCGGCGGAGATGTTCTTCGCGACGAGGTCCGCGGAGCCGGGGGCGTACAGACCCTGCTCCTCGAAGTCGCGGGCCTCCTTCTGGAGGCGCTCGAGGGAGGCGTCGGCGACGGCGACGTCGACATCGGCGATGGTCACCTGGAAGCCGGCGATGGCCAGGACCTGGGCGATGCCGCCGCCCATGTAGCCGGCGCCGACGATCGTCACGGTGGAGATGGTCATGAGATGAACTCCTTCGTCCGGGTTGCGCGCCGTCCCGGAGGACGGAGCCTGTACCGCCGGTGCCACGGCCGGAGCCGTCGGGCGGATGCAGCTTCGAGGATAGTGATCCTATTGGATATCGGCTACCCCTGTGGAGCACCGCACCGCGGACCCCTCGTGACCGGTGCCCCTCACGATCTCGCGCCGCCCTCGGCCCGGCTCCGAGGGCGGCGCTCCTCAGGCCGCCGCGACGGTCCGATGCGAGCGGAGGGCGCGCAGGACCACGGGTGCCGCGCCGAGGACGACGGCGAGCACCAGGATCACCACGGCCACCGGGGAGCCGAGGATGATCGACAGGTCCCCGCGCCCGAAGGCGGAGGTCTGCACGAGGGCCTTCTCCGTCATCGGGCCGAGGATGAGCCCCAGGATGAGCGGGGCGCTCGGGTAGTCGAACCGCTTGAGGAAGTACCCGAGCAGGCTCGCGATCACGACCACCACCAGGGCGAAGGTGTTTCCGGCGACTGCGAACGCCCCGATCAGGCTGAAGAAGATGATGAACGGGTAGAGGTGGTTGTAGGGCAGGCGCAGGATCTGGGCGAAGAACGGGGCCAGCGGCAGGTTCAGCACCAGCAGGATCACGTTCCCGATGAAGAACGAGGTGATCAGGCCCCACACCAGAACGGGCTCCTCCTCGAAGAGGAGGGGACCGGGCTGGATCCCGTACATGATGAACGCCCCCAGCAGCACGGCCGTGGTGGAGCCGCCCGGGACGCCCAGCGCCAGCGTGGGGATGAAGTTCGCGTTGGCCGCGGAGTTGTTCGCCGACTCCGGGGCTGCGACACCGCGGATCGCCCCCTTGCCGAACTCCTCGGGATGCTTGGAGACGGACTTCTCCACGCCGTAGGCGAGGAAGCTCGCCAGGGTCGACCCGGCACCGGGCAGCGAGCCGAAGACGAAGCCGAGGCCGGTGCCGCGGCCGATCGCCGGAGCGGCCTCCTTCAGCTCCTTCCGGGAGATCATGAGGTCTCGGAAGCGGGCGCGGATCGGCTCCGCCCCACCCTGGGAGATCTGGGTGAGGACCTCACCGATCGCGAAGACACCGATCATGACGACCACGAAGTCGAGGCCGCCCAGCAGGTTCACGCTGCCGCCGGTGAAGCGGGCGGTCGTGAAGCCCATCGCGACGCCGACCGTGGAGAGCAGGATGCCGAGGCCCGCCATCATCAGGCCCTTCGAGACGCTGCCGCCGGAGAAGGACACGATGGTGGCCAGGGCGAACACCATGATGGCGAGGTTCTCGACCGGGCCGAAGTTCAGGGCGAGGTCCGCGATGGGAGCGGCCAGCGCCGCGAGCAGCAGCACCGAGACGATCGCTGCGACGAAGGAGCCGATCGCGGAGATCGCGAGGGCCGCGCCGGCCCGGCCCTTACGGGCCATCGCGTAGCCGTCGATGACGGTGGAGACGGCGTTGGCGTCGCCCGGCGTCGCGATGAGGACGGCGGAGATCGTCGAGCCGTACTGGCAGCCGTAGTAGATGCCCGCGAGCATGATGAGCGCGGTCAGGGGGTCCATCCCGAGGGTGAGCGGGATCAGGATCGCGATGCCGGTCGTGGCCCCGAGGCCGGGCAGCATGCCGATCACGGTGCCGGCGACGACGCCGATCAGGCACCAGAGGAGGTTCTCCGGGGAGAGCGAGGCCGCGAAGCCGGTGGCAAGGTTGTCGATCATCGGTCACTCGCCTCAGATCAGGCCGAGGAGGCCGGTGGGAAGGGATACGTTCAGGAGGGTGGCGAACACGAGCCAGCCGAACAGCCCCGCGGCGGCGGTGGCGATCAGCGCGATCGCGGGCCGAGAGCGGTCGTTGACCAGGAACAGCGCGCCGACCAGGAGCGACACCGAGATCAGCATGCCGATCAGGAAGGTCGCCCCGACAGCGAGCACGATCAGCAGGAAGATCGTGGCGACCAGGCGGGCGTCCGTACGGGGAGCACCCGTGCCCTCGGCGACGGCCTCGGGATGAGCCGGCTCGTCCGGACCCTCCGACAGAACCTCCGGCGCGTGCACGGGCGTCCGCAGCCGGGCGACCGCCTGCACGGCGACGGTCAGCAGCATCAGGATGCCGGCGGCGAACGGCATGAGGCCCGGGCCGACGCGCTCCTCGAGCTCCAGGCCGTAGCCGATGCCGCCGATGATCGCGGCGAGTCCGAGGACCGCCACCACCGCGAGGAAGATCAGCTGTTCTCGCTTCTCGCGAGCGGTCTGTGTCATGAGAAGGCCTCCGCGAGGTCGTCGTTGTACTGCGTGAAATACTCACCGAGCTCGGCACCGAACAGAGGCGCCTCGACCAGGAAGTTCTCTGCGAGGTAGGAGCGGTACTCCTCCGTCTCCGCGTACTCGCGGGCGGCCTGGATCCAGGTCTCGGCCGCCTCGTCGCTGATGCCTCCGGCGGCGATCACGGCGCGGAACTGGGCGAAGGCCACGTTCAGTCCCTGCTCGAGCCCGGTCGGGATGTCCGCGAGCTCCTCGGCCTCGTAGCGCTCCGGGGCCAGTGCGCACAGGGCGAGGAGGTCGCCGGACTGCAGCTGTCCGAGCACCTCGCTGGGGTTCAGCGAGGCGGCCTCGATGTGTCCTCCCAGCAGCGCTGCGAGCACCTCGCCGCCGGACTCGTACGGGACGCGGTCGAACTCGACCTGCTGGTCGTCCTCGATGAAGGAGAAGAGGATCTCGTCGAGGCTCGTCGCCCCGGAGACCCCGACCAGGATGCTGCGCTCCCGCGCCGCATCCACCAGGTCCATCCCGGTCTCGTACCCGGCGTCGGGCCGGGTGACGAGCAGCGCGAAGTCGTCACCGGCCTTGAAGATCGGGGTGAAGTCCTCGTAGGAGAACCTCACGTCCTGGGTGAGGGCGAGCGCCATCAGAGCGGTCTCGGTGGCGAGCAGCTTGGAGCCGTCACCCTCCATCCCGAGGAACTCGGAGTAGCCGATGGCCCCCGAGCCGCCCTGGATGTTCTCCACGGAGATGGTGCGGCCGGTGGCGCGCTCGAGGCCGTCCCCGAGGGCCCGACCGGACTGGTCGGAGCCGCCACCGGGGGCGAACGGCACGATCATCGTGACGCTCGAGGTCGAGGGTCCTGCCTCCCCGCGGGAGCAGCCCGCGAGGGCGGCGGCGGCGAGCGGAGCCGCCACCAGGGCATGGCGTCGTGTCAGGTGCACCGTGCCTCCTTGCATGGTGTGAAGGGATGAGGGTCCGGTCAGGCGTGGCGCCGTGCGGCGGTCTGCACGCCGAGGCCCACGGCGATGTCGAAGGCACGCTGGCTGGGGCCGATGCTCGCCACGTTCTGACCGACGATCTCGTAGGCGGTGCCATGGGCCGGGGTGGCGATCGGGACCGGCAGCCCGCCCTGGACCGTCACGCCGTCGGAGAAGCCGATCAGCTTCATCGCGATCTGTCCCTGGTCGTGGTACATCGTCACGACGCCGTCGTACTCGCCGTCGCGCGCCTTGATGAAGATCGTGTCGCTGGGGAACGGGCCGGACACGTCGATCCCGTCGACCTCGCGTGCCAGCTCGACACCGGGGCGGATGTGGTCGATCTCCTCCCGGCCGAACTGGCCGTTCTCGCCGGCGTGAGGGTTCAGCGCGGCGACGGCGAGGCGCGGTGCGTCGATGCCGGAGCCGGCCACCACGTCGCGCAGCAGGCCGACGGCCTGCCGCACCCGCCCGGCGCTGATCTGGGGTGCGACCTCGGAGACCGGGATGTGGGAGGTGACCCGGGAGGTGATGAGGCCGGGGATCACGTTGACCTCGCTGGTGAAGCCGTCGAAGCCGAGCTTCTTGGCGAACCAGCGCAGCTCGTCCTCCTCGTGCATACCGGCGAGGTGGAGGGAGGTCTTGTTCAGCGGGAGGAACATGATCGCGTCGGCCTCACCGGCCTGGAACAGCGCGAGCGCCTTCTCCAGGTCACGGATCACCCGCTCGCCGGCCTTGACGGTGGTCTCGCGCAGCGGCACCTCGACGTCCTGCAGATCGGAGCCGATGAGGTGGACGGCACCGGTGGTCGGCTCGTCCGCGACCGGGATCTCGACGCCTGCGGCCTCCGAGGCGGCCGCGAGCTCGCCCGGGGAGACGAGGGCGGAGATCCGGGCGGCGTCGAGGTTCTTCGGGTCGGAGAGCAGGCGCACGGCGAGCTCGGGACCGATGCCGGAGAAGTCTCCGAAGGTCAGGGCGATTCGGGGTGCGAGTGCGGGTGCGGGCATCTTCGTCCTCCAGCAGATGCGGAGCTCCAGCGGTGCACGGCATCGTTCCGGCGCCGGGGGAGTCTCCAAAATAAAATAGGATCTAGGAATAGTGAACGGTCTCTCAGACCGATTGTCAAGAGACGCTCGGAGCCCTTCTGGGGCCTGTCTCCCCAGGTCAGAGGGCACGCCGAAGACCCTGCGGGCGCTCGGCCCCAGGGTCCGCGGACAGGGTGACGGGTCCCGGGGCGCAGCCCCGGATCCGTCCGATCAGTGCATGTGCTTGCCGCCGTCGACGCTGATCGACGTGCCGTTGACGTAGCTCGAGTCCTCACCGACCAGGAAGGCGACCAGGCCCGCGACCTCCTGGGGCTGACCCACGCGCTGCAGCGGGATGTTCTCGCTCATGCCGGCCTTGCGGTCGTCGGTCAGGGTGCCGCCCATGATGTCGGTGTCGATGGGGCCGGGCAGGATGACGTTGGCGGTGATGCCGTGGACTCCCAGCTCACGGGCGGCACCGCGGGTCAGGCCCTGGATCGCGGCCTTCGCGGCGGCGTAGCCGGACTTCGAGAAGGTGCCGCCGCCGTCCAGGGCGGTGATCGAGGCGGTGTTGACCACACGACCCCCGACGCCTCCGGCGATCATGCGCCTCGCCGCGGCCTGGGTCATCAGCAGGGTGCCCTTGGCGTTGACGTCCATGACTCGGTCCCAGCTCTCCGGGGTGATCTCCATCAGCGGCTGCGGAGAGGGGATCCCGGCGAGGTTCACGAGCGCCACCAGCTGCGGCATCTCGGCATCGACGCGGGAGAAGCCCGCCTCGACCGAGGCGGGGTCGGCGACGTCGATGCCCACACCGAGGACTGTCAGCCCGGAATCGGCGGGGATCTCCTGATTCAGCTCGGCCGCGAACGCCTCGACGGCGGAGCCGTCGATGTCGGCCGCGACCACGCTCCAACCCTCGGCGACGAGCTTGCGGACGACGTGGCGGCCGATGCCGCGCGCGGCGCCGGCACCGGTCACGACGGCCGTGCGCGCCTCGGGGAAGGGCTGGACGCGATGGATCTCGAGGGTCATGGTGTCTCCTTCGACAGGTGGACGGCGAGAGTCAGGCCAGCGCTGAGGTCAGCACCTGGCGGATGTACTGGACGTTCTCGGCGATCACGCCGAGGGAGTCGGAACCGTAGTGCTCACAGCAGAACGGCCCGGTGTAGCCGAGCTCGAGCGCCCGACGGATCACGGTGCGGTAGTTGATGTAGCCGTACTTCAGCGGCATCGGCGCGCTCGAGTAGGCGCCCGTCGCCGGATCCAGGTCGCGGGTGTAGTTCTTGATGTGCCAGAAGTTCGAGTGCGGCAGGACCTTCTCGAACATGTCTGGCCAGGGCTCGACCTCGCGGTGCAGCCGCACCAGGTTCCCGATGTCAGGGTTCAGGCCCACGGCGTCGTGGTCGACATCCTGGAGGAAGGCGACGGCCTCGTCGGCGGTGCCGACGTAGGTGTCCTCGTACATCTCGAGGCTCAGCTGGATGCCCTGCGCCTTCGCGGCGTCGCCGAGCTCGCGGACGCGCTCGATGGCGAGGTCCCGCAGTGCGGGGTCGTCCACGTGCCCGTCCTCGAGCCAGAACCAGATCGCCTCAGCCTGCTTCTCGGTGATGGCCTGCATGAAGCCGGTGTTCACGACCGTGACGCCGAAGCTCGGGGCCAGCTCGATGAAGCGGTGCGCATCGGCGAGGTTCTGCTCGCCGTGGTGCACATCCACGACGGAGTTGCGGGTCATGGAGATCGAGGAGAGGGACATCCCCTCGCCGTCGAGCACGCGACGGAACTCCTCGATGCGCTCGTCGCTCAGCTTCGCGAGCGGCAGCCAGGCGTCCGTGGGGTCGACGTGGTCGACGCCGAGCTCCTTGACCTGGCGCAGCTGCGAGGCCCAGACGCTGGAGGAGGCCTCCAGCGTGGGCGTGCCGTCCGAGGTGGTGCTGCCGAACGAGAGCATGTTGGCGCCGATGGGCCAGTTCTCTGCCGTGAACATCGTTGTCCCTTCATGGGGGCGGAAGTGTCTGAGGGTGATCCTATAGGATAGACGGACCGGAGGACAGCCCCGAGGGCTCGGGCGCGCCCCCCGGCGGCAACGAACGGCGGCAGCGCCCGCGCCCGCGAGGCAGCCGGCTCCCGGCGCCGCGGTCACCCGGTCACCCGGTCACCGAGGCCCGGAGATCACCGCAACCTCGTCTCTCCGCCGTCGACGTGGCCCCGATGACCCTCGGGACCGTCCGCGTCGCGCAGGATCCGGACCGTCGCGGTCCCCATGTGCCGCGCCATCGCGGCGGAGGCGGCCTCGACGTCCCGGTCGGCGATGGCGCGGGCGATCTCGCCGTGCTCGCGGATCGCGTCCTCGATGTCCGAGCGGCGGTCCACGGAGTTCTCGAACCACACGCGCAGCAGCGTGCGCGTCGTCGAGAGGATCTCCGAGAGCAGCCGGTTCCCACCGATCAGCGCGAGTTCGCGATGGAAGGCGATGTCCGCTTCGACGTACCGCTCGTGGTCGTCGACCGCCTCGCGCTGCACCTCGACGAGCTCGAGCAGGTGTCGAGCCTGCTCCTCGGTCCGCTGGGTCGCGGCGAGCTCGGCGGCGCTGCGCTCGAGCGCGGAGCGGACCACGGTCAGTTCGGAGGTGCGGTCCTGATCCAGCAGCAGGGACCACGACAGGGTGCTGGGCAGCAGCTCGGACGTCCCCGAGCGCAGATAGGTGCCAGATCCGGCACGTGTCTCGACGATCCCCAGCACCTCGAGCGCCGAGATGGCCTCCCGCACGGCGCTCCGCCCGACCCCGAGATCCTCCGCGAGCGACCTCTCCCCCGGCAGGCGGTCCCCGGGCCGCATGCTCTCGCCGAGCAGCAGGTCCAGCAGACGGAAGGTCACCGCGCTGCTCGGGGAGCGGCCTATGCGCAGCGGGACCTCCGGCGCACCCGGCTCCGCCCCGGAGGAGCTCAGCAGGGAGGGCGAGCCCTGCCTGCCCGGGCGGTCCTGCGGGGCGGGGGATGTCGTCGCGTTCACGGTTCTCAGCCTACCGGCGGCATGCCACCTCCCCACTCCGGATTGGCCAACCGGTTGACCAGTTGGGGGTTCCGCCTCTAGGGTGCTCGCAACAGCACGCACTCGGAGCGGCTGCGGACAGGCGCGAGGACCACTCGCCGCGACGAGAGCGCACCCCTGCCGCACCGGCCCCGACCACCGCGACGCACACGACGGAGTGATCAGCGCATGAAGATCGGCATCGGCACCTACGCCCTGTTCTGGGAGTTCTCGGACCGCAACCCCGAGCCGTTGGGCATCGCCGGAATGATCGACCGCGCCGCCCAGCTGGGCTGTGACGTCTTCCAGATCTGCGACGACCCCCGTATCGAGGAGCTCGATGCGCACGCCCTGCGGGAGCTGCGCGAGCGCGCCGAGATCCTGGGCCTGGACCTCGAGCTCGGCACGCGCACCATCGGCCGCGACCACCTGGCCCGCTACCTCGACATCGCCGAGACGCTCGGGGCCCGGACCCTGCGCACGATGATCCAGACCCACGAGATCGACGCCGGCCCCGAATCGGCCGTCACCGAGCTGCGCGCCACCGTCCCTCGCGTGGAGAGCGGCGACATCACCCTCGCGCTCGAGACCTACGAGCAGGTCCCCACCGCGACCCTGCGCGGCATCGTCGACGCGCTCGACTCCCCCCGCGTCGGCATCTGCCTGGACCCCGCAAACTGCGTCTCCGCCCTGGAGCACCCCAAGGACGTGGTCGAGTCCTGCGCAGACCGCACCGTGAACCTGCACGTGAAGGACTTCGCCTTCGCCCGCCAGGAGGGCTGGGTCGGGTTCACCTACTCCGGAGCACCCCTCGGCGAGGGCCTGCTCGACCTCGACCACGAGCTCGGCGCGGTCTACGCCGACGGCCGCTCCCCGAGCGCCATCGTCGAGCACTGGCTGCCCTGGCAGGGAGACCTCTCGACCACCCTGGCCGAGGAGAGGGCCTGGACCGATCGCACCCTGGCCGCTCTGCGCGACTGGCGGTCCGTGCACCGCCCGCCGGCGTCCGCCTGACCGCTGCGGGGCCACGGCCAGCGCCCCGAGGCCTGCCCACCTGCCCCACCCCACATCCTGCGGCCCCGCGTCGCACCGCACCGCGGCACCGCCGCGACCATCCCGCGACGCCCCCGTCGCACCGTCACGAAGGAGTCACCGATGACCAGCACCAAGGAACTGAACCCCCTCTACGGCAAGTCCGTCGAGCTCGACCCCTCGATCAGCGTCGCCGTCGTCGGCGCCGCGGGCAAGATGGGTACCCGCGTCTCCAACAACCTCAACCTCACCGACGCCCCCATCTACTACGTCGAGGCGTCCGAGGCCGGCCAGGAGCGCCTCCAGGAGCTCGGCCGTGAGGTCTCCACCCTGGAGGAGGCGGCACAGGCGGCCGACGTGGTGATCCTCGCGGTGCCGGACGTCATCCTCGGGAAGATCTCCGAGCAGGCCGTGCCCCTCATGAAGGACGGCTCCGTCCTCCTGACCCTCGATCCGGCCGCCGCCTACGCCGGACTCCTCGCCGAGCGCGAGGGCGTCCACCAGGCGTGCGCACACCCGGCCCACCCGTCCGTCTTCCTGGAGCGCACCACCAAGGAGGAGTGGGCCGACACCTTCGGCGGGATCGCCGCTCCGCAGGAGGTCGTCGCCGCGTACGAAGGAGGGGACGAGCAGATCCGGGACACGACCGCCCAGGTCATCCGCGCCATCTACGCCCCCGTCATCGACGTGCACTGGGTGACCGTCAAGCAGCTCGCCCAGCTCGAGCCGACCCTGGTCGAGACCACCGGCTGCATGATCGGCCAGTTCCTCAAGGACTCCATGGACCACGCCATCCACGAGGTCGGAATCCCGGAGGAGGCCGTCAAGGCACTGTTCTACGGCCACATCTTCATCTCCCTCACGAATGCGCTCCGGGGATCGAACCCGTTCTCCGAGGCCTGCCTGCGGGCCATGGACTACGGCCGCGAGAGCATCATCAAGCCCGACTGGACCAAGGTCTGGGACGACGAGGAGCTCGACAAGGTCCTGGCCCAGATGCTGAACCTCGACAAGATCGAGCGCTGACCAGAACCGACTCCGCGCCGGGGGCGGCCGACGACGGTCGCCCTCGGTCTCATCGAAAGGTCTCGCAATGGACCCCCTCCTGCTCGTCGCCATCGCCGTCGGCGCGATCGCGATCCTGCTCTTCGCAGTCATCAAGCTGAAATGGCCCGCCTTCGTCGCACTGCTGTTCGTCGCCGTGCTAACGGCCCTCGCCGGCGGTGTCGCGGTCCAGGACGTCGTGCCCCTCATGATCGAGGGCATGGGCGGCACCCTGGGCAGCGTCGCCCTGCTGGTCGGTCTCGGCGCGATGCTCGGCGGCATCATCGAGAAGACCGGCGGTGCCGAGGTCATCGCCCACGCCGCCGCCCGCGCCCTCGGCGAGAAGCGGCTCGAGCAGGCCCTGCTGATCGCGTCCGGCCTCGTCGCCATCCCGATCTTCTTCGACGTCGCCTTCATCATCCTGGTCCCGATCATCTTCGCCTTCGCGAAGGCCGCCGGGCACCGCGGACCGGTGGCGATCGGCATGCCGATCGCCGTGTTCATGGTGTTCCTCCACAACACCGTCCCGCCCCATCCCGGCGTGGTCGGCTCCACCACCCTGCTCGGCCAGGACCTCATGGGTCTGGTCACGATCTCCGGCATCGTGCTCGCGATCCCGATGGGACTGCTGGTGTACGTCGTCGGCAAGCGCGTGACCTCTCGGGTCTTCGCCCTCTCCCCGGAGATCGAGCAGAAGTACGCCGCGGCCGGTGCCGCGACCTTCGGTCGCAGCGGCGCGGTCGGCGAGCGCGCAGACTCCCCCGTCGGCCCCACCGGATCCTCCGTCGGCACGGCCGATGCGGGACCGGGGACCGCGAGCTCGGGGACGGCTGTCACGGTCGCGCCCCTCTCCGACCGTCGCCCGCCGGCCGCACTGGTGGTCGCCCTGATCCTGCTGCCGATCCTGATGATCGCCGCCGGCACCGTCGGTGCGGTCATCTTCCCGGAAGGCTCCACCGCGGCGCACGTCGTGTCCTTCCTCGGCGCCCCGGCGTTCGCGCTCATGGTGGCCACGCTCGCCGCGATGTACCTGATGGGCATCATGCACGGCTGGGGCCGTGCGCAGATCAGTGAGGTGATGGACGGAGCCCTCGGCCCGGCCGCGATCGTCATCCTGGTCACCGGCGCGGGCGGCGTCTTCGCCAAGGTCCTCACCGAGACCGGGGTCGGAGATGCCGTCTCCGGGCTGCTCCTGGGCGCCGGCGTGCCGATCCTGCTGCTCGCCTTCCTGGTCGCGCTGGCGTTCAAGGTCGCACAGGGCTCGGGCACCGTGGCGACGCTCTCCGCCGCGGGCATCGTGCAGGGCACCGTGCTCGCCGGAGACTACTCCTCCATGCAGATCGTCCTGATCATCCTCGCGATCGGTCTGGGCTCCGTCTCGCTGTCGCACATCAACGACTCCGGGTTCTGGATCGCGACGAAGTTCCTGGGGCTCTCCGTGGCCGACGGTCTGCGGACATGGACCGTGATGACCTCCGTGCTGGGCTTCACCAGCATGGCGATCCTCGGCCTGGTCTGGCTCGTCGTCTGAGGCCCGGGAGCGGGCGTCCCTGCTCGGACGCCCGCTCCGGCACCGCTGACCGGGGGGCCCGCCCCGGCACCGCCGACCGGGGGCGGCTCTGACCTGTTTCCCGCCACCAGATTCCTATAGGATTACTGGGGCCGTGGGCGGCCACCCGCCCCGTCCCATCCACGACCACATGCCGCCCGCCCCGCGCGGCAGCCATCGGAGGAAACCACGATGACGTACCTCTTCAACGATCCGGCCGATTTCGCGAGCGATGCCGTCGCCGGCCTCGCCGCCGCCCACCCCGACCATGTCGCGGTCGTGCACGGCGGCGTGGTGCGCCCCACCGAGACCCCGCAGGGACAGCCCGCGCTGGTGATCGGCGGCGGCTCCGGCCACTACCCCGCCTTCGCCGGCTGGGTGGGACCGGGCATGGGCCACGGCGCACCCTGCGGCAACATCTTCGCCTCCCCCTCGGCCTCCCAGGTCTACTCGGTGGCCCGCAACGCCCAGAACGGCGGCGGTGTGATCCTCGGCTTCGGCAACTACGCCGGGGACGTGCTCCACTTCGGCGCCGCAGCGGAGAAGCTGCGCGCCGAGGGCGTCGACGTGCGGATCATCAAGGTCAGCGATGACATCGTCTCCAACTCCCCCGAGAACCATCGTGACCGTCGCGGCATCGCCGGCGACCTGCCGGTGTTCAAGATCGCCGGCGCCGCGATCGAGGCCGGCGCGGACATCGAGGAGGCCGAGCGGATCGCCTGGAAGGCCAATGACGCGACCCGCTCCTTCGGCGTCGCCTTCGACGGCCCCACCCTGCCCGGTGCGGAGGACGCGCTGTTCCATATCGAGGACGGTCAGATGGGCGTGGGCCTCGGCATCCACGGCGAGCCCGGCGTGCGCGACGAGGAGATCGGCACGGCCGACGAGATCGCGACCCTGCTGGTCGAGGGCGTCCTCGCCGAGCAGCCCGAGCGCGTCGAGGGCGGCTACCAGGGCCGCGCCGCAGTGCTCGTCAACGGCCTCGGCACCGTGAAGTACGAGGAGCTCTTCGTGGTCTACGCGAAGGTCGCCGAGCTGCTCGAGGCCGCGGGCATCACTCCGGTGCGCCCCGAGGTGGGCGAGCTCGTGACCAGCCTGGACATGTCCGGGCTCTCCCTGACGCTGGTCTTCCTCGACGAGGAGCTCGAGCAGCACTGGCTCGCCCCGGTGGACACCCCCGCCTTCCATCGCGGGGCGATGGAGCAGGTCGAGCGGACCCCGCGCACCTCCTACTGGGAGGCCGGGGCCGACGAGATCCCCGCCGCGAGCGAGGAGTCCCGCGCCGCGGCCGCGAAGGCCGCCGCCGTGCTGGACCTGTTCGAGTCGGTCTGCGCCCGCGAAGAGGCCGAGCTGGGCCGCATCGACGCGATCGCGGGCGACGGCGACCACGGCCAGGGCATGGCGTACGGCTCCAAGGGCGCGGCGGCCGCCGCGAAAGAGGCCCTCGAGGGCGGCGCCGGTGCACGCACGCTGCTGGTCCGCGCCGGCGAGGCCTGGTCGGAGTCGGCCGGCGGCACCTCCGGTGCGCTCTGGGGCGCGGCCCTGATCGCGGCCGGCGGCGTGTTCGATGACCAGGCCGGGTCCGAGGCCCGCACCGTCGTCGACGCGATCGACGCCGGCATCGACGCGGTCCAGCGCCTGGGCGGAGCGAAGGTGGGCGACAAGACCATGGTCGACGCCGCCGCGCCCTTCCGCGAGACCCTCGAGAAGGCGTTCACCGGCGACAATGCCGCAGCCGCGATCCTCGAGGCGGCGGAGGTCGCGCGCGAGGCGGCCGACGCCACCGCGGAGATCACCGCGAGCCTGGGTCGGGCACGTGTGCTCGGCGAGAAGTCCGTCGGCACGCCGGACCCGGGCGCGATCTCCTTCTCCATCCTTATGAAGGAGCTCGGGCAGCTCCTGTCCTGATCTGCGACGCCGGTGGCGTCTGGTCGGGCCGGTGGCTCTGCCATTCCCTGCCGACGTGGCAGGCCACCTGCCACTCCCCGCCGACGTGGCCTATCGTCGATAGTGCGTGGATCTGAGCCGTTCCGGTTCCGATCACGGCTGAGAACCACGCATTCGCGGCCGCTGCGGCCGACGGCTCGGGAGCTGCAGCCGACGTCACCGCCCGGCCGCGGCCGACGCCGAACGCCGCCGCGGCCGGTGCCGCCGCCCGACCGCAGCTGACACCGAATGCCGCCACCACTGACACCGACCACCTGCACGGGCCACGTTCACGGGCCCCTGCACCGATCACCACAACCCTCACCTCTCGAAGGAGATCATCATGGCTCTGACCATCATCACCGGATCCGACAACGCCGGGTACGGCCACAAGTCCGCGCTGAAGGAGCTGCTGGAGAGCGATCCGCGCGTCGAGAAGGTCATCGACGTGGGCGTCACCGGCCGCGAGGACGGCACCTA
>NZ_DASVGJ010000053.1:0-6638 GCF_036379615.1 Brachybacterium sp.
CTGGAGGTCCCGGGCACCCGCTGGGGCCCGCGGCACCGAGAGCTGACCGCACGCGCCAACTTCAATCACCTGGAGAAGGCGCACCCCTTCGTACAGCGCGTGGTGGCTGTTGACGAACGGTGGCGTTCCTTGATCGTGCGGGACGTGGATGCCTGGCAGCTGGAGAGCGTGTGGGGGGTTCTCGAGGACGGGGGTGCGGTGAGCCAGGCGGCGTACTCGGCGCTGCTGCGGCGGGTGCTGCGCGCTGATGTCGAGCGGCACGAGGCATCAGAGATCTGTGCGGAGCTGCCGCGGCTGCTGGAGCAGGCGGGGGCCTCCCGCGCGGCTCGCGCCGTGGAGGGTTCCCTCGATGAGGAAGCGGTGGTGCGGGCGTACCTGACGATCGCGGCCGACACCACGCCTGTGCCGGAAGTCGATGCGCTCGGGGCACGGTTCCCCGCGCATGAAGTCGTGGTGGAACGGCTTGTCAATGCACTGACGAAGAGACCGGAACTAGTCACGGTGGGCGCATCGTTGGGTGGAGCCCCGTCGTGGAAGACGTACGAAAGGTGGGTGTTGGGATGAGTGACCATGAGGATGACTTCTCGGACCTGGAACTGGAGATCGAGCAGACCGATGAGCCGGAGGTGGCGGAGCTGCCGACGCCTGTGGACTGGATGGGTCTGTCGATCCACGAGTGGGGCGAGGAGATCGGCAGGCTACGCCTCTGGGTCGCGCAGATAACCACGGACTGGGCTCTGCCGTCCTCGGTGATCCTGCCGTGCTGGGAACAGCACGGCGCGCTCGTGCAGCTGCTCGGGTCCATGCGCGATAGCTACGACACGCTGTACCACGAGATGCAGCCGGGCACCGGCTCGGTGGACTGGCAGCGGTACTGGGCGTGGGGACGCTCTGAGCTGGCCTCGCTCACGGGCGGGATGCGCTGCACCGCGACCGACCACCGGGCCGACAAGCTCCAGGAATGGGCACGCTCTATCGCCGAGGAGGGCGAGTCCAGCGAATACGCGATCGCTGAGGATTCCCGGGTGGAAATGGCGGTTCAGAATCACCTGAACAAGGGGCGCACGGGCGGGCCAATGAATGTAGTATTTGTTGATTTCAGTAGGGACCGCTGAGCCTAATGTTGGGGATCTATCGGTGCGGACGGGACTCCCACGAGTGCCGACGCGACGGTGCTAGGAGGTCGCGCCTTGGGACGGCTGAGCGGGCACCTGTGCCCCGCCTGCGCCGACGGCAAGGAGGCGGTGGGCTCTGTGGGCGCGAGCGCCGCCGAGCGCCATATGCGCGCCATCGGACGAGGCGACGGCCTACCTTCGCTCGGACCTGACGTGCACCTGTCGGGGCTCAGGGTGTGGGCCATGACCGCTCGGATCGAGAACCGCGGGCCCTGGCAGCACATCGGTGCCAATATCGGAGCATGACACTTCCCCTCTGGCTCCAGATTGTCGCACTGGCGATCCCCGCTCTCGTGAGCATCTTCTCTGCCGTCTGGGCAACGCGCTCAGCGCGCAAGGCCCAGGCGGCAGAGCACGAGGCCGCGAGGCTCCGAGCACTGGAAGAGCGAGTGGCTGAGCGGAAGTACGCGCTGTACCAACCGTTCCTCAAGTCCCTGGGCGACACCCTCACGCCCTCTCGCAAGGCACAGGCCGTGAAGGGACAGGAAGACGCCATGGCCGACTTCCAATCGTTCGTGACGGTCTGGGGGTCGGACGAGGTGGTCGAGAAGTTCTTCCGCTTTCGAGTCGCCTCAGCGGCCAGTCCGCCCGTCCTTGTGATCATGCGCCTCATGTCGGACTTCCTACTGGCCGTCCGGCGCGACATCGCGTGGCCGAGCACGGAGCTCGATGGGATGCACATGATCGCGATGCGGATCAACGACATCGACAATCAGCCGGACATGCGACGGGCTCTGACGATGCCTCTCGACGAGCTGTTCGCCTGGCAGGGATGGACCCCGAACTTCGAGATTCGGAGCATCGGCGAGCCGACCCCGAAGGGGCGGGAATCACGGGGGTAACCCGGCAGGGAGCAGCTGGTGCGCCGCTACTTATCGGAAGCGGGTCTATCTCCGGATCGCCTCGTCTCGCTCGTTGTGGACGATTTGCGATTTCCCAGGACTCTCACCGGGGCCGACTGCTAACGGGCCGGGCGGGCGGGACGATGCTGGGCGCCCTCGTCCAATCTCGGCCGCTCAGGCTGCGTCTGCCGGGCGGTAGGGGCACTTCGGCGGGCGCGGGTCTGGCGCTGACGGTTCTCCTTCGCGGCCGGATCATCGGGCATCTCGCGGCGCACGGTCGCCTCCTGGCGCAGCTCGACCTCCTGCGCGTCCAGGTCGTTGAGGTCCAGGCGGGCGGTGTGGATCGACCTCGCCAAGTACACCTCAGCGCGCTCTGCCTTCTCGACCTCGGCCTGAGCGCGCGCGGCCTGGGCCGTGGCCTCCTCGGCGCGGGCGGGGAGCCCGGCTGCACTCACGGCGCGGTGCGCGGCCGCGGCAGCGGACGCCTGCATCCACGTCTCGGCGACGTTCTCCTCGGGCACGGAGCCGTGCGCGGTGATGAAGCGCTCCTCGGCCTCGGCCGCGACGCGCTGAGCGCCGCGGCGGCGGAGCACCCCTGCGGACGCTGCGCTCTCGCGGGTCCGCTGGAGGGCCGTCAGATCGCTTTGGAGAGTGACGGTGTGCTCGCGCGCTGCCTCCTCGGCGGCGGCGTCCATCTGCTGCTGGGCGGTGCGGGCGGCTGCCGCTGCCTGCTCGGCCTCTCGCCGCATGTCGGACGTGTGCGCCCCGGCGCTGTTCTGCTCGGCCGACGCTCGGGCGATGGTCGTTCGGGCCTCGCCGCGCTCGGCGCGGATACGGCCCTGCTCGTTGGCGAGGCTGGGGGCGAGACCGAAGGGGCGGCGCAGCGAGTCGGTGGGCTTAGCGGGCTCATGGATCGCGGCATGCTCGCGGGCGTGCTGCTCAGTGCGGGCCTGCTCGGGGTCCATCACAGCCCGGGTCTCGATCTCCTCTGCGAGGCCGCAGAGGTGGTGGTCGATGCGCCCCAGGTTCTTCCGGGACTTCTCCAGCCGTGTCTCCACCTCGTCCAGCTGGCGCTGGGCGATCTCGTGGCGCTTCTCGGCGGTGCGGATCGTGAGGGCATCGGCCTGGTCGCGGCGGGAGACGGCCACGGCGGGCTCCAGCTCCACGCTGATCTTCTCAGCCAGGGTGTAGCTGCGGTTCTCATCGCTGCGGACCTCGGCGGCGAGCCGATCACGGCGGCGGGTGAGCCGGTCGTGGACCACGCCCGGGTCGGGCAGATCGCCGTAGGTCCGCTGCCGCCACGCCTCGGGGCCCTGCGCCTGGTGGGCCTCGCCCTGGACGCCTGCGCGGTCGAGGTCGCTGGCGACGAGCTGGCGCAGCTGTTCGTCGGTGAGGTCGTGGCGGTTCCGGAGCATCGCGTCACTGAGCTGGGTCAGGACGGCGGTGTCATCGGCCCCGGCCACCAGGGCGCGGTTCTCCAGCTTTCCGCGGGTCATGCCCACGTACAGCTGGGCGGCGCTGGTGTCCTCCGAGATGACCGTGACGGCGCGGCGGGCCGTGACGCCCTGCGCGCCGTGGACCGTACTGGCGTACCCCAGCGCCACGCTCTCGGCCGCGTACTCCGCGGGGATCTTCTCGGTGCGCTGGTCGATCCCACCGGAGAGGGTCACGGTGCCGTCCTGGGCAACCTCGCGCACCGTCCACAGTTCGCGGTTGGCGACGGTGAAGTCCTCGCCGCGGTGGTTGCGGCGTGTGGTCACCACGTCCCCGATGTGCAGCTCCGCACCGTTGCGGCCGCTTGCGCGGGCCGTGGTGTCGAGCTGTCCGGCCTCGAGCCGGGCTTCCTGGATCGCGGTGTTGATCGCGTCCACGGTCTCGTTGTCGGTCGCCATGACAGCGATCGACTCGCCCGCGCCGTGAGCGGTGAGCCAGGCGGCTGCGGCCTGATGGGTCTGTTCGGCGCTGTCGCTGAGGCGGTCCACGTGCCCGTGCTCGTGCAGCCACAGGGCCACCTCGTGTGCCTTCTCCGGCGTCGCGGCGTGGCGGAGGTCGCGGGAGATCTCGGCATAGGCGGTATCGGCCTGGCGTGGGTCCTCGGCGCGGCGGAACCGGTGGATCAAGTGCAGGTCCACGCGCGCTTCCTCGGACACCTGGGCCTGCACCAGGGCCATAGCGCCGGAGTGGCCCACCGGGCGGACCTGGTGGGGGTCACCGACCAGGGCGAGCCGTGCCCCGGAGTCATCGGCCACGGTCAGCAGCGCTGCCATGGAGTCCGTGTCCACCATCCCGGCCTCATCGCAGACGATTACGTCACCGGTCGCGAGCTGCGCTGCGGCGCCGGGGCCGTAGTAGATCGAGCCGTCAGTGTCGGTGTCCCCCGAGCTGAGACGGTGCCACGTCGTCTGCCCGGAGGCTTCGGTGCGCCACCGGAACCCGTGCTGATACAGCAGCGCGTGAAGGCTGGAGCCGTCGGCCCCGATCTCGGCCTGCGCAACCTGCGCGGCCTTCATCGTAGGGGCGACGGTCAACATCCGGTGTCCGTCAGCGGCCACGGCCCGCTCAGCGACGGTGAGCATCGTGGTCTTTCCGGCCCCGGCCGGTCCCTCGATCGCTACCAGCGGGGAGCTGCCCGCCACGGCGCGGGCTGCGGCGATCTGGCGATCATCGAGCTTCACCGGGTCCTCCCCGGCGTCTGCACGCTCGGCATCCACCACGGTGACGGCTGCGGCGATCACCTCGACCGGCGCGGGCGTCGGATCACCAACGGCGGCGCGCACCGCCGCACGCTCGGTGACCCGGGCGCGCGTCTGGCCCACAGAGGTCAGCCGGAGAGACTTCACATCCTCCGGGCTGCGGACCTCGGCCGGGGCCAGGGACTCGGCCTCCAGCAGCGCCCGAGTCTCGACCTCACCGATGATCCGGACCAGTTCCTCGGGAGCCACCGTCAGCTGCGCCTGCGCGACGGCCATAGTCGCCCCGGCGCGGAGGTCCACGCGGGAGAACCGGCCCTGCGAACGGACGGCCCGCTGATCGGTCCATCCCAGCGCGTAGGCGGTCAGCTGACCTCGGTCCACCTCGTGCGCTTCGCGGGGCTGCACAGGGGCCGGCTGTCGGGCCACTAGCACGGCGGGGTCCACGTCGGCCAGCTCACGCCGCACCTGATCGCGCCACTGGTCCTCGTCCAGATCCTCGGGCTTCTGCGCCCGGTCCAGAGCCCACGCCTGCCGATCCCACGACTCGATGAGCCGCGGGCTCGGCTCCTCGCCCGGATTCGCGGCCCTCCACTCGCGCTCGAACCGGGCTTTGTTCCGCCCGATCTGAGCCGCACGCTTACTCATCGGTTCCACGACGTGAGACAGCTCCGCGATCTCACCATCGTCGTTGAGCGTGTACCCGTGAGCGGCCAGAGCTGCCCTCCAGCGGGCATCGGTCCGCGCCGCCAGCTCCCCTCGGGCGTTGACGAGGACCTGGTGGCGGAACACCTGCTGAGAGTCCACGTTGGACCACTTCCCATCGGCGCCCTGCACCTTGGCATTGAGCCAGAGGTGGCGGTGCGCATGGGGGTCCAGCGACCGGGAGCGCTCGTGGTCCAAGGACACGACTTCGACCTGTGCGAGGCCGATCCGCTGCTTCCCTCCCGCGCCTCGGCGGGTGGTCAGCTCCTCGCTCCAGGCGGTGACGGTCTCGTCGGTCACCCGGGCCATGAGGGCGTCGAACTCCTCGCGCAGCTCGGGGTGCAGCACCGCCGCGAGCGAGTACGACTTCGGGGCGTTGATCGTCGCGTCATAGAGCAGGTGCGCGTCCGGGGAAGTCATCGTGCGGCCACGCTGCTCGCCGGTCTCGGGGTCCACGCCGTCGATCCACGCGTGCAGTTGCTCGGCGTCGAGGCGATCGCGCTGGATGCCGTCGGCCCGGGCGGTGTACCGGGCCACGGTCGGCGCGTCCTCGGGGCCATAGGCGGCGGCAGATTCGGCTCCGGCCGAGACCTGCCGCTCGACCTCCGCGGCGTCACAGCCGCCCTGGAGGGCGTACGCCGTGGCGTGACGGATTCCGTGGCCGTCAACGCCACGTCGCCACACCTGGACCCCTCCGCGCATGGGGCCACAGTAGTGCATCGACCACGTAGTGCTTGCGTGCATAGCTTTTGTTGGTGAGAGAGCTGAAGGCGAGCGTGCGGGATCGGCGGGAGCGCGATCGGGCGGCGCTGATCGCGTCGGGCGACGGCTCGTGCGCGAGTGCAGCTCGGGCGGTGTCGTGGCCGAGGGGCTTGTCGAGGGCACGACGACGAAAGGCGGAGCGATGAGCAGGCAGAGGAAGTATCTGGACCGTGGGCGGCGGATCGCGCTGGAGGGGCGCGCCGATGCTGCGCCGTTCTTGTCGGAGGCGATGGGGGAAGGGGTCAGCTCGCTTCCCCCCTCCCCCAGACCGGCGCTGCTCGATCACCCGTTCCTCCGGTCCGCACTCGACCGCCGAGAGCACGAGACCATGGGCTACCTGACCGAGCAGTGGAGCGCGGCTTGGGTCGATCCACTGCCCCGAGACGCTGCCGAGGTCCGGGGGTTTCTGGACCGGCCGGACTGCATCACCACGGGTAGCGGCGCTCACCTCATGACGGGGTACG
>NZ_DASVGJ010000054.1:0-14234 GCF_036379615.1 Brachybacterium sp.
CCGATGCCCACGCTGTAGAGCGACCACAGCAGACCCGCGATCGCCGCGAAGCCGAGGAACCTCGGCCGCGGATACCGGAGCATCCCGCTGGTGAGGGTGGTCGCAGTGCGACCGCCGGGAATGAACCGGGCGGAGATCAGCAGCATCCCGCCACGCGCCTCCAGTTCCCGCTCGGCCCACCCCAGCAGGGCGCTGCCCCAGCGGCGGCGGCGGAACCAGCGTGCGATCGGCCCCGCACCCCGCCCCAGATGGTGGGAGACCAGATCGCCGGACACCGCTCCCGCCCATGCCGCCACGAGGATGAGCAGCGCGTTCGGGGTGCCGGTGACGGCGTACGCGGCTGCGGCGATCACCACCGTCTCCGAGGGGACGACAGGGAAGAACCCGTCGAGCGCGGTGAGGCCGACGATGAACAGGTACAGCCACGGGGAGCCCATCAGGCTCTCGGCGAGGTGGAGGATGGAGTCCATGGGCTCTCTCTCGAGGTGATGATCGGAGGGGGTGAGGGTCGGAGGGGGCTCTGGTCGGACCGACGAGGGATGTGGGCCGGACCGACGAAGGATGTGCTCCACGCTAGGAACCACCGGCGAGGCGCCGGAACCCGGAGGACCGTGCCCCTCGCGCGGCTCCCCGCACCGGGAAATACGGGAAACCGTCACCGAGCCGGAGGGACACCCCCGTATCGGGCAGGAGCGGCCGTTGGTAGCGTGCGATCCGCACCGCCCGGTGCCACCGATCATGACGAGGGACCATGCGCCTGCCCGACCTCTCCCGCTACTCTCTGCCCCGCGAGCCGGTACGGCTCGTCCGGCGTGCGGTGCGGCACGTGCTCGGAACCCAGCTGGGCCTGCTGCTCGGGCCGGCGCTGCTGCTGACGCTGCCCTTCCTGCTGCTGCGCTGGCGTGCCCCGTTCCGCCTGCTCCGTCGTGCGGAGGCCTGGCGCCTCGAACGCTTCTACCGCTTCCACCTGGCGACCTCCCCGGAGAAGTTCCTCGGGGGCAGACGAGCCCTGCTGCACGGCCTGCTGGCCGGAGTGCTGGGCTACGTGATGCTCGATCTGCTGCTGCTGGTCTCCGGGATCGTGCTGGGCAGCACGATCCAGGCCGTGATCAGTGAACCCGTCGTGTTCGACTTCTCCGTCTGGGTGCTCAGCCGTCCCGCACTGCCCATTCTGCTCATCTTCGGCAGCTCAAGCCTGCTCGCCACCGCCCTGTATGCCGAGGCGGCGGCCTGGGCGCAGGCCGCACTGCTGCGCCGCTGGACGCCCGTCGTCCGCGAAGATGCCCTCGAGACCAGGATCAGCCGGCTGCTGATCACGCGGCGAGGGGTGGTGCTCGCCATCGACGACGAACGCCGGCGCATCGAGCGGGATCTCCACGACGGGGTCCAGCAGAACGTCGTCTCACTCTCCGTGATGCTCGCCCGTGCCCGCCGATCCACGGACCCCGAGCGCGCCTCGGCACTGCTGGACCAGGCCCATGCCCAGTCCCAGTCGCTCATCGAGGAGGTGCGACAGGTGGCATGGCGCGTCTACCCCAGCGCCCTGGACGAGCACGGACTGGCCACTGCGTTGTCGGACGTCGCCGCCAGCAGCCCGGTCCCTGTCCAGCTGGACCATCGAGTCAGCGTCGAGCTGCCGAGCGCGGTCGAGTCCGCCGCGTATTTCGTCGTGCGGGAGGCGGTCAACAACGTGGTCAAGCATGCCGGTGCGTCCCAGGTGAGCGTCAGGATCGAGACTTCCGGCCCGCCCGAGGGTCGCCGCCTCACCGTCGCGATCACGGATGACGGGATCGGGGGAGCGGATCCCGAGGGCGGCGGGCTGCAGGGCTTGGCCCGTCGCGTCGCTGCGCTCGACGGTACCGTGAGTGTCGACAGCCCGCTCGGCGGGCCCACCGTCATCACCGCGGAGCTGCCCAGTGACTGAGAACCGGAGCGAGTCGATGGTCGACGTCGTCCTCGCCGACGACTCCGTGCTGCTGCGAGAGGGCGTGCGCAGCCTGCTGGAGGACGAGGGCATCGCCGTGCGAGCCTCCGTCGGCGACGGCGAGCAGCTGCTGATGGAGGTGGAGCGACATCGACCCAGCTTGGCCATCGTCGATGTGCGCATGCCGCCCACGCACACCAACGAGGGGCTGCTGGCCGCGCTTCGCATCAAGCGCGACCATCCCGAGGTCGGGGTGCTGATGCTGTCCCAGCACGTGGCTCGCGAGTACGCCAGCGACCTGCTCAGCTCTGATGCGCCAGGCATCGGATATCTGCTCAAGGACCGCATCACCGAGATCGATGGCTTCCTCGACGCCGTGCAGCGCGTGGCGGAAGGAGGGACGGTGATCGATCCCGCCGTGGTGCGCTCGCTGCTGCGCGCCCCCGAGCAGCAGCAGAGGGTGGTCTCCCGGCTCACCTCGCGCGAGCTCGAGGTGCTCGAGGCGATGGCGGAGGGTCTGTCCAACCGCGGGATCGCCGAGCGGATGTTCCTCTCGCTGTCGACCGTCGAGAAGGCGATCAGCGCGATCTTCGACAAGCTGGAGCTGCCCGGTGACGAGCAGACCAGCCGACGCGTGCAGGCCGTGCTGCGCTACCTCGACGACCGGTGACCCAGGACAGCGCATCGGCCGAGGCGGCGGTGCGGGCCCCGCGCCCGCGCACGGGAGCGGGTCACAGAAGGCCCATCGCCTGCCCGCTCGCGCTCTCCAGCCGGTGCTCCAGGCGCGCGAACAGCACGCCGGTGACGAAGGCGTTGTGGCCGGCGCCGTCTCCGAGCCGGGCGTGCTCGCGGAGGAATGCACAGGCGATGACCGCGTCCTGCACCTGACCGAGCAGTCGTTGTGCCTGCGTCGCCTGGTCCAGGTGCTCGGCGGCGAGGGGATCGACCTCCGCCAGCAGCTCGGCGGCGTAGCGCCATCGCTTGGCGGCCTTGCGCGCAGCGTGCAGTGCGACCGGATCCCCGTCTGCCCGGCGAATGCGGTCCCGCACTTCGCGGCGGCCCATGGTCACGAGCCGTGCAGGGTCTCTCTCCACCAGGGTCGGAGCAAAGTCCCGCCAGGTCGCCAGCTGATCGACCGCGCGCGCCCACCGCGGATCCTGCCGGGCCCGCTGCGCGACCTGGAGCGCCAGAGCGCGCCGAGCGGCGAGTGCATCCTCGAGGTCTTCGCGTGAGGACGCTGTCACCAGCTCGGCGGGCAGAGCATCCAGCTCCTGCCTCAGCAGCTCGCCGAGCACGTCGACATCACGGACCTCCCCCAGGGCGAGCGCGACGTAGCGAAGATCCTCCGCTGCGCTGCCGGGAGCGGGGAAGGATTCTGCGAAGGTGCGCAGGGCCGACCGCACCCGTCGCAGGGACGTGCGGGTCTCGTGCACGAGTTCCACGGCGTCGGCCTGCTCGAGCGCGGGGGTCCCCTCCAGCGCCGCGAGTCCGTCCAGTGCACGCTGGGCGTGCAGCCCGAGATGCGCGGCCAGCGGATCTCGGGGCGGTGCGGCCCGCCGCGTGGTGCTCATGTGCTCACTCTACGGAGCGGCGCCGGGAGGAGGCGCCACCAGGGAGGGGTGGTGCGGCAGGCCCGGGGTCAGCCGACGCGGGGTCAGGCGTCCTTGACGAAGGACAGCTCGAACTCGAGCTGGACGCGGTCGCTGACCAGCAGGCCACCGGAACCCAACGGGGTGTTCCAGGTGATGCCGAACTCGCGGCGGTCCAGGCGCCGGGATCCCTCGAAGCCTGCGCGCACGTTCCCGAAGGGATCGGTGTCGACACCCAGCAGGCTGATCGGCACCGAGAGGGACTTCGTGACGTCCTTGATGGTCAGATCGCCCATCACCACGAAACCGTTGTCGTCGACCTCCTCGATGCGGGTGGAGGTGAACGTCATCGTCGGGTGGTTCTCCACGTCGAAGAAGTCGGCGCTGCGCAGATGCTTGTCGCGATCTGCTGTGCGGGTGTCGATGCTGGCCATCTGGATGGTCAGCTCGGCACGGCTGGACTCGGGGTCCTCCGCGTCGAAGAAGACGGAGCAGCTGACATCGTTGAACGCACCTCGCACCCGCGTCACCATGGCGTGGCGGTCACGCCTGCTCCGGTCTGTTCCGAGGACGCCCGCGGAGTCGGCGTCCTCCTCGTCGGCGGTCGCTCTGCCGAGACCCGTCGCTCCTCTGCCTCCGCGGTGCGAACGTGCTGGCTGCAGACTCAGACTCCTCCAGCAGCGCGAAGTGTCGTACCCGTTACGTAGCCAGCGTCCGCTGAGAGCGCGAACGCGATGACCGAAGCGATCTCCTCAGGCCGACCGACCCTGCCCATCGGATGCGTGAGCGCAACTCTCTCGGGCCTTCCAGGATCTCCTGCGTCGGCATGCACCTGCGTGTCGATGGTCCCAGGTGCCACCCCGACGACTCTGATCCCACGCGGTGCCACCTCGATCGCGAGGCCCTTGGTGAGGGCGTCCACTCCCGCTTTCGCAGCTGCGTAGTGGACGTACTCGCCGGGCGCTCCTGTGGTGGCCGCTCCGGAGGAGATGTTGACGAGCACACCGCCGGAGCGCAGGTGCTGCACTGCCCGCCTCGCCACCAGGATGGCCGTCGTCAGGTTGAGGTCCACCACACGGCGGATCGTCTGCGGGGACGTCTCGGTGAGCCCGGAGATGTGGAGGGTGGCGCCCGCGTTGTTCACGACGGCGTCCATCCGTCCCGCCCGAGAGGTCGCGGCGTCGAACAGTCCATCGATCCCCGAGTCGGTCGTGAGATCAGCGCGGACCGTCAAGCACTCCGCGCCCAGAGCTTCCACGTCGGATCGGGCAGCAGCGGCTGCTTGCTCGTCGCGGGCATACCCGAGGACGAGGTCCCACCCGTCCCGGGCGAGTCGGAGAGCAGTGGCTCTTCCGATTCCCCGGGTCCCTCCGGTGACGAGTGCCAGGCGGTTCTCCATCCCTCCATCGTAGGTGGAGGACGGTCGGCGCCTTCGGAGAGGACCCGCACCCGTCCCATGTGATCGCGACGATCCGCCCGCTCGCAGGTGGTACCTCGGCCCGCAGCTGCAGAGCGACCGTCGCCCCGATACCCGGTGTCATCTGCGCCGTTCTCGCTCTCGTGCTGGGCACGGTCGGCCTCTGCACACAGGGCGCCAACCGTCTGTGGACGGTCGCAGACGTCATCGCCGGGGTCATCGCGATCGCGTGCACGGTCTCCGGGCTGCCCGTGAGCCTCTTCCCGGACACCTCGACCCCGAAGAACCTGTGGCCATCGCCTGAGCCGCGTGACCGGTGTCCCGCCCCGGCGGTTCTGCACGTCCCTCGTCCGACGAGCCGATGCAGACGTCGATCGTCAGGCCACGGAGACATACTGGGGAACCCCGCTGCCGATCTCCGGAGGACTGCCATGACTGCCACGACGCACCACGCGATCAGCTACATCGAGCTCGGGGTCACCGACCTCGCCGCCGCGAGAACCTTCTACGAGTCCGCGTTCGGCTGGGAGTTCAACGACTACGGTCCCGCCTACTCCGGCATTCGAGCGGCCGACGGGGAGGGCGAGATCGGCGGCCTGAATCCCGGCGCGGAGCCCAGCACCGCCGGGCCCCTCGTGCTGCTGTTCTCCGAAGATCTCGACGCGACGGTCGAGGCCGTGAAGGGCGCAGGCGGCACCGTGGTGGCCGGCCCCTACGAGTTCCCGGGCGGCCGGCGCTTCGAGTTCACCGATACCAGCGGCAACCGGCTCGGGGTCTTCGCCGACTCCTGAGCGGCCACCAGGCAGACACCGAGCGGCCTGCATGCGCTCTCCAGCCATCGGAGAGAACGTGCAGGCCGCTCAACATTCCTGGTAGCCCAGGCGGGGCTTGAACCCGCGACCGACGGATTATGAGTCCGCTGCTCTGACCGGCTGAGCTACTGGGCCGTGCCCTGTCTTCGGGGCGGGGATGAACGTATCACGGCGTCGCTTCGTGACCAGGCCTGACACCGCCGACTGCGCTGCGATCCGGCAGCGTCACATGCGGGTTGCCGCAGCCCCTCCGGTGCGTACGTCGCCGGCCGTCACCTCGGCATGCTCGCGGAGCACCCGGATGCCAGGTCGCAGTCCGTCGCGGGCGGCCTGCATCCACTGCTCGAAGACGGAGCCCCCCGGCGCGGCGGCGCTGCGATGCAGCAGTGGGTCCGGCCCCACCGGAAGCTCGATCGCCGCTCCCCGGGGAGCGGGGGCAGGGGTCTGCTTCGCCAGGGTGATCGCGTCCCGGAACGCGGCACCCGCATCCTTCAGCCGGCCGTGCTCGTCGAACAGCCCCAGGGTGTGCTCGAGGGGTGGGAAGTCCGCCAGAGAGCGGGAGACGTCGTGGGAGCACCACCAGGTGATGCCCCAGAGCTCAGGGCACTGCAGCGAGTTCTCCACCGTGCTGCGCACGAACCAGGGGACATCTGATTCCTCCAGGATGCTGCGGGGCGCGCCCACCTCCTGCAACCACAGCGGCCGCTCCGGCGCGGGGGAGAAGGCGCGAGCGAGCTCGAGGTAGTACTCGGTCCGGTGCGCCACCTCGAAGGAGCGGGCTCCGTAGCGCTGTCCGGTGCCGTCGAAGATCCAGGAGTGCACGATCGTGGCATCGCCGAGTCGTGCGGAATGGTCCGGGGTGAAGGCGTGGTCGTCCATGAACCAGGCGGCGTCGTAGTGGGCGACGGTGTGCATCCCGTGCGGGGCTCCCTCGCGGGCGGCCTCCAGCAGGGTGCGGGTCCAGGCCTCCGCCTCGGCGACGGTGAGCGAGACGGGATCGGGGTGGTTCGAGGCGGAGAACTGGTTCACCTCGTTGCCGAGCGAGAGCCCCAGCAGATTCGGAGCCGCGGCCAGGCGCTCTGCCAGGGCGCGCACCAGGTCGGCCGTCGCGGCCACCACGTCGGGATCGGTGAACATGTTCCGACGGTGCCAGGTCGCGAACCAGCTCGGGATGAAGTCGAAGCTCGAGAGGTGCCCCTGCAGCGCATCGACCACGACGTCCAGTCCCAGCCCGGCGGCGATGTCGACCACGGCCCGCACATCATCGAGGGCACGAGGGCGGATCAGGGTGCGGTTGGGCTGCAGCAGGGGCCACAGCGGGAAGATCCTGACGTGGTCGGCCCCGAGGGAGGCGACCGCGGCGAGGTCCTCGCCGACAGCGTCGAGATCCAGGTCGAGCCAGGCATGGAACCATCCCTGCCGAGGGGTGTAGTTCACGCCGAAGCGCACCGGCCCGGCGCCGGCCGAGGTGCGGGTGCCGGACAGGGGGTGGGGGAGCGCAGACATCATGTCCTTCCAGCGGGCGGTGCGACGGTGAGCGCGATGAGAAGTCGTCGCCACGATGATGCGGAGTCCCTGACAGCAGCACTTCTTTGTCGCTGACTGTTACTATAGCGCTTTAGTCGGCGTGCCGAGGCGCTGGACCGACGCAGCGCACTGAGACAGTGTGGACAGGCGGCGCGCGGAGGCAGAGTGCCGAGGCGCCGCCTCGTGCCAGTGTGAGAGGGCGGACGATGACCACCAGCAAGCAGTCCAGGCCCCATGGCAGCGGAAGGGGCCGCCGCGTCACCATCGCGGACATCGCGGCCCGCGCCGGCGTCACCCCGGCTGCGGTGTCCCTCGCCGTCAACGGGCGGCCCGGCGTCTCGGACGCCACCCGTGCCCGGATCATGGGCATTGCCGAGGAGCTGCAGTGGGAGCCCTCGCCGGCCGCCCGCGCCCTGGCCGGAGCCCCGGTGCTCACGGTCGGGATGGTGCTCGCCCGGCCGGCCGAGGTGCTGGGCACCGAGGCCTTCTTCGGCGCCTTCGTCGCCGGGCTCCAGGAGGTGTTGAGTCGCCGCGACTACTCCCTGCAGATGAAGATCGTCGAGACCACCGAGGCCGAGATCGACACCTTCCGTCGGTGGTCCGCCCAGCGTCGCGTCGACGGGGTGGTCGTGGTGGACCTGCGACAGGACGATCCCCGCGTCCCGGCTCTGGAGGGGATGGACCTCCCTGCCCTGATCGTCGGCGGTCCGGGCCATCACGGCACTCTCCCCTCCGTGTATGTCGATGATGCTCACGCCACCCGCCTGCTGGTGGACCATCTCGCCGCACGCGGGCACCGGCGACTGGCCCGGGTGGCCGGCGATGAGGACTTCCTCCACACCCTGCTGCGCGACCGTGCGTTCGAGGAGCGCTGCGCGGAGCACGGGGTGGACGGGATCTCGCAGGTCGCCGGCTTCGGCGCCCGCGGGGCCGAGGTCGCCACCGCCCAGCTGCTGGCGCGCACCGATCCGCCCACCGCGATCGTCTACGACAGCGACGAGATGACCCTTGCCGGTGCTCACGTCCTGGTGGAGGCGGGCCTGAGGATCCCCGAGGACATCGCGGTCGCGAGCTTCGAGGACTCCGCACTGACCCGTACCCATCGCCCTCCGATCACCGCGATCGGTCGCTCGGCGATCGAGTACGGCCGGGTCGCCGCGACGCGCCTGCTGGAGATCATCGAGCAGAGCAGGGGGCGGGGCGGAGGGCCGTCTCCCGCGGCGCGGGAAGCCCGCGCCATCGAGCCCGTCCTGGTGGTCCGCGACTCCACCGGCCCCGACGCCGCCGAGGGTGCGAACGAGGGGTTACCTTCGTCATAGTCCCCGGTGGGCGGCGGGTTCCGGGATGCGAGCGGCCCCCGGTTCCTGCTATTGTCGTCCAGGTCGATCCCGCATAGCTCAACGGCAGAGCACTCGACTGTTAATCGAGCGGTTCTTGGTTCGAATCCAAGTGCGGGAGCCCAGCACAGGAGCACAGCCCCGGAGATCTCCGGGGCTGTCTCATTTCCTGATGGTCTCGTTCCCCGATGGTTCTCGTGAAGGAGAAGCACGATGCCTCCCGTCCCCGACGATCGCTTCGAGCTTCCGGAGGGCGTCGGCCCCGGCAGCGTCTGGGCGGACCGCACCGGAGCCCGCACCCTCGTCGGCCGCAACCAGCGCGGCGTCGAGATCCCCATCGGCCATGGCGAGGGCGAGATCAACCCCGGTGAGCTGCTGAAGCTCGCGCTGATCGGCTGCGCCGGCATGAGCAGCGATGTGAACCTCTCCCGCCGTCTCGGCGAGGACTTCGACATGCGGCTGTGGGCGCACGGGACCTCCGACGAGGATCAGAACCGCTACCTGTCGATCGCCGAAGAGGTGCAGCTCCCGCTCGAGGAGCTCACCGAGCAGGAGATCGCGACCGTGGTGAAGGTCTTCGGTCGTGCCGTCGCCGCCGGCTGCACCGTCGAACGGTCCGTCGTGCCCGGCGTGGAGGTCACCCACCGCGTGCTCGGCGCGGACGGCGCTGCTGCCCAGCGCGACCAGAGCGAGGCGCGATGACGATCCGCCCCATCCGGATCATCGGCGATCCCGTGCTGCGCACCCCCTGTGATCCGATCAGGACCATCACCGACGGCACCCGCACCCTGGTGCAGGACCTGCTCGACACCGTCGACGACGACGCCCGCGCGGGCGTGGCCGCCAATCAGATCGGCGTGAACCTGCGCGCCTTCTCCTGGCACCTCGTCGAGACCGGCGAGCTGGGCTGCATCCTCAACCCCGTCATCGTCGAGCTCTCCGAAGAGCTCCAGCACGATGACGAGGGATGCCTCTCCGTGCCGGGACTGTTCTATCCCCGCACCCGTTCGGCCTACGCCCGGTGCGTGGGCACGAACCTCGAGGGGGAGGAGATCGAACTGGCGGGCGAGGGCATCATCGCTCGGCTCATCCAGCACGAGGTCGGACACCTCGACGGCGCGCTCTACATCGACGGCCTCGAACGCTCCGTGAGGAAGCGTGCATTGCGCCAGATCAGGGAGACCCTCTAAGCTGGCTCCGGTCAGGCACTCTGTCATCAGATCCCTCCGCAGTACCGATTCGTTGGGGAAGACGCATCGGACACCGGAAGGAACGAGATGACCCAGGGCGTTCTGTATATCCACTCCGCTCCGCGGGCCCTCACGCCGCATATCGAATGGGCCGCCAGCGGAGTTCTCGGTGTGCCCGCACGCATTCGCTGGGAGGACCAGCCGGTGGCGCGCGGGCTGCAGCGCGCCGAGATGACCTGGCGCGGGCGGGAGGACACCGGCGCGCAGCTGGTCAGCGCCCTGCGAGGGATGCACGAGGTGCGTTTCGAGGTCACCCAGGAATCGACCGCCTCGGTCGACGGGGCCCGCTGGAGCTGCACCCCCGAGCTGGGGATCCATCATGCGGCCACGGATCACGCCGGGAACATCGTGCTCACCGAGGATCACGTGCGCGGCTGCATGGAGCGGGCGGGCGATGACCCGGTGTCGCTTCGCCGTGAGCTCGGCATCGCGCTGGGCGGCCCCTGGGACGAGGACCTGGAGATCTATCGCCACGCCGGCGAGGGTGTGCCGATGCGCTGGCTGCACCGCGTGAGCTGAGGGACGACTGTCCACCTCGCGCGGCTGCCCGGGACGGGCAGCCGCGCGTGCTGCGGCTCAGGAGCTGGTGAACACCACGGCGATATCATGACCGCCGAAGCCGAAGGCATTGTTCAGCACGGCGATGTCGCCGGTGGCGAGCTCGGCGGTCCGGTTCTGCGCGATGGCCATCGGGGTCTCGGGATCGAGGTTCTCGATGTTGATCGTCGGCGGCACCGTGCGGTGGTGCGCTGCCAGGGTCGAGAAGACCGACTCGAGAGCCCCGGCACCGCCCAGCAGATGCCCGGTCATCGACTTCGTCGAGGTGACCACGATCTGGTCGGTGACGCCGTCCAGCGCCGACGAGACAGCCTTGAGCTCACCGATGTCGCCGAGCGGGGTCGAGGTGCCGTGGGCGTTGAGGTGCACGATGTCCGCAGCGGTGACCCCGGCGTCGGTGACGGCCTCGCGCACTGCCTGCGCCTGGCCCTCCGGGTTCGGGGCGGAGATGTGGTGGGCATCCGAGGCCATGCCGCGCCCGGCCGCGTAGGCGTACACGCGGGCGCCACGAGCAGCGGCGTGCTCCTCGCTCTCGAGCACCAGGATGGCCGCCCCCTCGCCGAGCACGAAGCCGTCGCGGTCCACGTCATAGGGGCGGGAGGCGGTCTGCGGATCGTCCACCCGGCCCGAGAGGGCGCGGATGTTCGCGAAGGCGGCGATCGTCATCGGGTGGATCGACGCCTCGGTCCCGCCGACCACGACGACGTCTGCCCGGCCGTCGCGGATCATCCCCATCCCGAGCGCCACGGCCTCGGAGCCGGAGGCGCAGGCGGAGACGGGGGTGTGGGCGCCGGCGCGGGCGCCGAGCTCCATGGAGATCTGGGCGCTGGAGGAGTTCGCCATCAGCATCGGGACCGTGAAGGGGTTCACCCGGCGGGCACCGCGCTCGCGCACGACGTCCCACTGGTCCAGCGTCGTCCAGATGCCGCCGATCCCCGTGCCGACCACGACGCCGAGCCGGGTGGGATCCACCTCGGGGGCTCCTGCGTCGGACCAGGCCTCGCGCGCTGCGACCATGGCGTACTGGCCGGAGGGATCCAGCTTCTTGGACTCGGGCCGGGTGAGCGAGTCCAGTGCACCGGGGACGATCTGGCAGGCGAAGTCCACGGACAGCCCGTAGGTCTCCTTCCAGTCGTTCTCGAAGGTGCGCGCGGCGGAGGTCCCCGCCAGAGCGGCCTCCCACGTGGAGGCGACGTCACCGCCGAGCGGGTTGACGGTGCCGAGGCCGGTCACGGCGACACGGGAACGGGGAGCAGACATACGGACCTCCGGGTCGGGGCGGCAGGCGGAGTCGGGGTGACTGATGGAACGGCGACGCCCGGGACGATCCCGTCCCGGGCGTCAGGCGGGGCTCAGTTCTGAGCGCCCTCGATGTACTTGACGGCGTCGCCGACGGTCGCGAGGTTCTTGACCTCTTCGTCGGGGATCCGGACGTCGAACTTCTCCTCCGCGTTGACCACGATGGTCATCATGGAGATGGAGTCGATGTCGAGGTCGTCGGTGAAGGACTTCTCGAGCTTGACGTCCTCGGTGGCGACACCGGTCTCCTCGTTGACGATCTCGGCGAGGCCCTCGAGGATCTCGTTCTCGGTGTGTGCCATGGGTGCTCCTTCAGGTGTGCGGATGAGTGGCGGTCACAGACTACCCGTGCTACCGCGCGGTAATAGTCCAGTGGGGAACGTGTCCGCCCTGTGGGTGATACGGGCGACAGTCCCTCTGGAGGATCAGGGCAGGATCAGCACCTGACCGGCATAGGCGAGCCCGGCTCCGAAGCCGAACTGCACCAGGACGTCTCCGCTCTTGGCGGCGCCCTCCTCGATCAGGCGGTGGGTGGCCAGCGGGATCGAGGCCGCGGAGGTGTTGCCGGTCTCGGCGATGTCGCGACCGATGACGACGTCCTCGGAGAGCTTCAGCTGCTTGGCCAGCTCGTCGATGATCCGCATGTTCGCCTGGTGGGGCACGAACACGTCCACGTCCTCGATCGTGAGGCCCGACTTCTCGAGCATCTCGCGGATCTTCTCGGCCGTGTGCCACACGGCCCAGCGGAAGACGGTCCGGCCATCCTGCTCGAGCGTGGGCCATCCGGCCTTGCCGTCGCGGAAGTCGGTCAGCGAGTTCGTCATCCGGATCGTGTTCCAGTTGTCGCCGTCGCTGCCCCATACCGTCGGGCCGATCTTCGGGGTGTCGCTGGGACCCACGACCGCGGCGCCCGCCCCGTCGCCCAGCAGGAAGGAGATGGAGCGGTCGGTGGGGGAGACGACGTCGGAGAGCTTCTCTGCGCCGAGCACCAGCACGTTCCGGGCGGACCCGGAGCGGATCAGCGCATCGGCCTGGCCGATCCCGTAGGCGAAGCCCGCGCAGGCGGCGGAGATGTCATAGGCGATGACGTCGGGCCGGCCCAGCTCGCCGGCCAGCAGGGTGGCGAGGGAGGGGGTCTGGTACGGGAAGGTGATGGTGGAGACGATGATCGCGTCGAGGGTCTCCAGGTCGATGCCGGAGCGCTCGATCGCCTCCTTCGCGGCGGTGAGGGCGAGATCCTTGACGCCCACCTCCTCGCTGGCACGCATGCGGGTGATGATGCCGGTGCGCTGCCGGATCCACTCGTCGGAGGAGTCGATCGGACCCACCAGGTCGTCGTTGGGGACGACCAGGTCCCCACGGGAGGCGCCGTACGCGAGCACCCGGGAGCCGGGGACCGTGGGCTGGACGGTGAGGGAGATGGCCATGTCAGTTCTCCTGGGAGGTGTCGGCCGAGGTGTCGACGGCAGCCCCGGCGTGCTCGTGCAGCAGAGTTCGGGCGGCGTCGAGATCATCGGGGGTGTTGAGGTTCGCCAGCGCGATGCCCTTGAGCTCGCGCTTGGCGAGGCCCGTGAGGGTCCCGGCCGGAGCGACCTCGATCATGGCGGTCACGCCACGGTCGCGGAGCCCGGCCATGCAGGCCTCCCAGTCGACGGGGGAGGCGACCTGGGAGACGATCAGCTCGAGATACCGGGCACCGGAGGTGACGACCTCTCCGCCGGCGTTGGAGATCAGCGGGACGCTCGGGTCCTGCGGCGCCAGCCCCGGCGCGAACGCCGCCAGTTCCCGGCGGGCATCGGCCATGAACGGGGTGTGGAAGGCGCCCGCGACCTGCAACGGGATCACGCGCGCTTTGGCAGGGCCGTCCTCCGCGAGCGCAGCGATCTGGGCGGCGGACCCGGCGGCGACGACCTGTGCGGCAGAGTTGAGGTTCGCCGCATGCAGCCCGTGGCGCTCGATCGTGGTCAGCACGTCCTCGCGGGCGCCGCCGACGATGGCCGCCATCGAAGTGGGTTCGGCGGCCGCGGCCTTCGCCATCGCCTGCGAGCGGGCAGACACCAGACTCATGGCGTCCTGATCGCTGAGCACACCGGCCAGAGCGGCCGCGGTGAGCTCGCCGACGCTGTGTCCCGCGACGACATCGGCGGCCGGGAGGTCCTGGTCCTGGAAGAGCGCCGACGCGGCGATGATGCCGGCTGCGACCAGCAGCGGCTGGGCCACGGCGGTGTCGCGGATCGTGTCCGCATCGGACTCGGTGCCATGGCGCAGCAGGTCGATGCCGGCGGCCTCGGAGAGCGCGGCCAGTGCATCGTCCGCACCGGGCAGCTCACGCCAGGGGCTCAGGAAGCCGGGCTTCTGCGCCCCTTGTCCGGGGCAGACGATCGCGAGCACTGGAACCTCCAGGGGAGAGAGAGGACGGGGAGAGGGTGACGACGTGGCGGGGGAACGCCGGGAGGGGAAAGCGGGACGGCCCGCTCGGGGGCGAGACGGGCCGTGCGCGGAGACCGTCGGGCCGCCCGCC
>NZ_DASVGJ010000055.1:0-18362 GCF_036379615.1 Brachybacterium sp.
CGCAGGGAGAACTCCTCCAGCAGCACCGACAGCACGGTGACCAGCACACCGCAGGCCAGGGCGATGCCCAGCAGGGCGAGCGTCATGAGGGGGCTCACCGCGCCGGTGAGCAGAGCCGCGATGATGATCACGACCCCCAGCAGCTCGAACAGCGGGGCGAAGAGCTCGAACAGCCAGTAGTAGGGCAGGCCGAGCATCCCGATCCGGCCGTAGCGGGGGTTCAGCAGCATGCGCCGGTACTTCCACAGCACCTCCCACAGCCCGCGGTGCCAGCGCACCCGCTGCCGCTTGAGCACCGGGAGGTTGTCCGGCACCTCGGTCCAGCAGGTCGGATCCGAGACGAACACCATGCGGTAGGCGCGGCGGCGGCGACGGCACCAGCGATGGACCTTGAGGGTCAGCTCGAGGTCCTCCCCGATCGTGTCGGGGTCGAAGGCGCCGACGGTCAGCAGCACGTCACGGCGGTAGACGCCGAAGGCCCCGGAGATCAGCAGCAGGGTGCCGAGACGCGACCAGCCGGCGCGCCCCAGGCTGAAGGCCCGCAGGTACTCGACCACCTGAAAGCGTGCCAGCCACTTCCGGGGCATCCCCTCCTCGGTCACGCGCCCGGCCACCACCCGGCTGCCGTTGACGGCGCGGATGTTCCCGCCGACGGCGACCACCCGCAGCGGGTCGTCGAGGAAGGGCTGCACCGCCAGCAGGAGTGCGTCGGGGTCCATGATCGAGTCCGCGTCGAAGATGACCACGAGATCCTTCGCGGCCAGGCCGATCCCGGCGTTGGTGGCGTCGGAGCGGCCCGAGTTCTCGCTGTCCACCACGAGCAGCGGGACCCCTGGATCGCGCGCCTCGTACACCTGTCGGATCGCTCCCCGGAGGGTGACCTGCGGTCCGGGGTCCACGGTGCGCGCGCTCGGCACCAGGTCGAACTCCCGCTGCAGGACGGCGAGGGTGTCGTCGGTCGAGCCGTCGTTGACCACCACCACCTCGTGATCGGGGTAGTCCAGGGCCAGCGAGGAGCGCACCGACTCGGTGATCACGGCGGCCTCGTTGTACGCGGGCATCACCACGGTGAGGCCGAGGGAGACCGGCGAGGTCGCGGTCTCGGCGAGGTCGAGCACCGAGCGGCGGGCGGCGGAGCGGCGCGTGTCGAGGAAGCCGAGGGCGACGAGCGCGGCGTAGACGAGGTTGATCGCGAGGAAGTACGCGAGCGTGGGCCATGCGGTCCACACCAGGACGGTGCGGACGACGTCGTGGACGGCGGTGCCGTCGAGGCCGAGGAGATCGAGCACGGTCAGCTCCCGGGGGCGGGGTCGGCGGCGGGCAGCAGCGGGGCCAGGAGCGCGTCCCCACGGCCGGAGACTTCGGCGAGGGCCTCGGTCGTGACGTCGCGGGGCAGGGCGAGCAGGGCCTGCAGCGCGTGGGCGCGCACGGGGCCCCAGGGCGATCGCGTCGCCTCGAGCAGCGCCGGGACGGAGGAGGCGCGGCCCACCCGCTCGAGGGCGGTCGCCGCGGCGAGCTGCACCGAGGGGGTGGGGTCCCGGCGCAGCAGCAGGCCGAGCCGGTCCGCGTCGGCGGCGCTGGTCAGCTCGCCGAGCGCCTGCGCACAGGACGCACGCACGGCGGCGCGGTCGTCGCCGAGTCCGGCACGGATCGCACGGAGCGCCTCGGGGGACCGGGAGCCCTGGTCGATCAGCGAGGTGACGATGGCCAGGGAGGGGACCTCGCCGTTGCCGCGCAGCTGCTCCAGCACCGTCTCCACCATCGCGGCGGAGGGGTAGGAGGCCACCGCGCGGACCGCGATGGTCCGCACGATCGGGGCCCGGTCGTGGACGGCGGCGGCCACGAGCACGGCATCGTCCGGCAGGGCGAGCTGACCGAGCCGTCGCACCGCCGCGGCGCGGACCGTCGTCCGCCCGGACCGCGCCCGTCGGCGCAGGCGCTGCGGGTGCCCCCTCTCGACGAGCATCGTGGCGATCCGCTCACGGGCCTCGCCGCGCAGCGTCTCCAGGACCGACAGCAGGCGCTCGTCGACCCGGTCGCCGAGCGCTCCGGTGGTGAGGCGCAGGGTCTCCCCGAGCGCCGGGTCGGCCTCGTCGTCGAGCGCATACCGGATCACGAGCGGGCGCGCCCGGAGGTCGAGCCGCGCCCTGCGGCGGCTGCGGACGATGCGCACGGCGTGGACCAGCGCCAGCGCGCAGAGGGTGACCAGGATCAGCGCCCACAGCGCGGCGAGCACCGAGAGGATCAGCCGGGGGCCGAGCTCGATCATCGACGGGAGAGCATCGAGGTGACCCTGGCGGCGAGCTCGCGCGGGGAGAACGGCTTGGTCATGTAGTCGTCCACGCCCGCCGTGAAGCCGTTCTCCAAGTCGCGCTCCTGGCTGCGGGCGGTGAGCATGAGCACGCGCAGCGTGGAGCCCTCGGCGCGCAGACCGCGCACCAGGTCCACCCCGGTCATCCCCGGCATCATGTGGTCGACGACCGCGAGATCGAAGTCGCTGCGCGCTGCGAGGGCGTCACGCGCCGCTTCGCCGGAGCCGACGGCGGTGACCTCGTGGCCGGAGGAGCGCAGCTTCAGGGAGACCAGCTCGACGATGTCGGGATCGTCGTCTACCACGAGGATGTTCGCCATGACCCCATGGTAGGGAGGAGATGGCCTCGACATGCAAGGATTCCGCACGGACGGCGAGTGATCCCCGCCGCGCCCCGGAGGCCGACGGCGTGACAAGCTGGAGCATGGACCTCTTCGACTGGGACCCCGACGTGCTCGGGGTGCTGATGGCCCCCTTCACCGGCACCGAGCTGCCCGGATGGACAGCACAGGCGCTGGATGCCGGGCTCGCCTCGGTGATCCTGTTCGGCCACAACACGCCGGATCCCGCGGCCACCGCGGATCTCGCCCGTGCGGTGCACGCGCGCGCCGCGGACTGCGTGGTCGCGATCGACGAGGAGGGCGGCGATGTCACCCGGCTCCAGTCCGCCACCGGGTCCTCCCTGCCCACCGCCTGGGCGCTGGGGGAGGTGGACGACGTCGAACTCACCCGCGAGGTGGGTCGCGCGCTCGGGGACCTGCTGGCCGCCTGCGACCTGGACCTGGATCTCGCCCCGGTGCTGGACGTCTCCACCGATCCGGCGAACCCCGTCATCGGCACCCGCGCCTTCGGCGACGAGCCCGACCGGGTCGCGCGCCACGCCCGCGCCTTCGCCACCGGAGTGACCGAGGCGGGCCTGGGCACCTGCGCCAAGCACTTCCCGGGCCATGGCGCCACCGCGACCGATTCCCACACCGCACTGCCGCGGATCGACCTCGACGCCGCGGAGTTCGGGCGCGACCACCTCTCCCCGTGGCGGATCGTGCCGTGGCTCGACAGCGTGATGACCGCGCACGTGCTGGTCCCCGCCCACGGCGAGGGACCCGCCTCGATCTCCCCGTGGTCCCGCCCGCTGCTGGACCGCGCCGTGGGCGGCACCTACCAGGGCCTGGTGATCACCGACGCCCTGGACATGGCGGCCGTCGCCGCGGACCCGGGGTACGGGGAATCCGCGGTGCGTGCGATCGAGGCGGGCGCGGATCTGCTGTGCCTGGGCTCCTCGCTGCGCCGCGACGACCAGCAGATGCTGCGCGAGGCCCATGACGCCCTGCTCGGTGCGGTCGCGACCGGCCGCCTCCCGCGGGCAGCGCTCCGGGCCCGGGCCGAGCGCACCCGGGACCGGCTGCGCTCGCTGCGCACCCGGCGCCGCTTCGTGCCCGCCCCCGCCCTCGAGAACGCCCTGGAGCGGGCCGAGAGGCTCGGCGCCGCAGCGGCCGCGCGGGCGGTCAGGGCCCGTCACGCCTCCCTCGGCGCGGGCCCGGTCCTCGTCCACGACCTGCGGGTCACGGCGCAGCACGCCTCCGGCGCCCGCGCCCCTCAGCTGGTCGACGCGCTGCGTGCACGGGGGGTGCCGGCGGAGGCGGCCGAGGTCGAGGTCGGGGACTCACCAGGTCAAGGTCCGGTGCCGCAGTGGCCGTCGTATCCCGCGCCCGCGCCCGCCCCCGACCCCTTCTCGTCCCCTGCGGCCGACGCTCCGCAGCGGCTCGCCCTCACCCGACTGCCCCGCAGCGACACCGAGGAGGGTGGACGGCTCTCCGCCCTGCTCGCCCGACACCCCGAGACGATCGTGGTCCACACCGGTGTGCCCGATGCCGCTCCCGACCACCGCCGCCTGGTGCTCGCCCACGGCGCCGGTCGCACGATGATGCGCGCCGTCGCCGAGCTCCTCCTGCGAGGACCGCGCTGAGGCGCGGCCCGTGGGGCACCCATCCCGTCGGTCGCCCACACCGTGGGCGAGGGCGTACACGCCACTCCGCTTGACCTTACGGTCCCGTAAGTTACGCTGTCCGGGTGAGTGTCTTCCGTTCCACGATCCCTGATGTCGCGGCCGAGGAGCCGATGGTCCAGCTCCTCGCGGCCGACGGCACCCGCACCCCGCACCCTGAGCTGGACGCCGTGCTGGAGGCCGGGGGCCCGGACCACGGCCTGGCCGCCCCCGAGCGTCTGCGCGGCTACTACCGCGACATGGTGATGATCCGCGCCGCAGATCTTGAGGCGACCAGCCTGCAGAGGCAGGGGCAGCTGGGCCTGTGGGCGAGTGCGCTGGGCCAGGAGGCCGCGCAGATCGGTGCCGGCCACGCCTCCCGCGAGCAGGACTATCTCGTCCCCACCTACCGCGAGCACGGGGTGGCCTGGGCTCGCGGCATCGAGCCCTGGCGGCTGCTGGAGCTGTACCGCGGCATCAGCCACGGCGGCTGGGACCCCCATGAGCTGCGCACCCACCCGTACATGATCGTGCTCGGCTCCCAGGCCCCGCACGCCGTCGGCTACGCCATGGGGCTGCAGCGCGACGGCGTGGTGGGCACCGGCGATCCCGCCACCGACACCTCCGTGCTCGCCCTGTTCGGCGACGGCGCGTCCAGCGAGGGCGAGGTGGCCGAGTCCTTCACCTTCGCGGCCTCCTTCCAGGCGCCGGTCGTGTTCTTCACCCAGAACAACCAGTGGGCCATCTCGGTCCCCACCTCGGTGCAGTCCCGCGTCCCGCTCGCTCAGCGCTCCCGCGGCTGGGGCATCCCGTCGGTGCGGGTGGACGGCAACGACGTGCTGGCCGTGCTCGGCGCGGTGCGCATGGCCCTGGACTCGGCCCGCGCCGGGAACGGTCCGGTGTTCGTCGAGGCGCTCACCTATCGCATGGCCGCGCACACCACGAGCGATGACGCCACCCGCTACCGTCCCGCGGCCGAGGAGGAGGAGTGGGCGGCGAAGGATCCGATCCTGCGCCTGCGCCGCCACCTCGAGCAGCTGGACCAGATCGACGAGCAGTACGTGACCCGCTGCGACGAGGAGGCCCACGATCTGGCCATGCAGCTGCACCACCACATCCACGGCATGGAGGATCCCGACCCGGTGCGCATGTTCGACCACCCCTACGCCGAGCCCCATCCGATCGTCGACGCCGAGCGCGCCGAGTACCTCGAGTACATCGCCCAGTTCGAGGACGAGCAGGGGGAGCAGGCATGAGCTCGCAGTCCTTCACCAACCTCCCGATCGCCAAGGCCATCACGGCCGGCCTGCGCGACGCGATGACCGCGGATGACAAGGTCCTGCTGATGGGCGAGGACATCGGCCCGCTCGGCGGGGTCTTCCGCGTGACCGACGGGCTGCACGCCGAGTTCGGCGCCCAGCGCGTGGTGGACACGCCCCTGGCCGAGGCCGGGATCGTGGGCACCGCCGTGGGCCTGGCCGTGCGCGGCTACCGTCCCGTGGTCGAGATCCAGTTCGACGGCTTCGTCTACCCCGCCTACAACCAGATCACCACCCAGGTCGCCAAGATGCACAACCGCACCTCCGGGGCGGTGAACCTGCCGCTGGTCATCCGCATCCCCCACGGCGGCGGGATCGGGGCGGTCGAGCATCACTCCGAGAGTCCGGAGGCCCTGTTCGCCCACACCGCGGGGCTGCGGATCCTCGCCCCCTCGACTGCGCAGGACGCGTACTGGATGACCCGCCAGGCCATCGAGTCCGAGGACCCGGTGATCATGCTCGAGCCCAAGCGCCGCTACTGGGTCAAGGGCGACGTGGATCCCGATCACCGCCCCGAGCTCTCCCCCTGGCAGGCGCAGGTGGTGCGGCCGGGCACCGATGCGACGGTGCTGGCCTGGGGGCCGAGCATGCCGCTGGTGCTCGAGAGCGCTCAGGCGGCCGCGGAGGACGGCATCGACCTCGAGGTCATCGACGCCCGCTCCCTCTCCCCGGTGGACTTCCCGACGATCGCCGAGTCGGTGCGGCGCACCGGGCGACTGCTGATCGTCCACGAGGCCCCGGTGCTCGGCGGGCTCGGCGGCGAGATCGCGGCCCGGATCTCCGAGCAGTGCTTCTACCACCTGGAGGCGCCGGTGCTCCGCGTCGGCGGCTACCACCTCCCGTACCCGCCGGCGCGCATGGAGCACGCCTACCTGCCCGACCTCGACCGGGTGCTCGACGGCGTGGACCGCCTGCTCGAGCACTGACGGCCCGACCTCCGCGTGAAAGGATCACGACCATGAATGCCGCTTCCGCAGGTCCCGCCGGTTCGTCCGGCTCGACGATCGTGACGATCCCGCTCAACGATCCCGGTGAGGGCCTCACCGAGGCCGAGATCCTCGACATCAAGGTGGAGGTCGGCGACCGGGTCGAGATCAACGCCCCGGTGGTCGAGGTCGAGACCGCCAAGAGCGCCGTCGAGCTCTCCACGCATGTGGCCGGCACCGTCGTCGCGATCCTGGTGACCGTCGGCGAGGAGGTCCCGGTGGGCGCGGGGCTGATCCAGGTCGACACGGCCGCGAGTGCCGCGACCGGTGCGGGCCCGGACCGGGGCGTGGGCGCCGCCCCGTCGGCGGCGCCGTCGGCCGGAGCCGATGCCGCCGCGACGTCCGACGCCACCGCGACGGCTGAGGAGGACGCGCAGACCGCCGCCGAGGTCGCCCCCCAGACGTCGGCTTCCTCGGGAAGTGCTCCGGTGACGCCCCAGGAGGGAGAGCCGAAGAACCTCGTCGGCTACGGGGCGCGCACCGCGCCGCCGCGCCGTCGGCGCCGACGCGCGGAGGCAGCCCAGGTGGAGGACGACCAGCAGGTGCCCATCGGCCGGATCCTCGCCAAGCCGCCGGTGCGCAAGCTCGCCCGCGATCTGGGCGTTGCGCTCCACGACGTGCTGGCCACCGGCCCCGAGGGCACCGTGACCCGGCAGGACGTGCTGGCCGCGCAGCAGCGCGCGATCGGCGGCGACGGCGGCACCGTCGACGCGGAGGGCGCCTACTTCCCCGAGGAGTCGCCCCAGGCCCCGGAGGGTCTCGGCGGCGCCATGGGCACCCCGCGCGATCAGGCCTTCACCGGCGTCACCACGGACGAGCGCACCACCCGGGTCGCGATCCGCTCGGTGCGCAAGCGCACCGCGGAGGCGATGGTGGCCTCGGCCTTCACCGCGCCCCACGTGACCGTGTTCAACGAGATCGACATGACCCATGCGGTGAAGATCGTCGCCCAGCTGAAGGCCTCGCGCGAATGGGCCGACGTGAGGGTCAGCCCCCTCGCCGTCATCGCGAAGGCGCTGCTGGTGGCGATCCGCCGCAACCCGGAGGTCAATGCGTCCTGGGACGAGGCCTCCCAGGAGATCGTCTACAAGCACTACGTGAACCTCGGCATCGCCGCGGCCACACCCCGCGGGCTGATCGTCCCCAACCTCAAGGACGCGCACCTGATGTCGCTGCGCGAGCTCGCCGAGGGCATCAGTGAGCTCGCCAAGACCGCCCGGGCCGGCCGCACCTCGCTGCGCGACACCCGCGACGGGACCATCACGATCACCAACTACGGCGTCTTCGACATCGACTCCGGCACCCCGATCCTGAACCCGGGGGAGTCCGCGATCCTCGGCGTCGGCGCCATCAAGGAGAAGCCCTGGGTGGTCGACGGCCAGGTCGTGCCGCGCCAGGTGGGCACGCTCTCCCTGAGCTTCGACCATCGCCTCATCGACGGGGCGCTCGGGGCGGAGCTGCTCCGCGACGTCTCCGCCGTGCTCGAGGACCCCTCCCTCGGCCTGGTCTGGGGTTGAGCGACGCGCTGCGCAGGCGGGGTCGGCGGGGAGCGTGCGAGCCGGCGGCGCCGTCGGAGCGGGAGGAGCTCGACCGGGAGATGCAGGGTTGATCGACGCGCTGCGCGTGACGCACAGCGCGGTCGGGGCCGCCTGAACGACGTCCGCGGCACGAGCGTCGGTACGCTGTGGCGGTGACCTCCAGCCCCTCTTCCTCTCCGCACCCCCCGCGCCGCGACGACCCGCGGATGCAGACGGTCGAGATGGCGGCCCTGCGCTACGAGGACATCACCGAGTCCGAGACGCTGGGCTCAGGGCCCGTTCCCGAGGAGCTGGATCCGCTGCGGACCGCTCTGCTGGTCGGTGTCGGCGGAGCTCTGGGGGCGATCCTGCGCTTCTCGTTGACCGTGATCGCCCCGACGGTCACCACCCCCACCCTGGTCGAGCTGCCCTGGGCGACGCTGTGGGTCAACCTGCTGGGCTGCCTGGCGCTCGGAGCTCTCAACGGCACGCTCGAGGTGACCTCGGGGCGCCCCTGGATCCGGCCATTGCTGGGCACCGGTCTGTGCGGGGGGTTCACCACCTTCTCCGCCGTCGTGCTCGAGGGCTCCGCGATCATCGGGGCGGACTTCCCGATCCTCGCCCTCACCTATGCGGTCCTGACCATGGGGCTTTGCCTGGGCGGAGTCGTGCTGGGGCTGTTCGGCGGTCGTCGCCTGGCCCGCGGCCTGCGCGACCGCCGCGCCGCACACGGGGAGGACGCCGCATGAGCGCCGGGACGTATCTGCTGGCCGCGCTGCTGGTCGGGATCGGAGGGGGCCTCGGCTCGATCGCCCGCTGGGGCCTGAGCGAGCTCGGGAAGCGACTGGCCGCCGCGCGCGCGTCGAACTGGCAGGGCATCATCCTGCCCGGCGCCACCTTCACCGCCAATGTCCTGTCCTGCTTCCTGCTGGGGATCGTGGTCGCGCAGATCGGCTCGGCCGGTGGGGCCGGGGAGCTCGCCTATCTGATGCTCGCCGTCGGCTTCTGCGGGGGCCTGTCCACGATGTCCACCGCCGCCTTCGACATCGTCGACCTGGTGCGCCACCGCACCTTCTCCCTCGCCCTGGGATATCTCATGCTGAGCATCGGCGCCGGGATGGCCGCGCTCTGGCTGGGCCTGGTGATCGCCGGATGACCACCCGTACCCCCGCCCCGCCGGCCCGGGCGGCGAAGGACCCGGCGCGGCCGCGCCCCGTGATCCTCGTGCTCCTGCTCGGGGCGCTCGCCGTGCTCGCCCTGATCGCGGTCCTCGCGGCCGATGCGGCCGGCGGCGACAACCTCGTGCTGAGGGACGCCGGGCCGATCGCCCGGCATGGCGCCCCGGTCGCCGCGACGCTCGCGGACCTCGCCGGGGCGCTCACTCTCGGCGGGGCCGTGATCGCCGGCTGGCTGCTGCGGGACGAGACCGACCGCAGCCGTGTGCTGCTGGTGGTCGGGATCGCCGCGGGCGTGACCACCCTCGCTCGCGGCACCTCCCTGGCCTTCTCCTATGCCGTCGCCACAGGGCAGTCTGTCGGCTCCCCGCGCTTCGGCTCCGATCTCAGCGTCTTCCTGGGCACCGACCTGGGGATCTGGCTCCTGATCGCCCTCGTGATCGCCGCCGCGACGACGACGGTCGCAGTGCTGGGCACCTCGGTGGGCATCGCCCGCACGGTCGCGGCGCTGTCGGGGCTGGTGGCGTTCTCTGCGGCGATGACGGGTCACGCCGCGGGCGACGAGACCCATGAGGTGGGCACCTCGACGATGCTCGTGCACCTGCTGGCCGTGGGGGTCTGGCTGGGCGGGCTGGCGGTGCTGCAGCTGCTGCCGCGCCGCAGCGGGGGCGCGGCGCTCCGGGAGGACGAGCGGGTGGTGCGCGGCTACTCGCACCTCGCCCTGATCTGCTGGGTGGCGCTCGCGCTGAGCGGGGTATGGGCGCTCGCTGTCCGCATGAACCACCCCGGGGAGGTCCTCAACAGCCCGTATGTGCAGCTGGGCGTGGCCAAGGCCGTGCTGCTGCTCCTGCTGGGCCTGCTCGGCGCGCTGCAGCGGCGCCAGCTCGCCACAGGCTTCGGCAGCGGGGAGCCCGGCCGACGGGCCCGCAGCACCTACGCGCGGCTCGCGCTCCTGGAGCTCGCGCTGATGGGGCTCGCGGTCGCGCTCGCCGCCGCGATGAGCTCCTCCCCGCCGCCGGCGGAGGCCGGGACACCGCCCGGGGGCACGGCCGGGGTGCTCACCGGGTATCCGCTCCCCGACGCCCCGAGCGTGCTCACGGTGCTCAGCTCGTGGCGTCCCGATCCGCTCGGCATGGCGATCGCCTGCCTGCTGGTGCTGTGGTGGTGGCGCCCCCTGGCCCCGCACCGCCCCCGGGGCGAGAGCCTGCGACTGGTGATGGGCGCCGTGGTGCTGGTGCTGCTGACCAGCGGTCCGCTGAACGTCTACGGCAAGGTGCTGATCTCGGCCCACGTCCTGCAGCACCTGCTGCTGATGGTGGCGGTCGGGGTGCTGCTGGGAAGCGTCGGCGGGGTGCCGGCACGGCTGCGTGCTCTGATCGGGGGCACGTGGCCGCTCGCGGTGCTGCTCGCCGCCGTCGGCCCGCTGCTGCTCATCGGCGCCTACGCCAGCCCTCTGCTGCGCAGCGCGCTCGACGGGCATGCCGCTCACCTCGGCCTGCAGCTGCTGGCCCTGGGCGGGGGAGTGCTCACGGCGCTCGCCGTCCGGGCCCTGCCCGGAGGCGCCCCCGGTCGGAGCGCGATCATGGCCGCCACCCTGCCGCTGCTGCTGGGCGCCGCGGCGGGCACGATCCTGCTGCTGACGGACACGCTGATCGCCGCGAGCTGGTTCGGGGCCACGGGCCGCACCTGGTGGGCGGATGCGCTCGCGGATCAGCACCGCACCGGTGTCGCCGTGCTCGTGGTGGTGGCGCTCACCGCAGTGGCTGTGGCCGTCGGCCTCCGCTCCACGTCCCGTCGCGGGAGTGTCACCGCGCCCGGGCCGCAGGAGGACTGAGCTCCCGCCTCCCGCGGGGCAGCGGCGGATCAGGCGAACAGCTCGCGCACCGAGCGCAGGCGCGCCAGCAGGGTGTCGCGGTCGACCTGCGGCACGAGGTGCTCCGCCGCGTCGTGACCGGCGGTCGCGGTGCGCGGGGTGACCTTGTGGGCACCGAAGAGACCCTCCACCCTGCCGCGCACCCCGCCCTGGGCCTCCGCAGGCTTCGCGGGCACCGCGCTCTCGGATCCGGCGCGCAGGCGACGGAAACGCTCCAGCGCGGGGGAGGAGCCGTCCCGGGCGGCGGCGAGCATGTAGGCGGCGAGGTCCGCCTGCTCGACGAGGACGGGCAGCACGCCGCCGGCGACCCGCTGCTGACCGAGGATCACCAGATCGTCGCGACCGCGGGCGAAGGCGCCCAGGAAGAGGTCGAGGTCGCCGGTCGAGGTGCGGGGCACGACATCCTCGGGGAGGTGGTCCGCGCCGGATTCGTAGCCGGTGGCCAGCACGATGAGGTCCGGGGCATAGCGCAGGTGGCCGGCGTGGGAGCCGATGCCGAGGTGCGTGACGGTGCCGTCGGCGTCGACGCCGGTGATCGCACCGGCGGGCGTGATCCGCCCCTCGCGCACCCGATCCAGCACGTCGTCGGAGACGATCACCGCATCCTCGAGCAGGGGGGCGTCAGGAGCGGGCAGGCCCGCGTCCGTGGGATGACCGACGGTGCGACGGATGACCGTCTCGGCGATCTTCGCGTTCAGGCCGCCGAGCACGGACGGCTCGCGGGAGGCGGCGACATCCCCGGGGATGCCGGCGACGCGCCGCGGCACCACCCAGTGGCCCGTGCGGATCGACCAGCGCACCTCGAGCGCACGGCGGGCGGCGTCGACCGCGATGTCGGCGGCGGACTGCCCGGAGCCGACCACCAGCACCCGCTTGCCCTCGAGCCCGTCGGCGCCGTTCCAGTCCTTGGCGTGCACGACCTCGACGGACTCCGGGACCTCGCCCGCCCACTCGGGGCGGTGCGGGCGCTCGGTGAGGCCGTGGGCGGAGATCACGGCGCGGTAGATCCCGACCTCCCCGGTGGAGAGCTCGACCTGCCACACGCCCTCCTCGAAGGGGCGCGCGGAGCGCACGGCGGTGCGGGGGCGGAAGTGATCGGTGAGGTCATGGCGGGCGGCGTAGGCGCGCAGGTACTTCGCCATGTGGGTGGGGGTGAGGTACTCCGGGAAGGAGACCGGCTGGAGCATGTCCTCGTACTGGGTGAACTCGCGGGAGGAGATCATCTCCATCGCGGGCCACACCGGGCTGTCCTCGCGCGCCTGGTCCCAGATCCCGCCGACGTGCGCGGCACGGTCCACCAGGTCGAAGGGGACCTCGAGCGCCTTGAGCGCCGCGGCCGCGGCGAGACCGGCGGGGCCGGCCCCGATGATCAGCACCTTCTCGCGGGTGGGGATCTGGTCGTGGAGATCGGGCATCGAGGGGAGCCTTCTTCCGGGTCGTGCGGCGCGCGATGCCCGGCAGCGATCCGGGCACCCGGCTCAGCGGCGGGCGGTCGCTGGCCATCCTAATCGTCGCGCCCGCCGACGAACGCCGCTTCGGGGCGGGCACGGGTGCGGGCGCGGGGCGAGGGCCTCGGGACCTGCCCGGATCAGCGCGGCCCCGCAGGCGTGGTGGGCCTCCCGCCCGCCGTCTCCCGCGCCAGGAGCAGGGCTCCGGGCAGCCCGTTGCGGGCGAGGGAGACGGAGCGCCGCCGGGCCCGCAGCGTGCCGGTGACCGCATCGTGGATCGGGCCGGGACCTGTCAGCACGGAGCCGGCCAGCACCACCGGCAGCTCACTGTGCGGGTCCAGAGCCTCCACGGTGTCGAGCACGTGCGAGATCGCGGCATCGAGGATCTCGCGGGCGACGGGATCCTCCGGGATCGTGCCGGGCACGGGCGCGAAGCGGCCCAGCGCCGCCGGTGCCCCGGCCGGCAGGTGCTCGTCGAGGGCGCGGATGAGGTCCTGGCGCGGGTCGCCGGTGGCCGACGGGGGGAGCCGACCCTCGCGCAGATCCAGGTCGAGCATCCCGCCGATCTCCTCGGTGAGCCGGGTGTGCGGACCGCGGCCGTCGAGGTCCGCGGCGACCGCCTCGAGGGTGCGTCGGCCCAGCCAGACCGCGGAGCCGATGTCGCCGAGCAGCCACCCCATCCCGTCCCGGCGGGCGACGGCCTCCCGGTCGTGGAAGCGCACGGCCACCGCGCCGGTGCCGGCCAGGACGAGCAGGCCGTCATCGCCCACCCCGCCGGAGAGGAAGGCGGTGTGCAGATCGTCGGTGACCAGGATCCGAGCACGGTCGATGCCGAGCCGGTCCAGCCGGTCGCCGACCGCACGGCGCACCTCGGCGGCGCGGGCCGGGCCGGCGCCCGAGATCCCCAGCGCCACGGCCGCGACCTCACCGCGGCCGCCCAGCGCGGCCCGTCCGCGCTCGAGCACCTCGGCAGCGGTGGCGGCGATGTGGTCGAAGGCTGCAGCGCCGGAGGAGCGCAGATTGGCCCCGGGCCCCTCTGCCTCGGCGATGACCGCGCCGTCCAGCGGCGCGAGCGCGAGACGGGAGCTGGTCCCGCCGACGTCCCCGGCGATGACCAGCAGCTGCGGTGCGTCCTCGCTCATGCGGATCCCCCCTCGGATGATCGCCCCATCGTAGAGGGGCCTACGCTGGCACCTGCACGGCGCGCATCGCCCGGGCGGCCACCGTGGGTCGCGGGCTGGATCGCGTCGTCCCTGCCCGTCCTCGCCCCGCCGCCGATCCCAGGAGATTCCCCGTGAGCAGCCCCCAGCGGGACCCCCGCCGCCTCGACGCCACCGGTGACCGCACCCGTGACCGCACCCTCGATGTCACGCTCGTCGACCTCGCCTCGCCGACCGAGGAGCGCAATCCCGCCAGCGCCGAGCTCGACACCCTCGACGCGCGCGGCATGGTGGACGTGATCCTCGGCGAGGAGGCGACTGTCGCGGCCGCCGTGCAGGCGCAGGCGTCCTCGATCGCGGCCCTGGTCGAGGTGTGCGTGCAGTCGATCGCCGCGGGCGGCACCGTTCACTACCTCGGCGCCGGCACCTCGGGCCGGCTCGCCGTGCTGGACGCCGTGGAGCTGGCGCCCACCTTCAACGCTGATGCCTCGATGGTCACCGCGCACCTGGCCGGCGGGGACGGGGCCTTCGTCACCGCGGTCGAGGGCGCCGAGGACTCGGCCGAGGCCGGGGCACAGCTGGTGCGGGAGCAGTGCCGGGCCGGGGACGTCGTGATCGGCCTGGCCGCGAGCGGACGCACCCCGTTCGTCGGCGGGGCGCTGGAGGAGGCGGGGCGGGCAGGACTGCCCACCGCGCTGATCTCCGCGAACCCTCAGGCGAGCCTCGCCTCGCTCGCCGACCATCCGATCCTGGTGGACGTGGGTCCCGAGGTGGTCACCGGCTCCACCCGCATGAAGGCGGGCACCGCCCAGAAGCTGACCCTGAACGCGCTGTCGACGGCGACGATGGTGCGGCTCGGCACCACCTTCGGAAATCTCATGATCGACGTGCGCCCCACCAATGCGAAGCTCGTCGCGCGGACGGTGCGGATGCTGGTGCAGGCCAGCGGCGCGGACCCGCAGCACGCGGCCGAGGTGCTCGAGGCCGCTGGCGGCAGCGTGCGGGTCGCGCTGGTCGCCCTGCTCGCGGGCGCCGGGCCGGAGGCGGCCCGGGAGGTGCTCGCGGACCATCCCCGCGACCCACGGCGGGTCGGCGACCCAGCGGGGATCCGCTCCGCCGTCGCCGCACTCGGCGCGATGGGCTGAGCGCGGGCCCGGCGGCGGGCGTGGGGCGGGTCGTGGGGCCGTAATTCCCTGGACCCGCCGGGGCTCGGCCCCTACGGTGGCGGCATGCGCCTGTGATCTGCTCCGTCGTCCGTCGTCCCTCCGTCGAGGAGCCCTCCATGCCTGCGCATCCCACCACCCCTTTCGCGACCCCTCGCGCCTCCGCGCCCTCTCGCGCCACCGCCACGCCGGATCCCTCCGCCACGCCGGGTCACTCCACAGCCCCGCGTCCCGTCACGGGCAGCGACCCGTCCCTGCACCTGCGGGGCGACGGGATCTCCCTCGCCTTCCCGGACCGTCGGGTGCTCACCGACGTCAGCCTGGTGGTGCCCGCCGGACGCCCGACGGGGCTGCTCGGTGAGAACGGCAGCGGGAAGTCGACGCTGCTGCGGATCCTCGCCGGCGACCTCGAGGCGGATGCCGGGAGCCACAGCGCGCCCGGACCCGTCGGCCTGCTCCGCCAGGAGCTCCCTGTCGGCCCCACCACCAGCGTCGACGCCGTGGTGGCCGACGCCCTCGAGCGCTCCCGGCGCCTCGAGCGAGCCCTGCTCGCCGCGGGGGAGGCGCTCGCCGCGGGGGAGGACGGGCCCACCGCCCGGGCCGCGCTGGACTACGACCAGCTGCTCGCCGAGGCCACCCTCGCCGACATCTGGAACGCGGACCGCCGCGCCGAGGAGGTGATGACCGGTCTGAGCCTGCACAGGATCGACCCCGGCACGGCCCTCGGCCACCTCAGCGGCGGCCAGCGCGAGCGCCTGGCCCTCGCGCACCTGCTGATCTCCCGACCGACCACCTGGCTGCTGGACGAACCCACCAACCACCTCGACGACGACGGGGCGACCTTCCTCGCCGCCGCCGTCGCCGCGCACCCCGGCCCGGTCCTCATCGCCAGCCACGACCGCGCCTTCCTCGACGACGCCACCACGGCTCAGCTCGACCTCGACCCCGCCGAATCCCCGGCCGCGACCGACCCGGGAGGGCTCACCGCGTACACGGGAGGCTTCAGCGACTACCTGCTGGCCCGCTTCGAGGCCCGGGAACGCTGGGAGCACCGCTATCGCACCGAGCAGGAGGAGCTGCGAGCGCTGCGTCAGGCGGTGAAGGACTCCGCGAGCGTGGGCCATGCCGGGGCCGCTCCGCGCACCGAGGCGAGGGCGTCGAAGAAGTTCTACGCGGACCGCAACGCCGCCGTCGTCTCCCGCCGGCTGCGGGAGTCCCGCGCGCGACTGACGCAGCTCGAGGAGTCCCAGGTCCGCAAGCCGCCGGCGGAGCTCGAGCTCACCCACCTCCCCGCAGCACCCTCCCGCTCCGCGCACGGGAGCGTGCAGCTCGCCGTCTCCGGGGCGGCGGTCGACGGGCGCCTGGCCCCCACCTCCTTCAGCCTCTCGGCCGGGCAGCGCCTGCTGGTCACGGGCGCGAACGGGAGCGGGAAGTCGACCCTGCTCGACGTGATCGCGGGCCGTCTCGCGCCGACCTCCGGCACCGTGGACCGCCCGCGGAGCCTGCGGATCGGTCATCTCGGGCAGGACGACACCGCGCACCCCGAGCGCACCGTCCGCCAGCACCTTGCGCACGCCGCCGGAGTCCCTGGCGCGGGCGGTGAGTCGGTTCCCGAGCTGTTCGGACTGGTCCGTCCGCAGGACCTCGACCGTCCCCTCGAGCTGCTCTCCCGCGGACAGCTGCGCCGCGTGATGCTCGCCGCCGTCCTGCTGGACCCGCCCGAGCTGCTGGTGCTCGACGAGCCCACCAACCACCTCGCGCTGCTCACCGCGACGCGGCTCGAAGCGGCGCTCGAGGACTGGGAGGGCACCCTGCTGATCGCCTCCCATGACCGCTGGCTGCGCAGCCGCTGGCAGGGCGAGGCGCTGGAGCTGGCCGGCCCGCCGGTCGCCGACTGAGCACGGATCCACACCGAACGATCGCGGAGCGCCCCTCCGAGCAGGGTGCCCGGCGTGCATCGCTCGTCGGCCCCGTGCCCCGCTCTGGTGTCCATTCGCGTTCACAATCCTCGATCGCGCACCCCTGGACAGGCCAGGCTGACCCCATCACCCGTCCCAGAAGGAGCACGCCATGACCGCTCAGACGCACAGGTTCGAGACCCTCGCCATCCATGCCGGCCAGAGCCCGGACACCGACTCCGGCTCGCGCGCCCTGCCGATCCACCAGACCACGAGCTTCGTGTTCCCGTCCGCGGAATCCGCTGCGGACCGCTTCGCGCTCGCCGAGCCCGGCCACATCTACTCCCGCATCAACAACCCGACCCAGGGAGCGGTCGAGGACCGCGTCGCCGCGCTCGAGGGCGGCGCGGCCGGGCTGCTGCTCGCCTCCGGGCAGAGCGCGATCACGCTCTCGATCCTGAACCTCGCCGGCGCCGGAGACTCGATCGCCGTCTCCCCGAGCCTGTACGGCGGCTCCTTCAACCTCTTCAAGCACACCCTCAGCCGCCTCGGCATCACCGCGCAGTGGGTCGCCGATCCGACCGATCCCGAGTCCTGGCGCGCCGCGGCCGACGACACCACCCGCGCGTTCTTCGTCGAGTCGATCCCCAACCCCAAGCAGGACATCCCCGACCTGCGGGCGATCGCCGACGTCGCCCACGAGGTCGGCGTGCCGCTGGTGGTCGACAACACGGTCGCGACCCCCTACCTGCTGCGTCCGCTCGAGCACGGCGCGGACATCGTCGTGCATTCGGCGACGAAGTTCCTCGGCGGGCACGGCACCTCGATCGCGGGCGTGATCGTGGACGGCGACAGCTTCGACTTCGCCGCCCAGCCCGAGAAGTTCCCCCAGTTCAACGAGCCCGACGAGTCCTACAACGGGCTGGTCTTCGCGGGTCTGCCCGCCGCCTTCGCGACCCGCGCCCGCACCAACCTGCTGCGTGACCTGGGCCCGGCCGTCTCCCCGTTCAACGCCTTCCTCATCGGGCAGGGCCTGGAAACGCTGCACCTGCGCATGGAGCGCCACCTGGAGAACACGCACCAGGTCGCCGCCTTCCTCGAGGGGGATGACCGGGTGGGCGCGGTGACCTGGGCGTCCCTGGCCTCCTCCCCGTACAAGGCGACGGCGGACACGTACCTCCCGCGCGGCGCGGGCAGCGTGCTGGGCTTCGTCCTGCCCGGCGGGCTCGAGGCCGGCAAGCGCTTCGTCGATGCGCTCACCCTCCACTCCCACGTCGCGAACATCGGCGATGTGCGCTCGCTGGTGATCCACCCCGCCTCGACCACGCACTCCCAGCTCAGCGAGGAGGAGCAGCGGGCCGCAGGCGTCGAGCCCGGCTTCGTGCGCCTCTCGGTGGGCATCGAGCACATCGACGACATCCTCGCCGACATCGAGCAGGGCCTGGCCGCGGCCGCCGCCTGACCGCACTGGCTGACTGCGTCAGCTGATCGCACCAGCGGGCCCCGCGAGCGGGCCGGGCGGGGGCGT
>NZ_DASVGJ010000056.1:0-86360 GCF_036379615.1 Brachybacterium sp.
GAGGTGCGCGTGAACTCGGAGCCCTCGGTGACCTCCTCGATGGATGTCTCGGGCTCCGGCTGCTCCGTCGACCAGCCGGTCCACCCCTGCTCCACCACCGTGAGCGTGACCGTGAGGGTGGGCTGGAACGGGTCCGCCACTTTGCACGCGGAGAGCGCCGCGACCGGCAGCGCGAGCACGGCGGTGCGGCGTCCGACGCGAGTCGGCGCGCCGCGGCGCAGGCGGCGCGGTGCGTGGTGGCTCGGGCTGTGGTCCATGCGGGCAGGCTAGGAGAGTCCGACCCATCGCGCGATGGGGAGAACTCCCCCACAGCGCCCGCTGGGTGAGCTCCAGGCCGAGGTCGCGAGTCGGCTGCGTCAGTCCACCGCCAGATCCTGGCGACCGTCGATCGCCTCCCGTGCCATGTCGAGATGACCGGCATGGACTGCGGTCTCGTCGATCACACGCAGCAGGATCTCCCATCCCGTCTCGAGTCGTGGCGCAGGTGGCTGACCATCGAGCGGGGTGTCCACCCGGACGGGGCTGCGACGAGATCGAGCTCCGCCTCGTTCAGCCCGTCGATCGTGCGCCGCACGTGCGCTCGATGCTGAGCGAGGGTGCGCCGCGTAAGGGCATGGGCGATCGGTGCAGGATCATGGTCCGACATGGGGTTCCCTTCTCCGCGGTGCCGGGGCGGGGGAGCGGAGCCGTCCTCAGGGCGAGGCACGCTCCCACGAGGCGACGGCACCGGGGACGACGGTGAACAGCGGATGGGGCTCGGGCGTCTGGAGGAGCCGCTCGCGCTGCCAGCGGTCCGGATCGCGCTGCTCGAGCTTCGCCAGCAGGTGCTCCCATTCGAGCGCGAGCTGAGCATCATGGACGGGGATCCGCGCCGGTAGCGCCCCGTCGCTCGGCGCCTCGTCGATCCGAGTGCGGTCGAAGCGGTATCCGCGCGCCGTGGCCTCCACGGCGAGGGCCCCGAGATACGCGCCGACGGCGGGGAGCGGATGGCTGTGCTCTCGGAAGCGCTCGAGCTGGGGATGGGACCGGTAGCCCGTCGTGCGCCCGGCGAGCACGGCCTGGGCCAGCAGGGACTCCCGCCAGCAGCCGGTGAGGCCCTGACGGTCGAGGTGGCGGGGGTGCAGTGACCACAGACGCATCCTCCCATCATGACGCACCACCGTCCCACCACCGTCCCACCACCGGCGCCCTTCCGGCGAAGGTCACTCCCGGACGCGACGATCGTCGGTGCACACAGCAGGCCGCTGCTCGGTAGCGTCGGCCGGGACGGCAGCCCGCACCAGGCTGTCCCGCACCACCCGTCATGGAGGAACCACGTGGCCCGCACTCCGCAGTCCCGGATCATCCCGCTCGCCGGCAGCGCCGTCGTCTCGACCGCGGTCGGGATGATCCCGCTCCACCGCCTGCCGCAGCCGGTGCGGATCGCGTACATCGTGCTGCCCGCCGCGGTCACCGGCGGGATCATCCTGGCCGCGTTGCATCGCCGTCCCTCCGGCTCGCCTCAGCCGGAGACGGAGACGGAGCCGCCGACAGAGCCGCATCATGAGTCCGAGCCGGCGTCCGGGCCCGACGCCTCCCGGAAGGCCGAGCGCCGCCGGATCGCGACGGTGGCGCTCCCGCTCGTGGTCGGCGGGCTGACCGCGGGTGCCGGCGCCGGGAGCATCGTGGTGGACCGCGGCATCGAGAACGCGCTGCGTCGTCGCGGCGTCCGCGCTCCGCGGCTGGCCATGGGGCTCGCCGCCGGTGCGCTCTCCCTCGGGATGGACGTGCTGATCGCGCGCACCGAGGGCCGTGCAGCCGCCGAGGAGGGTGCGGAGCCTACTTCTCCGCCGAGCGCTCGCTGATCGCCAGATCCAGCGGGAAGTCGATCGCACTGCCGGGGAACAGCAGCCGACCCGCCGCGTCGGCCGATTCGCGGATCGCGGTCGCCGCGGCCTCGGCCTGATCGGCCGGGGCGTGGACGATCACCTCGTCGTGGAGGAAGAACGCCAGGTGCGCGCGGCGGGAGAACACCGGCCCCGACGGACCGGCCGCCGTCGACTCCGCGACCGCCGGCAGCGCGGCGAGACGCAGCCGCAGAGCCGCCATCCATGACAGCGCCCACTCCGCCGCGGTGCCCTGGACCACGAAGTTCCGGGTGAACCGCCCCCGGTCCCGGGCGGAGCGGCGCGCCGCCTCCTGCTGGCCGGGCGCTGCGTCGGGCTGATGCGCGGCGCGCTGAGCCAGGGACCAGGTCTCCTCGACCGCGGGGGAGGAGCGCCCCAGCCAGGTGCTCACCGTCCCGCCGCGCTCACCGGTCGCGGCGGCGCCGTCCACGAGCGCCATCGCCGCGGGGAAGTTCCGCCGCAGTCGCGGCACCACCCGGCCGCTGTCCCCGGTGGTGCCGCCGTACAGGGCGCCGAGCACCCCGATCTTCGCCTCCTGGCGGGTGGTGACGATGCCCGCGTCGACGATCCCGGAGTAGAGGTCCTTGCCGGCGCCGGCGGCGATCATCGCCGGGTCCGCGGACATCGCTGCCAGCACGCGCGGCTCCAGCTGGGAGACGTCGGCGCTGACCAGGCGCCAGCTCGGATCTGCCCGCAGTGCCGGCCGCAGCTGCCGCGGTATCTGCAGCGCCCCGCCGCCGCTGGAGGCCCAGCGCCCGGTCACCACCCCGCCCGGCACGTACACCGGGCGATAGCGGCCCTCGTGGACCCAGTCGTCCATCCAGGCCCAGCCGTTCGCCGTGAGCAGGCGGGACATCTTCTTGTACCGCAGCAGCGGTGCGATCGCGGGGTGGTCATGCTCCTGCAGCTCCCACTGGGACGTGGAGGCGACGTCGATCCCCGCCCGATGCAGAGCGCGCAGCAGCCTGGGCGGGGACTCGAGCGGCACCAGCGGGTCCCCGAGCGCGTCCCGCACCTCGGTGCCCACCTCCACCATCTGCGAGGGCACCGATCCCGCGGAGGGGCGCGGGCCGAGGGCGGCGGTGAGGATCCGGTCATGCTCGGCGACGTCCCACGGGATCCCGGCGGCCTGCAGCTCTGCGGCGATCAGCGCCCCGGCGGATTCGGCGGCCACCAGCAGCCGGAGCCTCGCCGGATCCCGGGAGGCGTCGATCGCGCTGCGCTGCCGGGTGAACTCGGCCAGCGTCTCCTCGACGCCCGAGGGCACCGAGCCGGGACGCGGTGAGGCGGCGTCGAGCTCGAAGAGTGCCGCGCCGGTGTCCCGCGCCGGCTCGTGCGGGTCCAGCGGCGTCTCCCAGTCCGTCGCCGCGCGCAGCGCCGCCGGGTCCGTGACCAGTTCCGAATGGCAGAGGATCCGGTGGATCAGCCGCAGGTCATGGCAGCGCTCGAGCGTCACACCGGCCGCGAGCAGTCGCGGGTACCAGGCGGCGGCGTCGCTGACCACCCAGCGCGGTCGATGCTCCGCCTCGTACCGGCCGACGAGCGCGGGGAGATCGTCGGCCGCGACCTCCTCGGTGCCGAGCGGGCCGCCGTCCGTGCTCAGAGCGAGCAGCTGCCTGCGCCCGCCCGGACCACGCCCGAGCAGGCACCACGCGGGTGGGACAGGAGCGGACGACCGCGGTGCGGGGGTCGGGGCCACGGGAGGCGGGGGAGAGGTCACCAGCCCCGCTCGCGCCAGACCGGCAGCGAGGGACGCTCCGCGCCGAGCGTGGTGTCATCGCCGTGCCCGGGGTACACCCAGGTCGAGTCATCGAGCCGGTCGAAGATCCGCTGCTCGACGTCATCGATCAGCTGCGCGAACCGCTCGGGGTCCTGCTTGGTGTTGCCCACCCCGCCGGGGAAGAGGGAGTCGCCGGTGAAGAGGTGGTCGCCCTCGTCGCCGCCGCGCCACAGCACCGCGACCGATCCCGGGGTGTGGCCGCGCAGATGGATGATCTCCACCTCCTGCTGCCCGAACTCGAGCACGTCCCCGTGGGAGAGCGGGAGGTCGATCCGCTCGGTGATCTCCTTCGCGTCCGCCTCGCCGGCGGCGGTGCGGGCACCGGTGGCCGCCATCATCTCCGCGAGCGAGCCCACGTGATCATGGTGGGAGTGGGTGGTGACGATGAGGTCCAGCTCGTTGTGCGACCCGCCCGCGGCGATCATGCGACGCAGCGCGTCGGTGTCCGCGGCGGCGTCGATCAGCAGCTGCGCCCCGGTCGACCGGCAGGTCAGCAGGTAGGCGTTGTTGTCCATCGGGCCCACGGAGAGCTTGCGGATCTGCAGGTGGCGGAGGTCCCGCACCATCGGTTCGCCCCCGGGCTCGGCATGGCCGGTGTACTGGTGATCGCTCATGACCCCAGTATGTCGCCCACCTCTCCTCCGAACAACTGTTCGAAGGTCGCACTTCGCCCCTAAGATGGCCCGGTGACTGAATCTCTGGTCGTCCGTGGTGCGCGCGAGCACAACCTCAAGAACATCGACATCGACATCCCCCGCAACAAGCTGGTGGTGTTCTCCGGGCTGTCCGGCTCCGGGAAGAGCTCCCTGGCCTTCGACACCATCTTCGCCGAAGGGCAGCGGCGGTACGTGGAGTCGCTCTCCGCCTATGCCCGGCAGTTCCTGGGCCAGATGGACAAGCCCTCCGTCGACCTCATCGAGGGGCTCTCCCCAGCGGTGTCGATCGACCAGAAGTCGACCAACCGCAACCCCCGCTCCACCGTCGGCACCATCACCGAGATCTACGACTACCTGCGACTGCTGTTCTCCCGCACCGGTGAGCAGCACTGCCCGATCTGCGGCGAGAAGGTGAGCTCCTCCTCCGCGGAGCAGATCGTGGACACCCTGCTCGAGCAGGAGCCCGGCACCCGCTTCCAGCTGCTGGCCCCGATCGTCCAGGGCCGCAAGGGCGAGCACGTCGACCTGCTGAGCTCTCTGCGCTCCCAGGGCTTCGCCCGCGCCCGGATCGACGGGGAGAACCGGCGCCTCGACGAGGAGATCACCCTCGACAAGAACTTCAAGCACACCATCGAAGTGGTCGTGGACCGCCTCTCCGCGAAGCCGGACGCGCGCCGCCGCCTCACCGATTCCGTCGAGACCGCGCTGCGGCTGGCCGAGGGGATCCTGGTGGTCGACTTCGTCGACCTCGACGAGGGGGACCCTGACCGCAGCCGTCGCTTCTCCGAGAAGCGCGCCTGCCCCAACGACCATCCGCTGGCGATCGACGACATCGAGCCGCGCACCTTCTCCTTCAACGCCCCCTACGGCGCCTGCCCCGAGTGCACCGGCCTCGGGCAGCGCCTCGAGGTCGACCCGGAGCTCGTCATCCCCGATGAGGACCTGTCGCTCTCCGACGGGGCGATCGCCCCGTGGTCCATGGGCCACGCGGACCGCCACCTCGAGGTGATGACCGGTCTCGCCGAGGACCTCAGCTTCTCGATGGACACTCCGTGGCGGGCCCTGCCCCAACGGGCCAAGGACGCCCTGCTGCACGGCAAGGACCACAAGGTCCACGTGAAGTACCGCAACCGCTTCGGCCGCGAGCGCACCTACTCCACCGGCTTCGAGGGCGTGATGCACTTCCTCGAGCGCCGCCACACCGACACCGAGTCGAACTGGGCCAAGGAGCGCTACGAGCAGTTCATGCGCGAGGTCCCCTGCCCCGCCTGCCGGGGAGCCCGACTGCGCCCCGAGGTGCTGGCGGTGACCGTGGGCGGACGCTCCATCGCCGAGGTCACCGAGATGTCGATCCGTGAGGCGTTCGCCTTCCACGAGAGCCTCGAGCTGGGGGAGCGGGAGGCGAAGATCGCCGACGAGGTGCTGCGCGAGATCCGCTCCCGCCTCGGCTTCCTGCTCGACGTGGGTCTGGACTACCTCAACCTCGCCCGTGCCGCCGGCACCCTCTCCGGCGGGGAAGCGCAGCGGATCCGGCTCGCCACCCAGATCGGCTCCGGACTGGTGGGAGTGCTCTACGTGCTCGATGAGCCCTCCATCGGCCTGCACCAGCGGGACAACGAGCGCCTCATCGCCACCCTCGAGCGGCTGCGCGACCTCGGGAACACCCTGATCGTCGTCGAGCACGACGAGGACACCCTGAACGCCGCCGACTGGGTGGTCGACATCGGCCCCCTGGCCGGCGAGCACGGCGGCCGGGTGGTGCACTCCGGCGGCGTCGAGGAGCTCAAGACCAATCCCGAGAGCCTCACCGGCCGTTACCTCTCCGGCGAGCTGGAGATCCCGCTGCCGCAGGAGCGGCGGAGGATCGACACGGAGCGGATGCTGAAGGTCGTCGCGCCGCGGGCGAACAACCTCACCGGACAGGACGTCTCCTTCCCGCTCGGCGTGCTCACCGCCGTCACCGGAGTCTCCGGCTCGGGGAAGTCGTCGCTGGTCAACGACATCCTCTACTCGGTGCTCGCCAAGGAGCTCAACCGTGCCCGCATCGTGCCCGGCCGCCACAAGCGCGTCACCGGCCTCGAGCACCTCGACAAGGTGGTGCACGTGGACCAGTCGCCGATCGGCCGCACCCCTCGCTCGAACCCCGCCACCTACACCGGGGTGTGGGACCGGGTGCGCACCCTGTTCGCGCAGACCAACGAGGCGAAGATCCGCGGTTACACCGCCGGGCGCTTCTCCTTCAACGTCAAGGGCGGCCGCTGTGAGGCCTGCTCCGGCGACGGCACGCTGAAGATCGAGATGAACTTCCTGCCGGACGTCTACGTCCAGTGCGAGGTGTGCAAGGGGCAGCGGTACAACCGCGAGACCCTCGAGGTGAAGTTCAAGGACAAGAACGTCGCCGAGGTGCTGGACATGTCCATCGCCGAGTCGCTCGAGTTCTTCGACGCGGTCCCCGCGATCCGTCGGCAGATGCAGACCCTGGTCGACGTGGGCCTCGGCTACGTGAAGCTGGGGCAGTCCGCGACCACCCTCTCCGGCGGTGAGGCGCAGCGCGTCAAGCTCTCCTCCGAGCTGCACAAGCGCTCCAACGGACGCACCATCTACGTGCTGGACGAGCCCACCACGGGCCTCCACTTCGAGGACGTCCGCAAGCTGCTCGAGGTGCTGGGCGGTCTGGTCGACAAGGGAAACTCGGTGATCGTCATCGAGCACAACCTCGACGTCATCAAGACCGCCGACCACGTCATCGACCTCGGCCCCGAGGGCGGCTCCGGCGGCGGCCGGATCGTCGCCACCGGCACCCCGGAGCAGGTCGCCGAGACGCCCGGCTCCTACACCGGCCACTTCCTCGCACCGATGATCGCCACCGGACGAGCGGGCCGCACCGGGAAGCGGTGACCCCAGATGGCTGACCCGGCGACCTACCGTCCCGCGACCTCCACCATCCCCACCCGTCCGGGGGTGTACCGCTTCCGGGACGAGCACGGCCGCGTCATCTACGTGGGCAAGGCGAAGAACCTCCGCCAGCGCCTGGTGAACTACTTCCAGGACCTCGCCGTCCTGCACGAGCGCACCCGCCGCATGGTCACCACGGCCGCGAGCGTCGAGTGGACCGTGGTGGGCACCGAGGTCGAGGCCCTCACCCTGGAATACACCTGGATCAAGGAGTTCGACCCGCGGTTCAACGTCAAGTTCCGCGACGACAAGTCCTATCCCTACCTGGTGATCACCATGGGGGAGAAGGTGGCGCGGGTGCACATCACCCGTCGGCCCCGCGCGAAGGGCGACCGGATCTTCGGCCCCTACCCGCAGGTGGGCGCGATCCGCGAGACCCTCGACCTGATGCTGCGGGTGTTCCCCATCCGCTCCTGCACCACCGGGGTGTACCGCCGCGCCGAGCGCGCGGGCCGACCCTGCCTGCTGGGATTCATCGGCAAGTGCGCCGCGCCCTGCGTGGGCGATATCAGCGAGGACGAGCACCGCAGGCTCGCCGAGCAGTTCGCGGACTTCATGGCGGGGAACACCACCAAGTACGTCCGCCGGATCCAGCGGCAGATGCAGGCCGCCTCGGCGGCGATGGACTACGAGACCGCGGCGAGCCTGCGCGATGACCTGAAGGCTCTGGAGAAGGTGATGGAGAAGAACTCCGTCGTGCTCTCCGACGCCACCGATGCCGATCTGATCGGTTTCGCCCAGGACGAGCTGGAGGCCTCCGTCCAGGTCTTCCACGTGCGCGGCGGCCGGATCCGCGGCCAGCGCGGCTGGACCGCCGAGATCCTCGACGAGTCCACCGGCCCGGACCTCATCGAACGGGCGCTGACCACCCTCTACTCCGACGGCGCCGCCCCCAAGGAGGTCCTGGTCCCGGTGCTTCCCACGAACCGGGCGCAGATCCAGGAGCTGATGGGGCAGAAGGTCGACCTGCGGGTCCCGCAGCGCGGCGAGAAGAAGGACCTCCTGCTCACCGTCGGCGAGAACGCGACCGAGGCGCTGCGCCTGCACCGGCTCAAGCGCGTCGGCGACCTCACCGCCCGCACCAAGGCGCTCGAGGACCTCGGGGAGGCCCTCGATCTCGCCGAGCCCCCGCTGCGCATCGAGTGCTACGACATCTCCCACTCCCATGGCACCAACGTGGTCGGCTCGCAGGTGGTGTTCGAGGACGGCCTGCCCAAGAAGAGCGAGTACCGCCGCTACTCCGTCACCGGGGAGGCGGCCCGCGACGACACCGCGTCGATGTACGACGTCATCAGCCGCCGCCTGAAGCACCACCTGGATCCGCCGGAGCAGAGCGACGAGGATCGACGCCGCTTCGCCTATCCGCCCTCGCTGCTCCTGGTCGACGGCGGGCCTCCGCAGGTCGCCGCCGCCCAGCAGGCCATGGACGACCTCGGCATCACCGACATCGCCCTGGCCGGGATCGCCAAGCGCCTCGAGGAGATCTGGCTCCCCGGGGACGAGTACCCGGTGATCCTGCCCCGGACCAGCGAGGCGCTCTTCCTCGTCCAGCGCCTGCGTGACGAGGCGCACCGCTTCGCGATCACCTATCACCGCTCCAAGCGCGGCCGCGCCATGCAGGCGAGCGCCCTCGACGGGATCCCGGGGCTGGGCCCCGCCCGCCGCCGCGCACTGCTGGACCGGTTCGTCACCGTCTCCGCGATCCGGGAGGCCGGCGAGGAGGAGCTCGCCGGGGTCACCGGGATCGGGCCCGCGTTGGCAGCGCAGATCGCACTCGCGCTACGATCCGAGGAGGGGCGTGCCCCGGATCCGGCGACGGACGCAGGAGCGGACACGCTCGTCGAGGACGAGGCTCTCGGTGTCGTCGTGGACACTGCGACCGGCGAGATCATCGGGAGCTGACCTCCTCGCACCGAACGCCGAACGCCGAGTACCGCACGCCGCCCCGACCGTCCCCTGCCCCCGTCCCGGAAGGAGCGCCCGTGACCGAGGATCCTGCGCCGAGCCCCAGCACCGATACCCGTGGGGACGTCGTGATCATCACCGGACTGGCCGGAGCCGGGCGCGAGACGGCCGCGCACGCCCTGGAGGACATGGGGTGGTACGTCGTCTACAACATCGCCCCGCAGCTGATCGGCACGCTGTACGAGCTCCGCGCCTCCGCGGTGGGCCGCGAGAACCGCTTCGCGGTCGTGGTCGACCCGCGCTCGGGACCGTTCTTCAACGAGCTCTCCGACGTGGTCGCCGAGCTGCGACGAGCGGACCTCCGCCTGCGGCTGGTCTTCCTCACCGCCGATGAGTCCACCCTGGTGCGGCGCTTCGACTCGGTGCGCCGCCCCCACCCGCTGCAGGGGGAGGAGGGTGTGCTCGAGGGCATCCGCCGCGAGCGCGAGATGCTCGCCCCCTACCGCCGGACGGCCGATCTGGTCATCGACACCTCTCCGCTGAACGTCCACCAGCTGACGATGAAGATGCGCACTGTCTTCGGGACCAGCGAGGAGCAGCAGCTGACCGTCACGATGCTGTCCTTCGGCTTCAAGTACGGGATCCCGCTCGAGGCCGACCACGTCAGCGACGTCCGCTTCATCCCCAACCCCTACTGGGTGCCGGAGCTCAAGCCCCTGCGCGGCACGGACGCCGCGGTCGCCGAGTTCGTGCTCGGCGACGCCAACGCGGGCGAGTTCGTCGAGCGCTACCTCGAGATGATCACGCCCGTGCTGCGCGGCTACAGCGCCGAGAACAAGCACTTCACGACGCTCGCGATCGGCTGCACCGGCGGCAAGCACCGCAGCGTCGCGGTCTCCGAGAAGATCGGCGAGGAGCTGCGCCGGGCCGGACATGCCGTGCGGATCCGCCACCGTGATCTGGGGCGCGAATGAGCATCGCACCCCGCACCGGAGGCCACCGCCTGCGCGGCGCGGATCGTTCCGCGAGCGCCCGACGCGGCCGGCGCGGCGACCCCCAGCGCCCGCTGCGCGTGGTGGCCCTCGGCGGCGGGCACGGGCTGGCAGCGAACCTGCGCGCCCTGCGCCTGCTGGCCGATGACATCACCGCCGTGGTCACGGTCGCCGACAACGGCGGCTCCTCCGGCCGGATCCGCACCGAGATGCCCGTCCTGCCGCCCGGCGACCTGCGCATGGCGCTCGCGGCGCTGTGCGAGGACTCGGACTGGGGATCCATCTGGGGCGACGTCATCCAGCACCGCTTCTCGACCAACGGCGATCTGGACGGCCATGCCCTCGGCAACCTCCTGATCGTCGCGCTGTGGCAGATCCTCGAGGATCCGATCGAGGGCCTGGACCAGATGGCTGAGCTGCTGGGCGCCCGCGGACGCGTGCTGCCGATGGCGCTCGAGCCGCTGGACATCGAGGCCCGCGTGCGGGGCGCCGATGACCAGGTGCGCACCGTCTCCGGGCAGTGGCAGGTGGCGACCGCCGAGGGACGCGTCGAGCAGGTGCGGCTGATCCCCGAGCGGCCGCGCGTCGCGCAGGACGTCATCGACGCCCTGCAGCGGGCCGACTGGATCATCGTGGGGCCCGGCTCCTGGTACACCTCGGTGCTCCCGCACCTGATGATCCCGGAGATCGCCGAGGCGATCCGCACCAGCCCCGCGCGGGTCTGCATCACCACCAACCTCTCGGTGGGATCGCAGGAAGCGGAGGGGATGACCAGCCAGGACATGCTCCGGGTGCTCGTGGACGCCTCGCAGGGGTGCCGCTTCGACGCGCTGCTGGCCGACCCGACCACCCTCGAGGACCACCTCGAGCTCGCCGCAGATGCCCGTTCGCGTGGCATCCGGACGCTCCTGCGCCAGGTCAGCGTGGGGGATGGCACTCCCCATCACGACCCGGTGCGTCTGGCCGCCGCGTACCGTGATCTGTTCGACGATGTCTACGGCGACGTGGAGGCCGAGCACGTGGTCTCCGCGCCCGTCGGCGTCTCCCCGCCCGAGGGCGGGGATCACCGCACCACGGGGGCGCCCGCCCCCAGCACCGAGGAGGACATGCATGGCTCTGACGGGTGAGGCCAAGGAGGAGCTGAGCCACCTCGAGGTGAGCCGTCCCTCCGCACGCAAGGCCGAGGCGGCGGCGATGCTCCGCTTCGCCGGCGGACTGCACCTGGTGGCCGGGCGAGTGGTGGTCGAGGCGGAGCTGGACTCCGCGGCCGTCGCGCGCAGGCTCCACGGGATCATCTCCGACATGTACGGCCACAGGGCAGAGCTCGCGGTCCTCGCCCCGTCGGGGATCCGCCGCACCACCCGCTACCTCGTCCGCGTCGACCGGGAAGGGGGGATGCTCGCCCGGCAGACGGGACTGCTGGACGCACGGGGGCGCCCCGTGCGCGGCATGCCGCCGTTCGTCGTCGGCGGAGCCACCGTCGACGCGGAGGCGGCCTGGCGGGGCGCCTTCCTCGCGCGCGGCACCCTCACCGAGCCCGGCCGCTCCTCGGCGCTCGAGCTTTCCTGCCCCGGACCCGAGGTCGCGCTGGCGATGGTGGGCGCCGCCCGTCGGCTCGGCGTCGCCTCGAAGGCCCGCGAGGTCCGCGGCACTGACCGGGTGGTGCTGCGGGACGGGGACGCCATCTCGCTGCTGCTGTCGCGGATGGGTGCTCCGGAGACGGTGAAGGTCTGGGAGGAGCGGCGCACCAAGCGCGAGGTGAAGGCGACCGCTCACAGACTGGCGAACTTCGACGACGCGAACCTGCGCCGCTCCGCACGTGCCGCGGTCGCAGCCGGACAGCGGGTGCAGCGCGCTCTGGAGATCCTCGGCGACGAGGTGCCCGAGCATCTCCAGGCCGCCGGGAGGCTGCGGCTCGAGCACCGACAGGCGAGCCTGGAGGAGCTCGGGCGGCTCGCGGATCCGCCGCTGACGAAGGACGCGGTGGCCGGCAGGATCCGGCGTCTGCTCGCCACTGCGGACAAGCGCGCCGAGGAGCTGGGACTGCCCGGCACCGACCAAGGGGTGGACGAGGACCATCTGCCGCCGTCACCTGATCCCGGTCGTTGATAGGATCGTCACGGTCGTCGGTCGAATCCGGCGCCGTCCGAGCGTACGACGGCGTGCGCGCCACATCAGTACCGGAATTCCACAGTCCCGCTGTGGATCTAGGAGGAACCCTTGACAGTCAAGGTTGGTATCAACGGATTCGGCCGCATCGGCCGTAACTTCCTGCGCGCCGCTCTCGAGCAGAAGGCGGACATCCAGATCGTCGGTGTGAACGACCTCACCGACAACGCCACGCTCGCGAACCTCATCAAGTACGACTCCATCGGTGGGGTCCTGCCCTACGACGTCTCCTTCGACGAGACCTCGATCACCGTCGGCGAGAACTCCTTCAAGGCGTTCGCCGAGCGCGACCCGAAGAACATCCCCTGGGGCGAGATCGGCGCGGACGTCGTCATCGAGTCCACCGGCATCTTCACCGACGCCGAGAAGGCCAAGGCCCACATCGAGGCCGGCGCCAAGAAGGTCATCATCTCCGCTCCGGCGAAGAACGAGGACGCCACCTTCGTGATCGGTGTCAACGAGGGCGACTACGACCCCGCCAAGCACAACATCATCTCCAACGCCTCCTGCACCACCAACAGCCTCGCGCCGGTGGCGAAGGTGCTGAACGACGAGTTCGGCATCGTCAAGGGCCTGATGACGACCATCCACGCGTACACCTCGGACCAGTCCCTCCAGGACGGCCCGCACTCGGACCCGCGCCGTGCCCGCGCCGCCGCGCTGAACATCATCCCGACCACCACCGGTGCGGCCAAGGCCGTGGCCCTGGTGCTCCCGGAGCTCAAGGGCAAGCTCGACGGCTACTCCCTGCGCGTCCCGGTCCCCACCGGCTCGATCACGGACCTCACCTTCGAGGCCTCCCGCGAGGTCACCGCCGAGGAGATCAACGCCGCGATCAAGAAGGCCGCCGAGGGCCCGCTCAAGGGCGTCCTGCGCTACACCGAGGACCCGATCGTCTCCAAGGACATCGAGGGCGACCCGCACTCCTCGATCTTCGACGCGCAGCTGACCAAGGTGATCGGCAACCAGGTCAAGATCTTCTCCTGGTACGACAACGAGTGGGGCTTCTCGAACCGCCTCGTGGAGCTCTCGCAGCTCGTCGGCAAGTCCCTCTGATCCCCGCGTCGTCGCTCTGACGACCAGGACAGACCCGGAGCCCGTCGGCCGCCGCACCGAAAGGTCGGTGACCGGCGGGCTCCGCTCGTCCCCTGAGCCCCTGCGCCGCTGTGCGGCGCGGCGGCGAGACCCTGAAGGAGCACCACCGTGCTGAAGACCATCGATACGCTCGGCGAGCTGCGCGGCAAGCGCGTGCTCGTCCGTGCCGATCTGAACGTCCCGCTCGACGGGACCACCATCACCGACGACGGCCGCATCCGCGCGGCGCTGCCCACCCTCACCCGCCTGGTCGAGGTCGGGGCCCGGGTCGTCGTGATCTCCCACCTGGGCCGCCCCCAGGGCGCCCCGGAGGAGAAGTACTCGCTGCGTCCCGTCGTGGGCCGGCTCGGCGAGCTGCTCGGCCAGGAGGTCGCCTTCGCGACCGACACCGTCGGCGACTCCGCGTCCGAGACCGTCGCCCAGCTGCAGGACGGTCGCGTCGCCGTCCTCGAGAACCTCCGCTTCGACGCGGGGGAGACCTCGAAGGACGAGGCGGAGCGCCTCGACTTCGCGAAGCAGCTCGCCGCGCTCGGCGACGCCTTCGTCTCCGACGGATTCGGCGTGGTCCACCGCAAGCAGGCCTCGGTCTACGAGCTCGCGACCCTGCTGCCCGCGGCCGCCGGCGAGCTGGTCCTGGGGGAGGTCGAGTCCCTGCGCAAGGTCACCGACCAGCCCGAGCGACCCTTCGTGGTGGTGCTCGGCGGGGCGAAGATCGCCGACAAGCTCGGCGTGATCGACAGCCTTCTGGGCAAGGCCGACCGCATCCTCATCGGCGGCGGCATGGCCTACACCTTCCAGAAGGCGAAGGGCCACGAGGTGGGCCAGTCGCTGCTCGACGAGTCCAAGATCGACACGGTGCGCGAGTACATGGAGCGTGCCGAGCGCGACGGCGTCGAGCTGGTCCTGCCTATCGACACCGTGGCGGCGGCGGAGTTCTCCGCCGAGGCGACCCCGACCGTGGTCGGCGTGGGGGAGATCCCCGCGGACCAGGAGGGCATGGACATCGGCCCGGAGACGGCGAAGCTGTTCGGCGAGAAGATCGCGGACGCGGCCACCGTGTTCTGGAACGGCCCGATGGGCGTCTTCGAGTTCGAGAACTTCGCCAAGGGCACCATCTCGGTGGCAGAGACCCTCTCCAAGGCTCCGGGCTACACCGTGGTCGGCGGCGGCGACTCCGCCGCAGCCGTCCGCATCCTCGGATTCGACGAATCCCTCTTCTCGCACATCTCCACCGGCGGCGGCGCGAGCCTCGAGCTCATCGAGGGCAAGGACCTGCCGGGCATCACCATCCTCGAGGAGGACCACGCATGACCACCCCCCGCACCCCGCTGATGGCGGGCAACTGGAAGATGAACCTCGACTGGAAGCAGGGCCTGGCCCTCGTCGAGGAGCTGGGCGAGCAGCTCAAGGAAGTCGACACCAGCAGGGTCGAGACCGTCGTGCTGCCGCCCTTCGTGGACATCCGCACCGTCCAGGTCGCGGTCGATGCCGGCAAACTGCCGATCGCCTACGGCGCCCAGGACATCTCCGCCCACGAGTCCGGTGCCTACACCGGTGAGGTCTCCGGCTCGATGCTCAAGGCTCTCGGGGCGAGCTATGTCGCCGTCGGCCATTCGGAGCGTCGCCAGTACCACGGCGAGGACGAGCAGGTCACGAACGCCAAGGTGAAGGCAGCCTTCGCCGCGGGCCTGACCCCGATCCTGTGCGTCGGCGAGCCGCTCGAGGAGCGCCAGGCCGGCACCCATGTCCAGTACACCCTCTCGCAGCTCACGGGCGGCATCGAGGGCCTCGACGCCGCACAGGCCGCGCAGATCGTCATCGCCTACGAGCCCGTCTGGGCGATCGGCACCGGCGAGGTCGCCAGCGCCGAGGACGCGCAGGAGGTGTGCGCCGCGATCCGTGAGGCGCTGCGCAGCGCCCACGGCGACGAGGTCGCCGATGCCGTGCGCGTGCTGTACGGCGGCAGCGTGAAGTCCTCGAACGTCGTGGAGCTGATGGGCAAGGCCGACGTCGACGGCGCGCTCGTCGGCGGCGCCTCGCTCAAGGCCGAGGAGTTCGCGAAGATCGCGGGTTACCAGGGCTGAGCAGTCCTCACGCCCCTCACGGGAGTAAGCCGTCCCACGCGGGCCGGGTCCTCGACGGACCCGGCCCGTGGCGTATGCTGGATCGGTCCGACGCTCTGACCGGAAGGTGCCCGTCCTCGTGGATCTGCCTCTGCTGAAGCTCATCCTTCAGATCCTGCTGGCCGTCCTCGGCCTGCTGACCATCATGCTCGTGCTGCTCCACAAGGGGCGCGGCGGTGGTCTCTCCGACATGTTCGGCGGCGGCGTCTCGTCCAGCGCGAGCGCGTCCGGTGTGGCCGAGCGGAACCTGAACCGCCTCACGGTCACCGTCGCCGTGTCCTGGGGCCTGTGCGCGGTGGGCCTCGGGATCATCGAGAAGATGCTCTGATCCTCCGTCCGGGCCGCAGCCCGGACCTCGGCACAGCGCAAGGGCCGGTCACCCCAGAGGTGACCGGCCCTTGCACATGCCCGGACGGGCTCAGTCGGTAGCGGCGGCGGCCTCGTCCAGGTACCAGGTGGTCGAGTCCAGACCGCGCACGGCGGAGGCCGGCACCGCCCACGGATCGATGTCCCCGTGCCCGTCCCGGACGGCCCCGGCCTTCTCGGCGCCCGCGACCAGCAATGCCACGTGGCGCGCGGAGTTCAGCACGGGCCAGGTGAGCGAGATCCGCTCCGCCGGCGGCTTGGGCGAGTCGGTCACGCCGGTCGCGTTGGCCCCCACCCGGCGCTGACCGGGATGCTGCGGGAACAGCGAGGCGATGTGGCCGTCGGGCCCGACGCCCAGCAGCAGCACGTCGAAGAAGGCTCGACCGCGGGTGCGGAACGGTTCGTCGCCGCCCAGCTGGTCCAGCTGCTGGCCGTACCAGGCGGCGGCATCGTCCAGGGACATGCCGTCCGCCGGGGAGGGCATGACGTGGATGTTGCGGGCGGGCAGGCCCGCCCGCTCCTGGAGGGGGACCAGGAGCGAGTCGCGCACCGCGACCTCGTTGCGCTCCGCGGAGTCGGGCTCCACGAACCGCTCGTCGCCCCACCACAGGTGCAGGCGGCTGCCGTCGACACCTGCGGCGAGCAGGGCCTCCGCGAGCGCCTCCGCCGTCTTCGTCCCGACGGTCCCGCCGGTGAGCACCAGATGGGCGAGCGGACGCTTCTCGAGTGCGGCGGCGAGGTGCGCGGCGGTCGCCGAGGCGGCGGCCGCCGCGACGGCTTCCGCATCGGGCTCGACCACGTCGTGCGGTGCGGGCTTGCCGCTGGCGAAGGTGGCGGCGTCCTCGATGCTGCTGTAGGTGCTGGCGAGGACCTCGCCGTACACCTCGTCGGGATCCAGCCGACGCAGCTCCTCGGTGATCAGCTCCGGCAGGGTGCGACGGGGCATGGTCACGTGCTGGCCGGTCTCGTCCCCGGGGAGCTTCATGATGATCGAGTCGTCGTCCACCCGGGTGAGGTCGATGACCCCGTCCTCGCGGATAAGACGCACGCTGTGCACACCGGCGAAATCGGTCTCTTCCCCGGACGGGGCCAGCACCTCGGCCTCGACCCCGAGGGCATGCTCGAGCCAACCGGCCATCAGCGCCACCGAGGGGTTCTCGGCGGAACCGCTGACCTCGATCTTCGTGGGCACGGTGACCGGCGGGACCTCGTAGGCGCTCGCGACCAGACCGCGCCAGCGGGTCAGCCGTGCCCAGGCGAAGTCGGAGTCCCCGCTGGCATAGCCCCGGCGGAGCCGCTTGAGGGTGCCGAGCGGATCGGTGCAGGCTGCCGAGTCCGTGATCCGTCGCTGGGACATGGAGCCGAGCACGTCGTGCACGGGGGAGGAGGGGGCGTTCTCGGGCCACCAGGTGACGATCGGGGCGTCCGGCAGCAGGAGCGCCATCACCAGGGTGTCCAGGGACCACAGCACGTCGCCGCGGGCCTGCAGGATCACGATCTCCCCGGCACCGGCGTGGCGGCCCACGCGGATCTCGGCGTCGAGCCCGGAGCTCTCGGCGTCGGGATCGGCGTCGACCACGATCACCCGGGCGGGGTGCTCATGGCTGGCCGCGACGGCGGCTTCGAGCGGCTCCTCGATGTCTCCGGTGGCGATGATGATGAGGGTCAGCACCCGGCCGATGGTGTTCTCGCCGAAGGTCTCCCGCATCTCGTTCATCTGCTTGTCGATCGCCGATGCGGTGGTGTCGGTCAGGGTGGTGATCACGGTCGCCTCCAGGTGCGTCCGTCACGGGCGAGCATCTCGTGAGCGGTGTCGGGCCCCCAGGTGCCGGGGCGGTACGGGGCCGGGTCCAGGTTCTCGGCCCAGAAAGCGGTGATGGGGTCGAGGATCTGCCAGGAGAGCTCGACCTCCTTCTGCCGCGGGAACAGCGGCGGATCCCCGAGGAGCATGTCCAGGATCAGCCGCTCATAGGCCTCCGGCGACTCCTCGGTGAAGTTCATGCCGTAGGCGAAGTCCATGGTCACATCCCGCACCTCCATCTGGGTGCCGGGGACCTTGGAGCCGAAGCGCATCGTCACGCCCTCGTCCGGCTGGACGCGGATGACGATCGCGTTCTGCCCGAGGTCCGCGGTGTCGGTGGAGCGGAAGGGCAGGAACGGCGCGCGCTTGAAGACGACCGCGATCTCGGTCACCCGGCGTCCCAGTCGCTTGCCGGCGCGGAGATAGAAGGGGACCCCCGCCCAGCGACGGGTCGCGATGTCCAGCCGCATCGCGGCAAAGGTCTCCGTGGTGGAGTCGGCGGGGATGCCGTCCTCCTCGAGGTAGGGCCGTACCTGCTCACCGCCCTGCCAACCGCCCACGTACTGCCCGCGGGCGGTGTGGGTGGCGAGGTCCTCCGGCAGCTCGATGGCGGAGAGGACCTTCTCCTTCTCGGCGCGGAGGTCGGAGGCGCGGAAGCTCACCGGCTCCTCCATCGCCGTCAGCGCGAGCAGCTGCAGCAGATGGTTCTGGATGACGTCGCGGGCGGTGCCGATGCCGTCGTAATACCCCGCGCGGGATCCGATGCCGATGTCCTCGGCCATCGTGATCTGCACATGGTCCACATAGCTCGCGTTCCAGATGGGCTCGAACAGCTGGTTCGAGAAGCGCAGCGCCAGGATGTTCTGGACCGTCTCCTTGCCCAGGTAGTGGTCGATGCGGAAGACGTCCTCGGGGCGGAACGCCTGCTCGACCACGTCGTTCAGCTCACGGGCGGAGGCGAGATCGTGCCCGAAGGGCTTCTCGATCACGGCACGGCGCCAGGAGCCGTTGTCGGCGCTGTTCAGTCCCGAGTTCGCCAGCTGCGAGAGCACGGTGGGGAAGGCGTCCGGCGGGATCGACAGGTAGAAGGCGTGGTTGCCGCCGGTGCTGCGTGTGCGGTCGAGCTCACCGACCACCTCGGTGAGCGTCTCGAAGGCGGCGGTGTCGTCGAACGTGCCGGTGACGAAGCGGAGTCCGCCGCGCAGCTGCTCGAAGACGCTCTCGTCGAAGCCTGTGCGGGAATGCTCGGAGACCGACGTGCGCACGTACTCGGCGAAGTCGTCGTGGGACCATTCGCGGCGGCCGAAGCCGACCAGGCCGAAGCTGGGCGGGAGCAGTCCGCGATGGGTGAGGTCATAGATCGCCGGGAGCAGCTTCTTGCGCGCGAGGTCTCCGGTGACGCCGAACATCACCATGGAGGAGGGTCCCGCGATGAGGGGGAGACGGCGGTCCCGGGGGTCGCGCAGCGGATTGGGCGCGTCCGGCCCGGTGGAGTGGTCGGAGGTGTCGGTCACGATCGTCCTTTCTCGGACATGAGCGCAGGAGCACGGCCCGCCCGCCGGGGCCGGGCCGTGCTCCTGGCAGGATCAGGCGCGGGTGGACTCGACGGACTCGGAGACCGTGGCGAGCAGTTCGTTCCAGGCCTTCTCGAACTTCTCCACGCCCTCGCGCTCGAGCACCGCGAAGACGTCGGTGAGATCGACGCCGGCAGCGGCGACGCGCTCGAGAACCGCCTCGGCCGAAGTCGCGGTCTCGGCGTTCAGGGCCGCCGCGGGCTGGGAGTGGTCGGCGGCCGCCTCGAGGGTCTTCTCCGGCATGGTGTTGACCGTCGGATCGGCGACCAGGTTGTCGACGTACATGGTGTCGGAGTACTCGGGGTTCTTCACACCGGTCGACGCCCACAGCGCGCGCTGCACGTTGGCGCCCTGGGCCTTGAGCGCCTCGAACCGCTCGGAGGCGAACACCTCGAGGTACTTCCCGAAGGCGGCCTGGGCGTTCGCCACACCGGCCTGGCCTCGCAGCGCCAGCGCGTCCTCGCCGCCCAGGGACTCGAGGCGTGCGTCGATCTCGGCGTCCACGCGGGAGACGAAGAAGGAGGCGACCGAGTGGATGCTCGCGAGGTCGCGGCCGGCCTCGGCGGCCTGCTCGAGGCCCGCGAGGTAGGCGTCCATGACCGCGAGGTAGCGGTCGACGGAGAAGATCAGGGTGACGTTCACGCTGATGCCCTGGGCGATCACCGCGGTGATGGCCGGCAGGCCCGCCTCGGTGGCGGGGATCTTGATCATCACGTTCTCGCGACCGACGACCTCGAAGAGGTGCTCGGCCTGGGCGATGGTCTTCTCCGTCTCGTGCGCCAGGCGCGGGTCGACCTCGATGCTGACGCGGCCGTCGAAGCCGTGCGAGGTGGCGTGGACCTCGGAGAAGAGGCCCGCGGCCCGGCGCACGTCATCGGTGGTGAGCACCTCGACGATCGCGTCGACGTCCCTGCCCTCGCCGTCGAGGCGGGCGATGTCCGCGTCGTACTCGGAGCGGCCGGAGATCGCCGCCTGGAAGATCGAGGGGTTGGTGGTCACGCCGACGATGTTCCGGGTGTCGATGAGCTCCTGCAGGTTCCCGGAGTCCATCCGCTGGCGGGAGAGGTCATCGAGCCAGATGGAGACTCCGGCGTCGGAGAGGGCCTGGGTGTTCGGGTTCTGAGCCATGTCGTTCCTTCCGGGCGCACAGCGCCCTGTGTCGAACTGGTGTCGTCGAGGTCAACGTCGGCGAGGTCCGGATGCTTCCACGATGTGGCCTGCGGAACCATGCCGCGGAAGACGGCCGGGGGAGGAGGGAGGGGGAAGGGGCGCGGGGCGGGGTCCGTGGACCTCGCCCCGCGGGAGATCACGCGCGGGTGGCGGCCAGGGAGTCCTGCGCGGCCGCGACCACGGCCTCGGCGGTGAAGCCGAACTCCTTGAACAGGACCTTCGCGTCGGCGGAGGCACCGTAGTGCTCGAGCGAGACGGCCCGGCCATGGGTGCCCAGGAAACGGTGCCACGGCATCGCGATGCCGGCCTCGACGGTGACACGCGCGGCCACCGAGGCGGGGAGCACCGACTCGCGGTACTCCTCGTCCTGCTCGTCGAACCACTCCACCGACGGCATGGAGACCAGGCGGGTGGGGGTGCCGGCGGCCTCGAGCTGCTGCTGCGCCTCGGCCGCGTACTGCACCTCGGAGCCGGTGGCGATCAGGATGACCTCGGGCGTTCCCGTCGAGGCGTCCTTCATGACGTATCCGCCCTTGGCCAGGTTCTCAGCCCCCGCGTACTCGCTGCGGTCGAAGGTGGGCAGCGCCTGGCGGGACAGGATCAGGCCCACCGGGCCGTTATCCCGCTCCAGCAGTGCCTTCCACGCCTGAGCGGTCTCGTTGGCGTCGGCCGGACGCACGATCGAGAGGTTCGGGATCGCACGGTAGGCGGCCAGGTGCTCGACCGGCTGGTGGGTGGGGCCGTCCTCGCCCAGGCCGATGGAGTCGTGGGTCCACACGTAGGTCGCGGGGACCTTCATCAGCGAGGCCAGGCGCACCGCGCCGCGCATGTAGTCGGCGAACTGGAAGAAGGTGCCGCCGTAGGGGCGGGTGAGCCCGTGCAGGGAGATGCCGGAGAGGATCGAGCCCATGCCGTGCTCGCGGATGCCGAAGTGCAGCGTGCGGCCGTACACGTCGCCGCTGAACTCGGAGGTGCTGAGCTCCTTCGGGAGGAAGGAGGACTCGCCCTTCATGGTGGTGTTGTTGGAGCCGGCGAGGTCGGCGGAGCCGCCCCACAGCTCGGGCATGACGGCGGCGAGCTCGCCGAGGACCTTGCCGGAGGCGGCGCGGGTGGCGATGCCCTTCGCGTCGGCCTCGAAGGTCGGGAACGCCTCCGCGAAGCCCTCGGGCAGCTCACGCGCCTGCAGACGATCCAGCAGAGCGGCGGCGTCCGCGTTCGCGGAGCGCCAGGCCTGGTAGCCCTTGTCCCACTCGGCCTTCACCGCGGCGGCGCGCTCGGCGAGGCCACGGGTGTGGGCCAGCACGTCCTCGTCGACCTGGAACTGCTGCTCGGGATCGAAGCCGATGGCCTCCTTGAGGCCCTTGACGCCCTCGGGGCCGAGCTTGGCGCCGTGCACGGAGTGGCTGCCGGCCAGCTCCGGGATCGGCCAGCCGATGACGGTGCGCAGACGGATGAAGGTCGGCTTGTCCGTGACCTTCTGCGCAGCGAGGATCTCGGACTTCAGCAGGGCGACGTCCTCGACGTATCCGGTGCCGCCCTGGGTCCAGTCCACGGTGCGCACGTCCCAGCCGTAGGCCTCGTAGCGTGCGGCGGTGTCCTCGGTGAACGCGATCGAGGTGTCGCCCTCGATGGAGATCTCGTTGTCGTCCCACAGCACGATCAGGTTGCCCAGCTGCTGGGTGCCGGCGAGCGAGCTGGCCTCGCTGCTGACACCCTCCTGCAGGTCGCCGTCGGAGGCGATCACGTAGGTGAAGTGGTCGAAGGGGCTGGTGCCCGGGGCGGCCGCGGGATCGAGCAGGCCGCGCTCGCGGCGCTGCGCCATGGCGAAGCCGACCGCCGAGGAGATGCCCTGGCCCAGCGGGCCGGTGGTGATCTCCACGCCGTCGGTGAGGAAGTTCTCGGGGTGGCCCGGAGTCTTGGAGCCCCAGGTGCGCAGCTCCTCGATGTCCTTCTTCTCCAGGCCGAAGCCGCCGAGGAACAGCTGGATGTACTGGGTGAGGCTCGAGTGACCGGCCGAGAGGACGAAGCGGTCACGGCCGAGCCAGTTCTTGTCGGTCGGGTCGTGGCGCATGAGGTCCTGGTAGAGCAGGTACGCGGCGGGAGCGAGGCTCACGGCGGTGCCGGGGTGGCCGTTGCCGACCTTCTCCACCGCGTCCGCGGCGAGGACGCGCACGGTGTCGACCGCCCGCTTGTCCAGCTCGGTCCAGCCCTCGGGGGCGTTGAAGTTCTCCGTCATATCGGGTGCTTCCTCTCGCAGGAGTGCGGCCGCGCCGGCCGCTCGGTTCGACAGGCCTCGCAGCGTAGGGACCCGAGCGCGCGATGCGGCGTGCGGGCTCCAGCGCGAGGCGACGCGCCCCACCTTAGTCGCGGTGCCCGGAGGATGGCGCGTCCGTCCAGCCAGTTGCCGGGACCGGCCCGCCTGCGGAGGGGCCGGGCGACCTCCGGGAGCGGGACGGTGCCGGTTCTCACCCCGTGTCCGGGTGCTGCCGGTGACGAGTGCGGCCTAGACTGGCGTGGTACATGCGGCGTCCGCGCCGTGCCCAGGAGGAAGGACGGTGGGCGGTGACCGCCACCCAGGGAGCGTCGGTACGGGACTCGGGCCAGGACGGTGACCGGACCCCGCGGTCCGCAGGCTCGGTCCTCCGCAGCTACGTCGCGCTGACCAAGCCTCGCATCATCGAGCTGCTGCTGATCACCACCATCCCCACGATGTTCCTCGCCGCTGGCGGGTTCCCGTCGCTGTGGCTGATTCTGGCGACGATCATCGGCGGCTATCTGGCCGCGGGCGGCGCCAACACGCTGAACATGTACCTCGAGCGCGACATCGACGCGAAGATGAAGCGCACCCGCAATCGCCCGATCCCCTCCGGTGCGGTCTCGCCGCGAGCGGCCCTGATCTTCGGCATCACGATCTCGATCGTCTCGGCGCTGTGGCTGGGACTGCTGGTGAACTGGGCCTCGGCCGCCCTCGCCGTCGGCGCGATCCTGCTCTACGTCGTCTTCTACACGATGATCCTCAAGCGCCGCACCAGCCAGAACATCGTCTGGGGCGGGGTCGCCGGTTGCATGCCGGTGCTGATCGGCTGGGCGGCGGTGACCGGGACCGTCTCCTGGACCGCGGTGCTGCTGTTCCTGGTGATCTTCTTCTGGACCCCGCCGCACTACTGGCCGCTCGCGGAGAAGTTCTCCGAGGACTACGCCGCTGCCGGCGTGCCGATGCTCCCGGTGGTCGCCTCCCGCATGAGCGTGGCTCGGCAGATGCTCATGCACACCGCGCTCATGGTCGCCTCGAGCCTCGCGATCATCCCGCTGGGCTCCACCGGCTGGGTGTACGGCGTCGCCGCCGTCGGCTCAGGCCTGTGGTTCGGCTTCCTGGTGGTGCGCTACGCCCTGCGGGTGCGGCGCGGGCTCACCGGCAAGGCGCTGGGGCCGATGACCGTCTTCCACGGCTCGATCACCTATCTGACCGTCCTGTTCGTCGCCCTCGCGATCGATCCCTTCGTCACCCTGTGACCCGGGCGGCGCTGTGACCCGCGACGGCGCTGGGACGCCGAGCGGCGCAGCGGCGTCGCACGGCGCCCCGGGACCGGGTGCGTCCCTGCGACCCGGCGACGATCGGATCCTCGAGCAGTACCTGAGCCACCTGCGGATCGAGCGCGGCCTCTCCCCGAACACGCTCTCGGCATATCAGCGGGATCTGCGCCGCTATCTCGCCCACCTCGCCCAGCAGGACATCGATCCTGCCGCGGTGGACCCCCAGCAGCTCGGGGCCTGGCTGCAGGCGCTGCGCACCGGCGCCGACGGCGGCAGCGCCCTCTCTGCCGCGTCCGCCTCCCGGTCGCTGGCCGCCGTGCGCGGACTGCACTCCTTCCTCGACTCGGAACGGGTCTCGACCACTGGAGATCCCTCCCGGCTGGTGCCCGCCCCGGCGCTGCCCCGGAGGCTCCCGCACCCCCTCAGCATCGAGCAGGTCGAATCCCTGATCGAGGCCGCGGGCCGGCCGGGCACGGGACGCGACTCGACCGCCCGCGCGCTGCGCGACCGAGCGCTGCTCGAGGTGCTCTACGGCCTCGGCGCACGGATCTCGGAAGCCACCGGGCTCGATGTCGACGACCTCGACGCGTCGGAGCGCTCCGCGGTGCTGCGCGGCAAGGGTGACAAGCACCGTGTCGTCCCGGTGGGCCGGTACGCCCTCGAGGCCCTCGAGGCCTACATGACCCGGGGACGGCCCGCTCTCGCGGTGAGAGGCAAGGGCACGCCTGCGGTGTTCCTCGGCTCGCGCGGCACCCGCCTGAGCCGCCAGGCCGCCTGGCAGGTGGTCCAGCGCGCCGCGCGGGACGCGGAGCTGACCGCCCTCCCCGCGCCCATCAGCCCGCACACCCTGCGCCATTCCTATGCCACGCACCTGCTGCACGGCGGGGCGGACGTGCGCGCCGTGCAGGAGCTGCTGGGCCATGCGTCGGTCACGACGACACAGCTCTACACCCAGGTCACGGTGGACTCCCTGCGCGAGACGCATGCCGGTGCCCACCCCCGCGCCCGGCGGGGGGCTTAGACTTGTGCGGCACGACGCCCCTGCCCGGCCCTGCCGGCGACGGGCGCCCTGCGCGAGACGCCGACGGCACGGCGCACCCTGCGCTCCCCGGCCTGGGACCGGAGCTCCTTCGGCCTCTCCGCCGAGCGCCTCGTGCCTCGACCAGACCACGACGCCGACGACAGGACACCGACGTGAGCCCGACCTCCTCCCAGCAGCTGGACATCGACCTCGGACCGACCGGTCGCCCGATGCCCCAGTTCCCGGAGCCGGCCCCGCTCGACGGCCACGGCCCGGCACGGATCATCTCGATGGTCAACCAGAAGGGCGGGGTCGGGAAGACGACCAGCGTCATCAACCTGGGTGCCGCGCTGGCCGAGCTGGGGCGCCGGGTGCTCCTGGTGGACCTTGACCCCCAGGGCGCCCTGAGCGCCGGCACCGGCGTGAACCCGTACGAGCTCGACGTCACCGTCTACAACCTGCTCATGGAGCGCGGTCACGATGTCAGGACCGTGATCCAGGAGACCCCCACCGAGAACCTCGACGTGCTCCCGGCGAACATCGACCTCTCGGCGGCCGAGGTGACACTGGTCAATGAGGTCGCCCGCGAGATGGCCCTTGCCCGAGTGCTGCGCCCGGTGGCCGACGACTACGACGTCATCATCATCGACTGCCAGCCCTCGCTGGGCCTGCTGACGGTCAACGCCCTCGCCGCGAGCCACGGCGTGATCATCCCGCTGGAGGCCGAGTACTTCGCGCTGCGCGGCGTGGCGCTGCTGGTGGAGACCATCGAGAAGGTCCAGGACCGCATCAACCCCCGCCTCGAGCTCGACGGGATCCTCATCACGATGTTCGACCCGCGCACCCTCCACGCCCGCGAGGTGTGCCAGCGCGTGGTGGAGGCCTTCCCGGACCAGGTCTTCCACACCACCATCAACCGCACCGTGAAGTTCCCCGACGCCTCCGTCGCCGCGGAGCCGATCACCTCCTTCGCCACCTCGAACAAGGGCGCCTCCGCCTACCGCCAGCTCGCCCGGGAGCTCATCTCTCGCGGCGCCGCCGCCTGATGGCCGCACAGGGCTCAGGCTCGCGCCCGCCGCGCCGCCGCAGCGCCTTCACCCCGCCGAAGCACGTCCGGCTGCGCGATGAGGACGGCACCCGTCGGCCCGCCGCGCCCGCCGACGGAGACGGGGACACCGATATACATCGCGAGGACGGGGAGCGCCTGCAGAAAGTGCTGGCGAAGGCCGGTTTCGGGTCCCGGCGCGCCTGCGAGGCGCTGATCTCCTCCGGCCGGGTGCGGGTCGACGGCGCGGTCGTCAGCGAGCAGGGGGTGCGGATCGATCCGAGCACTCAGGTGATCCACGTGGACGGTCGCCGGCTGCAGCTGGACGAGTCCAAGCTCACCCTCGTGCTGAACAAGCCCCGCGGCGTGGTCTCGGCGATGAGCGATCCCGAGGGGCGACGCGATCTCAGCGAGTTCACGACCGGGCACTCCCAGCGGCTCTACCACGTGGGCCGGCTCGACTACGAGACCGAGGGCCTGCTGCTGCTGACCAATGACGGCGAGCTCGCCCACCGGCTCACGCACCCCAGCTTCGAGGTGGACAAGACCTACGTGTGCCGCTTCGACGCTCCCGGCGGGCCGCCCCGCGGGCTGGTGAAGGCGCTGCGGGAAGGGGTAGAGCTCGAGGACGGCCCCGCTCGCGCCGACCGCGCCCGGGTGCTCGCCCAGGACGGCCGCGAGGCAGTGGTCGAGGTGACCCTCCACGAGGGGCGCAACCGCATCGTGCGCCGCATGTTCGCCTCCCAGGGGTTCGAGCTCACCGCGCTGATGCGCACCCGGATCGGGCCCGTCGTGCTGGGCGATCTTGCCTCCGGCACCACCCGTGAGCTCTCCGGGCGCGAGCTGGGCACTCTGATGGCGGAGGTCGGACTGTGACGATGCTGGTCCCGTCCCCGGTGCGGATCATCGGGACGGGCCTGATCGGCGGTTCGCTCGGCATGGCGCTCACCCGGTCGGGAGTGGACGTCCAGCTGGAGGACGTCTCCCCGGGAACCGCTGCCCTGGCGGTCGAGCTCGGTGCGGGGAGTCTGCCGGGCCAGGACGCTCCCGCTCCCGAGCTGGTCCTCATCGCAGCTCCCCCTGACGTGGCGGCCGCCCTTGTGGATCGGGCGCTGCGCACCTGGCCGAAGGCCCTGGTCGCCGACGTCGCCAGCGTGAAGACCACGGTGCTCGAAGGGCTCCGCGGGATCGCACGTGCGGAAGACCTGCCGAGGTACATCGGCGCCCATCCGATGGCCGGCCGCGAGATCTCCGGCGTGATCGCCGCCCGGGCGGATCTCTTCCTGGGCCGGCCGTTCGTGGTCGTCCCGCACGGGTCCACGGACCCGCGCGCCGTGAGCACCCTGCGGGGCCTCGCGACCGAGATCGGGTCCGTCCCCACGGTGATGGACGCCGATGCCCACGACATCGCGGTCGCCCATGTCTCCCATGTGCCGCAGGTGATGGCGAGCCTGCTGGCCGCCACTCTGCTCGAGCCGAGCGAGCCCGCGCTGGGCCTCGCGGGCCAGGGCCTGCGCGACACCACCCGCATCGCCGACTCCGACCCACGGCTGTGGGTCGAGATCCTCGGCGCGAACGCCGGGGCCGTCCATCAGGTGCTCAACGGGATCCGTCGTCACGTGGACGACGTGATGGAGGCACTGGCGACCCTGCAGGGAGATCCTGACCCGGGGACGGGATCGCGGCGCGCCCTCGCGGAGCTGATCGCGGCGGGCAACCGGGGCGTGCGGCGGATCCCCGGCAAGCACGGCGGCGCCACCGATGCCTTCGCGACCGTCGTCGTGCTGGTGCCCGACCGGCCGGGAGAGCTGGCCCGCCTCCTCACGGAGATCGGCCAGATCGGGGTCAACCTCGAGGACCTCCGGCTCGAGCACGAGCTGGGGCGCGCCGTGGGCCTCGCCCACATCGCGATCGACGCCGCCCGTGAGGACCTGCTCACGCGGGAGCTCGCCGAACGCGGCTGGAGGGTCGCGGACGCCTGAGCGCCCCGTATCCTTGCCAGATGCACACCAGCGCGCCGCACGACCCCTCCGACCTCGCGAGCTCCGTCCCCGACGAGGGCATCGTCATCGCGATCGACGGCCCGGCCGGCTCCGGCAAGTCCACCGTCTCGCGACTCGTCGCCGATGCGCTGGACGGCGGCATCCTCGACACCGGAGCGATGTACCGCGCCGTGGCCTGGTGGTGCCTGGACCAGGGCATCGACGTCGGCGATCGCGAGGCCGTCGCCCGCGCGGCGGAGGAGATCGAGCTCGAGCTCGGCACCGACCCCGCCGGAGCGAGCGTCGCCGTCGCCGGCACCGACATCACCGCCGAGATCCGCACCGAGCGCATCTCCCAGCAGGTCAGCGCCGTGGCCACCAACACCTTGGTGCGAACGGTCCTGCAGCGGCGCCAGCGGGAGCTGCTCTTCGCCGCCGCCGCCGAGCGCGGGTTCTGCGTCGCCGAGGGACGAGACATCACCACCGTCGTCGCCCCCGACGCGCACGTGCGCGTGCTGCTGGTCGCCTCCGACGAGGAGCGGATGCGCCGCCGCGCCGCCGAGCTCGGTCTCGAGGACTCCGAGGACACCCGCACGCGCATGGCGGACCAGGTGCTGCGCCGCGACCGGGACGACTCGACCGTCTCCGAGTTCCTCACCGCCGCCGAGGGGGTCGAGACCCTCGACACCACCGGGCTCGAGATCGAGGACGTCGTCGAACGCGTGCTGATGCTCGTCGCCGTCGCGGAATCGGAGCAGGAGGAGGCGCTCCACGGCCGCGCCGAGCCACTGGTCGGCGCCGCTGCGGCCGAGCACGCTCCGCAGTCGGCCGGGTCCCCCGAGACCGGGCCGAGCGATCATGACATCGAGGCGGCGCTGCGGGTGGGGCTGTCCGACTATGCGCTGGACGAGGAGGACCTCGCGCTGCTCACCGAGGAGCAGGCGGAGGGGGCCCGTCCGGTGGTTCAGCGGAACCTTCCCGTCGTGGCGGTGGTGGGCCGCCCGAACGTCGGCAAGTCCACGCTGGTCAACCGCATCCTCGGCCGCCGTGAGGCGGTCGTCGAGGACCGTCCGGGCGTCACGCGCGACAGGGTGTTCTATGAGGCGGAGTGGACGGGGAAGGACTTCTGGCTCGTCGACACCGGCGGCTGGGAGGACCGTGTCCAGGGCATGGCCTACCGCGTCGCGGAACAGGCCGAGGTGGCGGTGTCCCTCGCGGACGTGGTGATGTTCATCGTCGATGCGAACGTGGGCATCACGACCACCGACGAGCAGCTGCTCAAGGTGCTGCGCAAGGCGAAGGTGCCGATCGTGCTGGTCGCCAACAAGGTCGACGACCAGCGCGGCGAGCTCGAGGCGGCCGCGCTGTGGAACCTCGGCCTGGGGGAGCCCTACGCCGTCTCCGCACTGCACGGGCGCGGCTCGGGAGACCTGCTGGACGCCGTGATCGAGGCCATGCCCGAGGAGGGCCGGGGCGGGGCCGCCGATCACGGCCCCCGCCGGGTCGCCCTCGTCGGCCGACCGAATGTCGGGAAGTCCTCGCTGCTGAACCGGCTCGCCAAGGAGCAGAGGGTCGTGGTCGACGATGTCGCAGGCACCACTCGTGACCCGGTCGACGAGAAGATCTCCCTGGGTGGCAAGGACTGGACCTTCGTGGACACCGCCGGGATCCGGCGGCGTGTCCTGCAGTCGCAGGGGGCGGACTACTACGCCTCGCTGCGCACCCGCGCGGCACTGGACCGGGCGGAGATCGCGGTGGTGCTGCTGGAGGCCTCGGAGCCGGTCTCGACCCAGGACCTCAAGATCATCGACATGGTCCTGGAGTCCGGTCGCGCCCTGGTGCTCGCCTTCAACAAGTGGGACCTGCTGGACGAAGAGCGTCACAAGGCCCTCGAGATCGAGATCGAGCGTGATCTCGCGCACGTCGCCTGGGCGCCGCGGGTGAACATCTCCGCCCGGACCGGACGGCATGCCGAGAAGCTGGTCCCTGCGCTCGAGACCGCTCTGGAGTCGTGGGATCGCCGTATCCCGACGGGGCGGCTCAACGCCTTCCTGGGCCAGCTGGTGGCCGCCCATCCGCATCCGCTGCGCGGCGGCAAGCAGTCCCGCATCCTGTTCGCGACGCAGGCTCGTACCCGGCCGCCCCGCTTCGTGATCTTCGCCAGCGGGTTCCTCGAGCACGGCTACCGCCGATTCATCGAGCGCCGCCTGCGCGAGGACTTCGCCTTCACCGGGTCCCCGATCGTGATCGGAGTGCGGATCCGGGAGAAGCGCCGGCGCTGAGCATCGGGCACCTCCCCGAGGGGTGCCGAGGTGCGAGGTCACGGTGCGACCACGTATCGTGGTCGCCATGAGCAATCCCGGTGACTACGGCTCCTGGAACCCCCAGGGGGACGACTTCAACGCCCAGGGCGGACAGCCCGCGCAGGATCCGTGGGCACAGCCCGCGTCCGGCGCACCGCAGTACGGCCAGCAGGATCCGTACGCCCAGCAGCCGGGTGCGGGGCAGGATCCGTATGGTCAGCAGGATCCGTACGCCCAGCAGCCGGGTCCGGGGCAGGATCCGTACGGCGTGCCGTCCTCCGGCTCGGCCTCCGATCCCTACGGCCAGCAGAACTGGTCCCCGGCCCCGGGCACCGGCGCCTCCGCCTCCGATCCGTACGGCCAGCAGGCCCCGGCCGGAGCTGCGGGAGCGGCCCCGCACGAGCAGCCGCAGGGACAGGCGCAGAGCCGTCTGGTCGTCGGCCTGCTCGGCATCTTCCTCGGCGGGTTCGGTGTGCACCGCTTCCTCCTCGGCTACACCACCATCGGCATCATCCAGATCGCCGTGACCCTCGTGACCTGCGGTATCGGTGCATGGTGGGGTGTCATCGAAGGCATCCTGGTGCTGGTCAAGTCGCCGTCCTTCGAGCGCGACGCCCACGGCCGTCCCCTGACCGACTGACCCGCCGCCCGGCCACGCCTCGACGACAAGGACGATCTCAGCGATGACCTACTCTCCGCAGGGCCCCGTCCCGGACAAGCGCTCGTTGCAGAACAACGCGATCATCCTGATCGTCGTCGGCTTCCTCTGCGGCGGGACCTTGCCGGCGATCTTCGGCATCATCGCCCTGGTGCAGATGGAGACCGATCCGTTCTCCGCGCAGAAGATGAACAAGATCGGCTGGATCATCTTCTGGGTGATGCTCGGACTCATCGTCCTCGGCGTCATCCTGTACGTCGTCTTCATGGTGCTGATCTTCGGCGTGGCCGCCCTGCCGCTGCTGATGGGCGGCTGATCCTGCCGGCTCCTGGAGGTCCTGACATCGCCACCCCTGACTTCGTCCTCGCGTTGCGTGAGCGGATCGGGCACGACCTGCTGTGGATGCCCGGCGTCACCGCGATCGTGCTCGACCGCGAACGCACCCGGATGCTCGCCGTGCGGCGTGCGGATGACGGTGCCTGGACACCCGTCACCGGGATCATCGACCCGGGGGAGGAGCCTGCCCGCGCGGCCGTGCGGGAGGTGGAGGAGGAAGCAGGGATCACCTGTCACGCGGTGCGCCTGATCGACGTGCGCACGCTGTCGCCGATCACCTATGCCAACGGTGACCGGGCACAGTACCTGGATCTCAGCTTCCTCTGCGAGGCCGACGGGGCGAGCGAGCCCTACCCGGCCGACGGGGAGAACACCTCGGCGCGCTGGTTCCCGCTCGACGCCCCGCCGCCGATGAACGAGCGCTTCACCCAGCAGCTCGCGCTGGCTCGCGAGAGCGGGATCGGCACCGAGACCCGGTTCCGGGCATGACGATGCAGGCCCCGCTGCCCGGGACCCGAGTGCGGATCCCGCTGACCGATCGGCCCGGCGATGATGCGGTGGTGCGTGTCATCGCCGTTCCCCGACGGGACCTGGCCCATGGCGGTCAGCTGAGCCCGGTGCTGGCCCCCTTTGCGGACGCGCTCCTGGTCGACGTCTCGGCGGGAGGGCGATCGCTGCTGCCCGGCGCGTGGGTGGAGACCGAGGTCCTTCATCGCGGTGCGCCGATCGCCCCACTCCCGACCACGGCCGCGGACCTGCGGCCGCCGGCGGTCATCGCCGGGACCCCCGACCGGGCGGCTCTGTGCTGGGGCGAGACGATCTGGCCGCTGGACCTCGGGGGAGTGGTGGCGATCCCCGACAGCGCCCGTCCCTCGCCGCATCCGCTGTCGCGGCTCCGCCGTCTCGCGCTGGTGGCCGCCGGCCGACGCGAGGAGATCAATCTGACGCTGTGGCGGGATCCCGCTCTCGAAATCCCCTGGCATGACGTCCGGATGCTGCCGCGCGCCGCGGCCTGGTTCGAGCTCGCCCAGGTCCCACCGGGGATGCGCTACGCCGATGCCGAGTCCGCGCAGGGGGTGGGGCGCGCCCGCCCCCGTCCCTGAGCTGCGCGCGGCGCGCACTCCCCGCGCTCCAGAGCATCCGACGGCCCCGGCACGTCCGATTGCCCCCGGACCGTCCGATGCGCCCGGGCGGCCACTGCCCCCGGCGCGTCCGATGGTCGTCGAGGGCCCGTCGTGGCATAGAGTCGGACCTCCGTGAATCTCGACGAGGAGGTCAGCGTGCTCCCACGAACGTCCGTCCCGGGACGGCCCGCTCGGCGCACCATCCTGCGTTTCACCGCAGGTGCCGCAGCAGTGCTCCCGCTCAGCGCCCTGGCCGGATGCGCCGGCGGCGGCTCCCGCGATCCGGACACCATCCGGATCGCCTTCCAGCAGTTCGGCTCGGGAACCATCAAGCAGGAGTGGATCACCACCGCCGCCCGGGAGTTCTCCCAGGAGAATCCCGAGCTCACGGTCGACCTGGTCCCCATCGTCGCGTCCGAGAACGACTACTTCACCAAGAACGAGCTGCTCATGAGCTCGCCCCGCACCAGCCCGGATCTCGTGTACGAGGATTCCTTCATCCTGCTCTCCGATGTGGGCGCGGGCTACCTCCAGCCGATCACCGATCTCGTCGAGGGCTTCGAGCACTGGGACGACATCGCCGAGGCGTCGAAGGAGGCCGTGACCGGCGAGGACGGCGAGGTGTACGGCATCCCGATCACCACCGACACCCGCGCTCTGTGGTTCCAGCGGGAGGTCTTCGCCGAGGCGGGACTGCCGGAGGACTGGCAGCCCGGCAGCTGGGAGGAGATCCTCGAGGCGGCCCGCGCGATCCGCGATTCGGACAGCGAGGCGATCCCGTTCTTCATGTTCGCCGGCACCCCGCAGGGGGAGAAGGCCTCGATGCAGGGCTTCGAGATGCTGCTGTACGGGACCGGAGACGGCACGGGCCTCTATGACCGCGACGCCGAGAAATGGATCCTGGGCGGGCAGGGGTTCGTGGACGCCCTCACCTTCCTGAAGACCCTCTTCGACGAGGATCTCACCGCCTCCCTGGGCCAGCACCTGGACCCCAACATCTCCGAGACCATCTACACCTCGCTGCTGCCCGAGGCGAAGCTGGGGATCCTCATCGACGGCTCCTGGATCTCGCAGAACTGGACGGATTCCGCGGCCCGTCCCTGGCCGGAATGGCCTGAGGTGGTGGGGCTGGCGGACATGCCCACACAGGACGGCGGTGGCAGCGGGAGCGTGACGCTCGCGGGAGGCTGGGGCCTGTCGCTCCCGGCGCACGTCACCGATCGAGATGTGGCCTTCCGCTTCCTGGAGAAGCTCGTCTCCACCGACACGCTGGTGAAGTACGCCATCGCCGACAACCACATCACCGTGCGCGCCGACGTCGCCGAGAAGGAGGAGTACCTCTCCTACTCCCCGGCGGTCGAGTACTTCACGGACCTGCTGGAGTCCGCGTACTACCGCCCGGCGCTCCCGGCCTATCCCGAGGTCTCCTCCGCCATCCAGGAGGCGATGGAGGCGGTCATGACCGGCACCTCCCCGCAGGATGCGGCCGCAGCCTATGACGCGACCGTCACCGACATCGTCGGCCCCGAGAACGTGCAGGAGGCCACCGCATGACCACCGACGTCCGCACCGAGCAGCCCCGGCCCGTGCCCGCCGCCCCGCGCGACGGACGCCTCGGGGACCGGCTCACCCGTGCCCGGGCACTGCCCATGCTGCCCGCCGCCGTGCTGCTGATCGGCTTCATGCTGGGCCCGATCCTGTACTCGCTCTACCTCGCCTTCACCGACAGCGCCATCCGCGGCGATGGCGCCTCGGACACCAGCTTCGTGGGCCTGTCGAACTTCACCGACGCCTTCACCGACGGGGACTTCTGGAACTCGGTCGCGCTCACCCTGGTCTTCACGATCGTCTCCGCGGTGATCGGTCAGAACGTGATGGGGATGCTGCTCGCGCTGCTCATGGAGCGCGCCCACAGGATCCTCTCCTTCGTGGTCACCTCCGTGGTGATCGCGGCATGGATCCTGCCGGAGGTGGTGGCCGGCTACCTGCTCTACACCTTCTTCGCCGACGAGGGCAGCCTGAACACGATCCTCGCAGGGATCGGTCTGCCCACCCAGGACCTCCTGTTCTCCGCACCGATCCTGGCCGTCTCCTTCGCGAACATCTGGCGCGGGACGGCCTTCTCGATGCTGGTGTACTCCGCAGCGCTGAGCTCGGTGCCGGGCGACGTCTACGAATCCGCGGCGCTGGATGGCGCGGGCCCGGTGCGCCGCTTCCGCTCGATCACCCTGCCGCTGCTGCGCCCGGCGATCGCGACCAATCTGATGCTGACCACCCTGCAGACCCTCTCGGTCTTCGGTCTGATCTTCATCATGACCGGTGGCGGTCCCGCCCGGCAGAGCCAGACCCTGCCGCTGTACATGTACGAGCAGGCCTTCTCCTACGGCCAGCTCGGCTACGGCACCGCCGTGGCGCTGCTGCTGCTCCTGATCGGGGCCGCCGCCTCGCTGGTGTACCTGCGCCTGCTGCCCGAGGAGGACAAGCGATGAGCACGACCACCCGAAGCGTCCCGACCACGTCGACCGGACGGCGCCCTCGCACGCCCTCGCGCGCCCGCACCGCCTCGATCGCCAGCACGCTGCTGATGGTCGTCATCGGCCTGGCCTTCCTGGTCCCGCTGCTGTGGGTGGTGCTGGCCTCCTTCGACACCGAGGCCTCGCTGTCCGTCGCCTGGCCCGACTCCTGGAGCCTCGGCAACTTCGCGGCGATCTGGAACGCGGAGACCACCTTCCGACCGCTCACGAACTCGTTGATCCTCTGCGGTGGCGCGACCATCGTCACGATGGTCACCGCGGTGCTGTGCGCGTACCCGATGTCCCGGTACCGCTTCCGGGCGAAGCGACCGCTGCTGCTGACGATCATCTTCTCGACCGGGCTGCCGATCACCGCGATCATGATCCCGGTCTACTCGCTGTTCGTGCAGGTGAACCTCATCGATTCGATGTTCGGGGCGATCCTGTTCCTCGGCGCCAGCTCCCTGCCGTATGCGATCTTCCTGACCAAGGGCTTCATGGATGGGGTCCCGGTGGAGATCGAGGAGTCGGCCTGGACCGAGGGCGCCGGCGTGCTGCGCGCGCTGTGGTCGGTGGTGCTGCCGCTGATGCGGTCCGGTCTCGCCGTCGCCACGATCTTCACCTTCGTCTCGATGTGGGGGAACTTCTTCGTCCCCTTCATGCTCCTGCTGAGCCCGGAGAACCTGCCGGCGGCGGTGACGCTGTACACCTTCTCGTCGCAGTACGGGCAGGTCGCCTACGGCCAGCTCGCCGCCTTCTCGATCTTCTACTCGCTGCCCGTGGTGGTGCTGTACCTGTTCTTGGGGAGGACCCTGGGGCAGGGCTTCGCCGCTGCCGGCGGGGTCAAGGGCTGAGCACCTCGACGCTCCGACGGCCGCGCCGCCCTCAGACGCCGCGCCGCCCACGGCCGCCGAGCGCCCGTGGGCGGCGACGGCCGTTCAGCCATGCCCCGATCCAGGTGGAGCGGACGCACAGGTCGTAGCTCAGCAGCAGCACCGCCAGCACCATGGTGAGGGGGAGCGCGAGCTTGACGAGCAGGGGCAGGTCCAGAGGAGCCAGGGGCACGGCAGCCAGCATCAGCAGAGGCAGGTGCCCCAGGTACACCCAGTACGAGGAGTCCGCGAGGTAGCGCACCCAGGGGATCTCCCGGTCCACGAGCCGGGCGGTGATCCCCAGCAGAGCATGCACCCAGGCCCAGCCGGCGAGCGCCGTGGCCGCGGCGGTGACCGCGAGCGGCAGTGCCTGTGCACCGAGGAGGGACACGGGCGTGAGGACGAGGGCGGCCGCGAGATGCAGGATCCAGCGGCCCTGGATCCTCTCCAGCGCGCCTGGCCGAGCCTGCAGGAACCATCCCACCAGGAACGCCCCGGCATAGGCGACGCTCGCCCCGGCAACCGGCACCAGCGTGTACGGCTCGATCAGGCTCCCCGCGACGTCTCTCTGCAGCAGCAGTCCCGCGGCGTACGGCACAGCCGCCAGGAGGAGCCCCGCCGGACTGGACAGGGCCGAGCCGATCGCAGCCGCGGCGCGAGCGGAGCGCTCCGGCCCGAGCAGCTTCACGAGCACGACGCGCACCGCGAGCACGACCAGCAGGATCTCGAGCAGCAGGAGCAGGAACCACAGGTGCAGGGTGGGCAGGGCGAGCACCCCGGTGGGTGCGCCGGGTGCGGGGTCGGCCGGCAGGGAGATCCCGCGCCGTGTCGCATCGAGCACGGTCGCGAGCGCGATCAGCGCGAACAGGCCGGGCCAGAACGCGACCAGCGGCAGCCCGATCCGCAGCAGACGGTCCTTGAGATACGGGACCGCTCCGCGGCGCTGCAGGACCAGACGCCCGAAGTACCCCGCGAGCATCATGAACAGGCTCATGCGGAACAGGTGGATCGTGCCGACCACGAGGACGGCGGACCAGGAGTCGTGCACGTCGTCGACCATCCAGAGCCCGCCCGGGAGGAAGGGCATCAGTGCGTGCAGGAGCACGCCGAGCAGCAGGGCGCCGCCGCGCAGGGCATCGAGGTGGTGGAGGCGGGCGGGGGAGTCGGTCGGTGGGATCCTCGGGCGGTCCTCGCGGAGCAGTGGTGCAGACATGCTCCCGACACTAGGCAGGCCCTCTGCCGCGCGCCTCGGCCGATCGGCAGCACGGGCATCCACCGATCGGGGGAGGGTGCGCCCCTGGCGCCCGGGCACGGGGCGAGGAACACTGGAGGGCATGTCGACCCTCCCCGCGCCGTCGTCGGCGGAGGTCGAGCCGCCTGCCGCCGACGCCTCGGCCCGCACGAACACCCCGGTCCGTGCAGCGCCCTCGGCCGCGCCGCCTCCAGCACCGGCGCTGCGCGACGTCGGTGTCCCGACCCAGGGCTCCGGGCCGGGCCCCGTCGGACGGCTGCTCGAGATGTGGCTGCCGCCCCTGCTGCTGGTGATCTCCTGGACCGTGGGATGGATCGCCGCGCCCAGCTGGCAGGGCGAGGACCTGATCCTCCCGGCGCTCGTGCCCACGGCGGGCCTGCTGGCGCTGAGGATCCCCCTCGAGCGGGCACGGGTGCGGACGGGACCCGGCTCGCCCGTGCTGGTCGGCCTCTACCTCCTGCATCTGCTGATGGTCGCCGTCGCGCTTCTGCTGAACCCTCTGACCTGCATCTACGCCTTCGTGGGCTATCTCGATTCGAGCCGTTTCCTCACGGGCCGTCGCGCGCAGGCAGTGGTCGTGACGACGGCGCTGCTGTGCGCGATCGGCCAGGTCGGCGGGGTGCGAGTGGTCGTCGAGTCGCCGACGTTCTTCGCGGGCCTTGCGGTCGTCAACCTGCTGATCGCGCTGGGCATGATGTTCCTGGCCGAGGAGCGTGAGCGTGCTCTCGAGCAGAGGGAGCGGGACCAGGCGGAGATCGCCCGCGTCAACGCGGAGAACAGCCGCCTGCACGAGGAGCTGATGGCGGCGGCGAGGCGCGAGGGGATCGACGAGGAGCGCGAGCGGCTCTCCCGGGAGATCCACGACACGGTCGCCCAGGGACTGGTGGGGGTGATCCGCCAGCTCGAGGCGGTCCGGTCCGACATCGATCCCGATTCTCGCCACCGGGTGCAGGTCGCCGAGGAGGCGGCCCGGGACTCCCTGCTGGAGGCGCGGAGGGCGGTCGAAGCGCTCGGACCCCACCAGCTGCACGACGCGGACGTGGTCCAGGCGCTCTCCGGGCTCGTGGCCCGCTGGAGCCGCGCCCATCGGGTGGTCGCCACGTTCGATGCCGACGACGCCCCGGCCACCGGAGACCATGCTGATGTGCTGGTCCGCATCGTGCAGGAGGCCCTGGCGAACGTCGCGCGGCACGCCGGGGCCGGGGCAGTCCTCGTCACCCTCGCGATCCACGGGGACCAGCAGAGACTGGAGATCACGGACGACGGCGAAGGCTTCGAGCCCCGTACCGCCCCGCGGGGCACGGACTGGGGAACATGCGCGAACGGGCACGGCGGATCGGAGGACGCCTCGAGGTGCTCTCCTCGCCGGGCGGCGGCTGCACGGTGAGGGCGGTGCTGCCCCGATGAACACCTCGATCAGCGGCTCGATGGACGGTTTGAGGAGCGGTTCGAGGGGCGGCTCGACGGGCGCCGAGGACGAGCAGACCTCGCCGCCCCCATCTCCGGTGAGGGTGGTCGTGGTCTATGACCATCCTGTGGTGCGCGACGGGCTGGTCGCGATGCTCGGCACCGATCCCGGGATCCTGGTGGTCGGCACCGCCCAGGACGGCGAGGAGGCTCTCGAGGTCGTCACCGGACGGCGCCCGGATCTGGTGCTGATGGACCTGCGGATGCCGGGAGCCGGAGGTGCCGCGGCGATACGTGCCCTGCGGGCCGACGGCGCGACGGGACCGCGGATCCTCGTGCTCACGACCTACGGCACCGACCGCGACATCCGCAGTGCGCTCGAGGCGGGGGCCGAGGGCTTCCTGCTCAAGGACGCACCGGGCGAGGACGTGATCCGTGCGGTCCACGACCTCGCGGACGGGCGCACCGTGCTCGCCCCGGTCGCGCTCGCGGCTCTGACCGGAGCGCGGAGACCGGAGGCCGCGCTCAGCCCCCGTGAGGCGGAGGTGCTGCGACTGGTCGCCGAGGGATGCACCAACCGTGCCGCCGGCTCGCGCCTCGGCATCGGCGAGGCGACCGTGAAGACGCACCTGATGCACGTCTACGAGAAGCTCGGGGTGGGGGACCGGGCCTCCGCGGTGCGGGCGGCCTGGGAGCTCGGACTGGTCTGAGCCGAGCGGGGTGCGAGGTCAGCGGAAGACGATCGTGCGCGTCCCGTCCAGCAGCACGCGGGACTGGGCGAACCAGGTCACGGCCTGGCGCAGGGTGCGCACCTCGGCGTCCTGTCCGATCGCCATCAGCTCCTGGGGCGACCGGGTGTGGTCCACCCGCAGCACCTCCTGCTCGATGATCGGTCCCTCGTCGAGGTCGCTGGTGACGAAGTGGGCGGTCGCCCCGATCTGCTTCACTCCGCGTGCATAGGCCTGCCGGTAGGGGTTCGCCCCCTTGAAGCCGGGCAGGAAGGAGTGATGGATGTTGATCGAGCGTCCGGCGAGCTCGGCGCACAGCTCGGGGGAGAGGATCTGCATGTACCGGGCGAGCACGACCAGCTCGATGTCGTGCTCTGCGATCGCCTCGCGCACCCGGTTTTCGAAGGCGGCCTTCGCGCCGTCCTCCTTGGTGGGCATGTGCTCGAAGGGCACTCCGTAGAAGCCGGCGAGCTTCTCGAGGGTCGGATGGTTGGCGAGGATCAGCGGCACCTGGATCGGCAGATGCCCGGAGTCGACCTGGAAGAGCAGGTCGTTCACGCAGTGCTTCGCGGTCGAGCCCAGGATCAGGGTGCGCAGCGGCCGTCCCACCTCGTCGATGCGGTGCTCCATGTCGAAGCGCGCCACCGCCGGAGCGAGCGCGGCCTCGAGCTCCTCCGCGGTGGCAGCGGTGCTCACCTGGAGCCGGAGATAGAAGCGGTGGGTGGTGCCGCTCTCGAACTGTCGGCTCTCGGTGATGTTCCCGCCCACCTCCACGATCGCGCCGGTGACCGCGTGGACGATGCCGGGGGCGTCCGCGCACACCACGGTGAGGACGTACTCGCGGGCCGCCGCGAAGGTGTCGGGCGTGGTCGGGGGGAGAGGGATGCCGCTGCTCATGTGCTCAGTCTAGGAACCTCCGCACGGCGCGGGAGGGAGCCCGCGCCGCGCTCTCGGTCACTCCTGGCCGCGCCGCCACAGCCTCGAGGGCCACCAGATCACCTTCCCGAGGTCCAGCGCGAGCGCCGGCACCAGCAGTGTGCGCACCACGAACGTGTCGAGCAGAACACCGAACGCGACGATGAACGCGATCTGTGCGAGGAAGAGGATCGGAATCACCCCGAGGGCCGCGAAGGTCGCCGCCAGCACCAGTCCGGCCGAGGTGATCACCCCGCCGGTGACGGAGAGCCCGCGCACCACCCCCTCCCGTGTGCCGTGCTGCAGCGACTCCTCCCGCACCCGGGTCATCAGGAAGATGTTGTAGTCGATGCCGAGTGCGACCAGGAACACGAAGCCGTACAGCGGAACCGCCGGGTCAGCGCCGGGGAAGTCGAAGAGGTTCTCGAAGACCAGGGCCGATGCTCCCAGCGCGGTCCCGAACGACAGCACCGTGGTCGCGACCAGGAGGATCGGTGCCAGGATCGAGCGCAGCAGGAGCATCAGGATGAGCAGGATGACCACGAGCACGATCGGGATGATCAGCGTGCGATCGCTGGCAGAGGCATCGTTGGTGTCGATCGATGTCGCGGTCTCGCCGCCGATCAGGGCGTCGATGTCCTGCGCGCCGAACTCGGTGCGAAGAGCACGGACCGTCTCCTCCGCAGCGGCGGAGTCCGGGGCGTCGGAGAGCGTGGCCTGGAGGAGAACGTCCCCCTGCACGACGGTGGGCGCCGGGGACGGTGCCCCGGGCGGTCCCAGGGGTTGAACGCCCTCCTCGGTCACCGGCGCGGAACCGCTGGGGGACTCCGCCGCGGTGACGGTGACCGAATCGACCCCGTCCGCCGCCAGGAGGAGCTCAGCGGCCTCCTGCAGGGAGGATTCGTCGACGACGACCTGTGCCGGGGAGCCGGCTCCGCCCGGGAAGTGCTCGCCCAGCGCGGCCTGTCCGTCGCGGGCCGAGGACTCGGCCAGCACGAGGTCGGACTGCGGCACGCCATCGGCCTGGAGCTGGGTCACTCCCAGACACCCCACGGCGAGCACCAGGGCGGTGACGATCCAGATCGGCCGCGGCCGACGTCGCACTGCGAGGGCGATCCGGCCCCAGACACCGTGGTCGGACGGGTCGGCGCCGGCATCGGACGCGTCGGGCTCGAAGAGCGGCCGACGCGGCCAGAAGGCGACGCGGCCCAGGGCGTAGAGCGCCGCAGGGAGGAACGTCAGCGCGGCCGCCATCGCGAAGAGGATGCCGATGGATGCCACGGGCCCCAGAGTGCTGTTGGACTTCAGATCGGACAGCAGCAGGCACAGCAGTCCGGCGATCACGGTGCCTCCCGAGGCCAGCACGGGCTCGATCGTGCCTCGCATCGCCTTCATCGTCGCCGGCCAGCGGTCCTTGGTGTGCCTCAGCTCGTCGCGGTACCGGGCGACGTAGAGCAGCGAGTAGTCGGTCGCAGCCCCGATGACCAGTATGAACAGGATTCCCTGGGTCTGGCCGGACAGCAGCAGCACGTCCGCTGCGGCGAGGTGCCAGATCGTCAGCAGCGCGGCGCACAGCGCGAAGATGCTGGTGGCGAGCACGACCAGAGGCAGGATCACCGAGCGGTAGACGACGATGAGGATGACGAACACGGCCGCGAGCGCCACGGCGAGCAGCAGACCGTCGATCCCCGAGAAAGCCGCGGCGAGGTCCGCGGTGAACCCGGCCGGACCGGTGACGTACGCAGACAGCTCCGAGGGGAGGTCTGCGGCGAGGTCCTCCTCGATCTGCGCGATCACCTCGGAGATCTCCGCATCGGGGTCCAGCGGAAGGAACACCTGCGCAGCCAGACCGTCGTCGGAGAGGAGCACAGGGGAGACGTCGCCGCTGACCTCCTCGACATCGGCGAGCGCCGCGGTCGTCTCCTCGAGCGTGGCGAGCGTCTGCTCGTCGATCTCCTCGGGTGAGGTGATCACGATGATCGCGGGGATCGACTCGGAGCCGAGGAACTCCGGCGCGACGAGAGCGACCTGGGTGGCGTCGGCGGTCTCGGGGAGGTAGGTGGTGCGATCGTTCGAGGAGACCTCGTCGACCCGTCCGAAGTACGGGCCGCCGATCCCGGCTGCGAGCAGCCAGCCCACGATCAACAGCGCGGGGACGAGCACGCGGAGCGCGCGGGGGGTCCGCGGCCGTGCGGACCGGTGGGTGGGCTCGCTGGTGGGGCCCGAAGAGTGCTCCGAGGAAGCCATGGTCGTCCCTTTCGACGTGCGGTGAACGGGCACAGTCTGACACATGTATGTAGTTAGCCGAGATATCTACTTGTGATGCTCGATCCGCGTATCATGGCGCCATGAGTGACCGCCCGCCGCAGCAAGGGAGTCGTGATCCTGGGGCTGCGGTCCCGTCGCTGTTCAGCCTCGCCTCCAGTGATCCCGATCAGGAGCTGGTGGACCGCAGCGGCCTCAGCCCTGAGGACATCGCGCAGATCGATGGACTGATGACTGCGCTGTCCCGGCTCCGCGCGGCGGAGCGGGAGCTCTCGGAGGCCTCCCTGCGATACATGCAGCTGGGGGAGACGGACATGCGGGCGCTGCACTTCCTGATCGTCTCCGAGAACATCGGCATCAGCGCCACACCGGGCGCGATCGCGCAGAACCTGCAGATCTCCACGGCGTCGACCACCAAGCTGCTGGACCGGCTCGAGGCCGCCGGGCACATCCACCGGACGCGGCATCCCTCGGACCGACGGGCGCTGGTGATCACCATCGAGCCCGAGACGCGCCGCACGGCGATGCGGACGATCGGCGTCCAGCAGGCGCGCCGCGTGGACGCGGCGCGGCGCCTGCGGCCCGCCGAACGTGAGATGGTGACCCGCTTCCTCCAGGACATGGCCGAGGAGATCTCCCTCGAGGGTCTCGACTGGCAGGCCCAGGATCCACGCTGAGCGGTCCCCGCTGACCGATCGGTCGGCACGGTGACCTGCGGGAGCAAAGTCGGTGATGTCCTCGCCGACCTGGTGCTTGACGGGGTGGGCGCCACCGGGTGAGAGTCAGCTCACCGGCAGCACGTGCCAGATGGGGCGGTCTTCGCCAGGAGCCGGTATCGAGGAGCATCGCCGCCCTTCACCGCGACGGGAGGTCCCCATGGACACCAGCATCTTCGAAGAGCATGAGTCCGAGATCCGCGGGTACTGCCGCGCATATCCCACGGTGTTCGCCTCGGCCTCCAACGCCCGCCAGGTCTCCGAGGACGGTACGAGCTACATCGACTTCTTCGCCGGGGCCGGGGTGCTGAACTTCGGGCACAACAACCCGCGGATGAAGGAGGCGATGATCGACTTCCTGCAGGCCGACGGGGTGGCGCACAGCCTGGACACCTACACCACCACGAAGCGGGACTTCATCGCCCGCTTCCACGAGGTGGTCCTCGCGCCGCGCGATATGGACCACAAGCTGCAGTTCATGGGCCCCACCGGCTCCAACGCGGTGGAGGCGGCGCTCAAGCTGGCTCGCCTGAGCACCGGACGCCGGGAGATCGTGGCCTTCAGCCACGGCTTCCACGGCATGACCCTCGGTTCGCTCGCCGCGACCGCGAACCACGCCTTCCGTCAGTGGGCCGGGGTGCCGCTCACCGACGTCGTGCGCCTGCCCTTCGAGACCGCTCCCGGCGGGCGCACCGGAGTCGCCGACTATGCGGCCGCGCTGCGGGACCCCTCCAGCGGTGTCACACCGCCGGCAGCCTTCCTCATCGAGCCGGTCCAGGCAGAGGGCGGCGTGAATCTCGCCAGCCGCGAATGGCTGCACGAGATCCAGGACCTCGCCCGCGAGGTCGGCGCGCTGTTCATCATCGACGACATCCAGGCGGGGGTCGGCCGCACCGGTGGCTACTTCTCCTTCGACGGGATGGGCCTGGATCCGGACATCATCACGCTGGCCAAGGGACTCGGCGGCTTCGGCACCCCGATCGCGATGAACCTCAACAAGCCGGAGGTCGACGCGAACTGGTCCCCGGGCGCCCACACCGGCACTTTCCGAGGGCAGGGGCTGTCCTTCGTGGCAGGCACGGTGGCGCTGGACTACTTCACCGACGAGGCCTTCCTCGCCGGGGTGCTCGCCAAGGGCGAGCAGATGCGCGGGGCGCTCGACGCGATCGCCGCCGCCCATCCCGACCAGGAGTGGGAGGTGCGGGGCCGAGGCATGATGCAGGCCCTGGACACCGGGGACGGGACCTTCGCCAAGCAGGTCCAGCAGGAGTGCTTCGAGCGTGGCCTGCTGATCGGGCCCTGCGGCAGCGGAGGCCGGGTGATCAAGCTGATCCCGCCGCTGACGATCCCCGAGGAGGATCTCGCGGCAGGTCTGGACCTGCTCGCACAGGCCGTCGACGCCGCGGCGAAGGCCGTCTGATGCGTCGCCGGTCCGACATGACCTTCGCCCCCGAGGAGTACGAGCGGCGGCTGGGGGAGCTGCGGGGAAGGATGGCCGCGCGGGAGCTGGACGCGGTGATCATCACGGATCCCGAGAACCTGATGTACCTCACCGATTACCAGACCACCGGCTACTCCTTCTTCCAGGCCCTGGTGGTGCCGCTGGAGGCGGATTCGGTGATGATCACGCGTGCGCTCGAGGAGTCCAACGTGATCGCGCGGACCTGGCTCGAGCACTCGCGCCCCTACCCGGACAACGGCGACGCCATCCTCGAGCTGGTCAGCACCCTGCGCGACCTGCGGCTCGCGGACTCGAAGGTGGGCTACGAGCGCAACAGCTACTACTTCCCCGCCTATCAGCAGGACCGCTTCCACGACGCCTTCGGCGAGGGGCTGGTGGACTGCTTCGGCATCGTCGAGGAGGGCCGGGTCCGCAAGTCGCCCGCCGAGATCGAGGTGATGCAGCTCGCGGCCTACGCCGGCGAGGCCGGGATGGCGGCGGGGCTGGGCGCGGCGATGTCCGGGGCGACCGAGAACGACGTCGCCGCCGCGATCACCTCGGCCATGTTCCGTGCGGGCGGGGAGTTCCCGGCGGTGGTGCCCTACGTCGCCTCCGGCCCCCGGTCGATGATCGGCCACTCCACCTGGGAGGGGCGCATGATCCGCCCCGGGGAGCATGTCTTCCTCGAGGTGGGAGGCTGCTATCGCCGTTATCACACGGCGATGATGCGCACCGTGGTCAACGGGGCGCTGTCCGACTCCATGCACGCCGCGCAGGAGCTCATGAAGCAGACCCTCGCTGAGCTGCGCTCCCTGATGAAGCCGGGGGTCACGATCTCCGAGATCGCCGAGCTCACCCGCTCCCGGATCGAGAGCAACGAGGTCGGGGCGCAGCTGGTCACCCGCGCGGGCTACTCGATCGGCATCGCCTTCCCGCCGTCCTGGGACGAGGGCTACATCGTCTCCCTGCTGGAGGGGGACGAGCGAGAGCTCGAGGAGGGCATGACCTTCCATCTGCTGCCATGGATGTGGGGGGTGGACGGGGACAAGACCGTCGGCATCTCCGACACCGTCCACGTCACCGCCGATGGCTGCGCGTCCTTCTTCACCCTCCCGGAGGATTTCACCGTCCACGAGAGCTCCGCTCGATCCTTCCCCGCCGGCGCCGTCCTCGCACCACGCTTCTGAGAGGAGCAGCACCCATGACCATGCTGACCGCCATCGATCCCACCACCGGCGCCGTGGTGCGCGAGGTCCCCGCCGCGACGCCGGAGGAGATCACCGAGATCATCGGCCGCTCCCGCACCGCGTACACCTCCTGGAAGGGGACGACCCTCGCCGAGCGCGCCGAGGTGCTGCGTCGCGTCGCGGCCACGCTGCGCGAGCGCACCGAGGAGCTCGCCCCGCTGATGACCGAGGAGATGGGCAAGCCGATCGGCGAGGCCCGCGGCGAGGTCGCGAAGTCGGCGTGGGCCGCCGAGCACTACGCCGAGTTCGCCCCGGAGTACCTCGCCGACGAGCACCTGGAGTCGGATGCGACCTCGTCCTACGTCCAGTACCTGCCGCTGGGACCGGTGCTCGGGATCCTGCCCTGGAACGCCCCCTTCTGGGTCGCCTTCCGCTTCTGCGCCCCGGCGCTCATGGCCGGCAACACCGCCATCATGAAGCACGACCCGCACGTGCCCGGCTGCGCCGAGGCGCTCGAGCGGGTGTTCCGGGAGGCGGGTGCTCCCGAGGGCGTCTTCCAGACCCTGCTCGCCCGGACCGAGGACGTCGAGCAGGCGATCCGCGATCCCCGGGTGCAGGCGGTCTCCTTCACCGGTTCCGACCGGGCCGGGGCGCAGGTCGCCGCCGTCGCGGCCAGCGAGATCAAGCCCGCGGTCCTCGAGCTGGGCGGCTCCGACCCGTGCATCGTGCTGGCCGATGCGGACCTGCAGAAGGCCGCCGAGGTCTCGGCGCTCTCACGGATCATCAATGCCGGCCAGTCCTGCATCGCCGCGAAGCGCGTGATCGTCGAGCGCTCCGTGCATGACGAGTTCGTCGAGCTGCTCGCCGCCCAGCTGCGTGACCTGCCGGTCGGTGATCCCCGGGACCCGGCCACCAAGGTGGGGCCGATCGCCCGCAAGGAGCTGCGGGAGAACCTCCACCGCCAGGTCACCGCGAGCGTCGAGGCCGGCGCGACGCTGGTGATGGGCGGCGAGATGCCGGAGGGGGAGGGCTTCTTCTATCCGGTGACGATGCTGACCGGGGTGGAGCCGGGGATGGCCGCCTGCACCGAGGAGACCTTCGGGCCGATCGCCGTGGTGATCGCCGCGGACGATGCCGAGCACGCCCTGGCGCTCGCGAACGACACGCCCTACGGTCTGGGCGCCGCGATCTGGACGGAGACCGAGCGCGGCATCGAACTGGCCCGGCGCATCGAGGCCGGACAGGTCGCGGTCAACGGCATCGTGAAATCTGATCCACGCTTGCCCTCCGGCGGGATCAAGCGCTCCGGCTACGGCCGCGAGCTGGGCCCGCACGGCATCCGCGAGTTCACCAACGCTCAGCAGATCTGGGTCGGTCCGACGACGAGCTGAGGACTCCGCACCCGGAACGCAGAACACCCTCCCACCAGCAGATGGGAGGGTGTTCTGTCTCGGTCGGGCTGACAGGATTTGAACCTGCGACCCCCTGACTCGGAGCGAACTAGGGGTAGATTCCCAGGTCGGACGACGAATGCGCTGGCAGTGAGCGGATACTTGTAGCCACACGCTTCACGGAGGTTCCGGGATGTGACCGCCAAATCCCGCCGCTAGCGGTCACTCTAGCGGTCACTTTCGAACATGGCGGCTGCCGCAGAGACCACAGCCTCCGTGCTCGTGACCGCCGTGTACCGCTGCCGATTCACGGCTGCCGTATGCCCGAACAACCGAGTGCGGGTCGCCTCCGGCAGCACGTCGTACAACAGGGTGTTGTTCGTCGTGCGCCACGAGTGCCCGCGCTCATTCTCGAACATCTCGATGTTCAGCTTCTCGCCCAGCTCCTTGTACATCGCCGCGAGCTTCCTGTCCCGGTTGCGCGGATCCCACGGCTTGGCCGGGTCCGTCGGCGACGGGAACAGCCACGGAGAGCCCGACTCCAGCCTCGCCGCCAACCGCTTGCTCACCGCAGGGGCGAGGACAGGGACCGGGCGACCCGTTCGCGTCTTCGTGGCCTCCGGCGACAACTCAACGATGAACGTGCCCGAATCGTCAACGTGGCAGTCCTCCGTGGGCCTCATGCACAGCTCGGAGGTCCGCAGCCCCGTCGTCGCCTGCGCGAGCACGATGTCGATGCACGCGGCCCGCTCGACCACCCGCTGCCCGTGCGTCCACCGTCCACGCTTCGGTGCCTCCACGTCCTCCGGATCGGCGGCCAGCAGGTACTCGATCGCCGCGCGGTACTGCTCCGCGGTCAGCGCCCGGCCGCCCCGCGAGTATGCGGGCTTCTTCGCTCCGGACAGGTCGAGATCCAGCTCGATCAGGGGGTTGTACTCGATCACCTCATCCACGCGCAGCGGCGCCGCCAGGTACTTCTTCGCGACCGTCTTGGCATGCTTCGCGTTGACCGCACCATGCTGCCTCCCGATCTCCTCCAGGCACGAGATCAGGGCTCGAGGCCGCATCGCCTCTCGCAGCGACAGACCGGCCAGAGAATGGGTGTGCTTGCATCCCTCGTCGCCGCACTCCCCGCGCAGAAGCCGGTACGCGAGCTCGTAGCGCCGGGTCGTCGTGTCGGCCAGTCGCTCGGCACGGATGGCCGGGAGCGTGACCTTGTCCAGATAGTCGAGGGTGTCGCTGGTGCCCTTCCACTTGCCGTCGCTGGAACCGCTCAACAGGTCTGCAGCCCGCGCCCTCGCTCGAGCCCTCACCTTGCCCTTTGTCGGCCCCTGAGTGAGCGGGCGCATGAGCCGCCCGCTGTTGAGCCGAATCGACCATCGGATGGCGAAGCCGTCGCGGTACGGGAATACCTGAGCCCGGTCGATGCTGTGCTCTCCAGGTTCCAACCTGGTGGTCGCGGCGCGGGACATGCACCCACCTCCTCTCGCCGATCACATCAGCCTACGGTCATCGCGTCCTCGACCAAAGACCCTCCGACGTACTCCCCAGCCCAGAGAAGGTCGACGCGGTCTGAGCCCTCGTCGCCCTCTGCACCTCCTGCACGGACATCGCGTGCGTCCCCCGCGTGGCCGTATCGAGGCACTCCTGCTGGTTCACGAGCAGGTCGGACCAGGCGCACATCGCGTGACGCACAGTGAGCCCGCCTGCGTGCGCCGTTACCTCCGCGACAGGTTCCGTGAGCCCCCGCCCACTGTCGCGAAGTACAAGGGCCGGACCGCGGCCCCGCTCGAATCCGGAGGACACGATGCCCCGCAAGCCCGCACCCCGCGATGTCGTCACGCTCGACGAACTGATGACCGCCAACGAAGTCGCCGACGTCCTCGGCCTCGCCGCCGGAACCCTCGCCAACTGGCGCACCCTCGGCCTGGGCCCTGCCTACGTCAAGCTCGGCGGCCGCGTCCGCTACCGCGTCTCCAACATCAACGACTGGGTCTCCAGCCAGGAGAATGAGAGCGCAGTCTGACGCCCGCTACCGGGCACCACGGGAGCCCCTGAGCTCTCGAGCTTTCCAAGGAGTCCACATGAGCAGAGCCCTCGACACACGGACGGCACCGCCCACCCCCGTCACGCTCGAGGACGCCCAGAGTGTCGGCGCCCTCCTCGCCAGCAGCCGCTCCGCCGAGACGCGACGCTCCTACGCCTCCGCCATGCGCACCTTCACGGCCTGGTGCCGGGTGTGGGGCTACCCGAGCATCCCTACAGGTCCGGAGGTGGTCGCGTCCTACATCGCGCACCGCGCCGAACTGGTCGCCCACTCGACGATCTCCCGGGATGTCGCCGCGATCTCCGCCGCCCATCTCGACAAAGGTCTTGGCGATCCCACCGCCCATCACGGAGTCCGACAGGCGCTCCGCTCCGCCGGGAGAGCCCTGGGGACTTCACCGTCGCGCCGGGCGACTCCACTGACGACCGTCCTGATGCGTCAGGCCATCGACGCGATGGACGATCTCGAGACCGCGACCGGCAAGCGTGACCGTGCGATCCTCCTCCTCGGGCTTGCCGCCGCACTGCGTCGCCGCGAGCTCGCAGCCCTCACCACGAACGACATCGCCCGTCAGGGCGCCGGCCTGCTGCTGCAGATCCGCCGCTCGAAGACCGACCAGACCGGGAGAGGAGACCTCATCGGCATCCCACTCGGGGCCCACTCCGAGACGTGCCCGGTCCTCGCACTCGAAGCATGGTTCGAAGCTAGCGGTAGGAAGTTGGGGGTTGGGAGTCCGCTGTTCTCTCGGATCTACAACCACTCCCGTATCGGCGACACCGCACTGTCGGACCGCTCGATCGCCCGCATCATCCAGGCCCGCGCCGCAGCAGCCAACATCAACGAGAAGGACTACGCCCACATCGCAGGAGTCGCCCAGACCTGGGTCTCGGGACACTCGCTGCGCGCCGGACACGCGACATCCGCCGCAGCGGCGGGCGTCGACTCGATGACCATCTCCCGCACTACCAGACACCGTCGACTGGACTCACTCGCACGGTACGTGCGCCCCGCCAGCGCCCTCGAAGACTCCACAGCCGGCAAGATCGGACTGTAACCGCACCGCGGCCCGCCTACGAGAGAGAGCAAGCGGTCCCCGGGAACGCGTCACGCCTTGACGAGGCGCCGTACCGCGTCGGAGGCCTCCTTCAGTTTGATCTCGGCTGCTTCTCCGCCTTCCCGGGCGGCGTCGAGGACGCAGTGACGGAGGTGGTCGTCGAGCAGTCCCAGCGCTACATTCTCGAGTGCGCTGTTCAGGGCAGAGATCTGGGTGAGGATGTCGATGCAGTAGACCTCCTCGTCGACCATCCGAGAAATCCCGCGGGCTTGGCCTTCGATGCGCTTGAGGCGGTTGAGGTAGCGGGGTTTGTCCTGGATGTAGCCGTGGGGTCCGCTGTGGCAGACCTGTTCCTCGGTGGGGTCAGGTGCAGTGCTCATGAGTGATTCCATTCGGTGAGGGAGGGTCAGTGGCGAGCTCGGACGGCCGCGACGGTCGCCTCCGGGCGAAGGTCGAGGCGTCGCAGGAGCTGGGCGTTCAGGGCGACGACGATGGTGGACAGGGACATGAGGATCGCGCCGACGGACATCGGCAGCACGAACCCGATCGGGGCGAGGATCCCCGCCGCGAGCGGCACGGAGATCAGGTTGTAGCCGGCTGCCCACCAGAGGTTCTGCTTCATCTTTCGGTAGGCGGCGCGGGATAGCTCGATGACTGAGAGCACCGAGCGTGGATCGGAGCTGGCGAGCACGACCCCGGCGGAGGCGATCGCGACGTCGGTGCCGGCACCGATGGCGATGCCGACATCGGCCTGGGCGAGGGCAGGGGCGTCGTTGACGCCGTCGCCGACCATCGCGACCTTCTTGCCCTCCTTCTGGAGCTGGGCGACCTTCGAGGACTTGTCCTCGGGTCGCACCCCGGCGAAGACCCGGTCGATGCCGAGCTCCTTGCCGACGCTGTTCGCGACCGCCTCGGCGTCACCGGTGATCATGACGACCTCGACGCCCAAGCTGTGCAGGGCATCGACGGCGTCGCGAGATTCGGGGCGTACCTCGTCGTGGAGCTTGAGACCGCCGATCACCTCGCCGTCACAGAGGACGTGGAGGATGATCGCGCCCTCCTGGCGCCAGGCCTCGGCCTCGTCGACTTCGCTCACTCCGGTCTCCTCGAGCAGGCGGGGACCGCCCACGCGGATCTCGTGCCCGTCCACCTGGGCACTCACGCCGAGTGCCGGAGTGGAGCTGATGTCTGAGCCCGCAGGGATCTGGGCTCCTTCGGTCTGTGCCTTGGCGACGATGGCGCGGGCGAGCGGGTGCTCGCTCTCCGCCTCGGCGGCAGCTGCCAGGGCCAGCACCTCGGTCTTGTCCGCGCCGCGGGTGATGATCTCGGCGAGGACGGGCTCGCCCTTGGTGAGGGTGCCGGTCTTGTCGAACAGGACGGCGTCGACGGTGCGCATTGCTTCCAGGGCCAGGCGGTCCTTCACCAGGACGCCGCCGCGGGCGGCCCGCTCGGTGGCGATCGAGACGACCAGCGGGATCGCGAGCCCCAGCGCGTGGGGGCAGGCGATGACCAGGACGGTTACCGTGCGAACGACGGCATCATCGGGCATGCCGAGCAGTGACCAGGTGATCGCGGTGATCACGGCGGCGCCGAGAGCGAACCAGAAGAGCCACGCCGCAGCTTTGTCTGCGATGCGCTGTGCCCGGGAGGTGGAGTTCTGCGCCTCGGTGACCAGGCGCTGGATTCCGGCGAGGGCGGTGTCGTCGCCGGTGGCGGTGACTTCGATGCGGAGGCTGGAGTCGGTGGCGACGGTGCCCGCCACGACGGAGTCTCCGGTGGAGCGCGTCACGGGGCGGGACTCGCCGGTGACCATGGACTCGTCCACGTCGGCGCGGCCTTCGCGGATCGTGCCGTCAGCCGGGACGCTCGCCCCGGGGCGGACGAGGACGAGGTCGCCTCGCTGCAGCTCGGTGGGCGAGATGCTCACGAGCTCGTCGCCTTCGATGCGTTCTGCCATGTCCGGGAGTAGTGCGGCCAGGGAGTCGAGCGCGGAGGTGGTCTGGGCGAGGGAGCGCATCTCGACCCAATGGCCCAGCAGCATGATCACGATCAGCAGGGCGAGCTCCCACCAGAACTCGAGCTGGCGGTCGAGGATCCCGAGGGTCGCCCCCCAGGAGGCGATGAACGCGACCGTGATCGCGAGCCCGATCAGGAGCATCATCCCGGGCTGGCGCGAGCGGATCTCGGAGACGGCGCCGGTGAGGAACGGGCGGCCGCCCCAGACGTACATGACGGTGCCGAGGATCGGGGCGATCCCCATCGCGCCGGGGACATCGGGAATGCTGTACCCGAGCAGCATCGCGAACATCGGCGAGAACACGACAACCGGAACCGCGATGATCAGGTTGATCCAGAACAGCCGCCGGAACTGCCCGACGTGGTCCCCGTGACCGGCGTGACCGCCGTGCGCTGAGTGGCCCTCGTGTCCCGAGTGGTCCTCGTGGTCTCCGTGAGTTCCGTGGTCGTGATGCGCGTCGGGTGCGTCGTGCTCAGCAATACCGGTGTGGGCGCCCTGAGGTGTGGGAGAAGGATGAGAGTGCTGCATGCCGGGTCCTCCGTGGTCGTGACGGGGTGGGTGGTTGCCAGCGTTCATGCACCCGACCATATACCCCTAGGGGGTATATGTCGAGGAGTTGGATTCCGCTGTCAGCATCGGCGTGATCGAGGAGTTGAGGCGCGGCACCAGAGCCATGACGTCGGCGGCGGCATCCAGGCCGCTGACTCCGACGAGCCGACCTGCTCGGTCGTGGGTGAGAAGGAGGGGAGAGGTAGAGACGGCGCGCGTAGCCCCGAATCGGCGGTTGTGGTGATCCCCTCGTGCTGAGCAAACTCCCGGACTGCGGCCGACCCCGCAGCTCCTGCACCGATGACGAGAACGTGCGTCGTGTCGGGCATTGCCGAGCTCCGATCTATATGGGGGAGGGGGCGCACTGTCTGACAGTGGCCCCCTCCCGCTGAGCGGTGGTCCTCAGGCGGCGACGTACTTCTTCGGGTCGGCGTCGAACAGCGGGCCGCAGCCGGCGCAGCACAGCCAGTAGCGGGTGCCCTCGTAGTCGCGGAACAAGCCCGCGGCCTCGGCGGTGCTCTTGACGACGGGCCTGCCCTCCATCACCGGACAGGTGGCCATGTCGTCCTCCGCGGCGCCCATCAGGTTCGGGCGCCCCTCGGACTCCACGGAGGAGTGGGAGGTGTGGCCGCAGCAGCTGGAGGTCTGGTCGGTCGTGTCGTTCATGGGGTTCCTTCCATAGGGTTTCTTGCGGAGGGGTCAGTGCTTCGCGATGGAGGTGAAGCCGCGCAGGCGCAGACTGTTGCCCACGACGAACACACTGGAAAAGGCCATCGCGGCGCCGGCGAGCATGGGGTTGAGCATGCCGAGCGCGGCGATGGGGATCGCGGCCGTGTTGTAGGCGAACGCCCAGAACAGGTTGGTCTTGATCGTGCCGAGGGTCTTGCGGGACAGGCGGATGGCATCGACGGCGCTGCGGAGGTCACCTCGCACCAGGGTGATGTCGCTGGCCTCGATCGCGACGTCGGTGCCGGTGCCCATCGCCAGTCCCAGGTCGGCCTGGGCGAGGGCGGGGGCGTCATTGACGCCGTCGCCCACCATTGCGACGGTGCGGCCCTCGCGCTGGAGGCGGGAGACCACATCGACCTTCTCCGACGGCAGCACCTCGGCGATGACCTCGGCGATGCCTACCTCGGCAGCGATCTGGCGGGCCACGGCCTCGTTGTCGCCGGTCAGCAGGACCGGGGTCAGACCCAGCGCCTTCATGGCGGCGACGGCCTCAGCGCTGGTGGGCTTGACCGTGTCAGCGACCACCAGGATTCCCCGGGCGATTCCGTCCCAGCCGATGGCGACGACGGTCTTGCCCTGTTCCTCGGCCTCCGCCTTGGCAGCGGCGACCGCGGGGCTCAGCGCCATCTGCGTCTCGGCGAGGAGGCTCTCTCGGCCGACGACGACAGCCCGTCCTTCGACTGTGCCGCGCACACCCTTGCCTTCGACGTTGGTGAAGTCCGAGAGTGTCGGGAGTTCGCCGACCTCCTGGGTGGCGCCCTTGGCGATCGCTTGGGCGATCGGGTGCTCGGAGAAGTCCTCGACGGCGCCGGCCAGGCGCAGCAGCTCGGCGCGATCGGTGCCTTCATCGGTGACGACATCGGTGAGGGTCATCTTGCCGGTGGTGACGGTACCGGTCTTGTCCAGCACCACGGTGTCGACCTTGCGGGTGGACTCGAGCACCTCGGGGCCCTTGATCAGAACACCCATCTGGGCTCCGCGGCCGGTGCCCACCAATAGCGCGGTCGGAGTCGCCAGACCCAGCGCGCAGGGGCAGGCGATCACGAGCACGGCGACGGCGGCGGTGAAGGCCGCGGTGACGGGGAACCCGGCGCCGAGCCACGCCCCGAGGGTGAGCGCGGCGACCAGGATGACGATCGGCACGAAGATCCCCGAGATGCGGTCGGCCAGGCGTTGGACCTCGGCCTTGCCGGTCTGGGCGTCCTCGACGAGCTTGGCCATCTGGGCCAGCTGGGTGTCGGAGCCGATGCGCGTAGCACGGACCACGAGCCGCCCGCCGGCGTTGACGGTGGCACCGGTGACGGCGTCCCCCTCACCCACCTCGACGGGGACCGACTCCCCGGTGAGCATGGAGGCGTCGACCGCAGAGGTGCCGGAGACGACGGTGCCGTCGGTGGCGATCTTCTCGCCAGGGCGGACGATGAAGTCGTCACCCTCTACGAGGTCGTCGATGGCGATCTTCTGCTCCTGGCCTCCGCGCAGCACGGAGACTTCTTTCGCACCGAGCTCGAGCAGGGCGCGCAAGGCGGCGCCGGCCTGGCGCTTGGAGCGCTTCTCGAAGTAGCGGCCGGCCAGGATGAACATCGTGACACCCGCACCGACCTCGAGGTAGATGTTCGCTGCCCCGTCGGAGGGCGCGATCGTCAGCTCGAAGGGGTGAGTCATGCCTGGGGTGCCGGCGGTTCCGAAGAACAGTGCGTACAGGGACCACAGCAGGGCAGCAGAGGTGCCCATCGAGATGAGCGTGTCCATCGTGGCTGCGCCGTGCTTGAGGTTCGTCCAGGCCGCCTTGTGGAACGGCCAGGCGCCCCACACGATGACCGGGGCCGCAAGCGCCAGCGAGAGCCACTGCCAGTAGGTGAACTGAAGGGCGGGGATCATCGCCATCGCGATGACCGGGACGGTCAGCACGACCGCACCGATCAGCCGGTGGCGCAGGGAGGTGAGCTCCGGGTCGGAGCTCTCCTGATCGTCCCCAGGCGTGTTCGCTGAGTCCTTGCGGGTGGCGGGCTTGGGCAGTGCGGCGGTGTATCCGGTCTTTTCGACTTCACTGACGAGCAGCTGCGGATCGTAGCCCTCTGGGGCCGTCACCTTGGCTTTCTCGGTGGCGTAGTTGACGGTCGCGGTGATGCCGTCGAGCTTGTTGAGTTTCCGCTCGATCCGGTTCGCGCAGGATGCGCACGTCATGCCGCCGATCTCCAGCTCGATGCCGGCTTCCGCGATGAGCGGTGTTTCGGGGTTCACTGCAGGTCCTTTCCGATCTGTTGAGACGGTCGATCCGGCCCCATGGGGTCAGTGACCCTCTGGGTGCGCATCGGCGCTCTCGTTCTCGGTGCCCTGCTCCGCCTCGACGACGAACCGCGCGGTGTGCACCTCGCCATCGATCTGGAAGTCCAGGTAGAGGTAGTAGTGGCCGGCCGTGGGTGCCTCCGCCATGAAGGAGACCTCCGGGCCGGAGGTCTCTCCAGCAGACGGGTCCTCGCCCTCGGCGTGGACGTGGAGGTACTCCATATCGCCCTCGCGCAGGGCGACGAGATGGCCGAAGGCACCTAGGTAGGGCTCCAAGGTGGTCACCGGAGCGCCGTCCTGGGTGACGCTCAGCGTGAGGTCGCTGGAGGTCCCGGCAGTCAGGTCCCCGTCCAGAGTCACCTCGAACCCGTCCACCTCGTCCTTCGCGGAGAGGGGACGGTCGGTGACCGGCGTGAGTTCGCCAGCAACGTCAACGGTTCGAGACAGCGTCAGGGTGTCCTCGCCGTCGCCGGTGGGGGCGAAGTCGGCATAGATCTTGTACGTGCCGGCCTCCTCCCACTGCCAGGGTAGGGACCAGCTTCCGGTGGACGGGTCCAGCTCCGGGTGCACATGGCGGTACTGGGTGCCGTCGGTGCGGACCACGATCAGGTGCATCTGCTTCTCGTGGGCCTCCTGATACTCCGTGACGGGGCTCCCGTCGGGCCCGGTAATCGTGTAGACGAGTTCACCGGACTCCTCGGTGGACTGCGGAGCGGAGACTTCGGACAGCACGTAGCCCTGCGAGGACATCGAGACTCCCTTTTGTGGTGAGACCGCGGGCAGGGTGCCTGCGGCCTCGTGGCTGGCCTCATCGTGCGATGTGTCGGCTGCCTGTGTGGCCCATCGCTCGACGACCCGGTCCGGGACGACGGCGCCGGCCGCGACGAAGGCGCCGCCGAAGGTCACTGCGACAGCGGCGCCGTAGGCGATCAGTCGTCCCGCGGCATTCATCGGGCCTTGACCGCCGAGTAGCCGGCCTCCTCGACCGAGGCGAGGACCGTTGCGTCATCGAGGGGCTCCTCGGACGTGACGGCGAGGCGGCCCGTCTGGGCGCTCACCTGGATGTCGGTCACCCCGGGGAGCTCCCCGACCTCCTCGCGGACGGACATCTCGCAATGCCCACAGGTCATTCCCGTCACTTGGTACTCGTGCGTCGTCGTCATGATTGTGCTCCTTCTCAGCGGATACCCCCAGGGGGTATGGACTCAAAAGGAAGGCTATACCCCCGCCGGGTAGCATGCAAGCGTTACGGCTGCCTGTCCGGCGCGCGAAACCATCCGGCGCATGAGGCGCCCGAGCAGGGTTGGAGAGTCTGCTCTGGCAGGGGACAACGGGGAGATGCGCTCCGTGCGGGGCCTCCGATCAGCAGGTTGGTGGCTGGCACACGTCTGGTCGTGAACGTCTCGGACGATGAGGTGAAGGACGGTCGAATCGAGCGCAGTGACGCAACCGGCCTCACCGTGACGCCCTCGGGGGCGTGGCCGTACGACGTCAGGTCGCGTAGTCGATCCCTGTCATCATGCCGACTTCCTGGTGGTACGCGTTGTGGCAGTGCGCTGCCCACCGGCCTGGATTGTCCGCATCGAAGTCGAGGGCGAACGATTCCATGGGTGCCATCATCACGGTGTCCTTGCGAAGACCGGAGGGCAGGGCGAAGGTGTGGCCGTGTATGTGTAAGGGGTGGCTCATCATCGTCTGGTTGGTCGCGAGGATGCGCGCACGCTGTCCCTCGCGGATGCTGAGTGGCGTGTTCTGCCCGTAGGGGGCGCCGTTGATGGCCCATTGGTACGGCTGCATCGAGCCTTGGAACGCGAGCTCGAGCTCGGTGTCGACGGCGCGGTCCTCGAGTCGCGCGGTCTCGGCCGGTTCCAGCGTGGATCCGATGAGGACCTCCCCATCGAGCTCCCGGACCTGGACGTCCGCGGCGGGCGCTTTCCCGGCACCGGTCCTCAGCACGGCGAGCCCTTGGCCGCCGCTGGGTTTCCCGACGGGACGGGCCACCAGAGGGAACATGCCGTCCTTTACGGTGACCGCCACGTCGTACCGTTCGCCCATTCCGAGATAGAGCGCCTTGGCGGTGACCGGTTCGACGGGGAATCCATCCGAGTGGGTGACGGAGAGGTCGTGGTCGCCGAGCGCGAGAGCGAAGATGGTGTCGGCGGAGGCGTTGATCATGCGGATGCGCACGCGCTGGCCGGGCTTCGCGTCGAAGATCTGCGGTGCTTCGGGGATCCGGCCGTTGATGAGGAAGTGGGGGTAGGCCACGTCACCGGCGTCTCCCCAGGGTGCGTTCCCCATCGGCATGCCGCCGTGATCCATGCCTCCGGATCCACCGTCGGCGGTGTCGTCGCCCATGGGCATGTTGCCGTGTTCCATGCCGCCGGTATCTGAGGGCCCGGCGCTGGTCAGCGCGGCCAGGACCTCGTCTGGGGTCTGCCCGGTCCCATCGATCCAGTCATCGAGGGTCACGATCCATTCCGCGTCGTAGTCCCCGGGTTCGTCGGGGTCGTCGATGATCAGTGGTGCGTAGAGCCCGCGGTCGAGTTGCAATCCGACGTGGGAGTGGAGGAAGTAGGTGCCGGGGTCGGGGGCGACGAATTCGTAGGTGTAGGAGGTGTCCGGCTCGACCGGGTCCTGGGTCATTCCGGGCACCCCGTCGGCTGCGTTGTGCAGTCGGATGCCGTGCCAGTGGATCGTGGAGGTCTCGGGCAGGCGGTTCTCGAGCGTGATGCGCAGGAGGTCGCCGGCTGTGGCGCGGATCGGCGGCCCGGGGAGGGTCTCGCCGTATGCCCAGGTCGAGACCGTCTTCCCTCCGAGGTCCACGGTCGTCGGCGCCGCGGTGAGGGTCTGGGTGACGACGTTCTGACCGGCCTTCGGCGTCAGGGCAGGAGGCGGTGCGAAGGTCCCCGCCTCAGTCGGGGTGGTGCGGTTGCCGCAGGCCGCGAGCGTCAGCGCTGCCGCACCGAGACCTCCGGTGAACACAGTGCGGCGGGAAATACTCTTCACAGGTGCAGTCCTTCTGGAGGGAGGGGGTCATGGCCGACAGGCGTCCATGCCCAGTTGTCGCCGTTGTTCGAACTCGACGGTCGTGATCTCTTCTCGAGCGAGACGCAGTGAGAGTTCTCCGATCGCCTCGTTCTCATCCTGCGCGCGGGTGGACACCCGGGCAGCACGGTGCGTGCCAGCAGCAGTGCCGAGGCCCAGAGGAGGGCGAGCAGACCGGCGACGATCACCCATACCAGCCACGACATCGCATCGGTAGGCGGCATCGAGGGTCTCCTTGGTGGGTCGAGTTCGTACGCGACGTGGTCCCCACCAGGTTCCCCGGGGCGGGCGAAGTTCTCGTCGAGAGTTCCTCAAGATCTGGTCCAGATAGTCCGCCTGCACCTCTGTAGACGCGCGGTGTCCAGGAACGCAGACCAGACTGGAGCCATGAGGAATGAAGCGGATCGAGCAGCAGCGATGGTTCTCGTTGTCGAGGACGAAGCCGCGCTGTCGGATGTGGTCCAGGCGTATCTGGTGAAGGCCGGCTACGCGACTGCGAGCGCGCGGAACGGCCCGGAGGCGGTGGACCTGGCCAGCATCTTGTCGCCGGACGTGATCATCCTCGATCTCGGCCTGCCCGGGCTCGACGGTCTAGAAGTGATGCGCAGGATCCGCGCCTTCTCCGACTGCTACGTGCTGATCACGACGGCACGGTCCGAGGAGGTGGATCGCCTGGTGGGCCTGTCAGTGGGCGCGGACGACTACCTCACCAAGCCGTTCAGCGTGCGTGAGCTCGTCGCTCGGGTTCAGGCCGTGCTGCGCAGGCCTCGCGCCGATTCCGGGACGGCGTCTTCGGACACGGTGCGCACGTTTGGAGAGCTCGAGATCGACACAGCTGCCCAGGAGGTGCGTCTCGCCGGCCGGCCACTCCCGTTGACCCCCACCGAGAGGGGGCTCCTGATGACCCTGGCGCACAGTCCTGGCCAGGCTTTCAGTCGCAGACAGCTGATGGAGGCCGTCTGGGGAGACAGCTGGATCGGCGATGACCATCTCGTCGATGTGCACATCGCCAATCTCCGACGAAAGCTCGACGAGACGGCTGAGTCCGCACGATTCGTCACCACGGTGCGCGGCATCGGATACCGGATGGGAAAGGGATGAGCTCGTGACTGCACCGAGTACCACTGTTCGAACGCTTCGCCCCGGCACCAGCTTGGCCTCGCGCCTGATGATCGGCCAGCTCATCGTGCTGCTCGCCGGCGCGCTCACCATCACGGCGCTGACGGTGATCATCGGGCCCGTCGTCTTCCACTACCACCTGCTCCAGACCGACCTCCCCGTGGGCAGTGCTGAACTCGTCCACATCGAACGCGCCTACCGCGACGCACTGGCACTCGCCCTCGGAGTCGGACTGGTGGTCTCCCTCCTGGCCGCGGGCCTTGTCACCTGGAACTTGGCGCGACGACTCCGTCAAACGCTACACGGCCTCACCTCGGCAGTCGATGAACTGTCCCGCGGTCACTACTCCACGCGCGTGCCCTCCGTCGGGGCCGGGACCGAACTCGACTCCCTGGCCGCCACGCTCAACGACATGGCCTCACGCCTGGACGCCGTCGAAGAGACACGACGCCAACTGCTCTCCGACCTCGCCCACGAGCTGCGCACTCCGATCGCCACCCTCTCGGCACATCACGAGGCGATGGCCGATGGCGTCATCGAGCCGGAGGCAGCCATGCCCATCGTCGCCGGCCAGACCATGCGACTTTCGCGGCTGGCCGATGACATCAGTGAAGTGTCCCGGGCCGAGGAGGGACAGCTCCCGGTGGAGCTGCACCCCCTCACCGTCGACGACCTGCTGGAGTCGATACTCCCGGCATGGGATGAACGGTTCGAGACAGCGGGCGTGGCACTACGACGAGAAACGGCCCTGCCCCACTCTGTGACGATCCACGCGGACCCGGACCGCCTCGCTCAAGTGCTCGGGAACCTGCTGAGCAATGCTCTTCGGCACACGTCTCCCGGAGGTACCGTCACGGTCTCGGCAGCCACCTACGGCAGCGCGGTGGAGATCGCGGTTGCAGATGACGGCGAGGGATTCACCAAGGAGGACCGGTCACGCCTGTTCGAACGGTTCTTTCGCGCCGACAGCTCCCGTACCCGTGAGAACTCCGGCTCAGGCATCGGCCTGACGATCAGCCGCGCCCTCGTCGATGCCCACGGCGGGTCCATGGCCGCAGTCAGTGAGGGGCCTGGACAGGGGGCCACCTTCACCATCCGGCTTCCCCGAGCGACCGCTGACCGCTGAGCCCGCTGCGCACGGCGGGACGCACCCTTCAGACGATTGTGGTGAAGTTGCCGATCCGGACTTGCAGGAGCGCCATCCACTGCTCCCACACGCCGGTGACCAGCAGGACTCCGATGGCGATGAGCACGGAGCCACCGATGATCTGGAGCGTGCGGCGATGCCGGGACAGCACCCTGGAGATGCCGAGGGCGCGCCGGAACATGAGGGCGAAGAGGATGAACGGGATCCCGAGCCCGATCGCGTAGCCGAAGGCGAGGAATGCGCCGCGGCTCGCGGAGGCCTCCCCGAGGCTGAGTGCGGCGACCGCGGCGAACGTTGGGCCGATGCACGGGGTCCAGGAGAACCCGAACGTGATCCCGAGCAGGGGTGCGCCGGCGAGTCCGGCATCGGGGCGTTTCCGGATCCGTTTTTCACCGGAGAGACGGGGGAAGACTCCTACGAACACCAGGCCCATGAGGATCACCAGCACCCCGGAGATCCGATTGATCGCGCTCGTGTACTGGAGCATCAATGACCCAAGGGCACCGACGAATCCGCCGATGACCAGGAACACCGCAGTGAACCCGGCCACGAACAGCACCGCGCCGGCGACCAGGCGCCATGGACGTTCGCCTGGATCACTGTTGCCACGGGTGCCGGCGCTCCGTCCGGTGAGCCCGGTGATGTATCCGAGGTAGCCGGGGACCACCGGGAGCACGCACGGGGAGAGGAACGCGACCAGACCGGCCACCATCGACAGGAGCAGGGCTGCGGCCAGAGGTCCACTCAGCACGGTGGTGGCGAACACTTCACCCATCAGGCGACCTCCGCCAACACGGCATCCAGCAGGCTCTCGAGGGTGCTCTGGTCGGCAGCGCCCGCGATCCGGGCGGCTACTCGTCCCTCAGCATCGAGGATCAATGTGGTGGGGACAGCATTGGGCGAGACGCTGCCGTCCATCGACGCGATCACCGCGCCGTCGGGGTCGGGGATCGAGGGATAGGTGATGCCGAAGGTCTCCTCGAACGCGGCGGCCGGCCCGGCCTTGTCGCGCGTGTTCACGCCCACGAATCCCACTCCCAGGGCGCTGTACTCGGAGTGCACGGCCTTCAGCGCCGGCGCTTCGACCCGGCACGGCGGACATGAGGCGTACCAGACGTTGATCAGCAAGGGTGCACCTCGCAGCGTCGTGGAGTCGAAGTCGTCGCCGTCGTAGGTGGTTCCCTGGATTTCCAGAGGCTCGGCGCGACCCTCCGGGGGGATCTCGACGACGACACCATCACCGGAGACGTACCCGGCATTCGCCTCGCTCGCGGCATCCGAGGAACCGCTGCACGCCGCAAGCAGGGGAGCAATGACGAGCAGACCGCCACCCAGACGGAGTGTGGTCCGCCGACTCGGGCCGGCACGTGCTCCGCTTTGCGCGACTGGGTCGGTGACGGGACGTCGAAGTGCGGTGCGGATGCTCCGTCGGCTCATGTCAGCTGGAGACTGGTCAGACAAGTCAGATCATCCTCCGCCTGGGTCGAGATGGACGCGGTCCCCGTGTAACCCTCGAGGGTGCACGTGAGCTCCGCGGTGATCCCGCGCGGCAGCCAGAAACCGATGAACCCGTTGTCGTGCGTGGTGCGAGTGCCCTCCTCGAGAACCTTGCCCGAGCCGCTGTCGACCACGCTCACAGTGAGCTCGCGGCTGCGCAGTTCCCCGCGGCACGTCGTCAGACTGTGGAACGCGCACTCGTGCGTGGTCTCCACGAACGGGGCCACTGACAGGTAGAACTGATCCTCGGGAAAGGGCAGCTCGGCCTGGCGCCCTGCATCGTCCTGGAGCTGAAGAGACGTCGAGGTGACGCTGGCGATCAGGTTCTGCGGTCGCTCGGCCACCGGGAGCGATTCGAGCCGGTCGATGATCTCGTGCGCGTCGGCGTCGGCGAAGCCATGCTCCTGGAGCAGCTCCTGATCACCCGGGATGGATGGGGGCTCGGACCCGACGGTGCCGCAGCCGGCGACCACGAGCGGGAACAGGCCGGCACCGATCAAGACCGATCGTCGGGGCAGCCGCACGGTGCGACGACGGGGCCCACCCCCGGGGGAGGCGCGCGGGCCTCGAGGGCTCGACGGGGTGGTCATCATGCCGGCTCGATCTCGCTCTCGACGACCCACTTGTGGTTCGTCATCATCATCCCGTCGGCCTCGTAATCGACCATGTACACAGTCTCCTCGGTGGCACTGTCGATGGTGGCCTCAGCACCCTCCATCCCGGTCATGTGATCAGCGGTGATGACCACCTCGGTGCCCTCCGCCAGCGGTGCCTCGCCCGGGTTCTCAAGCTCCTCGTGAACGACCCACTTGTGGTCAGTGACCGGCTCGCCGCCGTCGGTCGGAGTGAAGCTGACCGAGTAGGTCGTGGTGTCGAAAGCACCGGAGATCGTCGCCGTCGCTCCCTCCATGCCCTCCATGTGGTCCGCCGTGAGCGTCACCTCGGTGCCGACAGGGAACTCGGGATCCTCCGCAGGCACCATCCCCTCGGGCGCAGGGCCGCCATCCATCGGATGCTCCATGCCCCCGTGACCGCCACCATCGGACGCCTCCGACGCCTCCGCCGCCTCTGACTCACCTGACGTCTGACCGTCGTCAGACCCGCTGTCGGTGCATCCGGCAAACACAATCGCACCGGTGAAGACGACGGTCGCGAGACGACCGAAAGAACGACGAGAACGCATAATTTCTCCTAGTCAGAGGACACTTTGCGCCAGCCTATGATCCCCAGGTCAAGATCCCCTCAAGGTCAGATCTGGACTTCTTGAGCACAGCGCTGAACAGTCAGCCCGTACTGCCTCCGAACGAAAGGTCTACTCACTTCCGCCTCGCGTGACGCCGTGACTATCGTCGTCAGGGCGGGCTCGCTGCCGCCGGTCCGCTCGGAGCGAGAAGGAGCACGGCCATGACCGATCACGTCGCTTCAATGCTTCAGACCTACCCGAAGGACCTCGGTACCATTGATCGGCAGAAGCTCGCCGCATGCATCGAGGCCTGCTTCGAGTGCGCCCAGACCTGCACCGCCTGCGCGGACTCCTGTTTGGCCGAGGACATGGTGGCGGAGCTGACCCAATGCATCCGCCTGAACCAGGACTGCGCCGACGTCTGCGAGGCAACCGGCCGGGTGCTGTCCCGTCAGACGGGCAATAGCGATGCCCTCAACCGTGCCCTGCTCGAGGCGTGTCAGGCGGCGTGCCGGTCCTGCGCCGAGGAGTGCGAGAAGCACGTCGGTATGCACGAGCACTGCAAGATTTGCGCCGACGCCTGCCGTCGCTGTGAGCAGGCCTGCGCCGAGCTGCTGGCCTCGATCAGTTGACGACGCTGCCTCTGCACGCAGAGGGAGCCCCGACCGGTGGTCGAGGCTCCCTCTGCGCTGTGGCGTAGTGGCGTTCTATCAGCGGAAGGTGACGAAGGTGGGGTTGCCCCAGATGGTCCGCTCGGTGACGGAGCCAGCGCTGTTACCGGCGTCGATGACCGTGTCGCCGCCCGCGTAGATCCCGAGGTGGCCGGGCCACACCACGAGGTCACCGGGCTGGGCCTCGGACTTCGAGATTGTGGTGCCGGCCGCGACCTGCTGCGACGAGGTACGAGGCAGATCGATACCGGCCTGTGCATACGCGTAGGAGCTCAGGCCGGAGCAGTCGAAGCTAACTCCCGGCTTGGAGGTGCCCCACGAGTACGTGACGCCAACCTGGCTGCGCGCGGCGTCGACGATCGCCTGCTGAGAGTTCGTCGCGGAGTGCGCGGGGGCGGGAGCAGAGGTCCCGCCGCCCGAGATCGAAGCGCCGCCGCCGTTCAGTGCACCGCGAGTCTCCGGCCCCACGACCCCGTCGATCTTCAGATCGTGCGAGCGCTGGAAGTCCTTCACGGCCCCATGGGTGAGCTTGCCGAACTTACCGTCGACGGACAGCGAGGCACCATGCTCATTGAGCGCGGTCTGGAGCTGCTCCACCGACGAGCCCTGCGAACCCCACCGCAGCTTCTCGGCCGTGGAGACGGACGTCGCGTGTGCAGGAGCCGGCGCCGCCGGAGCAGCAGTCTGTACAGCAGCGGTAGGTGCGGCTGGCGAGACAGCGGGGGCTGCCTGTGCCGGGCCGGCGAGCAGAGCGGAGCCGATGACGACCGTACCGAGCACAGCGGCGCCACTGGTGCCTCGCAGCGCGCGACCAGCGGTCCCGGTAAGGGTGACTGGTCGGCCGACGGCGCGGTGGGTGTTGTTCTGGGCCATGGTTCTACTCCGTAAGTTCCCACCCCGAGTCGGGCGGAAGTCGATGACATCGTCATTGCCACAGCGACAGAGAAGCGAGTAACAAGGCGACGGCTCATGTCGTGGGCAGTGAGATCAACGTACGGGCCAGATCGGCCGGTCTACAGAGGCATGGGGAGTCCCGCTTGAAGATTTAACCGCGACTTTGCGATTGCTCCGGGATACCTCTGGAGGTAGGTCGCGTCTTTACTCGTGCGGTCGAAAGGATGACTCGCGAGATCGAACGCAATCTCTAGGTTTCCTCTAGGTCCTCAAGGTCTTCTCTAGGCGTTGCTGCGCCGATCGGCGGAATAGTCCTGCTGAGAGATGCGGACGCGCTACTGCCCGGCACCCTCTCCAGGGGCCGGGCAGCATGAGAGAAGGACGGTCAGTTGGCCTTCGCGTAGGCCTCACGAATCTGGGCCGGGATGCGGCCCCGTTCGGAGACCTTGTAGCCGTTTTCGCTGGCCCACTGTCGGATCTTCGCTGCATCGCCGCTGGTGCCGGAGCCGGTGCCACGCTTTGCTCGACCACCGGTGCGCCGTGCCAGGGCTGTCCACTTCTCCAGCTCGGAGCGCAGCTGCTGCGCGTTCTCGTCGTTCAGGTCGATCTCGTAGGAGACGCCGTCAAGGCCGAACGTGACGGTGTTGTTCGCGTCCGTGCCGTCGATGTCGTCGACGAGGAGAACTTGGGTCTTGCGGGCCATGGTGACCTCCAAAGATCGGTGGAATAGCGGAGACAGTATATGCACACCTCTCGGGACGGCTCGAGATACTTTTGTGTTCAGCTGTTGATTTGGTAGTCCGCGAACTGTCGCCGAGAGATCCGGAGAATCTCATTCAGGTGCGACCCGATCTCGCGACGGCTGGCCGGCTGTGTCACGCCGAGCTCGGCGACCAGTTCCTTACGGGTGGGGAACTCTCCCTCGCCGTGATGGGCGAAGAACACCCGCGCCACGCTGGCCATCATGACCGGCTGACGCTTCGGCGCGCGAATACGCGCAGCCTCTCGTTCGGCGTCTCTCCGAGCGCATTCGGCCACGATCGCCCGAATACGCTCAGTGCGCTCGGACGCCCCCTCATCCGGTACATCCCTCCAGGCCAGACGGTCCTCGCCGAACAAAGACGGATCCTCCAACGGGATCGACCGGAGGCTGCCGAGACCCCGGATCGTGATCAGGACGGACTGCCGCGCGGCATCCTTTCGGGTCGCGTACATGCGCGTGTTGTGGAAGTCGACGAGTTCGACATCGGAGGGGGTGCGTGCGTGCTCGGCCTCGAACAGCTCACGGGAACGCTTCACGAGCTTCGCCCGACGATCGTGAGAACTGTCGCCCGGCACTCCCGCAGTCCCGTTGAGTAGTCCCTTCCGTCGATCTTCACGGATCCAGTACCGCGTCTCTGCCTCCAGGATCGTCGGCAGGTTCCTCGAGTAGTTGAAGACGGGACTGGTGCCGGGGCCGGACTTCGCCCTCCATCGCGTCTCGAGCATTCTCATCAGCGCGTCACCGAAATAGGAGAACACGAGATCCTTGTCACGGTAGTCGAGATGCGAAATGTGCTGTGCCCGCTTCAAGACCCGCGCGATCGCCGCTTCATGAGCGGACAGGAATTCGTCCAGCAATGCCCGCTTCTCACTCCGGGTCCGGGCGTGGAGGATCTGGCACATCTCGGCCTTCCACGGCGTCTGCAACGTGTCCCGATCACACTCGCAGCGACGAGGGTGAGCGGCCCGGCGGCGGAGACTGGCGGTGGGCTCCAGCAGCAGTGTGGTCATCGCGTCTCCTTGCGGGGGAGAGGGGCGGCGGCGAAGGGGAAACCTGGCCACACGGTCAGGTCCTGGGCCTCCTGGATCAGGCCGTGGGAGATGAACGCATCCAGCACCGCCAGCAGGCGCCGTCCGCGGGCCTGCTCGTCGAGGACGTAGGCGAGGGTGACGTGTCCGGTCGCAGTGCGGGACTCGGTGGCCTCGAGGATGTGCAGGATCTGGGCGATGACGGCGCGGGCGCGTGCGGCGCCGATCCCCGGGCCGGCGGTGATGATCTGGTCCAGGCGCAGACGCAGCAGCGGCTTCTCGCCCGACGCCGCGGCGGCGACGATGGCCTCCCACGGGGTGACGGTGCCATCGGTGATCAGCTGAAGGAGCTCTCCCCGGGCCGCGTTGGCGACGCGGCGCTGGTCAAGGAGCAGGGTCATGTCGATCTCGTCGGTTCGGTGCTCAGACATCACGGACCTCCAACACGTTGCGGACAGCGGCGGATTCCAGAGACGGGGCGACGGTCAAAGCCCGGATCGCGCGCGTCGTGGAGACCCGGTCGGAGGGGTGGAGGTCGTTGTAGCGGGAGATGATCTGTTCGAGTCCGGCGCCGGTGCCGAGCGACCGTGCGACGCGCCGGACCCGGGGACCGACCTGGGGATCGCCGATGGCGACGCGCACCTGATCGGCGAGATCTCGGCGGATCTGGGTGGTGAGGTAGCGGATCGGGTCGACGTTCCGGGTGGTCGCCGGGTCCAGGCAGCGATCCAGGGAGCGCAGGATGCGACTGTCCGGGCCTGATGAGCCGTAGAGCACGTGGGTGACGACGAGGTCCAGCTGCTGATCATCCAGCAGCGACACCGCAGCCTCGTGATTCTGGATCCCGGTGATCTCCCGGCAGATCGAGTCTGCGACCTGGTGGACGTACTCGTGGGCGAACTGCTCCAGGTGGCTGAGCATCGTCCACCGCGCGAGCTCACCGCGCTCCATGAACTCCTCGAGCAGCCGCGTCGCTTCGTACGCGGACAGCACGGGTGCCCGGTGCGTCGGCCACATCGAGCCCGTGGGCCGGCCGAGCTCGGTCCGCCCTTCGGTCAGGTTGATGGTGCCGTCCAGGTGCGTGCCGGCGGCGTGCACACTCCAACCCGCCGCGATCGGGTTCAATCGGGCTGGGTCGGCGGCGTGCAGGGCCCCGTGCCGCCAGGCGATGGTTGCCGGCAGGGAGCCGGTCCGGGTGGCCTTGTGGCCGCCGACGCCGCGGGCTGGACGGATCCACATGGTCGGCGGCAAGGCGTGCAACCGCACCCGGTGACGCGGCCGCGCATGCTCGGACGCGCAGCTTGCCCAGATCATCTGGTCCAGCAGCGTGCACAGCTGCTCTGAGGTGGCGTAGTTCATCGGCGCAGCCACCGCTTCCACCATGGCTGCCCAGAGCGCACCGATCCCGGGTCACGCAGGTCGAACTCCGGGTCACCGGTGACGGCGAGGAGGACGTCCATGACGACGCCGTAGAGGGTCGGGACCGCGTAGGGGATGCGCCGGGCGACGAAGTCGTCGTAGATGCGGTCGTCGAAGTGGATCGCGCCCTTCCACGACGAGTCCTTGCCCAGCAGCTGCGGCAGCTTGCCGTAGTCGGTGATCGAGGGCCGGACCTTGTTGGCGATCGACATCATCCGCGACGCCTCAGCGCCGTGCTGACGAAGCGACTCCATCGCCACCAGCAGGTTCTCCACGCCGGGAGTGGTGAGCTCGCAGATCCCGACCCCGTAGCCCCCGCGGGCCAGCAGCGGCGCGATCAGATGGTCGATCACTCCGGTCGTGTCCAAGCCTTCGGTGATCTGGGTGTCGATGATGACCAGGTCGAAGCGATCGCGTGCGATCTGGAGAACTTCGGTGTAGTGCTCGGCCGTGACCGCGGCGATCTCCGCAGAGATATCGTCGCTGCCCTTGACTGGTCGGGGCGCTTGGACAAACGAGAAGGCGAGGTGATCGCCCCGGCCCTGGCGTGCCTGGTTCAGCTGGCCGGGGGAGAGGATCGCCGAGGCGGGGTCACCGATCATGACGGCGTCGAAGATGGAGGGCAGGTCGGTGGTCCGCACCCGCAGGTACAGCCCGAGATCGCCCTGGGCACGGTTCGCATCGATCAGGCACACCGACTTGCCTCCGATCTCGGCGGCGGCCTGCGCGAGTGCGAGCGCGAGGGTGGACTTGCCCTCCCCGCCCTTGCCGGAGAAGCAGGCGATCACCTCGGCCGGGGCAGTGTTGCGCCTGGTGCGCCGGGAGGCACTGGCCCGGGTGACGTCATCCAGCGCGGTATCGGCATCGACCTCGTTCTCGCTGCCTGGTTCCTCGAGGGTGTCCGTGAGGTCGTCGAAGAGTTCCGCGTCCAGGGGATCGAGGCGCGGATCCGGGTCGGTCACCGGTGCCGAGTCCGTGCCGGTTGCGAAGGTCGGCAGGGCGATCCGGCGACTGCGCGCAGCAGCCGGCGGGCCCTGGCCCGGTTCGGTCTCGGTGCGGTGACTGCGCGTGACGGGCCCGGGAGCGGGGGAGTGGAATCCGTCGAACTCCTCCTCATCGTCCGCCACAGGGACATCCGGTCGCTGTTCCGTCGCTTCGGGGGCGTCGTCGTCGTCTTCGAGCCAATCCGACAGTGCCGACTGCGCCGCGGCGGGCGAGGTGTGGGGAGCAGGCTCGGCGGGCGTCGGTGCGGGGTGCGAGTTATCGTCGCTGAGCCAATCCTCGGCGGGCTCGACAGATGCCGGACCAGACGAGTCGGGCTCTGGCACGGTCGAGTCGGGGCGCTGCTCCCGGGCTGTGAGCGTCTCGGGTAGGGGCTGGGGGATCGTGCCGTCAGCCTCGACGTGGATGCTTTGCAGTGCCGGGTCGAGATCCTGGAACCCGAGCGCCACGAGATAGTCGCCCAGGCTCGAGGCCAGCGGGATCGAACTGTGTGCCTGGCCGAGGATCGGATCGGCCCCGCGAACGATCACCACCGGTGCCGTCTCGGGCAGGCGGGAGATCAGCTGCTCGAGCCCGATCTGCTTGTGGTCCTCGACCAGGACCGGCAGCGCCGAGGTGGCCGCCGCCTCACGGATACGCCGAGAGGCCTCGGGGAACCCATCGCCAGAGACGACCTCGAAGCCGAAGCTCTCCAGCGCTTCTCGCACGTGGGGCAGTCCGATGACTGCGAGTGAGTTGCTCATACTGGTTATATGCCACGGTGCACCGAATCAAGTGCACGAGACTTCGTATCGCCAGGCAGACATGGAACGATGAACGAATGCAGTTCGAGCGGATGACGGGCGGAATCATGGAGATCACACGCGAGGAAGCAACCTCGCGCCGGCGCACATTCGCCCAATGGGCCGCCGCCGCACACGACCCTCTCGTGCCCATGACGACCCGCGTCGACATCGACCGCCGCTTCCGCGAATGGACCCGCCGTACCCCCGCCTTCACCATCGCCTGGGCCACCGGTGTGACGGCCACGATTCTGGATACCCTGCCGCCGTCGGACCCCTGGCGGACCCCGCACCCGGGCTTCGGCACCTTCCGCGACGGCAGAGACGTCACCTTCGTGCCCGACGATGAAGACGAGTGGGACCGCGAACGCCTGCTACTGAACATCAACCTCATCGCCATCGCCGACCCCATGCCGCCCGGCGCCGCCCGCGTCATGGCCGCCTGTGCCGCGAGCAGCGAAGACGGACAGTTCACCCTCACCGAGCTCCGCAAAGGGACTGAGTCCCGCCGAGACGCGGTCACGGCCGACATCGCCCAGTCGATCGTCCTCTGGTCGCTGTGGCGCCGACGCAGCTACTGCGGCAACGACGACGAGTTCCCGCTGTCAATGATGTACGGCTGGCTCTCCTACGCCTCCGCCGTCGAAGACGGACGCCCCGTGCCCCACGAGATCATCGACCCCGACATCTTCACCGCCGCGCTCACCGACCAGGACTACCGCGCCACCGCTGCCCCCGAGGAAGAGGCCGATCGTGGCGACTCATGAGCGTCATCGGCTCGGCCGTGTTGCTAAAGGTGGCCGCGCGACTATTGCGTGGCCGTTTCAAGCGCAGCAGGACAGCTGGGAGGGGTCGGTGGTGAAGGACTGGCAGGCGAGCTTGATGCCTTCGGCCATGGTCAGGTAGGGCGCCCACATGGCGGCGACGTCTTGGTAGGTCTGGTGTCCCTCGAGGAGGAAGACGCCGGCGGCGGCGAGTTCACCGGCGTCCTTTGCGAGGGCGGTGAGGCCGAGGATGCGGCCGGTGTCGTCGTCGATGACGACCTTGATGAATCCGCGGGTGTCCCGGTTGACCAGTGCGCGGGGCACGTAGTCCAGCGGCAGCACGCGGCAGTTGCACCGGTAGCCGGCCGCCAGGGCCTGTGTCTCGGTCATCCCGACCGCGCCGATAGCGGGACTGGTGAACGTCACCCGGGGCAGGTGGCCGTAGTTGACCGTGCGTCCGGCCCCGGTGAAGGCGTTGTCAACGACCATCGCCCCGTGGTGGGCTGCGACGTAGACGAACTCCGGGTGCCCGGTGACGTCCCCGGCGGCCCAGATGCGCGGATTGGTGGTGGCCAGCGCGTCGTCGACGACGACCTCCCCGCCCACGCCGGTCGGGACCTGGACGGTGTCCAGGTTCAGGTCGTCGGTGACCGGACGGCGGCCCAGCGCCACCAACACCCGCTGGGCGCGGAACTGGCTGGCCTGGCCTTCGACCGTCGCGGTGGCGGTTACCTCACCGGTCGTCTCGTCCTGGGCGATCGTTTCGAGCTGGGCGTGGCGCAGCACCGTGATGCCCTCGTCGGCGAACACCGATGCCAAGACCTGGTTGACCTCGGGCTCCTCGGCGGAGGCCAGCCGGGAGCGGACCAGCATGGTCACCGTCGAGCCGAGCCGGGCGAAGAGCTGGGCCAGCTCCAGGGCGACGTACCCACCGCCGAGGACCAGCAGGGACTCGGGCACCTCGGTGAGTTCCATCGCGGTGGTCGAGGTCAGGTAGTCCACATGCTCCAGTCCCGGCAGGTCCGGGACCCAGGGGCGTGCGCCAGTGGCGACCAGATAGTGGGCAGCCTCGAGCACCTCGGTACTCCCGTCCGGGCCGGTGACCCGCAACACCGGCGCCTCTGGGGAGCCTCCGAAGGAGGCCACCCCCTGCCGGATCGGCCAGTCGTAGGAGGCGGCGAGATCGACGTACTTCGCCGCCTGCAGGTTCTCCACCAGGGATTGCTTGGCATGGATCAGGGCCGGCATGTCCGCCGGGCCGGCCGCGGTGGCGATGCCGGGGAACCGGCCGGGGGCGTCGGCGGCGACGTGCCGGGCCTCGGCGGCGGCGAGCAGCGCCTTGGACGGCACGCAACCGATGTTCACGCAGGTGCCGCCGACCGTGCTCCGTTCGATCATCACCACCGACTTGCCCAGGTTCCGGGCCCGGATCGCGGCGGAGAACGCCGCACCCCCGGAGCCGATCACCGCCAGGTCAACCTTTTGGTCCACTTGAGATACCCCCATCACTTGGCGAAATACTCCACTGAGGCCAGAATGGACCTTCCAGTGCAGGGCAAGGTCAAGCCCATCCCGCCGGAGACCCCGAGAAGAGGGCTGTCATGAGGATCGGTGAACTCGCCTCCGCCGCGGGCACCAGCACCAAGACGCTGCGGTTCTATGAGGGGCAGGGTTTGCTGCCCGCCCCGGACCGCACGGCCGCGGGGTACCGGGACTACGACCCGACCGTGCTCGACCGGCTGGACTTCATCCGCCGCGGCCAGGCCGCCGGGCTCACGCTGGCCCAGATCCAGCAGGTGCTGGAGATCCGCGACGGCGGGCAGGCGCCCTGCGACCACGTCCGCGACCTGCTCGACCAACGCCTGGCGGACATCGAGGACCAGTTGCGCAGCCTGAGCGCACTGCGCGACACCCTCACCGCTCTCCGCGACGAGGCCACCACCCTCCACCCCGACACCTGCGGCCCCGACCAGGTCTGCCGTTACGTCTGAGCCGCGCTACGCTGACCGGTGGCGAGCCAGTGGAGGGCGGCGGCCAGGCACAGACCGGCGTGGTAGCTGCCGGCGGTCTTGTCTGATCGCAGCGCGATCCCGCGCCACTGCTTGAGCCGGTTGAAGCATCGCTCCACGACGTTCCGGCCGCGATAACGGGCCCGTTGCTGCTCCCCGAAATCGATCGGGCGGCCCGGCCTGTTCCGACGGTGGGCGATCTGATCGTCGCGTTCGGGGATCGTCGCGGCGATGCCGTGCGCGCGCAACCAGGCCCGGTTCGCTTTCGAGGGGTAGCCCTTGTCGGCCAGCACCCGGTCCGGACGGGTCCGCGGTCTGCCGACCGCACCGGGCACGCGGATCTGGCCCAGCGTAGGGACCAACATGCTCGTATCGGCCGCCTGCCCCGGGGTGAGGATGAACGCCAGCGCCCGGCCGCGCCCGTCACAGACCAGATGCGTCCTTGTGGTCAGCCCGCCCCGAGAGCGACCGATGGCGTGGTCAGGCGTCTCCGGCCCGAACTTCTTGTAGTTCGATCCGGCCCCCTGTGTCCCTGGGCAAGGTCGCCCCATGCTGGTGCACGCGCACCACCGTGGAGTCGATCGAGGTCACCCAGTCCAGGTCTCTCCGCTGGTACGCCAGCGACTGGACCTTCTCCAACACCCGCGCCCACACCTCGGCCGTCGCCCACCGGCGAAAGTTCCTATAAATGGTGTTCCAGTTCCCGAACCGCGACGGCAAATCCCGCCACGGCGCCCCGGTGCGATACCGCCACGCCACGGCCTCCACCACAGTGCGCCGGTCCACCGGTGGGCGCCCCGTAGCCCTCACCGACGGAAACAACGGGCCGATCACAGCCCACACCTGATCCGAGATCACATCACGCGACATCCTCCAAGGCTCACCCGCACCCCAGCCAGAGGTGTTTAGCAACACGCCCTAGCTCGCTGAATCGATATCGGGGTTGACTGGGCAGAATGACGGGCAGACGCCGCAGCGTGCCGACGTGCGCCGGTGCCTGATCAATGACTACCGCTGGGAGGCCAACATGATGACCGTCAAAGAGTTCTGGGCTCGGGTGGCGATCAATGCCGTGATCATCGTGATCGGCGTCGTCATGCTGACCGCTGAGATCGGGCTCGGCGGACTAGTCCTGGTCGTCGGGCTACTCGGGATCATCTGGACCGCGATCCGAGCGATCCGGCAGACGGCAAAGATGAACCGAGCGATCGAGGAGAAGCGCAGGAGGTCCTGACTCCGACGGCACAAGCCAGAGTTGCGGCCCGTGGAGGCCAACAGGCGCTGTGTCTCGAAGGGGAGATGCGCACAAGATCGAGCCTGTGCGTACCGGTGGTCGCTTCGATCGGAGACAGTTCAGAGCCCGGATCATAGACATTTCCCTTATAAGGTCATACTGGGGAACGTGGGATATGTGGGCGAATGCGGGCTGACCTGCGCGTTATGCGTTGGCACCACGGTGGCACTGCGATCTCCGTCCGATGCTCAAAAGCAGGCCCCATCTGCGCAAACGGATGAATCGTGCACGGCCGCCGATGTTGGCGCTCCGTTGGCGAACCCGGAATGACCTGCACGAATAGTGGCCCCGGACGTCCGGAGACGTTTTGCGGGGCCGATAGACATTTCCCTTATAAGGTCATACCGGGGAACGTGGGATATGTACGCAAACCCGGCCTGACCTGCACGTTACACGTTGGCATCATGGTGGCACTGCTCTCGCCGGACGAGTGGCGCAAACGATTCCCAACCTGCACGAACAGACGAATCTCGTGGGGAACGCGGCTGTTGGCGCACCGTTGGCAAACCTGAGATGACCTGGGTAAACGATCAACGCCCCTGAAGTGGTCCAGACCGCCGAATGGGCGGGGATCCTGCCTGCCGAGGCGGGAACGTTGGCGCAGCGCCAACGAACGCTCCTACAAAACGGCAGGTCAACCCTGGTTTGCCAACACCGCCAACACAGCGCCAACGCCCGAAGGTCGGTGTTCGTGCAGGTCAGACCCTGTTTGACACCAAATCCCACATTGCGCGCCGGAAACTGCATACGTATAGGGGATCTGGTTTCATATCTCCTCTTACTACTACTACCTACTTCTCTATAAAGGTTATAGTGGGAGATGTGGGATATGGGGGTAAACGCAGACTGACCTGCACGTTTGGTGGGTGGAGCGCGTTGGCGTTGGGGTGGAGAGAATCGCCGAAAGTGTAGATGACCTGCACGGACGCTCCGTTGGCGCATGTTGGCGCTGCCCGATCTATGGGCGAGCGTCCTGCGAGAGCTGATCGCCGCCCACTGCGGCCACCATGAACACTCCGGATCCGCGCGCTCAGGCCCAGCACCCCGCCGATCAGGACGCCCACGCCCACCCCGCAGTCCCGGACCCGGCCGCCGACGAGAACGATGACGCCGCGTTCGACGAGGACGACGGCCTGTCGGTCGCCGACATCGACACCGCGATCTCCGCCATGCGGGAAGAACCCTTCCCCGCCTCGCACTACCCCGGCTCCATCGGCGACGTGTCCGTCACGAAGCTGCGATCCTCGATCGTCGCTCCGCTCGTCGCCCAAGCCCGCGGCTACCGCACGATCTCCGGCACCGACGACGCGAAGGACTCCCTGCGCCGCTTCGGGTTCGACGGACGCCGGAACCCCGGCCGGCACCTGCTGAGCCTTGCCCGGCAGGGCGCGTGGATGGAAATCCCGTACTTCAAAATGGATTCCATCGCCCGGGGCGAACCGATCCTCGGCACGCTGCAGCTGCGCCCGGAGAACGACCCACCTGCGGGGTCCAGCTGGGCGAAGTACATGTTCCTCGCCGGCTCCGGAACTGCGATCGACGCCCACCCCGCCACACCCCCGGCATGGTTCGCCGACCCCACAGTCCCGATCCTGTTCACCGAAGGCGTCGTCAAAGCCGACTCGGTCCTGACCGCCGTCCTGCGAGACAGCGGCGTCACCAGCGAGGCGCTACGCACCGCCGTCGGCGCCACCGACCCCCTCGAGCAGCTGCAGGAGCTGCTCGCGACCATCCCGGCTGCGAAGAGGATCCTGGTCCTCGCGATCCCCGGGGTGCAGTCCTGGCGGCGCAACGACGAGTGGAACACCGTGAGCATGCGGGACCGGGACGCGATCATCTGCTTCGACGGCGACATCGCCCGCAACGCCGCCGTCTGGGACGCCGCCTACGGCCTGATGGACTTCCTCGCCAAACGCAACGTCGCCTCCACGCGACTGATCGACCTGTCTCCGCGCGGTGACGAGACGGTGGACCCCAAGCGCGGCATCGACGATTTCCTGGCCTACTCCGGCCGCTTCAGCGACGCCCTGGACCTGCAGATCACCGACCTGCCCGAGCGGCCCGTGGACGACACCGGCGAGAAGGGCCAGACCCGCGTCTCCCAGGACGGGTTCGCGATCGAGGTGTGCAACATCCGCCCCGACCCCGCCGGCGGCCCCGAACTGAAGAACTGGCAGAAGATCGACGACCTCGGCGGACGCCTGGTCAGCTTCGAAGAGTTCCGCCTACCCACCGCGGACGAGCTCGACGGTGGAAGGATCATCCCCGGCGCCGTCTCCCGCACTGAGCGCCAAGTGGTCGTCGCGGTCCAGTGGCGCACCGCCGACGGCCTGGTCGATACCGCCACGATCCGCGGCCCCAAAGCGATGCTCGACGAGGACCCCGCGAAGTGGGAGACCCGCTACGGCGCCGACATCCCCACGAAGGTTTCCGCCCTGCCGTCCTGGCCACCCCGCTCCGGAATCAACTTCACCCGCGCCATCAAGGACTACCGCGCCTCAGAGACCACCGACGACGTGCTCTGGGGCTGCCAGGGCTGGGTCCCCACCAAGGACGGCATCCCCTCGTTCATCGCCGGACGCCAGGTGATCGGACCCGCCGGAGAGGGCGACGAGCGCGCCCAGGCGGGCCTGACCGCCGACGAGTTCGCCACCATCGACGACTTCGGCGTCATCGATCAGGAGATGGACGCTGCCCAGCAACGCGACCTGCTGCGCCGCATCATCGACGCCTACACATCCCCGGACACGTTCGTAGACCCCCGCTTCGGGATGGTCGCCCTGCTCGCCGGAATCCGCCCAATCGTTCCGATCACCCCGCACAGCGTCCTGTACATCGTCGGCGGACGCCGCTCGGGCAAGTCCTGGCTCGCCTCGATGATCCAAGGCTTCTGGGCCTCCCGCGGCGGGGCCTGGAGCGCCGAACGGCTGCCCGGCTCGGCCATGGACACCAGGGCGTGGATGGAGAACTCGGTGTCGAAGTCGATGATGTGGGTGATCGACGACTTCGCCCCCAACTCTGATCAGCGCCAGTGGGAGAAGCAGACCAGCGACCTGGAGGCCATGGTCCGCTCCGCGTTCAACGGCGCCGGCAAGGGCCGCATGACCTCCGACATGAAGACTCGCGTGCAGAATCCGCCGCGCGCGTTCGTGGTCGTCACGGCCGAGAACGAGCTGCAGATCGACTCGGTCCGCGACCGGATGCTGACGCTGTACTCCGACGGCGGGGGAGGATTCATCAACTCCGCGACCGCTGACCCGCTGGCGGCGCTGAACGATATGCTCGCCAGCGGTGACCAGGCACGGCTGTCCGCGCAGATGCTGCGCTGGATGGGCAGCTGGTCCGCCCGCAACGGATACCCGGCGGTCCGCACCACGTTCATGCTCGAACGGGACGACTCGGCCCGCGACGCCAAGCAGCACGTCGAGGCGGCGCTCGGCAGCAAGGTCAACGCCACCCGCCACTCACAGATCATGAGCGAGTACCTCCTCAGCGTCGCTCTGCTCGAGCAGTACGCGATCGGTCTCGACATGGACGAGCCGTTCCTCGCCCGGATCGAGGCGATGCGCGAGGATCTCGCGGAGCTGACCGTGGACCTCTCCCGCACCCAGCAGCAGCGCACGGCCGGCCACGCCTTGGTCGACTCGCTGCGGTATCTGCTGGAGAGCCAGAAGGGCTACGTGGAGTCCGTGGTCCCGAAGGATGTCGGGGCGGCGCCGACGAACGATCCGAGCCTGAACCTGCGTCTGGGATGGCCAGCAGGCAGAGACCCGCGCGGCGAGCTCCTCGGACGGTACGTCGCCGACGCCCGCGGTTCCGGGCGGGACGTGATCGTGTTCCACCGTGACGCGTTCCAGGTTGCCCGCCAGCATGCCCGGCACCTGATCCCGACGGGGCAGACCGCGCGCACGAGCTGGCAGGCCGTCTGGCACGAGGGACTGGTCGCTGAGGGGATCTGGGAGCCGAGAGTCCGTGACGGGGTCCGGACCGGGGACGTCGAGACCCGCACGGGCGGGGCCAGGGTGCGGGGGGTCCCGATCGACCTGGCCATCCTCTTTGACGACGAGTGAGTGCTGAGCGACGCGTGATGCGTGAGGGCGGGTGTCCTGTCGGAGGGCGGTGTCGCCCACTGTCACCGGGTCGACGATCATCACGAAGGGAGCAGGCATGGTCTCCACGCTGACCCGCCAGGGCCTGCACCTCGACGGCGTCGACATCGCCAAGGTGCGGCGCACAGCGCTGTCCGCCTCAACCGCCAAGGCGCTGTCGCACAACTGCGCAGCGAGCTACGCCTTCGGGAAGCTCCTCGGCGAGCAGCCCCCGGACCCGTTCGCCGCCACCACGCAGGGCACGGCCGTCCATTCCGTGCTCGAGGAGCTGTACAGCCTGCCGAGCGGGAAGCGGACGCGGCGGCGGGCGGCGAACATCCTGCTGTCGATGGTGGCCCAGTGGCGCCACGGTGACTTCCCGCAGCTCAGCGACCCGGTGACTCGGCAGCTGTTCATCGCTGACGTGATCGGCAAGTACCAGGGGATCTTCGACATCGAAGACCCCCGGGACGTGGACGTGGTGGCGACCGAGTGGCCGCTGCGGGGGATCGAGCTCGGGGGAGTGCCGTTCATCGGCTTCGTCGATCTCACCCAGCGGGTCACCGCACGCGGACGGGCCGGACTGCGGGTCGTCGATCAAAAGACCAGCAACAAGGTCCCTGACAAGCGCAAGTTGGAGCTGTACGGCGATGACCACGGCGACCAGATCCGCCTGTACGCCGCCGGTCTGCGGAAGCTCCAGGACGAGTCCGTGATCGAGGGTCGCGTGAACTACACCCGCCACGGGAAGTCCCGCGTCATCGCGGTCTCCGAGAAGCGGGTCGCGCAGACCGTCGGGGAGTTCGCCCGCGCCTGGGACACCCACAACGAGATGGTCGAAGAGCAGTTGTTCCCGACCCGGACCGGACCGCTGTGCGGATGGTGCCCCCTCGTTCGCCTCTGCCCGGCTGCGCAGGCCTCGCGGTTCGACACCGACCGCACCGACTCCCAGACCGCGCTGTGCTCGACGGATCTGATCGAGATCGAGTCCGCGGCCCCGTCCCGTGGGGACGCTGTTGCGCCCACTGCCGTGGTGTCCCCGGACGAGCCGGGAGAGACGACAGGCACTTCGACGGAGGAACTGATCATGGCCGAGCATGCACTTGCCGAGGACAAGCCGTGGGAGGAGGTCGTGCGGGGCAAGCTCAACGGGGCCAGCTACGCGGCGACCGGCTACTTCGGTATCTCCAGCCTGGCCTACGAGCTGCTGGGCACGCACGGCGTCCCGATCCAGCGCATCGCTGTGGATGCGATGACGAACGTGCTCGCCTCGATCGTCACCGACGTGCAGGAGGGCCTGTCCGGATCGACCTCGTTCCAGGAGGGCACCAACACCCGCATCCGGGGCGTGCTGCGCACCGTGCTGGACTCCGTGCCCCCGCCATTCGGGGAGGACGCCGAGACCTGGGCGACATGGATCAAGATGACCACCGGCCACACCCGCTCGATCGCCGCCGCCGCGGTACGCCTGGCCGAGACCGACGAAATCACCGCCGACATCGACACCCTCGCCAGCATCGCCCCCATGCGCAAGGAGGACTGACCCATGACCGCCACCGATCACGTCCAGATCATCATGGCTGCCCACGACCGGGTGGCGAAGCTCGAAGTCACCGACGACGGCCTGGTAAAGGTCCCCGGCATCGAACGGGCCGTCCCCCGCCAGGTGGCGGTGTCCAAGGCGATCCGTGAGCTCGTCGCCGAACTGTCCGAGGGCTCCACGTCCTGGAAGCTGATCGACCGGCTCACTGGCGGCGCCGACGGCCTGGAGCTGAAGCGCTTCGTGGGCACGATCGTGAAGGTGACGCGGGAGAAGTCCTCCACTCGCGGGAAGCTGCTGCTGTACACGGGCACGAAGAAGGAGATCGACGGTGTGGAGCCGGGCTACGAGATCGCCCGCACCGAGCGGACCGATGACCCCGAGGGGCTGATGCTCGCCTCCGAGGCGAAGGCCCTGATCGGCCACCGCGTTCTGCTGTGGGTGATTCTCGAGCCCTGGGCCAACAACCCGGACAAGAAGACCCGCGTGGTCCTGCACCTCATGGACCTCGGCGAAGACTCCCACTTCGACGCGGACACGCAGACCATCGCCGCCTGACCAGACCACCCTCGACGAAAAAAGGGGTTTCATCGGGGCCGCATCCATCCCTCCCCGAGGGGCGGGTGCGGCCCCACCCCATGCTCCACCCAGGGGTAGTGAGTGGGCGGGTACCGGTGGCCCTGGCGACGAGTACGAAATCCTCCGCCCACTACCGATCCCGACACCGACCCCGTGCACCTGTGAGGAGCATTCATGAGCGAGCAGACCGTCCTTGACCCACCCGTCCAGGCAGATCCGCCCGAGGCACCTGACGACGCCCCGGTGGCACCTAAGCCCCGCAAGCGCCGGGCCCCCTCGGGGAAGAGTGCGGGCAAGCGAGGCCGGCCCTCGACCCGAACCGCGAAGTCCTCGCTGCGACGCATCGCCGTGAAGGCCGAAGAGATCGCCGAGACGGACGACGACACCCGCCTCCTCGCCGCCGAACTCACCGGCGCGCACTCGCCCGGCATTGCGGATCTGACGACCACGATCATGGACGCGAAAACCTCGCCCCTTGACGCAGCCGTCGCCGACCTCACGATCATCCAGGCCGGCAGCATCCCCGAGGCCGTCGTGCACCTGGTGGGCATGTCCCAGCCGGAGCTGCAGGCACTGACCCAGCTCGTCGATGCGTTCTCCGACCAGGCATTGCCCGAGCAGCTCCCCGCGAAGTCGACCGACGCAGCCCTGGTGCTCGTGGATCCCGTGCGGGCAGCCCACATCGACGACAGCGCCCTCCAACGACTCATGGCGCTGCTGGCCAAGTGAGACCGCCTGCCGGGCCGCTACACACGCAGAGCTGACAGGGGGAGGGATTCGGATGCCGACCAGGAGACGCAATCAGGTCAATGACCTGTTCGACACTGCCGAGGCCGTGCCGGACCCCTCCGCGCGCGCCCGGGGCAAGCGCCGCTACCGCACCGCACGCCGGGCAGTGTTCGCCAGCGTGATCCTGGCCCCGCTGAACGTGCTCGGCCTGATTCTCATGTTCAGCATCGTCCTGAACGGTGTCGAGACCACAGGGCCCGGGACCGCACAGATCGAGGCGACCCAGACCGGCCGCACCCAGGCAGAACGCTCCCTGGAGCAGTGGCTCGCGAATGACGAGTCCGTGTTCGCCGGCGCCGAGATCACCTCCTGGGACGGGACCAGCAACATCGAGGACGTCGAAGCAACAGAGCAGGACATCGGCTACCAGCTGATGACCCACGACTTCACCCTCCGCAGCTCCGACGGGGTCTACTACCGGGCCGCAGTCCGCACCGCCTACTCCCCATCCAAAGGGGTGAAGGTGCTGTCCATTCCGACGGTGTCACCGCTGCCGCCGAGCGCCGCCGCCGACTGGGAACCGACCGAACCCACGAACGGGTGGGGGACCACCACTGCCTCCGCCTCGGCGACCGACGCGATCTCCTCATGGGCGCAGGCGCTGGCCACCTCCCCGAACGAGCTCAAGCTCGCCACCCGTGACGAAGACCCCGCCCACGTGTACTCCACCCTCACCAGCGTGAACGTTGCATCTGTGTCGATCGTCCAAGCCGTCTCACCCGTGAGCGACAACGGGGAGATGGACACTTCGACTGTCGTCGCGACCGTCTCCGTTGAGCTCACCGATGCGGATGCCGAGGACAGCTCCGGGGAGGCTCCGACGACGGTGCAGTACGACGTGCTCGTGCGCGGCGCCGACACGGCCGCTCCGTACGTGACCGCCTGGGGCCCGACTGGATCCGGGACCGGGCTTGTCGACCACGAGAACGCCGTCACGCTGGACGGCGACGTCGACGACCCGACAACGAGCACTTCGGGTCCCTCCGATGGTGGCGGAGAGATCGCCGAGCCGGCACCGGCCACGGAAGGACAGGAGTGACATGGCGACCGCAACGGTGAAGGACATCCGCTTGGAGGACCACAAGGTCCCGAAGATGCCGACCGCGACGAGGGTCCGCTACGGCGACGGCCGCGTCCTCCCGGTCGGCGGGGGACTGTGGCTGTACCGGAAAGCACCACTGGCCCCCGTCAAGGACGCGAAGACCCACAGCAAAGCCCTTGAGGTCGGCGACCCGATCGCCGCCGCGATCGAAGAGCTCGCCGCCGAAACTCCGTACACGACCGCGCGCCGCTCAATGGCCCGCGCCCGCTACCGTCCCTTCCACCTACTGCTGGTGAACCTGCCCCGCCGGTACTCGCCCCCGGAGGGCTCACGCCACGGCGAGACGCTGCAGCAGTGGTTCGGTGACGAGCGCACCCAGGACCGACTGCTGCTGATGGGCACCAGGTTGAACGACGTCGTCGGCGGCGCAGACCGATCCGTTCGAGATGTTCTCGACTCGGTCGCGACCTCGATGACTACCTATGAGGTCCCGATGGCCGACTACCAGCAGGACCTCGAGGACGTCGGCGACATGATGACCCGCTCCGGATTCACCATCCCCACCCCGAAGGACTTCCACCTGGCCGAATCCTGGTGGGCTGCCGGCGGATCCACCGGCGCATCACTCCTGCCCCACGCCGATCACCTGCACGTCTTCCGCACCGTCGCCGGGTCCCAGACCGCAGCCCGCCATGACGTGGACTCCTGCGCGTCCTGGCCCACTGGGATCGAAGGCCACCACGTGCTGCGCATGGGATCCGTCTACGGACTGGACCTTCCGTTCCAGAGTGCCGCGAACTCACTGAGCACCTGGGCCTCGACCCTCCTGGACCGGGGCGCCGTGATGGTGTCGATCCGGGGATTGATCGAGCCGAGCCCCATCACGCGCAAGGAGCTGCGCCGGCAGCGGGACCGCTACCTGCGCGACATCCGCAACGCGAAAGCCCAGGGCAAGCTCGATGACCAGCAGCAGGAGGAGATGGTCCAGACCCTCGAATCGGTCGAAGGTGCCTACTCCACCGGGAAGGCGTTCCCGACGCTGGTGGAGACGAGCGTGGTCGCAGCCTTCACCGGGCAGGGCAAGAAGCGGCTCGACACTCTCGGTAACGGCACCGCGTTCGAGGTCGCCCCGATGGACAACCGGCAGCCGCTGGCCCTCGCAGAGTCTTGGATGGGTTCCCCGGTGCGCGCGAACCCGAACCTGATGGACCTGCCATCCTCGAGCGTGGCCCACTCGGGGATTGCCTCGCTCGGGACGGTCGGCGACGCGCACGGCGCGAACGTGGGGTTCACCGTCGCCGACCGGCAAGAAGCACTCATGAGCGCCACGAAGTCCTCTGACCAGGACATTTATCCAATTGGGGCCGTAGTGGGAAGCTCAGGCTCGGGAAAGACCATAACCATGGCCTACCTGGCTCACCAGTACGGGCTTGAGGGCCGTCCCGTCATCGTCATCGACCCGAAGAAGGGCAACGATCTCTCGGCGTCGTTCGGTGAGAGTGCCACGACGTTCTCGCTCGACGCCTTCGCGGGAGGCTCCGGTGGGATGGGCGGTGCCGGCGGCACGGGCGTGTTCGACCCGCTGCGCTTCTCGAAGACCCCCGGCGATGGGATCAACACTGCGGTGTCGATGCTGCACTCCGTGAATCTGTGGTCGCACTCGACGCAGAACTTCGAGGCCGACCTGCAGGAGGCGCTCAAGTACGGCGTGACTCGGGGCGCGAAAGCCATTGGCACGGCACTGGAGACCGCGAAGGCGGATGGCAAAGCGACCCCGGAGCTCGTCGATCCGATCCTTCGCCAGTCGAAGAACGATCCCCTGTTCGGCGCCATGGTCGGCCTGCAGGACGACGGGCAAGTTCTCAGTGCCGCCGAGGGCATCACCTACATCAAGGTCGGCAACGCCAACCTCGAGCTCCCTCCGATGGGCGTCGACCAGAGCACCCTTGGCCTGACGCAGCGCGTGTCCGCGGCGCTGATCCGCATGATGGTCTTCGGTTCCGCCGAAGCCCTCCGCGGACGCCGCGGAGTATTGATGCTCGACGAAGCGTGGGTGTTCCTCGGCGCCGGTGCTGAGGAGATGGAACGCCTGGGCCGGCTCGCCCGCTCCCTGGAGGTCTTCCCGATCCTGTTCACCCAGCGCATCTCCGACCTGATCGAAGCGAACCTCACCAACCACATCGCCCGCGGGATCATCCTGCACACGAAGGACCCCAAGGAGGCCGAGGCGGCGTTCAAACTGTTCGGCGTCGAACCGACCCCGGAGCGTCTGCGGTTCACGACCGCACCGGAGCGCATCGGGAAGGGCGGGGCGAACTTCGGAAGCCGCAAGCCCCTGTTTGAGTACGACGATCAGGACAACCGCGTCCGTCTGCTCCGCGGGGCGATCGGCCTGTACTGCGACCTCGATGACCGAGCTGTGGATGCGGAGATCAAGATCCCGCCAGACTTCCTCGCCAAGTCCTCCACCAACGCTCTGGACCGCGCACGGCGTGAGGGCCGCCAAGTGATCTGACACGAAGTGGAGGACAATAGACGCGCGATGCACCTGCACTCGTTGCGGGCCGGCAGCCTGTGCTGGGACGAGCAGCTGGCATTCCGCGATGCGCTGGGCGGAGAGGGTTTGAGCACGTCAGTGAGTACCGGTCAGGATGAGCTCGACCGCCTCGTGGGGCGCGTCCCATTGCGGGAAGTGCCCGCACCGGGGGAACCAGTGCAGCGTTGCATCGGGGAACGCAGCAACAGCCCGATGGGCCTGCCGCGGAAGGGTGACGAGGTCTCGACGTCCCCACCCGATGGTGACGCGACCGGGGACCGTCCCGGGCGCAGCGCCCTGCTGCTTGGGTCCCTTCGTGAGCGCGTCCATGGCCGCATCCGTCGCTCGAGCATCGGCCAACCCGAGCAGGTCGGGCAGCACAGTCTGCTGCGACAGCGACCACGGGCGGGCCGAGAACTGCGCGAGCAAAGCGGTCCGACTGATGGGATTGTCCAGCAGCGCCGGCAGGGCACCGCGCAGAGCACGGACCAGGGCGATCGAGGGCCGCAGCGTATAGCCGAAGACTGCCAGCTCACGCTTGCTCCAGAAACCACCAGGGTCCAACGCCACGGTGTCACCACCGATCCCGCGTCTGGCGAGCTCGAGCACGATCCGTCCGCCCATCGACTGCCCGGCAGTGGCAACGCCCTCCAGACCCTGCTCGCCGATGAATCGTGCGACCGAATCGGCGAGCGTGGCGATCGACACCTCACCAGGTAGCGGCGCCGTCTGGCCGAATCCGGGGAGGTCGACCGCGATGACTTCCCGGTGCTCGGCCAACGCGTCGATGATCGGATCCCACGAGCGCAGACCCGCCCCGAGGCCGTGCACCAGCAGTAGAGGGCTTCCGTCGCCTCTTCGGACATGGTGAAGGCTCATCTCGCCACTGTACGGCGGGGCTCGGCGCCGAACCGTCCCAGCGACCGATCGGCTTACGGCACACCGACGCGCAGCTGAGAAGGATCGCGTGACCACGGGGGATGGATCAGTCGGTGAGGTGTCGTGAGTTCTGCGGAGATCGCCCTGCTGTTTGTGAACCGTCCGCCTGACAGATAGCGCGAGTATCCGCCTCGTCCCGTGGGGCGTTTGGCTCGCCCACTACCGGCGCATGAACCCGCGTGCCCATGTCCGTTCGGCGGCCTCCAGCCTGTTGGATGACCGCGCCCGGATCCTCGGACAGGAGTGCGCGGCAGGCACGCTGACACGCAACGCGGCCGCCGCGAAGATCCTCTCCGCAGCCGTCGACAGCGGGGTGCTCCAGCTGATGTGCCACCGTCACCATCGCCGGTTGGCTGAGTCGTGGGGGAGCGACGAGGTCAACG
>NZ_DASVGJ010000057.1:0-30164 GCF_036379615.1 Brachybacterium sp.
GGAGCGCCAGGACCAGACCGTCACCGTCACCTTCCCCTTCACCGGGGAGAAGGCCGCCGCACTCGCGCTCGAGGGCGTGAAGGCTCTGGCCTGGACCACCACCCCCTGGACCCTGCCCACGAACTTCTCCCTCGCCGTCGGCCCCGAGCTCGAGTACTCGGTGGTCCCCGCCGGACCGCTCGGCACGAGCGACGGCACCGCCGCCGGAGAGGGCCGGTACCTCATGGCCTCCGCGCTGCTGGGCGGCTATGCCAAGGAGCTCGGCTACGAGGGTGCCGAGGAGGTCCTCGCCGCCCGTGAGGAGCGCGTCTTCGCCGGTGCCGAGCTCGAGCACGTGGAGTACACCCCGCTGTGGACGGTCTACTCCGAGGACCGCGAGAAATGGGGCACCGAGAACGCCTGGATCGTCACGGTCGCGGACTATGTCTCCACCGACGACGGCACCGGCGTGGTCCACCAGGCCACCGCCTACGGTGAGATCGACCAGCAGGTCAACGCCGAGTACGGGATCCCCGTGATCGTCTCGGTCGACGAGGGCGCGCAGTTCCTGGACTACTTCGCCGGCACGGAGCTCGACGAGATCGCCGGGGTGCAGGTCTTCGACGCGAACCGTCCTCTGATCCGGAACCTCCAGCGCTCGGGCCGCCTGCTGCGCGAGGCCAGCTATGTGCATTCCTACCCGCACTGCTGGCGCTGCCGGAACCCGCTGATCTACAAGGCCGTCTCGTCCTGGTATGTGAAGGTCGCCGACCAGCGCGAGCGCATGCTCGAGCTGAACGAGCAGATCGACTGGGTGCCCGGCAACGTCAAGGACGGCCAGTTCGGCCGCTGGCTCGAGGGAGCCCGCGACTGGGCGATCTCCCGCAATCGCTACTGGGGATCCCCGATCCCGGTGTGGAAGAGCGACGACCCGAATCATCCCCGCGTCGACGTCTACGGCTCCCTCGCCGAGCTCGAGGAGGCCTTCGGGACCCTGCCGCGCGATGAGCACGGCGAGGTCAACCTCCACCGTCCCTACATCGACGAGCTCACGCGCCCGAACCCCGACGACCCGAGCGGGACATCCACCATGCGCCGGGTCGAGGAGGTCTTCGACGTCTGGTTCGACTCCGGGTCGATGCCGTATGCGCAGGTGCACTACCCCTTCGAGAACACCGAGTGGTTCGAGTCCCACAACCCGGCGGACTTCATCGTCGAGTACATCGGGCAGACCCGCGGCTGGTTCTACGTCATGCACGTGCTCTCCACCGCCCTGTTCGACCGGCCCGCCTTCACCTCGGTGATCTGCCACGGCATCGTGCTCGGCGAGGACGGGCAGAAGATGTCCAAGTCGCTGCGCAACTACCCCGACGTGCGCGAGATGTTCGACAAGTACGGCTCCGACGCGATGCGCTGGTTCCTCATGAGCTCGCCGATCCTGCGCGGCGGCAACCTCGTCGTCGACGAGCCGAAGATCCGTGACGCCACGCGTCACGTGGTGCTGCCGCTGTGGAACGTCTGGTACTTCCTGGGCCTGTACGCCAACGCCGCGGGGGAGAAGGACGCCGCCGGGAAGCCGGCCGGATACCGGGGCCGTACCCGGTACGAGTCCACCGACGTCATGGACCGCTACCTCCTGGCCCGCACCGGGGACCTGGTGCGGGAGGTGAAGGAGTCGATGACCGCGCTCGCGATCGCCGACGCCGCCGAGCTGATCCAGGACTACCTGGACATGCTCACCAACTGGTACGTGCGCCGCTCCCGCGACCGCTTCTGGGAGGGCGATGAGCAGGCGATCGACGTGCTCTCCACGTGCCTGGAGACCCTCTGCCAGGTGGCGGCCCCGCTGCTGCCGATGGTCACCGAGGAGATCTTCAAGCAGCTCACCGGCGGGCGCAGCGTGCACCTGACCGACTGGCCCGATGACACGCTGTTCCCGCGCGATCCGGAGCTGGTCGCCCGGATGGACGACGTGCGCGCGATCGCGTCCGTCGGCAACTCGCTGCGCAAGAAGGAGCAGCTGAGGGCCAGGCTGCCGCTGGCCGAGCTCGCCGTCGTCCACCACGACCCGAGCTCCCTCGAGGCGTTCTCGGCGCTCATCGCCGACGAGCTCAACGTCAAGGCGGTGCGTCTGCTGGACGTCGCGAGCGAGGAGGCACGTGGCATGGGCGTCGAGCAGCGGCTCAGCGTCAACGCGCGCGCCGCCGGCCCGCGCCTGGGCAAGCAGGTGCAGGCAGTCATCAAGGGCTCGAAGACGGGCGACTGGTCCGTGGACGAGACCGGAACGGTCACCTCCGGTGGCATCGCGCTCCAGGAGGGGGAGTACTCCCTGGACCTGGTGGCCGGGGACTCCTCCGCGATGGAGGGCCACGTCGTGGGCGTGCTGCGCGGCGGTGACTTCGTGGCGCTGGACACCCGGGTCACCGCCGAGCTCGAGGCCGAGGGCACCGCCCGCGATGTGGTGCGTGCGGTGCAGTCCGCCCGTCGTGAGGCCGGCTTCGACGTCTCGGACCGGATCCGGCTCACCGTGGACGGTGACGAGCAGGTCGTCGCCGCGGTCGCCACGCACCGCGAGCTGCTCGCCGGCGAGGTGCTGGCCGTCGAGCTCGATGTGCCTTCGGCCCCGGCCGACGGTGCCCACACGGCGAGTGAGAAGGTCTCCGGCGGCACGGTGACGGTGTCCGTGGTCCGCGCCTGAGAGCTCTCCCGGGCTCGGCTCTCGAGCCGAGTCCGGGCACCGCCGTCGGGCCGTGCGTTGCAAGTCGGTATCGGCTGGTCATTCAGGGTTTTCCGGGTAGGGATGCAGGAATAGGATGAGCGCGGATCCTTCCTCCGGGATCCCTTCCCCTCGGAGATCACGATGGCTCGCAACACCCTGTCCTCCCCACCCCGTCGCCACGTGTCGTCCACGCTCGGCGATACACGATCGCGCGTGCACCGATCGCTGCTGTCCGTCCTCGCGCTGGTGTTGGTCGCGACCTCCACGCTCTTCGGTGCTCCGGGGGCTCGCGCCGAGACCCCGCCCGCCGGGCTCGGCGGCTTCACCTCCGGCTTCCTCATCACCGACACGCGGATGTTCGACGCCGACGCGATGACTCGCGCCGAGGTGGACGCCTTCCTCGAGGAGAAGGGGAGCCGGTGCGTCGACGGCAGCGACGGTGCGCCGTGTCTGAAGAACCTCACCGCGAACACGCCTCGACGGGCGGCGACCGCATACTGCGCAGCGATCCCTGCGACCACGCGTGCGAGCGTCGGCCGGATCATCACCGACGTGGCCCGAGCCTGCGATGTGAACCCGCAGGTGATCCTCGTGATGCTCCAGAAGGAACAGGGACTGATCACCACCCGGGATGCGACCCCGCGCCAGCTCGAGCGCGCACTCGGGTTCCGCTGCCCCGACTTCGAGGCCTGCGACCCGGCGTTCGGAGGGATCGTCCATCAGCTCTACTACGGCGCCTCCCGCCTGCAGGAGTACGGGGACCCGGCCCGCGGCTACCGCTACCAGGCCGGCCGCACCTACGACATCCAGTACAGCCCCTACGAGTTCTGCGGATACGGAGAGGTGAAGATCGCCAACCGGGCCACTGCCGCGCTGTACAACTACACCCCGTTCACCCCCACCCAGGCCACCCTCGACGCCGGAGCGGCGGCCGTGCCCGACGACGTCTGCGCGACCTATGGGAACCGGAACTTCTTCCGCACCTTCTCGCAGTGGTTCGGCTCCCCGACGGGTACGCCGGAGAGCCGATATCCGATGGCTGCGCCCTGGGGCGAGGATCCGGCCGCCCCCTTCGTCGATGTGCGGTACGGGCAGCAGGTCTTCTTCACCGAGATCGCCTGGATGAAGCACGAAGGGCTCTCGCAGGGCTGGTCGGACGGCACCTACCGCCCCTATACCGCGATGCGGCGGGACACGATGGCGGCGTTCCTCTACCGGGCCGCGGGCTCGCCCGCCTACACCCCGCCCGCGACCTCGCCTTTCAGGGACGTGAGCACCAGTCGGGTCTTCTACAAGGAGATCGCGTGGGCGGAGTCGGTGGGGATCACGGAAGGCTGGGCGGACGGTACCTTCCGCCCGTACGAGGTGATGCGGCGGGACACGATGGCGGCGTTCCTCCACCGGGCCTCGGGCTCACCCACCTTCACCCCGCCGGCCAGGTCCCCCTTCGTGGATGTCGCCACCGGCAGCGTCTTCTACACGGAGATCGCGTGGGCGGAGTCGGTGGGGATCACCAATGGCTGGTCTGACGGCACCTACCGCCCCACCAAGCCGGTGCTGCGCGACGTGATGGCGGCTTTCGTCTACCGGATGACGGTGGACTGATCCCTGTCTCTGTCTCTGTCCCTGTCCCTGCCCCTTGCCCGGCCTCGACGCCTTCCGCGATCGGGCTCTCGCCGCTGCGCAGACGGCGTGGACGCGTCCACAGCATCTCGGGGGAGACGGGCGGCCCGGTGCCGGGCGTGGGATGCTCGGTGCTGAGCTGTCGGACGAGGGGATGAGCATGGTGAGCAGACGCGGACTTCTGGGAGGGGCGCTGGCCGCCGCGGCGGCCGTGCTGAGCGGGTGCGGGCGAGGGCGCGCGCAGCTGGTCGAGGCGGCCGAGGAGGCGGCGACCTCCGTGGAGGGCGTCTCCGACGCAGCGCTGGAGATGGCTGACGGCGCGAACTTCGAGCGGCTGCTGCGGGGGACGGTCTCCCTCGAGGTCGAGGACCGCGCCGGGGGGATCGCCGTGTTCGACGAGGCGATGCGGGGCATCGTTACGGTCGTCCACGAGGAGCTCGACGAGGCGGAGGCGAAGAGTCTCCGGGTGGGGTGGATCACCGGCGTGCTCCCCGGCGGCGAGGAGATCACCCCGATGGAACTCGGCCCCGACCTCCCGGCGGCGAACCCGCGACGCGATCGGATCACGGCGGAGTCCTTCTACGGCAAGTACGGGCTGAACTGATTCCGGGCGCGACCTGTCCCGACGTCTCGATCGGGTTCTCGGCCCCCTCCGTCGCTCTCCTCAGGCTGCGGCGCTCTCTCCGGGACGTGGCACCAGCCTAGGGCCGCGGCGCTCAGGCCGGGCCGCGGCCCACCGTCACCACATGGGACTCCGAGACATAGGTGCCGTTCCCGAGGTACGTCCCGGTGAGGTCGTCCTGCAGCCCGGACAGGGTCGGATCAGTGCTCGTGGCACGCCCCACGCTGCCCGAGTACCCGGCATCCGCCTCCCCCTGCAGACCCACGGAGTCGTGGTTCGACTCGAGGATCGTGACGGGGTTCAGCGAGGGCACGGGATAGCCCGGCAGCGACACCTCGTGCCGGTTCGGAGCACCCAGGGTCCCGCCATCGACCTGCGCACCGCCCAGATCGAGGGTCGGGATCAGGTCGCCGCTGATCCCTCCGAGGCCGATACCGCCCTCGTGGCTCACGTTTACCGACTGCGTCGAGCCCTGGGCGGGGACCACGGTCTGCACGGGGGAGCCCACCGAGAAGGTGTGCGTGACGTTGTACGTGCCCGCTTCGCCGGAGGCGCTGTTGAAGCTCGGATCGGCGGAGAGATGATTCGCGACGATGCCGCCCTGGGAATGGCCGACGATCATCACGTCCGCTCCCGGCGGGATGCCGGCGGACTCCATCGCGGCGCGCACGTCGTCCATGGCCGCGGGATGCTGCCCGGCGACCAGGCGCAGGTTCGACCCCCAGTCGCGGGAGTTCCCCTGCCCGCCGTAGGCGCCCGGGACGTCGGACAGGGCCGCCCCCTCCGTGGGTGGCACCTGCACGATGTAGGCCGGTTCGCCGCCGCCGGCGCGGTGCACCTCCTGGATGCCGATCTGCCCGTTCTCCAGCGGGCCTCCGGGATTGTCCATGCGCAGCGCGTCGTTCTGCAGGATCAGGTCCTGCAGGGTCTGCGGGCTCTGTGCAGGGCCGGAGTCGGTGCTCACCGACTCGACGATGCCGCCGGGCCGGTCATCGAGCAGCGCCGTGTCCTGGCCGGCGACGGCCTCATAGACTCCGACTCCCGCTGATCCCACGGTCAGCAGTCCGGCCGCACCGACCTCGGAGAGGGTGGGGACCCGCTCGCCGGTGGCCCAGTCCTCGAGGATCCCGCCCAGGTGCCCGGCGTCCCGCTGGAACTGTGCGATCCCGGCCGTGTTCACCCCGAACAGCCCGAGTCCGCTCTCGAGCAGGTCGATCCCAGTGTCCGCTCCCCAGCCGATCCCGTCCGAGATCAGCCCGGCGAGATCCGAGACCGCGCCCTCGACCGGGTTCTCGAGCCAGTTCGGGATCCAGGGGTTGTCCTCGTGGAGGTACCCGCCGCTGGAGTTGGAGGAGTCGGCCGGCGGGATCGTGGACGGCCCGGGAGCAGAGGTGCCTGCCGCACTCGAGACGACGTCCTGCTGGTCCGCCTCGCCGAGGGCGCTGTCGCCCAGGGCGAGCAGCTCGGCGCAGATGGCTCCGAGCCGTCCGGTGGCCAGCGCCGTCCAGCGACTGCGGAACTCCGCGGCATCGGGGCCCTCCCACGGGGCTCCCTGCACCGCGTTCCCGAGGCGGGCGGTGATCTCCTCGACCTCCCCGGAGGCCGTCCGCAGACGCTCGGCATGATCGCGCACCTGCGCGGTGTCCATCCCGTAGAAGGAGCTCATCGCGCACCGCCCGAGGCCGCGCAGGCGGCCGCGAAGCGCACGCCCTGCTCCAGGATCGGCAGGAGAGTGCCGAGCACGTCGCCGCCGTCGACCGGATGGACCTCCAGGGCGGGGCCGGCGGGCTGGTCCATCCGGTAGAGGCTGTCGGTGCCGGTCACCCAGAGACGGGACCAGCTCACCGGCAGCTCCGTCACGGTGCCCCGAGGGTCGTGGAGGGTGAGGGCGAGGGAGAGGCGCGGGCCGGGGGCCGTCAGCGCATCGCGCAGAGCGGCATCCAGGCCGGGCAGGCTGGTGAAGGCGTCCTCAGCGGGGACGCCGCGTTCGAGGGCGGCACGGGCGAGGCGGGTCTGCTCGGGGGTCAGGCCCCGTGCCTCGGCGCGCCGCCGGATGTCCAGACGCGGGGGATCGAGGTCGACGCCGACGTCCTCGAGGAAGGCGGTGATCACTGCGGGCACTTCCGCCACGGCGCTCTCGGTCCACTGCGAGGGCTGGTCCCCGTCGGCCCGTTCGATGGTCGCGCCGCTCGGGTCCAGGCCGAGGCGCAGGCGACGGGTGCGCGCCCCGATGGTGACCGCCACGACCAGCAGCGCGGGAGCGGTGAGCTGTCGCAGCACCAGATCGATGCTCGCGTCATCGGGGGCAGCTCCAGGTGTCGATCCGGGACCCTCGGACGGCACATGCGCCGGGTCATCGAGCAGCGCCCGGTACACCGGGTTCCACTCCGCACCTGCGTCGGGCGTCTGCTGCACCCACTGCGCGGCCTGTTCCACGGTCGCGATCACCTGCGTCATCGCACCCTCCTCATCTCCCCTGCGGCGCTGTCGTCCGCCAGCCTGGTGCCGAGACTATGAGAGAGGTCGCACTCCTGCGATGGGTAGTTCTGCCCATGTGGACGCCGCCGTGGTGGGGAGGAACGGTCCCAGCCGTCCCTCGTACACTGATCTGCGCCTCGTCCACCTCTCACCTGCAGGAGCCCCTGTGCCGAATCCTCCCCGTCCGGGCGTCTCCCGCCCGGCCATGTCGCCCGAGCTGCGAGAGGTCTACGCGGCGCTGCTGGAGCGCGCGCCGGAGAACCGGATCGCACCGGATCTCTCCCGCATCACACGGGTCATGGAGCTGATGGGCGATCCGCAGAACTCCTACCGGTCGATCCGCATCGCCGGCACCAACGGCAAGACCTCCACCGCCCGGATCCTGGAACGGATCCTGCGGGAGGCCGGTCTGCGCACCGGTCGCACGACCAGCCCTCATCTGCGCTCACCCGTCGAACGGATCGCGATCGACGGCGTCCCGATCGACGAGGACGGCTTCCTCCAGGCCTATCGTGACGTCGAGCCCTTCGCGGCGATCGTCGACGCCGAGCAGGAGGCCGTCGGGGGAGTGCGACTGACCTATTTCGAGTACCTCACCGCGATGGCCTTCCAGGCCTTCGCCTCTTCCCCGGTGGACGTCGCCGTGGTCGAGACCGGGCTCGGCGGCACCTGGGACGCCACCGGAGCGGTCGCCCCCGACGTCGCCGTGATCACTCCGATCTCCCTGGACCACCAGGAGTACCTGGGGGAGACCGTTGCCGAGATCGCGGGCGAGAAGGCGGGCATCCTCACAGCGGACGCGACCGCTGTCATCGCCTCCCAGCCCTTCCAGGACGCCGCGGACGTGCTGCGCGAGCGCATCGCCGAGCTGGGGGCCGAGGCCGCGATCGAGGATCAGCAGATCGGGGTCCTCTCCCACACCCCCGGCGTCGGCGGCCAGATGCTGACCCTCCAGGGCATCGCGGGTCGGTACGAGGAGGTCTTCCTCTCGCTGCTCGGCGAGCACCAGGCGCGCAACGCTCTGCTGGCGGTCGCCGCCGCGGAGGCGCTGCTGGGCGATGGGAGCACGGCGCTGGACGGCGAGCTGCTGAGCGCCGCGCTGTCGAGCGTGACCTCGCCCGGTCGCGCCGAGGTGGTGCGCCAGGCCCCCACGATCCTGCTCGACGCCGCGCACAATCCGGCCGGTGCGCTCACGCTGGTCGAGACCGTCCGCGAGAACTTCCGCTTCACCCACACCGTGGGCCTGCTCGGCATCCTCCAGGAGAAGGACGCCGCCGACATCCTCGAGGTCCTCGAACCGCTGCTGGACAGCGTGGTCATCACCCAGTCCAGCTCACCGCGAGCGATCTCCACGGACCGCCTCGCGGACCTCGCCCGCGACATCTTCGGGGATGAGGACCGGGTGGTCGAGCAGGCGAGCCTGCCCGATGCGATCCAGGCCGCCGTGGACCTCGCGGAACAGGGCGGCGACCAGTTCGGGGGCGTGGTGGTGGCGGGTTCGGTGACCCTCGTGGCCGAGGTCCGGGAGATGCTCGGCGTCCCGGAGGAGGACTGATCATGGCGCTGGACCTCACCCCCTCGCCCCGGCCCCATGGCGCGCAGCGGATGTTCTCCATGACGATCCTCGTGATCGAAGCCTTCGTGGTCTTCTTCGCCGTCCTGGCTGCGCACCAGCTGGTCCCGGAGGACAGGACCCTCACCTGGACGTGGGGCCTGCTGACCATGCTCGCCCTGCTGGCATGCTCGGGGATGCTCCGTCGCGGCGCCTGGCCCTACTGGCTGGGCCTGCTGCTGCAGCTGCCCGTGATCCTGCTGGGTCTCCAGGTCACCGCCATGTGGGTGGTGGGGGGCGGTTTCGCGCTCCTCTACGCCTACAGCGCCGTCAAGGGCCATCAGCTGGACCGTGAGAAGGACGCCGTGGACGCCGAGGTGCTCGCCGCACGCGACGAGCCGGAGCCCACGCCCTGACTCCTGCTGAGCCGGTCACGACCCCTTCCGAGCCGGCGTCGGTCGACGCCGCGCCAGCATCGGCCGCTTCCGAGCCTGCGCCGGGCACGAGGTGGACAGGCGGGAGCGGCGCCGCCGAATCCGTGGGTACCCTGGTGCCATGACCGCACAGCGCACCCTGATCCTGCTCAAGCCCGATGCCGTCCAGCGCGGCCTGCGGGGGGAGATCCTCCGCCGCATCGAGACGAAGGGCTACAGCATCCTCGCCCTGACCCAGCGCACCGCGACGGCCGAGGAGCTCTCCGCCCACTACGGCGAGCACGAGGGCAAGCCCTTCTACCCCGGCCTGGTGGAGTACATGGGCTCGGCCCCCCTGGTCGCGATCATCGCCGAGGGCGTCAACGTGATCCCGGGCTTCCGTTCCCTGGCGGGTGCCACCAACCCCACCGAGGCCGCTCCGGGCACCATCCGCGGGGACCTCGCCTGCGAGCAGGACCTGCCCGTCATCCAGAACCTCGTGCACGGCTCGGACTCCGAGGAGTCCGCCGCACGCGAGATCTCGATCTGGTTCCCCGAGCTCGGCTGAGCCTTCTGCCACGGCAAGGGTCTCCTGCGTCGGTGAGCGCCGTCCGCAGCGGTGAGGGTCTCCCGCAGCGGTGAGGCGCGCCTCACGGCGCGTCGCCCCCTCCAGAGTGCTCGCAGTGCAGAATATGGACATGGATCTGCCCTTCGTCGTCATCGTCTTCCTGGCTCTCGCCGTGCTGCTCGCCGTCGGGATCCTGGTCGCGGTCGCGCGCCCGCATCTGAGAGCGTCGAAGACGGAGGCGGACCACAGGTCCGAGGATCGGCGCCACATCTCACGCACCGGGCGCTGAGCGCTCCACCGGGGCAGCTGGCCATGCCGGTGCGTGGCGGAACGGCGCGTGGAGGCGCATGGAGGAAGTCTGCCTAGACTGGCAGCTGTTCTCGCCGCACTGTCGGCGTCTCGAGCTCGGAGGTGACCCGTGGATCCCGATGCCCTACTCGCACTGATCGCCGGCGGCGGTGGTGGCGTGCTCGTGCTCGGCGCAGGCGCCTGGGCGTACATCCGCAGCCGGGGCCGCACCCGGTCCTCGGACGAGGACACCCGGGACGACAGCGCGTCCTCCGGCTCCTCCACAGAGGACCGGACCTCGCGCAGTGCGACGGCGGTCAAGGACCGCCCGGCGGCACCGACCTGGGCCGACACCCTCTCCGCGCCGACGACGAAGAGCCCGACCACCGGTCCTGCGGCCGGCGAGCGGGCCCCGGCGGCACCTGCTGGCCCGGATGCCGAGGCAGCGGCCGGAACCCAGGGGACCGATACCGCCACGCCGGACACCGGGACCACGCCGACCACCGGGACTCCATCGGCCGACGGGGGAGCGGCGCCCCAGGGACCCGTGGTCGACACCGGGGCCGCGTCGACGGGCGCCGATGCCCCCTTCGACCAGGAGACCGCCCCGGCGAGCGGTGAGGTCCAAGACGAGCCCGCGACGACAGCGCCCTCCGCGGAGGATTCCCGGGCCACGGCTCCTGCGCAGCCCGCCCCCTCCGACGAGGCATCCGCGCAGCCCGCCCCCGCCGATGAGGCGCCGTCGGTCGCACCTGCCGGCGCGGCGATCGAGACGCCCGAGGCCCCGGCCGATCGCATGGTGCGCCTGCGGGAGCGCCTCTCCCGCTCGGGTGCCCTGGGGCGCGGGATCCTCACTCTGCTCACCCGCGGCAACGGCGTGGACGAGGACACCTGGGACGAGATCGAGGAGACGCTGCTGCTGGCGGATCTCGGCCCCGATGCCACCGACGAGATGCTCGGGAACCTCCGCCGGCGCATACAGGTGCTCGGCACCGATGATGCCGAGGCGGTGCGCGAGGCCCTGCGCGACGAGCTCGTGGCCCTGGTGAACCCGGATCTCGACCGCCGCCTGGCGGCCACCCGCCGGGAGGCGCCCGACGGCACCGAGGTGCCGTCCGTGATGCTGATGGTGGGCGTCAACGGCACCGGCAAGACCACCACCGTCGGCAAGCTGGCTCGCGTCCTGGTCGCCGCCGAGCGCACCGTGGTGCTCGGCGCCGCGGACACCTTCCGCGCCGCCGCCGCCGACCAGCTCCAGACCTGGGGCTCGCGCGTGGGCGTGGACACCGTGCGCTCGGACCGCGACGGCGCCGACCCCGCCGCCGTCGCCTTCGATGCCGTCAAGGAGGGCATCGAGCAGGAGGTCGACGTGGTCATCATCGACACCGCCGGGCGCCTGCAGAACAAGAAGGGCCTGATGGACGAGCTCGGCAAGGTGCGGCGCGTGGCGGAGAAGGGCCTGCACGGCGATCACGTCGCCGAGGTCCTGCTGGTCATCGACGCCACCACCGGGCAGAACGGCATGCAGCAGGCGAGGGTGTTCTCCGAGGCCGTGAATATCACCGGCATCGTGCTCACCAAGCTCGACGGCACCGCCAAGGGCGGCATCATCGTCAACGTGCAGCGGGAGCTCGGCGTGCCGGTGAAGATGGTGGGCCTCGGCGAGGGAATGGACGACCTCACCCCCTTCGACCCGTACGGCTTCGTCGACGCGCTGCTGGAGGGCTGAGCCGACGCCTGCGGGACCACCGGTTCCCGTGGGCGCCGGTGGTCGGGCGGTCGCTCAGGAGAAGTGCGACTTCGCGATCACACCGTGGACGCCGACGGTCCTGTCGACCACCTGGGAGATCGTGAAGTCCGCAGCGGCGGAGAGATAGGCGTAGGCCGTGGCGCGATCCATGCCCCGATCCTGCTCCAGGAAGTCCAGCGCGTTCAGCACGGCCATCCGCATCGCGACGTCCAGGTCGCTGATCTGGCCGTTCACGCTGCCGTCAGGGTCGGAGAGCCCGATCGGGATCCAGCTGTCCGCCGTCTCCGCGAAGGGGTACCGGTGGGCCACCGAAGGGGCCTCGCCAGAGCCCTCCTTGCACACCGTGAGCCGGAAGGTGCCTCGCAGTGAGCCCTCCATCGCCGTGAGCGCGACCTCGCCGTCGCCCATCGCGTGGTGGGGATCGCCGACGTAGAAGAGGGCACCCTCGGTCTGCACGGGCAGGTAGAAGGTCGAGCCCTCGCCGAGCAGTCGGATGTCCACGTTCCCGCCACCGATCGTCGGCGGGATCGAGTTCGCCGACGGGTCCGTCGGATCGCTCGCAGAGGAGAGGGCGACGCCCATCATCCCCATGAACGGGCGCAGCGGGAAGCGGACCGCGCCGGAGCCGAACGACATCACCCCGGATCCGTCCTCGATCGAGGTGAAGGTCGAGACGTTGCCCCACGCCGTCGGATCGGGATGCCGGCGGGAGTCGGTGGAGACCGGGGGCATGATCTGTTCCGTGGTGATGCCGGCCGGGGCGCTTCCGTCCCCCGTGATGCCCAGAGCACCTTTCCCGTGTCGGCTCGAGACCACGCCGTAGGGCACCCGAGGTGTCGCCTCCAGGGTCTCGATCTTCAGAACGTCGCCGGGCTGGGCCGATTCGACGAAGACCGGTCCGGTGACCACATGGGGCCCGTCGAGCGCGAAGTCGCGGGGCGTCCGGTCGTAGTCGGCGGCGATGGCGACGGCGTCCTCGAGCACCTGGTCAGGCTCGACGCCGTGCTCGCCGAAGTAGGTCACAGGGTCCCGGCCCTGGTCCTCGAGTATTCCCTCATGGGAGACGGTGTCGATCGTGACGCTCTCTCCCGAGGCCATCTGCAGCACGGGAGCGGTGTGCACGGTGGGCACGTAGCCCCACAGCACGTCGTCGGGATCCGAGCCGAGGTAGTGATCCCCGGAGATCGTGCCGGTTCCCGGGTGGAGGATCGCCGGTGCTGCGCCGCTCGGGGAGGCCTGCTCCGCGGTCGTCGCCGGCGCCGTGGACGGGCCGCAGGCGGACAGCAGGCCGGCACCGGCCCCCAGCGCCGCCGTCGCGCGGAGCAGACCACGGCGCCCGATCCCTCGTTCCACCATCGTCGCGGCGTGCTCCGCGAACCCGTCGACCAGCGTGGATCTCGTGGACATGGGTGGTGCCTCCTTGCGCGATGCGGCCCCGAGGAGAGGGGCCCTGTGGCTCTCGGCCGCTGCGCTGGGGCCGTCTGGTGATTCCCAGGGGGCCGACGCTAGGGGCGAGCACCTGCCGGCCGCCTGTGCCGTCCCGAGGAGCGACCGGTTCGGTCACGTTCTGATCACGCCGGGGTCCGCGAGTAGCTGATCACACCCTGTCTGCCCACTATGTGTGGCACGGCCTACCAGGTCGAACGGGCCCGCGGTGGCAGAACGCCTCACGGGGCCGGCCCTCCTCCACCAGGAGCCGACATGGACTTCACCCTCGACACGGGGGCGACCGCCTGGATCCTCACCAGCGCGTCCCTCGTGCTGCTCATGACCCCCGGTCTTGCTCTCTTCTACGGCGGCATGGTGCGCGCCCGCACCGTGCTGAACATGATGCTGATGTCCTTCAGCGCCATCGCCGTGGTCGCCATCGCCTGGACCGTCGCCGGATACTCGATCGCCTTCGGGTCCGACATCGGCGGAGTCTTCGGGAACCCGCTGGAGCATCTCGGGCTCACCGGGACCGATGAGCAGTCGCTGCTCGGCGGCAGCGGGGTCCCCTTCCTGGTCGCCGCCGGCTTCCAGATGACCTTCGCGGTCATCTCCACCGCCCTGATCTCCGGCGCCATCGCGGACCGCGTCAAGCTCGGCACCTGGCTGGTCTTCGCCGCCGTGTGGGTGCTGGTGGTCTACGCGCCGCTCGCGCACATGGTCTGGGGCGGCGGCCTGCTCAGCGGCGACGGGCCCTTCGCCGCGATCGCCGAACCGGTCGACTTCGCCGGCGGCACCGTGGTCCACATCAACGCCGGCATCGCCGGGCTCGTGCTCGCCCTCGTGGTCGGGGCCCGCAAGGGCTTCGGCAAGGAGCCGATGAAGCCCCACAACCTGCCGCTGGTCATGCTGGGCGCCGCGCTGCTGTGGTTCGGCTGGTTCGGCTTCAACGGCGGCTCCGCCGGCACGGCCGACGGCACCGCGGGCCTGGCCTGGGTGAACACCACCGTCGCGACCGCCGGTGCGATGCTCGGCTGGGCCCTCGTGGAGAAGATCCGCGATCAGCACGTCACCTCGCTCGGCGCCGCCTCCGGCGTCGTCGCGGGACTGGTCGCGATCACCCCGGCCGCCGCCGCGCTCTCCCCGCTCACCTCGATCGTGCTGGGCCTCGCCGCCGGCGTGGCCTGCGCCCTGGCCGTCGGCCTGAAGTACCGCTTCGGCATCGACGACTCCCTCGACGTGGTCGGCGTCCACCTGGTCGGCGGACTCGTCGGCACCATCGGCATCGGTGTCCTCGCGGCCGAGGGAGGTCTGCTGTTCGGCGGCGGCCTGAACCTGCTGCTGGTCCAGATCCTCGTCGCCGTGGCCGCGATGGTCTTCTCCGGAGTCCTCACCGCGGTGATCGCCCTCGTCCTCAAGGCCACGATGGGCTGGAGGATCCCCGAGGCCGACGAACGCGCCGGCATCGACATCACCCACCACGCGGAGGCCGGTTACGATCTTGCCGGGGCCCTGGCCTCCCGTCGGGACCGTGCGATCCATCCCACCGTCCATCCCTCGCCGCCTGCCGGAGTGCCGGAGGAGCCGCGCAACCCGGTCCCCACCGACACCGCGAGCGCAGGAGCGGACGCTCCCAGCCCGGTCACCACAGGAGAGACCCGATGAAGCTCATCACCGCGATCATCCAGCCCCACGCCCTGCAGGCGGTCACCGACTCCCTGCGCGAATACGGAGTCTCCGGGATCACCGTCACCGAGGTCGCCGGGTACGGCCGCCAGGGCGGGCACACCGAGGTCTACCGCGGCGCCGAGTACACGATCGACACCATCCCGAAGATCAAGATCGAGGTGCTGGCCGAGGAGGTCGACGAGAAAGCGATCATCGACCTGATCCTCGCCGCCTCCCGCACCGGGCGCATCGGGGACGGCAAGATCTGGACCACCGAGGTCGGCGCCGTGGTGCGGGTGCGCACCGGTGAACGGGGTGCGGATGCCCTCTGAGGCGCTCTCCTCCCGACGGATCACCCAGGTGCTCCACGAGGGGTTCGCCGACGACGCCGCCGGCCCCTCCCGCCGCCTCGCCCAGTCCGACCTCGTGGACGACTGGCTGCGTGGGCTGTGGGAGCGGGCCGGCGCTCCGGCGTCGGACGGGTCCGGAGCGGCGCTGGCCGCGATCGGCTCCCTCGGCCGCCGCTCCCTGGGCCCCGGCAGCGACCTCGACCTGGTGCTGCTGCTGGATCCCGAGCAGATCTCCCAGGAGGAGTCCGCGCGGCTCGCGAGCGCGATCTGGTACCCGATCTGGGATTCCGGCACCTCCCTGGACCATGCCGTGCGCAGCCCCGACGAGTGCGTGTCGGTGGCCGCCGGGGACCTGCGGGCCGCGATCGCGCTGCTGGACCTGCGGGTCGTGGCGGGCGATGCCCAACTGGTCGCGGAGACCTCGAAGCGGGTGCGCGCCCAGTGGCGGCGCGAGGCGCGCCGCCGGGTGGGGGAGCTGGTCGACCTCGCCACCGACCGCACCCGCCACCACGGCTCCCTTGCCCACTCCACCGAGCCGAACCTCAAGTCCGACCGCGGGGGCCTGCGGGACATCACCGTCATCCGGGCGCTCGCCGAGAGCTGGCTGGCCGACCACGACCACGCGGTCGTCGACGACGCCTCGCGCATCCTCCGCAACGCCCGCGACGCCCTGCAGGCCGTCACCGGCTCCTCCGGCACCCGGCTGGGCCGCGCCGATCAGGACGCGGTGGCAGCGCTGACCGGGCACGCCACCGCGGATGACCACCACGCGGTGCTCGCCGAGGCCGCTCGCGCCGTCACCTGGGAGCTGCACCGCGCCGTGCGGGCCGCGGAGGCCGCCGTCGCCCCCAGCGGCGCCGCCACCCGCGGCCAGGGCACCGACCGTCGGCCTGCCCTGACGCGCCTGCCCCACGGCGTCCTGGTCCAGGCGGGCGAGGTGTCCGTGGACCCGGCCAGCCGGGACCTGCTGCGTGACCTGGCCGCGGTCCGCCACGCCGCCACCACCGGGCTGCCGCTGGCCGATGCGACGCTGGTGCGCCTGGCCGAGGCCCCCGCCGGTCCGCTGCTGCCGGCCCAGCGCGACGTGCTGGTGGACGCCCTGGCGGGAGAGTACTTCGCCGACGTCTACGAAGCCCTCGACGTGAAGGGGATCTTCGCCCGCTGGGTGCCCGGCTGGGCCGAGATCCGCAATCGGCCCCAGCGCTCTGCCGTGCACCGCTTCACCGTGGATCGCCACCAGGTGGAGGCCGTGCTCGAGGCGCAGCGCTTCCTGCCCCGGGTGGGGCGCCCCGACCTGCTGCTGGTCACTGCCCTCTTGCACGACCTCGGCAAACGGCCCGACACCCGCGATCACGCCGTCGAGGGCGCGCCGCTCGCGGAGGCCGCCGCCCGCCACCTGGGCTTCGACAAGGCCGACGCCCGCACCGTCGGGATCCTCGTGCGTGAGCACCTCACCCTGGTGAGCCTGGCCACCGGTCGGGACCTCGCCGATCCCGCCACCCTTCGGGACCTGCTGAAGGCAGTCGACGGGGACCCCGAGACCCTCGAGATCCTTCGCGCTCTCACCGAGGCCGACGCCGTCGCGGCCGGCCCCGCAGCCTGGTCCACCTGGCGCGCGGACCTCGTCGACCACCTCTCCGGCATGGCGCGCGACGCTCTCAGCGGCACGATCTCGGCCCCGCGCACCCTGCTGACCCCGCAGCGCTCCGTGCAGGACTCGGTGCTCGCCGCCGTCCGGCGCAGCGGCAGCGCCCAGGTGCTCTATCCCGCGCACCTCGACACCGAGCCCATCTCGCAGATCTGCGTGGGCGCCCCTGACGGTGACGGGGTGTTCGCCGCCATGGCCCGCGTGCTGGTGCGGCTCCGGCTCGACGTGCACAGCGCCGTGGTCGTCACCATGGAGGACGTCGCCGTGAACACCTGGTGGGTGGCAGGGGCGCCCTCGGACCTCCCGCACCCCTCCGTGCTGCGCACCGCTCTGGATCGCGAGCTCGCGCACCGCGATCGACCCGACGCCCGCGTGCTCGAGCTGCCGCCGGCCCCGCCGCCGCGCACCACCGAGGACACCCCGGTGGTGACCCTCCTGCCCGGGGCCTCCCGTGAGGCGACGGTGGTGCAGGTCAACGCCCGCAACCGCCCCAGCCTCCTGGCCGACGTCGCCGAGGTGATCACCGTGCACCGGCTCCAGGTCCGCAGCGCCCACGTGATGACGCTGGGCCGACGTGCGGTGGACGTGCTGTACCTGACCGACCAGCACGGCCGAGCCCTGAACCCGCCGACGGTCGGTCGTATAGTCGCCGCCCTGATGGACGCCGCAGCGACCTGAGCGGCCCATGCGGCTCGGGAACGCTCGGCCTGCGCGGCACCGGACGCCGGGCGCCCGACCTCTGCGGCTGCGGGGGCCGGGGCCGGGTGAGCCCGGTCCGCGCGGCGAGGTGGCGGTTCTCTCCTGCGGGGCTGACCGCGCCTCCTGGGGTGGGCGCGCCGGGCGCACTACACTGATGCGGTCCATACGACCAAGGGGAAGCGCTTCGTGTTCAACAACCTCTCCGATCGCATCACAGCATCGCTGAAGGGTCTGCGCGGCCATGGCCGCCTCACCGAAGCGGACGTCGACAAGACGATCCGCGAGATCCGCCGTGCCCTGCTCGACGCCGACGTCGCCGTCTCCGTCGTGCGCGATTTCACCGGCCGGGTCCGCGAGCGGGCGCTCGGCGAAGAGGTCTCCAAGGCGCTCAACCCCGCCCAGCAGGTCGTCAAGATCGTCAATGACGAGCTGGTCGAGGTGCTCGGCGGCGCCACCGGCGAGCTGCACTTCGCCAAGAACCCGCCCACCGTGACCATGCTCGCCGGCCTCCAGGGCGCCGGCAAGACCACCCTGGCCGGCAAGCTCGCGACGTGGATGAAGTCCCAGGGGCACACCCCGCTGCTCGTCGCCGCGGACCTCCAGCGCCCCAACGCCGTCACCCAGCTGCAGGTCGTCGGCGACCGCGCCGGCGTGCCGGTGTTCGCCCCCGAGCCGGGCAACGGCGTGGGCGACCCGGTGCTGGTCGCGATGAACGGCGTCTCCACCGCCCAGTTCCAGCAGCACGACGTGGTCATCGTCGACACCGCAGGCCGCCTCGGCATCGACGAGGAGATGATGGAGCAGGCGCGGAACATCCGCGACGCCGTCAACCCTCACGAGACCCTCTTCGTCGTCGACGCGATGATCGGCCAGGACGCGGCCCGCGTCGCCGAGGCCTTCCGCGACGGCGTCGGCTTCACCGGCGTGGTGCTCTCCAAGCTCGACGGTGACGCCCGCGGCGGCGCCGCGCTGTCCATCACCGGCGTCACCCAGCGACCGATCCTCTTCGCCTCTACCGGCGAGAGCCTCGACGAGTTCGAGCGCTTCCACCCGGACCGCATGGCCAACCGCATCCTCGACATGGGTGACGTGCTCACCCTCATCGAGCAGGCGGAGAAGGCCTTCGACCAGGAGGAGGCGGAGAAGGCCGCCGCGAAGCTGGCCTCCGGCGAGGACTTCACCCTCGACGACTTCCTGAACCAGATGCAGCAGCTCAAGAATATGGGCAGCATCAAGAAGATGCTCGGCATGCTGCCGAACATGGGCCAGTACCGCGAGGCGCTGGAGAACTTCGACGAGGCCGAGATCGGCCGGGTCGAGGCGATCATCCGCTCCATGACGCCCCAGGAGCGCAACGATCCCAAGATCCTCAACGGCTCGCGCCGCAACCGCATCGCTCGCGGTTCGGGCACCACCGTGCAGCAGATCAACCAGCTGCTGGAGCGGTTCAAGCAGGCCCAGCAGATGATGAAGACCATGGGCAAGGGCATGGCCGGCGGCGGCATGCCCGGGATGCCCGGCGGCCCCGGCATGGGGATGGGAAAGAAGTCCCGCGGCAAGCAGGCCCCGCAGAAGCAGGTCAAGAAGTCCAAGTCCAAGAACCCGGCGAAGGCTGCCCGCGAACAGGCCGAGGCCGCCAAGAAGGCTGCGGCCGGCGGTGGCCAGGGCGGATCGGCCTTCGGCGGTGCCGCGGGCGGTGCCCAGACCGGCGGTCAGCCCGACCTCTCGGACTTCGATCCCAGCCAGCTCCCGCCGGAGATGCAGAAGCTCCTCGGCGGCAAGTGAGGCACGGCCGGTCGCTCGACGGCAGGTCAGCTGCTCGCGGCCGGCCCACGACCGAACCACGACAACCCGCGCAGCGGTAGGTCAGCGCGCCCGCGCCCACCTCCTCACCCACGCCCACCTCCCCCCGCGCAGCGGTAGGCGGGATTCGTCGACAGAATGTTCCAGGACCGGGAACATTTCGTCCATCAACTCCATTCTGCCGACGGCAGTCGCCCCCTGTGCAGGGGCGAGCGCACCATTCGGCCGATCGCCGGTGCCGGAGACGCCGCCGGATCGTTCCTCCACAGCGCGGGTCCGTGCACCGCCGTCGCGCCGCCGGCCCTGCTCGGCACCGGCTGGCCTACGGTCCTGGATCATGGCACTCAGACCTCAGGACCTCGACAAGAGCGCCGTGTACTCGAGCGTATGGCTCAGGGCGCACGGGATGCATCCCCGCGAGCTCGCGTCCTCGAAGCTGACCCGTGTCCTGCCCGGCCATGTCACCCGTACCGATGCTCCTGCTGGTCTGCGTGCGATAGCGCTGGTGGCGCAGCGACAGCTCATCCAGGGGGCGGTGATCAGCCGGGAAACGGCCGCCGAGCTCTTCCGGATCCCGCTCCCGCACGAGCTCACTCACGAGGGCGGCGCCGCAGTCCACCTCCGGGTCTCCGACGGGGCCGCTGCCCGGCGCACCCCGTTGATCAACGTGCATCTCCAGATGCAGGCCCCCGTGATCCGTCACCACGGAGTGCTGATGTCCCACCCCGTGGTGGCAGTTCAGGAGATTGCGCCTCGGCTGTCCCACGCCGAGCTCGTCATCTGCCTCGACGCGCTGGTGGCGGACAGACATGGAGCTGCGGCCCGGGTTCCGCTCCCGGAGCTCCTCGGCCTGATCCGCGCACGGAAGGGAAGGGGCGCAGCAGAGTTGCGTGCCGCCGCGATCGACGTGCGAGAGCGGGTGTGGTCGCCGATGGAGACTCGGATGCGTCTGATGCTGCTCGGGCACGGTTATCCGGAACCGGAGCTGAATCGGCCGATCAGAGACCCGGCCACCGGCATCGTCTACTACATCGACCTCGCGTTCCCGCAATGGAGCATCGCCATCGAGTACGACGGGCGTCACCACCTGACGGACCCGAGGCAGCAGGGGGCCGACCTGCACAAGAACGAAGTGCTCCACGCGCAGGGCTGGTCGGTGCTGAGGGTGTCGACCGCCGACCTCCATCGTCCGGAGGACTTCTTCCTCCGTATCGAGGAGGTCATCCACCGTCGGGCACTCTCCGCGGCGTGATTCCTGGGGTCACTGGTCACTGGTCACTGTCCGGCGTGCGCAGTGCGGTGTGCGGTGTGCGGTGTTAGGTGTCCGCTGCCCGGCACCCAGTGCACTGTGACCGATGGTCGCAGCAGATGGCAGTGCCGACTCCGGCGGCCCGAGTGACCGCGGTGGCCGAGTTTGCCACGGGGTTCATCGACGACATCTTCCATCATGTGGAACAAGTGATCGATCAACTCGGTGGTGAAGCGTGGGGGCCGGGCGCGACCCAGCGCAGGAGAATCGGTGACCAGCCGTCGAGCCGTCCAGCGGTCCAGCCGTCCAGCCGTCCAGCCGTCCAGCCGTCCAGCCGTCGAGCCGTCGAGACGTCGAGCTGTCGAGCCATCCAACGGCGCGGGAGAGCCACCCCAGCCCAGCCGTGCCCGACTAGGCTCGTCTCCATGACTGCTGCCCGGACCTCCACCGCTCGGCGGGACCCGGTCCTCCACCTTCGCGGCCCGATCCTGCTCGGCCCTGACCAGGAGCTCGCGGAAGCCTGGGTGGCCGATGGACGGATCCGGCATCGGCGCCCAGAGCTGTCCGCCGGCACCGAGGTCAGGACTCTCGACGGGGTCGTGGCCCCGGGACTCGCAGACCTGCACTGCCATCTCGGGATCGCCGACGGCGGCGGGGGCACCACGCTGGCCGAGGCCCGACAGCAGGCGCTCACCGATCGGGACTCCGGTGTGCTCCTGATCCGCGATGCGGGCTCGATCATCGACACCTCGCCGCTGCAGCAGCAGGGCGACCTGCCCCGTCTGATCCGCTGCGGTCGGCACCTGGCCCGCACTCGCCGCTACCTGTTCGGATATGCCGACGAGGTCGAGCCCGAGGACCTCCCGGCAGCCGTCACCCGAGAAGCCGCACGGGGCGACGGCTGGGTGAAGCTGGTGGGCGACTGGATCGACCGCAGCGCCGGCGACCTGGCCCCGTGCTGGGAGGCCGGGGACTTCCAGGCCGCGGCACGTGCCGCCCATGAGGCGGGGGCGCGCATCACCACGCACACCTTCGACGAGGCCACGCTGCCGCTCGCCCTCGACGCCGGCTTCGACTGCCTCGAGCACGCCTCCGGACTCACCGACGAGACGATCACGCGCACGGCCGAGGCCGGCATCCCTGTCGTCTCCACCCTGGTCAACGTCGGCGAGTTCGAGGCCTACGCGCGCCAGGGGGAGAAGAAGTTCCCCGCCTACGCCGCGCACATGCGCCGCCTGCACACCGCGCGCTACGACCGCACCCGCGACGCGCACGACGCAGGGATCCGGCTGCTGGTCGGCACCGACGCCGGGGGAGTCCTGGGCCACGGCATCGTCCACGACGAGCTCGACGAGCTCTCCCGTGCCGGCCTCACCGCCGCCGACATCCTCGACGCCGCGGCCTTCGCACCGCGAGCATTCCTCGGCGAGCCTGCCCTCGAGGACGGTGCGCCTGCGGATCTGCTGGTCCTCCCGCGCGACCCGCGCCAGGACCATCGCGCTCTGCGCGAGCGCAGGCACGTGGTGCTCGGCGGTCGCGTCGTCGCCTGAACCGATCGCCGTCGAGGCGGGTGGGTCCTGGGCCTGACCGTCTCCCTCCCCGGTCATCGCCTGGCGACGTCGACACCGACCCGCTACCGTGCCCGGATGCACTCCGACGACGCAGCGCGCTCCCGCCCCGACCGAGACGCAGAGACACCCGGCCGTGCCGCCGCCGACCCGGCTGCGGGCGGAGGGGACGGGACCCTGGCGGAGGACTCCGCCCCGCCCCGGTGGAAGCTCGTGGGCCCTGGCCTCGTGGTGGCCGCGACCGGCATCGGCGCGGGAGACCTCGTGGCGACCCTGGTCGCCGGATCCCGCTACGGCTACGCGCTGCTGTGGGCCGCGGTCGCCGGTGTGATCATCAAGATCGTCCTGGTGGAGGGAGCGGGACGCTGGACTCTCGCCACCGGCCACTCCATCTTCGAGGGCTGGCGCCGCGTGGGCCGCTGGACCTCCTGGTACTTCGGCCCGTACATCATGGTGTGGGGGTTCATGTACGGAGCGACCGCCATGAGCGCCTCGGCGCTGCCGCTCGCCGCGCTGGTGCCCCGGCTGCCCGTCCTCGGCGACATCGGATGGATCGCGGACATGCCGTTCATCGTCTACGCGATCGCCTCGGGGCTGATCGGCGCGGCCCTGGTGTGGATGGGCCGGTACCACGCCCTCGAGAAGATGGTCGCGGTGCTGGTCGGCATCATGTTCCTGACCGTCGTCGGCGCGGCCGCCGTGACCCTGCCGAACCTCGGAGAGGTGCTCGGCGGTCTGGTGCCCCGCATTCCCCAGGGCGGGCTGGTCTACACCCTCTCGATCGCCGGAGGCGTGGGCGGCACCATCACCCTCGCCGCCTACGGCTACTGGCTCTCGGAGAAGGGCTGGAGCACACCGCGCTGGATGCGCGTGATGCGGATCGACAACGCGATGGCGTACGTCATCTCCGGCATATTCGTCGTCGCGATGCTGATCGTCGGGGCCGAGCTGCTGTACTCCTCGAGCATCGCGATCGATGAGGGCGACCGCGGCCTGCTCGACCTGTCCGAGGTGCTCTCCGAGCGGTACGGCTCCTTCTTCAGCGGCGTGTTCCTGCTGGGGTTCTGGGCCTCGTCGTTCTCGTCCGTGCTGGGGGTCTGGAACGGCGTCTCGGTGATGTTCGCGGACTTCTGGGGTCATGTCCGTCGGCTGCCCGAGGACCATCCCGACCGCCGGATCGGCGGACGGTACTACCGTTTCTACATCCTGTGGCTCACCTTCCCGCCGATGCTCCTGCTGCTGCTCGGCAAGCCGCTCCAGGTGATCATCGCCTACGGTGTGCTCGGGGCCTTCTTCATGCCCTTCCTCGCGGTGACCCTGCTGGTGCTCATGAACTCGCGGCACATGCCCGAGAGGTGGCGGAACGGATCGGTGCTGAACGCCGCCCTCGTCGTGGTGACGCTGCTGTTCGTGGTGCTCGGCGCCAATCAGCTGGTGGGCGCGTTCACCGGCTGAGCGGCGCATGTGCCCCGGGGCACAGCATCCGGGGTGGAACCCGGCCCCGAGGACCTGGCATACTCAGACCCTGTATGTGCACGGACCGGCCCTCTACCCGTCCGTGCGCGACACCCCGAGGACCGTCAGCGCCCGCATCACCCCACAGGCTGCGGCGGGACTCACCCGAACATCCCTGAAGGAGAGTCCACCCACGTGGCTGTCAAGATCCGTCTGAAGCGCATGGGCAAGATCCGTGCACCGTTCTACCGTGTCGTCGTCGCCGATTCGCGCAAGAAGCGCGACGGTGCCGTGATCGAGGAGATCGGCCAGTACCACCCCACCGAGAACCCCTCGTTCATCGAGATCGAGTCCGATCGTGCGCAGTACTGGCTCGGCGTCGGCGCGCAGCCGACCGAGCAGGTCGCCGCGCTGCTGAAGATCACCGGTGACTGGGCGAAGTTCAAGGGCGAGGGCGACGCCGCCGGCTCCCTGAAGACCGCCGAGTCGAGGAAGTCCGCCGAGGAGCTCATCGCCGACGCCGACAAGGCCGCCGTCGAGTCCCGTGAGGGCGCGAAGAAGGCCAAGGACGCGAAGTCGGCCGAGCTCGAGGCCGGCTCCGAGGAGGCCCCGGCCGAGGGCGAGACCACCGAGGACGCCGACGCCGCGGCGACCGACGAGGCCTGACATGAGCTCCCGCGCCGAAGCTCTCGACCATCTCGTCCGCGGCATCGTCGATGATCCCGATGCCGTGGCCGTGACCGAGAAGTCCACACGTCGTGGTCCGCTGCTCGAGGTCCGGGTCGGTCCTGCCGATCTGGGTCGCGTGATCGGTCGCTCCGGTCGCACCGCCCGTGCCCTGCGCACGGTCACCGCGGCGCTGTCGGACGATGACGTGCGGGTCGACATCGTCGATGTCGACCGGCGCTGAGGTGCCTCGAACCATCTCCTGGAGCGGCGCTGCCCGACGGACCGAGAGGTCCGGGCAGCGCCGCTCCTGGCGTTCCGGGCGCCGTGCTGCATCGCTGCGCAGCGCTGCAGCCCGGCGCACTGCTGCTCTGCTGGGTCTCACCCTGCTGCTGGCGGGCTGCACGACCAGCGGCGCCGCCCCCGAGAAGTCGGCCCCGGCCGAGGAGCCCTCCGCCGCCTCCGAGGCCCCCGCCGAGGATCCGGCGCTCGCCGCGGCCTGCGCCGAGTTCTGGGGCGACCCGGACTATCGCGACCCGCTCTCCCGCACCGTCCTGGACCGGGCCGGGTCCGCGCCCGAGGTCGGCCCCTCGGACCCCTTCTTCTACGCGATGACCGGTGACGACATCGATGCCGCCTTCGAGCAGGCGCCCGAACCCGCGCAGCAGGCCGCCGCGGTCCTCGCCGAGTGGTTCCGCACCGAGCCCGAGCGCGGCATGGACGCGGACCGGGCCGCCTTCGCCGGAGCCTGGGAGGGACTGGCCGCCCCCTGCCAGGAGCTCTCCGTGGCCGCGGCCTGGTCCCTCTCCGCGGGGGAGGACGGCACCAAGCCGGCCGCCCTCGTCTGCGCCGACGTCTTCGACACTCCCGGCACCCTCACCCACTTCGCCAACGCCAATGTGCTGACCTCGAACATGTTCAAGCTGGTGGGGCTCTCCCCGCGCGAGGTCCCCGGCGGCCGGGAGGACGATGTCCGGGCCACAGCCGAGCTGCTCGGCGCGGAGATCGCCGCGGTCGATGATCCCGCCGTCGCCGCCGCCCTCGAGCAGGTGCGCACCCCCTTCCTCGACGCGCTCGAGGGGGACACCTGGTCCGACGGGCTGAGCGCATCGCTCACCGAGCTCGGGACCGCGTGCGAGGCGGCAGGCTACCCCTCCCCGGCTCCCGGGGAGATCCCCCAGACCACCACCAGTGACCAGGACTCGGGCCCGAGCACGGAGGTCGACGACGGCATCGTCGGCGCCGGGGCCCAGGACGGCACGCACCACGGAGGACGCTCATGAACACGCTCGACGTCATCATCGCGACCATCGGCAAGGCCCACGGGCTGCGCGGCGAGGTCGCTCTGGTGCTGCGCACCGATCAGCCCGAGGAGCGCCTGCAGCCCGGCACCGTCTTCGAGGTCCGGGCGGGAGGACGCCCCCGCACTCTCACCGTCGCCGGCACCCGTGCACAGCAGGACCGCTGGTACGTGCGCTTCGAGGAGGTCGCCGACCGCACCGACGCCGAGTCCCTGCGCGGCGTCGAGCTGGAGCTCGGCGTCGACGCCGGGCAGGAGGCGGACGAGGACCCTGATGCCTGGTATCCCGCACAGCTGAAGGGGCTGAGCGTCCGTCACGTCGACGGCCACGATCTCGGCACCGTGCTCGGCGTCGAGCACTATCCGGCACAGGATCTCCTGATCGTGCGCACCGGGGACCGCCGCCGGGTGCAGCTGCCGCTGGTCGAGCAGCTCGTGCCCGAGGTGGACCTCGCCGCAGGGGTGGTGCTCGCCGATCCGCCCGGAGGGCTGTTCGATCCGCTGCCGGAGGACGAGCAGGTCCCGGAGAGCGAGACGTCCGCCCCGCCCCGATCGGAGCGCTGAGACGAACCATGCGCATCGACGTCATCACGATCTTCCCCGAGTACCTCGCACCGCTCGAGCTCTCCCTGATCGGGAAGGCCCGACGTGAGGGACTCGTCGACCTGCACGTGCACGACCTGCGGCAGTGGACCCACGACCGTCACCGCACGGTCGACGACACCCCGCTCGGGGGCGGCGCCGGCATGGTGATGAAGCCCGAGCCGTGGGCGGAGGCGTTCTCCGCGGTGCGTGAGGCCGGACAGGCATCGCTCGGCGCTGACGTCGAGCCGCTGATCGTCTTCCCGAACCCGGCGGGCGCGCCGTTCGCGCAGGGCACGGCCCAGGAATGGTCCCAGTGCGAGTGGCTGGTGTTCGCCTGTGGCCGGTACGAAGGCATCGACGAGCGGGTCTACGAGCACCTGGCGGACGTGGGCTGCGAGGTCGCGCTGGCCTCCCTCGGCGACTACGTGCTCAACGGCGGCGAGGTCGCGGTGCTCGCGATCACCGAGGCGGTGGTCCGACTGGTGCCGGGAGTCGTCGGCAACGCCGAGTCCCTGGTCGAGGAGTCCCACTCCGACGGCCTGCTCGAGTACCCGCTCTACACCCGCCCCGCGAGCTGGACCGATCCGGCGGGGGTGCAGCGCGACGCGCCGCCGATCCTGCTCTCGGGGGACCACGGGAAGATCGCCGCCTGGCGCCGGGAGCAGTCCCTCTCGCGCACCCGGCAGCGCCGGCCGGAACTGCTGGCGTCGGGGGATGGGGACGCCTCGGGCGCATGAAGCGCCGTCGGGGGAGTGCCCGGCCCCGCGGAGTGACGGAGTCGACAGCCCTCGTCGGTGATGACCAGCACGGGCGTCGCTCCTCGGGCTTGCCGCCCCCCTCCGACCCTGGCAGAATGACCCCTCGTGCGCACCGCGCGTCCCTCTGCCTCAGGGGAGGACGCACACAGCGGTCGGGCAGGTCCGTGGCGATGGGAGTCGCCGCCAGAGGCCCAGCACGCCGGCACGGGGAGTCCGCTCCTCGCCGGATCGACGGTTCCGAATGGACTCCCCTGCCGGGGAGTCCCGCGAACGACGCCGTCCGACCTGAGGCGGAGGGCTGGAGAAAGAACATGCAGAAGCTCGATGAGCTCGACAAGGCCTCGCTGCGCGAGGACGTCCCCGCCTTCCGCGCCGGCGACAACGTCAAGGTGCACGTGAAGGTCATCGAGGGCAACCGCTCTCGTATCCAGGTCTTCCAGGGCTACGTCATCGGTCGTCAGGGCCACGGCGTGGGCGAGACCTTCCGCGTCCGCAAGATCTCCTTCGGCGTCGGCGTGGAGCGCGTGTTCCCCGTGCACGCCCCGACCGTCGACAAGATCGAGGTCGTCACCCGTGGCGATGTGCGCCGCGCGAAGCTGTACTACCTGCGCAACCTCACGGGCAAGAAGGCCCGCATCAAGGAGAAGCGCGACCACTCCTGATCTGCGGATCCCTGCTCCCGGGCATGTCCCGCGACAGCGCTGACGGACGGCGGCGGCCCCACCTGGTGGTGGCCGTCGCCGTCGGCGTCGTGCTGCTTCTGGTCGCCGCGCTGCTGGTGCGTCACCACGTCGCGCAGCCCTTCCGGGTGCCCTCGGCCTCGATGGCGCCGCTCCTGGAGCCCGGTGACGTGCTCCTGGCGGATCGCTCCACCCGTGGCACCGCGCAGCGGGGCGACGTGGTCGTGTTCGACGGGCGCGGGTATTTCGCACCGTCGGAGGGCGACGGCGAGAGGTACTGGGTCAAGCGGGTCATCGCCGTCGGCGGGGACCGGGTCGAGTGCTGCGATGCCGACGGCATGATCACCCTCGACGGCGCCGCGCTGGCGGAGCCGTACCTGCCCGCCGGCACTGCGCCCAGCGAGATCGAGTTCGATCTGCTGGTCCCGGAGGGGCGAATCTTCGTGCTCGGGGACAACCGGACGGACTCCACCGACTCCCGTCACCTGTTGGGCGCCCCGGGCGGCGGGATGATCCCGGTGGACCGTGTGGTCGGTGAGGCGGAACGCATCGTGTGGCCGCTCACGCGCGGCGGCGCGCTCTGACCCCCAGCATCTGCCGATAGGATCACCGCGATGAACGCGCCCCACGACTCCCGACCTGCCGAGTCCCACTCCGAGGACCCGGCAGGCGCTGTGGACCCCGAAGGCGCGGCAGGCCCCGTGGACGGCGGTGAGGAGCGCGCGACGGGACGTGGTCACCGGCGCCAGCGCATGCCGCTGTGGCTCGACACCCTCGTCACCATGGCGGTCGCGCTCGTCATCGCGGTGCTGGTCAAGACCTTCCTGATCCAGCCGTTCTACATCCCCTCCGCCTCGATGAACCCGACCCTGCTCGAGGACGACAAGATCCTCGTGTCCAAGCTGAGCCCCGGCGTGTTCGACCTCCAGCGCGGAGACGTGATCGTCTTCGAGGACCCCGACGACTGGATCCCCGGGGACGCCACGGAGAACCCCACCGCCCGGGTGCGGGTCATGATGCTGCTGAGCCTGGTGGGCCTGGCCCCGGATCCCTCCCAGGACCACCTCGTCAAGCGTCTGGTCGGCGTGCCGGGAGACCATGTCGTCTGCGAATCCGAGGGAGCGACGCTCGAGGTCAACGGGGTCGCGCTCGAGGAGCCGTACATCAATCCCGAGACCCCCGCCTGCCAGGTGGCCTTCGACGTCACCGTGCCCGACGGCAAGGTGTGGGTGATGGGCGACAACCGCTTCGCCTCGGCCGATTCGGCCTGGCACGAGACCCGGGGCGAGGGCGGCTTCGTCGACGAGTCCGACATCACCGGGCGGGCTGAGCTGATCTTCTGGCCGGCCAGCAACTGGACCCGTCTGGACGATGGCCGGGAGGCCTTCGCCGACGTCCCGGACCAGCCGTGAGCACGCCCGCTCCCACGCTCGATGTCGAGCGTGAGCTCGCCGCGCGCCGCGGACCTGGACGCCGCATCGTGGTCGGCGTCGACGAGGTGGGACGCGGCGCGCTCGCGGGTCCGGTGGCCGTCGGCGCCTGCGCGATCGAGCTGCTGGACGGGGTCGCGGCGCCGCTGCCCGAGGGTGTCCGCGATTCCAAGAAGCTCACCGCGCGTCGCCGGTCGGCGCTCGTCGATCCCATCCTGGCCGCTGCGCACGCCGGTGCCGTGGGGTGGGCGACGGGGGCCGAGATCGATGAGCTCGGGATCATGCCCGCGCTGACCAGCGCTGCCCTGCGAGCACTGGACGCACTCGATCTGGGCTCCGAGATCGATGCGATCGTGCTGGACGGCGACGTCGACGTCCTCACCGCGGGGCTCACCACCGCCGAGCACCCGGCTCCGCTGGTGCACCTCCAGGTCGCCGCCGATCGCGACTGCGTGAGCGTGGCCGCCGCCAGCATCCTGGCCAAGGTCGCCCGTGACGAGCACATGGTCGCGCTCGATGCCGTCGCCCCCGAGTACTGCTGGGCCTCGAACAAGGGGTACGGCTCCGCGGTCCACCGCGAGGCGATCGACCGGCTCGGCGCGCACGAGCACCACCGACGCAGCTGGCGACTGGGTTCTCGGCCCGTCGCACGCCGCGTGACGGCGTCACTGCCCGTGCCGGTGACGGAGCTCGTCCCGGTGACCGCGCCCGTGCCGGGGCCTGCGCCGACGGCGACGGGGAGCGACGGGTTCCTGGCCGTGCCGGGCGAGGCGGGATCGCTCTCGGGCACCGGGGATGCTGGCGTACTGTGGGATGACCTGTGGTACCCGCAGGATGGGAAGGAGCGTCGGTGAGCGCCCAGGAACTCGAGAACTACGAGTCCGA